>NZ_JBFUAK010000002.1:0-646295 GCF_056406315.1 Roseateles sp. P1_C6
GTCGAGGCACAACTGGAAAAACGAGCCGCGAGCAACAGCCAGAAGCTCAACTGGCGCACGTCCATCGTGGACCTGTTGAAGCTGCTGGAGCTCGATTCCAGCCTGGAGTCGCGCAAGGAACTGGCTGTCGAATTGCATTGCCCTCCTGAACTGATGCAGGACTCGGCAAAAATGAATGTCTGGCTGCACAAGATGGTGCTCGCGAAGATCGCCGTCAATGGCGGCACGCTACCCAAGTCGCTGCTTGATTGAAGTCAACGCGGCCGTGAATCTCTGGTTCTCGGCCGCGACGCGCCAGTTGGCGGGTACTTCCGGATCGCCGTGCGAATCGTTGGCCGCCGAAACGCTACTCGATGTTCTGCACCTGCTCGCGCATCTGCTCGATGGCAACCTTCATTTCGACGGAGATGTTCGTCAGCTCCAGCGCGGCGGATTTCGAGCCCAGGGTGTTGGCTTCGCGGTGCAGTTCCTGAATCAGGAAATCCAGCCGTTTGCCCAATTCGCCGCCCTTTTTCAGCAGGCGGGTTAGTTCTTCCAGGTGGGCGCGCAACCGCCCCAGTTCCTCCGCCACGTCGATGCGGATGGCGAATGCCGCTGCTTCATTGAGCGCGCGTTCCTGCAGCGCCTCCTTGGGCACGCTGGACGCCGCGCCGGTCGTGTTGAGCGCCTCCTGCCAGCGCTCCAGGAAGCGTTGTTGCTGCCGCGCCACCACGGCCGGTAGCAGCGGCTCGGCTTCGTCGGCCAGCTGGCGCAGGCGCTGGATGCGCTCGCTCAGGATGGCCACCAGCTTCTCGCCCTCGCGCTCGCGCGCCTCGACCAGGCCTTGCACGCAGGCCTGGGCCGCCTCCAACGTGACGGCGTCCAGCTGGGCTGGCGCCTGGCCGCCGCTCTTGCACCAGTTCAGCGCTTCGTGAACCGACAACGGCGCGGCCTGGGGCAGCCAGGAGCGCACCTTGGATTCGAGGTTGGCGAGGCGGTTCAGCTGTTCCGGCTGGGGCTGGGGCCAGCCGCCGTCGCCTTCACGCTGGGCGTTGATGCGCACTTCGACCTTGCCGCGCTTGACGCGCGCGGCCACCAGGTCGCGCAGCTGCGGCTCAAGCCCGCGCATCTCCTCCGGCATGCGCATGGCCAGGTCGAGAAATCGCCCGTTGACGGAACGAATCTCGACGCTCACCGAGCCCGTAGAAGCCGTGCTGCCGTCCTCGGCTTTAGGGGGTTGCGCCAGGGAATTGGCGTACCCGGTCATGCTGTAGACTGGCATTTCGTACCTGTAAAAACAGACGTTAACAAGAGATTTAGCGCGATTATGTCCAAGCCGAAGCCGGCGCCCTTGCCTGCAGGCACGGTGGTTGGGGGCTACCAGATCATCAAGCGACTGGCGGCAGGCGGATTTGGCGTGGTCTACCTCGCCGAGGATCCTGACCACCACCTGGTTGCACTGAAGGAATATCTGCCCTCATCGCTGGCCGAACGTTCGCCCGGCGAATTGACGCCTCGCGTCAAGCCCGAGAAGCAGCCGCTGTACCGCCTTGGCCTGAAGAGCTTCTTCGAGGAGGGCCGCTCGCTCGCGCAGATCTCGCACCCCAGCGTCGTCTCGGTGCTGAACTTCCTGCGCGAGAACGAGACCGTCTACATGGTCATGAACTACCTGCAGGGCGACACGCTGCAGGACTTCATCGTGACCGCGCGCGACATGAAGCGCGACAAGGTCTTTCGCGAATCGACCATCCGCAGCCTCTTCGACGAGATCCTGCGCGGCCTGCGCATCGTCCACCAGCACAAGATGCTGCACCTGGACATCAAGCCGGCCAACATCTTCATCACCAACGACAACAAGGCCGTGCTGCTGGACTTCGGCGCCGCGCGCGAAGTGCTGAGCAAGGAAGGCAACTTCATCCGCCCGATGTACACGCCGGGCTTTGCCGCGCCGGAGATGTACCGCCGCGACGGCTCGCTGGGCCCCTGGACCGACATCTACGCCATCGGCGCCTGCATCTACGCCTGCATGCAGGGTTATCCGCCCAACGACGCGCCGCAGCGCCTGGAGAAGGACCGCCTGTCGCTGAGCCTGTCGCGCCTGCGCAATGTGTACTCCGACAACCTGCTCGAAGTGACGGAGTGGTGCATGTCGCTGGACGCGCTGTCGCGCCCGCAGAGCGTGTTCGCGCTGCAAAAGGAACTCGCCCGCGAGACCGAAAGACGCTACACCAAGCTGTCCTTTAGCGAACGCCTCAAACTGCAACTCGAAAATCTCAAATCCGGGGCCAAAGCGTGAGGTTCAGCGTCTTCCAAGTCAGTCGTCGCGGTGGCCGCGAGACCAATGAAGACCGCATGGGTTATTGCTTCACGCGGGAGGCGGGTCTGTTCGCGCTCGCCGACGGCATGGGCGGCCATCCCGAGGGCGAAGTTGCCGCCGAGATCGCGCTGCAGACGCTGGCCGCGCTGTTCCAGCAGGACGCCCGCCCGGTGCTGGATGATCCCCAGCGCTTCCTGCAGGAGTCCGTCGTCATCGCCCACCAGCAGCTGCTGCGCTACGCCGCCAGCAAGGGCCTGAACGACACGCCCCGCACGACGGTCGTTGCCTGCATCCTGCAGGGCAACCAGGCCTGGTGGGCGCATTGCGGCGATTCGCGCCTGTATCTCGTGCGCGCCGGCAAGCTGATCGCCCGCACCCGCGACCATTCCTACTCCGAGCTGCAGGAAGCCCTCGGCCGCGTCGCGCGCAATGGCGAGCCGTTCAATCGCAATGTGCTCTTCACCTGCCTGGGCAGCCCGGGCAAGCCCATGGTGGACTGCCAGGGCCCGCTGGTGCTGGAACCCTCTGACCGCCTGCTGCTGTGCTCGGACGGCCTGTGGGGCAGCGTAGAGGACGCCGAGATCGTCCAGCACCTGGCCGACCAGACCATTTCCGAGGCCGCGCCCGAGCTTGTCGAGCAGGCCTTGCGTGCCGGCGGTGCGCGCAGCGACAACGTCACAGTGCTTGCCGTCGAATGGGAAGGCGAGGGCGAACCCAGCGGCGAGACGACGCAGAACCTTGGCAACTCCGGTTTCGCGTCCACCATGCAGGGCGCGCTGGATCTGGACCTCGTCGCCGGCATGGACGACGAGGAGATCGAGCGCTCGGTGCGCGAGATCAACGAGGTCATCCGCCAGTCCGGTCGAGCGCGGCGATAGCCCTGCGCCTGGCCGCTTTGGTGCCCTGGGGGCGCCAAAGCCCCTCTCAGCGCTGCTGAGTAAGAATCCTCGCTTCGGTGCCGCGCATCAGTCGTAGCGCCTTTTTGACAAGCACCTCATGACCAAGACCTTCACGCGCAGCGCAGGCCGCGCAGCCAACCAGTTGCGCCCCGTGCGCATCACCCGCGGTTTCACCGTGCATGCCGAGGGTTCGGTGCTGATCGAGTTCGGTGCGACACGCGTGCTGTGCACGGCCTCCGTCGAGGAGCGCGTGCCGCCGCACAAGCGCGGCTCGGGCGAAGGCTGGGTGACGGCCGAGTACGGCATGCTGCCGCGCGCCACCCACACCCGCGGCGACCGCGAGGCCGCGCGCGGCAAGCAGAGCGGCCGCACGCAGGAGATCCAGCGCCTCATCGGCCGCTCGCTGCGCGCCGTGTTCGACCTCGCCGCCCTGGGCGAGCGCACCATCACGCTGGATTGCGACGTGCTGCAGGCCGATGGCGGCACGCGCACGGCGGCCATCACCGGCGCCTTCGTTGCTGCGCAGGATGCCGTCAACAAGCTGATCGCCGACGGCAAGCTGGCCCGCTCGCCGATCAAGGAAGCCGTGGCGGCCATCTCGGTGGGCATCGTCGACGGCGTGCCACTGCTGGACCTGGAGTACGTCGAGGATGCCGCCTGCGACACGGACATGAACGTTGTCATGACCGCCTCCGGCGGCTTTGTGGAACTGCAGGGCACGGCCGAGGGTGTCGTGTTCACGCGCTCGGAAATGAACGCGCTGCTGGACCTGGCCGACCAGGGCGTCCGCGACCTGCTGGCAGCGCAGCAAGCGGCGTTGAAGGCCTGAGCATGAAGCTGGTTCTCGCCTCCAACAACGCGAAAAAGCTCGCCGAATTGCAGGCGCTGTTCGCGCCGCTGGGCATCGAGCTGGTGACCCAGGGCAGCCTGGGCATTCCGGAGGCCGAGGAGCCCTTCGACACTTTTGTCGAGAACGCGCTGACCAAGGCCCGTCATGCGGCGCGGCTGAGCGGCCTGCCGGCGCTGGCCGATGACTCGGGGTTGAGCGTCGAGGCGCTGGGCGGTGCGCCCGGCGTGCGCTCGGCGCGGTATGCACTGGACGCCGGCGGCGAGAAGAGCGACGCGGCCAACAACGAGCGGCTGTTGCGCGAGCTGGCCGGCAAGTCAGATCGACGCGGCCGTTTCGTCTGCGCGCTGGTGGGCGTGCGCAGCGCCGATGACCCGGAACCGTTGATCGCAATGGGCCGCTGGGCAGGCGAGATCCTGAGCATGCCCAGTGGCGAGGGCGGCTTTGGCTACGACCCGTTGATGTTCATTCCGGCTGCAGGCCGCTCCGTGGCCGACCTGAGCGCGGCCGAGAAGAACGCGATCAGCCACCGCGCGCTCGCTGCTGCTGATCTGATCGCGCAATTCCGCGAGGTCTGGCGGCTTGGCTGACGACATGAAGCCCCCACGCCCGCTTCGCGTGCTGCCCCCCGAGGGCGCGCAGCCATGGCTTGGGACGGCCCGGCGCCATGGCTGAGCTGCTCCACCTGATGCGTCCGGGCACGTTGCAGCTGCCCGCGCTGCCCCCGCTTGCGCTGTACGTGCACCTGCCCTGGTGCCTGCGCAAATGTCCGTATTGCGACTTCAACTCGCACGAGATGAAGTCCGGCCTGTCCCCCGACACGGCGGCCGCCTACCTCGCCGCGCTGCGCGCCGACCTGGAAGCCGCGCTGCCGCTGATCTGGGGCCGGCCGGTGGTCAGCATCTTCATCGGTGGCGGCACGCCCAGCCTCTTCAACCCCGAGCAGATCGGCGAGCTGATCTCGGACATCCGCGCGCGGCTGCCGCTGGAGGCAGGTTGCGAGATCACGCTGGAGGCCAACCCCGGCACCTTCGAGCGCGAGCGCTTCAAGGGCTTTCGCGCCGCAGGCGTCACGCGGCTGTCCGTGGGCGTGCAGAGCTTCGACGATGCGCAGCTGAAGGCGCTGGGCCGCGTGCACAGCGCGGACCAGGCGCGCGAGGCGCTGACCGAAGCGGCCTCGGCCTTCGAGACCTTCAACCTCGACCTGATGTACGCGCTGCCCGGCCAGACGCTGGACGACCTGGCGCGCGAGCTGGACACGGCGCTGAGCTTCAAGCCGCCGCACCTGTCCATCTATCACCTGACCATCGAGCCCAACACGGTGTTCGCGACGCGCACGCCGGCGGGCCTGCCCGACGCCGACCTGGCCAGCGACATGCTGGACCTGATCACCGCCCGCACCGGCGCCGAGGGTCTGGCGCGTTATGAGGTGTCGGCCTACGCGCGCGATGGCCATCGCTGCGTGCACAACCTGAACTACTGGCAGTTCGGCGACTACCTGGGCATTGGTGCCGGCGCGCACAGCAAGCTGAGCTTCCCGAACCGCGTGCTGCGCCAGGTGCGCTGGCGTGAGCCGGCAGCCTTCATGGCGCAGCCGGTCAAGGTCAGCAACGAGCACGAAGTGCCGCGCAAGGATCTGCCGTTCGAGTTCATGCTGAACGCGCTGCGGCTGAAGGACGGCGTGACGATGACGCAGTTCCTGGAGCGGACCGGCCTGCCGGTGTCGGCCATCTCGGGTGGCCTGCAGGCGGCTCGCGGCCGCGGGCTGCTGGCGGCCGACCCGGCGCGCATCCAGCCCACCGAGCGCGGGTTCGACTTTCTCAGCGATCTGCAGCAGCTGTTTCTTTGAGTCGTTGCTGCAAGGCCGCGACCTCGGCGTGCAGCCAGTCGCAGAAGATGCGCACCGCCGGGTCGTCGCGCAGCACCTCGGGGTAGACGACCTGGTAGTCGCGCGTCGCGTCCTCGTCGATGGCCAGCGCCGACAGCCGCACCAGCCGCCCGTCCAGCAACGCATCGGCGGCAAACAGTTCGCGGGTGAGGGCCACGCCCATGCCTTGCTCGGCCGCCTGCCCCAGCATCGCGGCGTCGTTGAAGGTCGCCACCGGCGTCGGCACGGTGCCGGTGTAGCCGATCTCGGCGAACCACATCCGCCACAGGTCGGTGTCGCCCATCAACGGCTGCTGCGCCAGCAACTCCGGCCCTGCGCCCACCAGGCGCTGCGCCAGCAGCGGCGCGGCGACGACGATGTGCGGCGAGTGGAAGAGCGGCTCGCAGACCAGCCCCGGCCAACCGCCGCGCCCGATGCGCAGGCCGATGTGAAAGCCCTCGCGCTCCAGGTCCACCACCTGCTGGGACGAATGCAGGTCCAGCGTGATGCAGGGCTGCAAGGCCTGCCAGCGCGGCAGGCGCGGCAGCAGCCAGCGCTGGGCGAACGAGGGCAGGGCAGTCACGCGCAGCGTCTGCGCGACGCTGCCGTGTGCCTGCGCCGCGGCCAGCAGCCCGGCCTGCAAGGCGGCAAACACCTGCGTCACGCCGTGCTGGAAGGCCTGGCCCGCCGGGTTCAACGCCAGCCGCCGCCCCTGTCGCGTGAACAGCTCGAAGCCCAGTTGGGCCTCCAGCCCGCGGATCTGCTGGCTGACGGCGCTGTGCGTCAGATGCAGGCTCTCGGCCGCGGCGCGCAGGTTCTCGGTCTGGGCCGCGGCGCGGAAGGCGGCGAGGTAGTGCAGCGGAAAGCGGTCAAGTGAAGCCATGCTGGTAAGAAATTCCAACCAGTCAGTGAAGAAATAAGCGCTTTTATGCGCTTCGCTGGGTGGCTAGCATAACCAGCATTCAAGGAGCCATCATGAACTCACTGCCTCGCTGGATTGCTTTCGCATCGTTTGCCGCCGTTCTCACGCTGGCCACGTCGGCGCGCGCCTTCACCGACTCGAATGCGGAGGTGAAGGAGGCCACGGCAGACCGTCACGCGCGCGTCGTCGTCACTGGCAAGGCTGCGGCGCCCGTGCAGACGGCCTGGGTGCCGCCGTCGGCGAAGTCACTGGACAGCTTCAAGCCGGTGTTGCCGCCGGAACGCGCGATGGGGCTGGCGATGGCCCAAGCCCATGCCCAGTCTCAGACGCAGGCCCAGGCACGAACCCAGACGCTGGCCCGGGCCGAGGTGCCGGCCACGGCCGTCGCCAAGCGCTGACTAGACCCGGTTCAGCGACAGGCCCGACGTCGCGCGCAGCCGTTCCAGCACCTTGGTGGCGATCTGGTTCAGCGGCAGCACCTCGTCCGCCGCGCCGGCCGCGATGGCCTCGCGCGGCATGCCGAACACGACGCAGCTGGCCTCGTCCTGGCAGTAGTTGTAGGCGCCGGCGTCCTTCATGACCTTCATCGCGCGCGCGCCATCGGCGCCCATGCCGGTCAGCATGATGCCGATCGCATTCGGGCCGACCAGCTTGGCGGCCGACAGGAACAACGCCTCGACCGATGGCTTGTGGCGGTTGATGGGCTCGCCGTCCTGCACGCGGGCGATGTAGTTCGCGCCGCTGCGCTCCACGGTCAGGTGCAGGCCGCCCGGCGCGATGTAGCCGTGGCCGGGCAGGATGCGTTCGCCGTCCTGCGCTTCCTTCACGCGGATCTTGCACAGGCCGTCCAGCCGCGCCGCGTAGCTCTTCGTGAAGCCGGGCGGCATGTGCTGCGTGATGACGACCGCCGGGCTGTCGGCCGGCAGGTTGATCAGCACGTCCTTGGTCGCCTCGGTGCCGCCGGTGGAGGCGCCGATGAAGATGATCTTTTCAGTGGACGCGCGGCCCAGGCTGGCCATCGTGACGGCCTTGACCGGTGCCGCGGCGGGTGTCCCCGGCGCCGGCGCGGCGGGGGCGCGACGGATGTGGGCCTTGGACGCGATGCGGATCTTGTCCGTGATGTCCTGGGCCAGCTGGCGGATGCCGTCGGCCACGCCGATCTTGGGCTTGGCGACGAAGTCCACCGCGCCCAGTTCCAGCGCCTTCAGCGTGACCTCGGCGCCGCGCTCGGTCAGCGTGGACACCATCACCACCGGCATGGGCCGCAGCCGCATCAGGCGGGACAGGAAGTCCAGCCCGTCCATGCGCGGCATCTCCACGTCCAGCGTGATGACGTCGGGGTTGAGGTTGCGGATCATTTCGCGCGCGACCAACGGGTCGGCCGCTGCGCCAATGCATTCCATATCCGTCTGGCGGTTGATGATCTCGGTGAGGATGGAGCGCACCAGCGCTGAATCGTCCACCACCACGACCTTGGTCTTGGCCATCGTTGGCCTCCTCAGAACAAATCGATGGAGCCGCCGCTGCTGGCGACGGGCTGCACCTTTTGGATCGCGGCGCGGTCTTGCTGGACCAGCGCATCGGTATTCGTCGGTGCCAGGCGCTTGACCATGGCCTTGCCGCTTGCGGGCAGGAAACACACCTTGCGTGGGTACACGTCCATCACGTCCTTGGACACGATGGGGATGCGCTCCAGCTTCAGGAAGTCGATGACGAAGTTGGTGTTGCGCTCGCCCACATTGAGCGAGTTCATGCCCGAGATGACGGCGCCGCCGCCAAAGATCTTGGCTTCCATGCGGCTCTTGCTGGCGCCGCGCTTCATCATCTCGTTGATCAGCAGTTCCATCGCGAACGAGCCGTAGCGGCCCGAGTCACCGTTGCCCTCGGGCAGCATGAAGTGGTTCATGCCGCCGACCTTGGCCACGCGGTCCCACAGGCAGGCGGCGATGCACGAGCCCAGCGTCGTCATGACCAGCAGGTCTTCCTGGTCGACGAAGTACTCGCCCGGCAGGATCTTGACGGCCGCGTTCTTGAAGTGGGCGTCGTAGAAGAAGAACGAGGCTTCCCCCTGCTTGCGCGGCTGGGCCTTGAGGTGGTTGACCTTGGCGACCGCGACCGGGTTGCCCAGGCCGATGGCCGACGTCGAAGCGAGGGGTGTGCTCATGCTCAGACTCGCTCGTAGATGGTTTTGCCGCGCAGCTTGAACAGGTCGCGCGATTCGGTGAAGTTCTCGGAGTGCCCGACGAAGAGCAGACCGCCCGGGCGCATGACGCGGTGGATGCGCTCCAGCACCTTGCGCTGGGTTGCCGCATCGAAATAGATCATCACGTTGCGGCAGAACACCATGTGGAAGGGATCGCCCAGCTGCCACTGGTGATCCATCAGGTTCAGCGCGCGGAACTCCACCCAGCGCTGCAGTTCGGGCTTGACGCGGATCTTGCCGGAGTTGGCGCCGGTGCCGCGCATGAAGAAGTTCTTCAGCCGGTTCTGGTCGAGGCCGCGGGCGTCGGCGTTGTAGACGCCGCGCTTGGCCGTGGCCAGCACATTGGTGTCGATGTCGCTGGACACCAGCTGCACGGAGGCGCTGGCACCCAGCGCCTCGCTGCAGGTCATCAGGATGGAGTAGGGCTCTTCGCCCGTGGAAGCGGCACAGCACCAGATGCGCACCGGCTTGCCGACATAGGGCTTGAGGTCGTCCTTCAGCGCGTGGAAGTGGTGTTCCTCGCGGAAGAAGGAGGTCAGGTTGGTCGTCAGGCAGTTGACGAACTCCTGCCACTCGGCAGCGCCCGACGGGCCGGTCGACGCCTCCAGCCACTGCAGGTAACTGCCGAAGCTCTTGTGCCCGGTCTCGCGCAGGCGACGCGACAGCCGGCTGTAGACCATCGCATGCTTGCCGTCGTGCAGGCTGATGCCGGCGTGCTTGTAGATCAGCTCGCGGACGCGGTCGAAGTCGGCCTTGCTGAAACTGAACTCGTGATCCAGGGAATCGTTGCCGGAGGCGAGGTCGGGTGCGGGCATGTCGAGAATCAGATTTGTTGGTGCTCGCAGCAGTTCTGGCGTGGCGCGCCGATTCTGCACCGCAGGGCCTTTGTACGGCCCTGGTGCGGTCCAGCATAGTGCAAACAGGCCGCAGGAACGTGCCTGTTTCACGACCTGGTCATGGGAGGGGCGCTGCTAGACTGCCCCGCATCCAGAATCCATTCATCCGCCTCGTCCGCCCTCAGCCTTGGAACACCGCTTGCCCCAACCCACCCTGATCGACGCCGAAACGCTCGTTCTGGACCAGGCCCTGCAGCTGTTGCAGCAAGCTGGGGCGCTGCTTCCGGATGAGGCGCCGCACAGTGCGGCCTGGCTGCAGGCAGTGCTGGACGCGCTCTGCGACCTCTCCAGCCGCGACGCGCTGACCGACCTCGTCAACCGCCGCAGCTTCGAGATGGCGCTGGCCCGCGAGGTCGACCGCGTCGCGCGCTCCGGCGAGGCCGCGCTGCTGCTGATGCTGGACATCGATCACTTCAAGGCCGTCAACGACACGCACGGCCATGGCGCAGGCGACCAGGTCATCCGCGCCGTTGCCAAGGCCGTCGCGCAGACCGTGCGGCCCATGGATCTCGTCGCCCGCGTGGGCGGCGAGGAGTTCGCCATCATCCTGCCCAATTGCGCGACGCACGTGGGCCTGGCGGTCGCCGAGCGCGTGAGAGAGCGTGTGTCCGAACTGGCCATCGAGGTCGGTCAGGGCCAGATGCTTCACGTCACCGTCAGCCTCGGTGGCGCGTTCGCGCCGCAATGGGTGCGTTCGTCGCCCCTGCTGTGGACCGAGCGTGCCGACCGCCAGCTCTACCGCGCCAAGGCCGAAGGCCGCAACCGCGCCTGCCTCGAACCCCAGATCGACTCCCTGGTCAGTGCCGAAGAAAAGGGCATGTTGTTCGCCTCCCTGAATCTCGATACGCAACAGGACCTGCCATGAGCACGACTACCGATCCTGCTGCACCCCGCCCCGGGCGCCCCGTCGCGCGCACCTTGGCCGTCACCAGCGGCAAGGGCGGCGTCGGCAAGACCTTCGTCACCGCCAACCTCGCCGCGGCGCTGGCCGCGCGTGGCCAGAAGGTGCTGGTGCTGGACGCCGACCTGGGTCTGGCCAACCTCGACGTGGTGCTGAACCTGCACCCCAAGCTGACGCTGCACGACGTCTTCACCGAAAAGGCCACGCTGGAGCAGGCCATCCTGCCCGCGCCGGGTGGCTTCTCCGTGCTGCTGGCGGGCTCCGGCATGGTCGAGTACTCGCGGCTGACGCCCGAGGTGCGCGACAAACTGCTGCACATCATCGACCTGGTCAAGCCGCGCTTCGACTGGGTGCTGCTGGACACCGGCGCCGGCATCTCCGACGTCGTGCTGTACGCCATCTCGCTAGCCACCGACGTCCTCGTCGTCGCCACCCCCGAGCCCACGTCGCTGACCGACGCCTACGCGACCATCAAGGTGCTGGCCACGCAGCAGGAGCGCCGCCAGGTGGGCTTGATCGTCAACCAGGCCAACCGGGTCGGCGAGGGCAAGCTGATCTGCGGCCAGCTGCAGCAGGTGCTGCAGCGCTTCGTCGGCCCGCAGCCGGGGCAGACCTTCCGGTTGGAACTCTTCGCCGAAATCAAGGCCGACCCGGCCGTCAAGCAGGCCGTGCTGAAGCGCCAGCTGGTGCTCGAACATTACCCGGGCAGCGACGCGGCCCAGGCCATCAAGGCCCTGGCCTCCAAGCTCCTTGGCTGACGCACCCGCCACCGCGTTCGGATGGGTCGGCGGCGAGGCGCGCGTGCGCGAGCTGGTCGACCGCTTCTACGATTTGATGGACCTGGAGCCGGCCTACGCGCGGCTGCGCGCCGCGCATGGCGACAGCCTGGACGGCGCGCGCGACAAGCTGTTCTGGTTCCTGTGCGGCTGGCTGGGCGGGCCCGACCACTACATCAGCCGTTTCGGCCACCCGCGGCTGCGGGCTCGCCACATGCCGTTTCGCATCGGCATCGCCGAGCGCGACGAGTGGCTGGCCTGCATGGGCCAGGCCATGCAGGAGACCGGGGTGGACCCGGCCCTGCACGCCCGGCTGGCCGAGTCCTTCGCGGGCACGGCCGACTGGATGCGCAACGTTTAGTCGACCCTGAACGCGAAGTCCTGCTGGAACATCGCGTCGCCCTGGCATTGATAGCCGGCGAGCGCTGATTCGACCGAGCGCTGCAGCGCGCGCCGCGACTTGCTGTCCAGCGCACCCTGGGTGACGCGGAACTCGCTGCCGACGACACGGCCGCCGCGCACGGTGGCCATCACCTGCAGCACCGCTTCACCGCTCCAGGCGATGGCGGGCACCTCGGGGCGCGGCATCACCGAGCAGACGGCGCCGGGCGCCCTGATCTGCGGCTGCACGGTCGGCGGCGGCGCCACGTCCGTTTTTGCCAATCCCGCCGTGACCACCGGGGTGGGGTCGCCACGCAGCGTCGTCGTGCTGATCAGCGGTGCCTCGGTGGTGGGCGCGATGTCGATGTCCGGCATCGGCACGGGGATGGGCTGCGGCGTGTGCAGCGTGGGCTGGGTCGGGCGCAGCGGTTCGACCACGGGCGGTGTCTGTGGCGGCTCAGGCGGCAGTCGCTTCAGCTCGGTGATCTCACGTTGCTTGGCCGGCGGATTGATCAGGCCGGCGCTCAACGCGTAGATGCCGGCCAGATGGAGTGCGACGACCATGCCGATGCCGGCGTAGCGGGCCGGCGTGGGGGCGCGGTTGGGGAAGGGGCGGGACAGGTCCATGGGCTCTCCTCGTGGTGAAACCGGGTGTCGCGCTTTCGCAGCGTCGTTGAGCCCAGACTACGCCGGCCTAACGCGGCGGGTCAATGGCAGTGTTCACGCGTCAGCGCGGCGCGACGCGCCAGCGTGCGGTCAGGCGCTGTCAGCGGCTCGTCAGCCCGATCCGGCCAGCAGCACCATCAGCGCGCCAGCGCCGCCGTCGCTGGCGCGCGCCTGCACGAAGGCCAGCACCTCGTTCTTCTGCACCAGCCAGCGCCGCACGCGGCCCTTCAGCACCGGCTCCCGGCCTGGCGAGCCATGACCCTTGCCGTGCACGACGCGCACGCAGCGCAGGCCGCGGCGGGCGCTGTCGTGGATGAACTGGCCCAGGGCCTCGCGCGCGCCGTCGCGGCGCAGGCCGTGCAGGTCGAGCTGGGCCTGCAGCGCCCAGTGGCCGCGGCGCAGCTTGCGCACCACCTCCACGCCGATGCCTTCGCGGCGGAAGGACAGCGTCTCGTCGGTGTCCAGCAGCGTGTCGACGTCGATGTCGTCGGACAGCGCCTGCAGCAACACGGCGCGCTCGTCGGCCTCGCGCTGGCGCGGCTCGGGCGCCGGCAGTTCGCGGTCGTGCAGCACGCGCTCGACATGGCGCAGCGGCGTGACGGGGCCGACGGTCAGCTCGAACACGCGGCGTTCCTGCTCAGCCAGCCGCATCGCCGCCGCCAGGCGTTCGCGCTCGACCTCGGCAGCCAGCCGCGCCGCCGCCAGTTCGCGGGCCAGCGGCTTCAGGTCGGCGAGGCTGCGCACGACGGGCTTGGTCACAGCAACCCTCGTTCGGCGAAGGATACGACGTCGTTCGCGCCGACGACGAGGTGGTCCACGACCCGCACGTCCACCAGCGCCAACGCCTGGCTCAGCTGCTTCGTCAGCAGCTCGTCCGCCTTGGAGGGCTCGGGGTGGCCGCTGGGGTGGTTGTGCGCCAGGATGGCCGCGCCGGCGCCCAGCGCCAGCGCGCGCTTCACGACCTCGCGGGCATGCACCGTCGTCGACGACAGCGAGCCCTGGAACAGCGTCTCCATCGCGATCAGCTTGAGCTGCGTGTCCAGGAACAGCACCGCGAAGACCTCGTGGCCCAGGCTGCCCAGGTGCAGGCGCACGTAGGTCTTGACCGTGTCGACGTCGTTCATCGTCGACTTCTCGACCAGCTGCTGGTTCAGCGAGCGCCGCGCGATCTCCAGCACGGCGGCGATCTCGGCGCGCTTGGCCGGCCCGAGGCCCTTGACCTTGCCCAGGTCCTGCACGCTGGCCGCCAGCAGCCCCGCCCAGCCGCCGAAGCGGTCCAGCAGGCTCTGCGCGAGCTGCAGCACCGGCGTGCCCTGGATGCCCGTGCGCAGCAGCAAGGCCAGCAGTTCGGCGTCCGCCAGCGCCTGCGGGCCACGGGCGAGCAGCTTCTCGCGCGGGCGGGCGTCGGGGGGCAGGTGGGTCAACGGCATAAAATCGGCAGTCTAGCCAAGCGCTCCCCAACCTCTCTCGAATGACTCCCATCCAGGCCGGCTCTTTCCTCACGCTGCATTACCGGCTCTCGGGCCCGGACGGCGCCGACATCGTCAACACCTTCGACGACAAGCCGGCGACGCTGTCGCTGGGCGCCGGCCAGCTGTCGCCGGCCATCGAGGCGCGCCTGATCGGCCTGCCCGAGGGCGCGCACGAGCGCTTCCAGCTCGCGCCCGGTGAGGCCTTCGGCGACCGCAACCCAGAGCTGCTGCAACGCGTGAAGCTGACGCTGCTGCGCCAGCTGGGCGACCCGGACGAGGTCTACAACGTCGGCGACGTGGTGCAGTTCCCCGGCCCGGACGGGCAGGGCGGCTACGCCGGTGTCGTGCGCGAACTGGGCGATGAGGCCTTGCTGTTCGACTTCAATCACCCGCTTGCTGGCCAGCCGGTCAGCTTCGAGGTGCAAGTGATCGGGGTGCTGTGATGAATGCTGTCGTGCATCCCCAGGAAGTGCTGCTGGCCGAGCCGCGGGGCTTTTGCGCCGGCGTGGACCGCGCCATCGAGATCGTCGAGCGCGCGCTCGTCAAGTTCGGCGCACCCATCTACGTGCGCCACGAGATCGTCCACAACACCTACGTCGTCAACGACCTGAAGGCGCGTGGCGCCATCTTCATCGAGGACCTGGCCGACGTGCCGCCCGGCGCGACGCTGGTGTTCAGCGCCCACGGCGTCAGCCAGGAGGTGCGCCGCGAGGCTGCCGCGCGCGGCTTCAACGTCTTCGACGCGACCTGTCCGCTGGTCACCAAGGTCCACGTGGAGGTGGCCAAGCTGCACCGCGAGGGCTACGAATTCATCATGATCGGCCACAAGGGCCACCCCGAGGTCGAAGGCACGATGGGCCAGCTGTCCGAGGGCATCTTCCTGGTGGAAGACGTCGAGGACGTGGCCAAGGTGTCAGTCAAGGATCAAACCAAGCTGGCTGTCGTCACGCAGACAACGCTCAGCGTGGACGACGCGGCCGAGATCCTGGCCGAGGTGAAGCGCGTCTTCCCGCAGGTGCGCGAGCCCAAGAAGCAGGACATCTGCTACGCCACGCAGAACCGTCAGGACGCCGTCAAGGTGCTGGCGCCGCAGGTCGACGTGGTCATCGTCGTCGGCAGCCCCACCAGTTCCAACAGCAACCGCCTGCGCGAGCTGGCCGAGCGGCTGGGCACGCCGGGCTACATGGTCGACGCCGCCGAAGACCTCAAGCCCGAATGGCTGGACGGCCGCGCCCGCGTGGGCCTGACGGCCGGCGCGTCGGCGCCCGACGTGCTGGTGCAGGCCGTCATCGACCGGCTGCGCGCGCTGGGGGCGACTTCGGTGCGCAGTCTGGCGGGCGTGGAGGAGCATGTGCGCTTCCCGCTGCCGTTGGGCCTGGGCGACAAGTCCATGGCCGAGGTGAGCGCGTCTCGATCCTGAAGCCGGTGCCTGATGCATCCGGCGGCGCTGACATCGGCGCCGTTTTCACATTCGATTTCTGAAGGTTTTCTCACATGCTCGACATCACCCAGCTGCGCAAGGACCTCGACGCCGTCGTCGAGCGCCTGAACGCGCGCAAGAACCCCCAGCCCTTCCTCGACGTCGCGCGGTTCAGCGCGCTGGAAGGCGAACGCCGCTCGGTGCAGGTGCGCACCGAGGAGCTGCAGGCCCGTCGCAACGCGCTGTCCAAGCAGATTGGCATGGCCAAGGGCAAGGGCGAAGACGCGTCGGCGCTGATGGCCGAGGTGGGCAGCATTGCCGACGAACTGAAGGCCGGCGGCGAGCGCCTGGAGGCCATCCAGGTCGAGCTCAACCAGATGCTGATGGGCGTGCCCAATCTGCCGGACGCCAGCGTGCCCGCCGGTGCGGACGAAACCGGCAACGTCGAAGTGCGCCGCTGGGGCACTCCGCGTACGTTCGACTTCGAGGTCAAGGACCATGTCGACCTGGGCGCACCGCTGGGCCTGGACTTCGAGATGGGCGCCAAGCTGTCGGGTTCGCGCTTCGCCTTCCTGAAAGGCCCGGCCGCCAAGCTGCACCGTGCGCTCGCGCAGTTCATGCTGGACGTGCAGACCGACGAGCACGGCTACACCGAGTGCTACACGCCCTACATCGTCAACCGCGAGATCCTGGAGGGCACGGGCCAGCTGCCCAAGTTCAAGGAAGACATGTTCTGGGTGCTGCGCGGCGGCGACGAGGAGCAGGTCGAGCAGTACCTGATCTCCACGTCGGAGATCTCGCTGACCAACACCGTGCGCGAGAGCGTGTTGAAGGCCGAGGACCTGCCCGTCAAGCTGACGGCGCACAGCCCCTGTTTCCGCTCGGAAGCGGGCTCCGCCGGCCGTGACACGCGTGGCCTGATCCGCCAGCACCAGTTCGACAAGGTCGAGATGGTGCGTATCGAGCTGCCCGACAACAGCATGGCCGCGCTGGAAGAGATGACCGGCCATGCCGAAGCCGTGCTGCAAAAGCTCGGCCTGCCGTACCGCACGGTGCTGCTGTGCAGCGGCGACATGGGCTTCGGCTCGACCAAGACCTACGACCTGGAGGTCTGGCTGCCGGCGCAGAACACCTTCCGCGAGATCAGCTCCTGCTCGAACATGGGCGCCTTCCAGGCCCGCCGCATGCAGGCGCGCTTCAAGAACGCGCAGGGCAAGAACGAGTTCGTGCACACGCTGAATGGCTCAGGCCTGGCGGTGGGCCGCACGCTCGTTGCCGTCTTGGAGAACTACCAGAACGCCGACGGCAGCATCACGGTGCCCGAGGCGCTGCGGCCTTATCTGGGTGGCGTCGACACGCTGCGCGGTTGAAGCTGAAAAAGCCTGGCTATAATGCTGGGCTCAGCTCGCACCAGATTCGGAGAGGTGGCAGAGTGGTTGAATGTACCTGACTCGAAATCAGGCGGACGGTAACGTCTCGGGGGTTCGAATCCCCCCCTCTCCTCCAGCACCAAGGCCAGTCCAACCGGACTGGCCTTTTTGCTTTTGGCCGCGCATCTACGCGGCCGGGACGCGCCGCTTGGCGCGCCACAGCAACACGGCGCCCAGCACGATGCCAAGCAGCGGCGCATAGGCGTTCAGCCGCATCAGCGTGGGTATGCAGGCAAAACAGAAGACCGCCAGGCCCATCAGGTTGCGTTGGTGGGTCGCCAGCGCTTTGGCGGGCGAGCAGTGCTCCGTGACCAGGTGGCGCCGCATGGCGAGCCAGAAGAACAAGGTTTGCACCAACAGGATCAGCCCGATCACCGGCACGTAGACCAGCAGTGCGGCCAGGTTGCTGGGATAGCGCCCCAGCAGCGCCGAGGCGAAAGGGAAGAAGCAGACCAAAGCAAGAAAGGTCAATGCGCACACCAGCAGTGGCAGGTCGATCTCCCGCACCTGCTCGGCCAGGCGGTGGTGCCAGACCCAGAACAAGCCCAGCATCGCGAAGCTGACGACATAGGCCCCGATCACATAGCCGTGGTGCAGCAGCGCGTGGAACAACTCGTCGGCCGAACCCCGGTCGGCGAGTTCAGGCACCTTGACCTCCAGCACGAGGATGGTCATCGCAATGGCGAACACGCCATCGACCAGGGTCTCAAGCCGTGCGCGGTGGATGCGAAACGAGCTGCTCATGGGGGCGGAGGCCTTTGCTGAAATGTCCAGGGTGGCCGAGCATATCGGGGCATCTTGGGCCCGCCCCCTGGGACTTTCAGCGCCTCAGTTCGACGCTGACGACCACGTCGGCGGCGGTCTTGTTGGTCCACATCCAGCAATGCGCCGCCTCGGCCTCGAAGACCTGGCGCCCCTGCGCGCGCTCGGCGCGTTCGAGCTTGGCCGGGTAGAGAACGTCCTTGCCCTGGTGGACATGGATGTTGAACGGCAGGGCGGCCGAGCTTTCGAAGGACCAGCTGACCGTGCCGCCCGGCACCAGCCTGCCGCAGACCTCCAGCAGCTGCTTGGGCGCCAGCGTCGTCTTGTGCTCGAAGCGGCCTTCGGGCGTCCACGTGATGTCCACCACCTGCGCGGCTGCGAGGGCGGGGCCGCCGAGGGCGGCGAGGCAGAGCAGGGCGAGGTGTTTCATTTGACGGGCTCAAGTTCGGTGACGAAGAACTGGCCGCCCTCGTGGGCGGCCTTGAAGCGCACCTTGTCGCCGACCTTCAGGCCGTCGAGCAGGCGCTTGTCGCGGGCCTGGAAGACCATGGTCATGGCGGGCATGTCCAGCGACTTGATCTCGCCGTGGCGTAGCGTGACCTTGGCCGTGGCGAGATCGACCTTGCGGACCTCGGCCTCGGTCATCGTGTCGGCAGCCGACGCGGCGGCCGCGGGAGGCTCGGCGGCCAGCAGCGGCAGGGGCGACGCCAGCAGCGCGGCCCACAGAAAGATGGTTTTCATGAGGAAGGGCTCCTTGGGTCAGCGCGGGCGCACGATGAGCTTGCCGCGCATGCCGGCCTGGAAGTGGCCGGCGATGAGGCAGGCGAAGTCGAACTCGCCCGCCCGGTTGAAGGTCCAGACGATCTCGCCGGTCTGGCCCGGCGGCACATGGGCCATGTAGGGCTCGTCGTGCTCCATGCCAGGGAACTTCAGCATCAGCGCGGCGTGCTCCTCCAGCTCTTTGGGCGTGCCGATGACGAGTTCATGCAGCACGGCGCCGGTGTTGCGCATGACCAGGCGCACCGTCTCGCCCTGGCGCACGTCGATGCGCGTCGGTGTGAAGCGCATGTCGTCGCTCATCGCGATCTGCACCGTGCGTTTGGCCGCGCGGCGCTCGCCAGCGATGCCCCAGGGCTTTTGCTCCTTCTTGACGGCGGCATGCGGCGCGCTGGCGGTGTGGGCGTCGCCGTGGGCCTGGGCGCCGCCGGCCGCGAGGGCGAGCAGGAGCGACAGAAGAATGGTGGTTGTTTTCATGGCGTCAGTGGCCGGCATGGCCTTGGGGTTTGCGGACCTGCACCTCGACGTCTGTCGGGCGCGAGGCGGGTGCGGCGGGCGCGCTGGGTGCGGGTGGCGCATCGCCCACCTCGCGCGCCAGCGTGCCGGGCGGGTGCTGGAACCAGCCGGGGTCGCTGTAGTCGCCGCGCTTGAGGCCGCGCCGCACCTTCAGCATGCTGAACATGCCCCCCATGGCCACCGGGCCGAACGGGCCTTCGCCCGCCATCATGGGCGCCGTGTTGTCGGGCAGCGGCATGCTCATCTCGGTCATGTCGTGCATGCCGCGTTCACCCATGACCATGTAGTCCGGCACCAGCTGGCGGATCTTGGCGGCCAGCCCGCTGTGGTCCACGCCGATCATGGTCGGCAGGTTGTGCCCCATCGCGTTCATCGTGTGGTGCGCCTTGTGGCAGTGGAAGGCCCAGTCGCCTTCCTCGTCGGCGATGAACTCCAGCTGGCGCATCTGGCCCACGGCGATGTCCGTCGTCACCTCCGGCCAGCGCGCCGTCCTGGGCACTGGGCCGCCATCCGTGCCGGTGACCTCGAACTCGTGGCCGTGGATGTGGATGGGGTGGTTGGTCATCGTCAGGTTGCCGATGCGGATGCGCACGCGCTCGCCCTGGCGCGCGACCAGCGGCGCGATGCCGGGGAACACGCGGCTGTTCCAGCTCCACAGGTTGAAGTCCAGCATCGTCATGACCTTGGGTGTCGCGCTGCCGGGCTCGATGTCGTAGGCGTTCAGCAGGAAGGCGTAGTCGCGGTCCACGTCGGCGATTTGCGGGTGCTTGGCCTTGGGATGCGTGATCCACAAGCCCATCATGCCCATGGCCATCTGCACCATCTCGTCGGCGTGCGGGTGGTACATGAAGGTGCCGGGCCGGCGGGCGACGAACTCGTAGACCCAGGTCTTGCCCGGCGGGATGGGCGGCTGCGTCAGGCCGGTCACGCCGTCCATGCCGTTGGGCAGGCGCTGGCCATGCCAGTGCATGCTGGTGACCTCGGGCAGGCGGTTGGTCACGAAGATGCGCACGCGGTCGCCCTCGACGACCTCGATGGTGGGCCCGGGGCTCTGGCCGTTGTAGCCCCACAGGTGGGCCTTGAAGCCGGGCGCCATCTCGCGCACGACGGGCTCGGCGACGAGGTGGAACTCCTTGACGCCGTCCTTCATGCGCCAGGGCGCCGTCCAGCCGTTCAGCGTGACGACGGGGTTGTAGGGCCGCCCGTTGGGCGGAACGAGCGGGGCTTGCGTGTCGGGCGAGGTCTGCGTGACGGGCTCGGGCAGGGCGGCCATGGCCGCCTTCGAGACCGCCGCCAGAGACGCCAAGGTCGACCCCGCGAGCAGGGAGCGTCGGTTGAACATGGGCATGTCCTCGGGGTTCAGTGGGCCGCCGCCGTGGCGGCAGCGGGTGCGGCGCCGGCCTCGGGCAGCGACGGTGTCGCGCGGCCGAGCAGGGCCTGGTCGAGGTCGGCCTGGGCCAGCCAGAAGTCGCGCAGCGCGTCCTGCGTGGCGCTGACGGCCGCGACCTGGGCACGCGCATCGGCCAGCAGCTCGAACACGCCGATCAGCATGCCGTTGTAGCGCAGCAGCTGCTCTTCGGAGATGCGCCGCGCCAGCGGCAGCAGCTCGTCGCGGTGCTGGCGGGCGATGTCGTGGGCGCTGCGGTACAGGCCGTAGGCCTCGCGCACCTCGGAGCGGGCTCGGATGGCCGTGTCGGCGGCCTCGTGCGCGGCTTGCGCGGCCAGCGCGTCGGCACGAGGCAGCGGGCTCGGGCCCCACAGCGGCAGCTCCAGCGCGACCTCCCAGCCGCGCTGCGTCGGCGCCTCGTTGGCGCTGTTGTGCACCGTGCCCAGCTCCAGCATCGACACCCAGCGCGTCGTGCGCGCCAGGTCCAGCTGGCGGCCGGCCTGCTCCAGCGTCAGCCGCGCGGCCTGCACGTCCAGGCGTTGCGCCAAGGCCAGCGCCTCGACATCGGGCTGCTCGCGCGGCGTGGCCGGCAGCTCGGGCAGGCGCTCGGGCAGGCGCAGCGCGGTGGCGTCCGCACCCCACAGGCCCAGCAGCCGCACCAGGCGCTCGCGGGCCGCCAGCTGCTGCGCCTCGGCGCGGGCCAGGGCCAGCCGGGCCTCGGCCGCAAAGCCCTGCTCGCGGGCGCGCGTCAGTGCGTTGAAGTTGCCGACGGCCTGCATGCGCCGGGCCAGCTCGGCACCGGCCTCGGCGGCCTCGACGACCTGGCGGCGGTAGCGCAGCGTCTCCTCGGCCGCGACGGCGCGCACCCAGGCGCGGCGGGCGTCGGCGGCCAGGGCCAGCACGTCGGCGGCGGCCTCGCGTTGGCCGGCCTGCAGGCGGCGCTGCTCGGCGGCACGCACCAGCGGCAGCGTCAGCAGCCGCGCCAGGTCGATGTGCCAGCCGCGCTCCAGCTCCACCTCGCTGCCGCGCGTCAGCCGGCTGAAGCGAAAGCCCGGGTTGGGCAGGCGGCCGGCCTCGGCGACCTCGGCCGCCGTCACCTGCAGCCGCGCCAGGCGTGCCTGCAGGCCACGGCTGTTCTTCAGCGCCAGCTGCACGGCGGCGTCGGCGGACAGCGGCTCGCGCAGCGTGTTTGCCAGCTGTTGTTGTGTGAGCGGCTCCAGCGCCAGCGCCTGGCCGGTGTGGGCCTGCGTCAGGCGGTTGACCTCGCCGAGGTGGGCGCCAGGGTCGACGCTGGCGCAGCCGCTCAAGGCCAGCGCGAGGCCGGCGGTCAGCAAGGGCTTCATCGCGGTGCCTCCGGCAACTTCTCGCGGGCATAGGTGCGCCAGCCGCCCACGCGGGCGACGCGCTCGTTGGCGGCGCGCCAGTCGGCGGGCGGCGGGTCGTCCGCCGGCTTGGGCGGCACGGGTTTGTGGACGATGGGCGGCACGGGCGCGCGCGCATCCAGCGGATCGGGGCGCGGCTGCGCTTGGGCGCTGGCGCCGAGCAGGAGCAGCAGCGCCGCCAGGGGCAGGGCAGGGGGCATGACAGCCTCTCTAGGCAGGTGAAACACCCCACCGGCCGGCAAGGCGGTGGGGGCTGCGGGGAGAAAGGCTCAGGCCCGGGGAGGTGGGTCGGGCAGCGGCGGCACGATGCTCGCCCAGGCCTGCGCGGGCGCCAAGGCCACTCGCGCGGCGGGGGCCACGGGCGTGGCGCTCATGGCCAGCACCGGCGGCGGCGCCGCGGCCAGGCAGCAGGGCGCGCACAGCTTGCAGGGCTTGGCCGCGTGGTCGTGGGTGTCGCCTTGGCTGGCGTGGTGCGCGTGGCTGGCGTGCTGTTCCTGCGTCGGCACTGGTGGCGGTTCGCAGCCCAGCTGGCCGGCCGCGAGCAGGCTGCGCAGCGGCAGCAACACGAGCAGCAGGCAGAGGACGAGGAAGCGGCCGGGGCGACGCATGGCCGGCACTTTAACCTTGCCGCAGCCAGGCCCGTGGCGACAACCCCGCGTGCCGCTGGGCGAACAGGCGGCTCAGCGCCGATGCGTTGGCATAGCCCAGCTCGGTGGCCAGCTGCTTGATCGGCTTGCCGGCGCGCAGCTCGCCGCGCGCGATGGTGAGGCGCCAGCCTGCGAGGTAGTCGGCCGGCGTCTGCCCCACCGCGTCGCGAAAAGCCTCGGCAAAGCGGCTGCGCGACATGCCGGCCTCCGCGGCCATGCGCGCCAGGCTCCAGCCTTCACCGGGGCGCGCGTGCAAGGCGGTCAAAGCGCGGGCCAGCCGTGGGTCGGCCAGACCGCGCAGCAGGCCCAGCGGCAGCGTCGCGTCGCGCTGGTCCAGCATCCAGCGCAGCAGTTGCAGCAGCAGCACCTCGAACAGCCGGTCCGCCAGCAGGCGCTGGCCGCAGCGCACGCGCTCGGCTTCGCCGAACAGCAGCGTCAGCGTCGCAGCAATGCCTTCCACCTGCGCCAGCGGCAGCACGACCAGTGGCGGCAGCGCCTGCACCAGCGGGTGATCCTCGCCCTGGTCGAAGTCCAGCGTCGCGCAGACGAAGTCGGCACCTTCCGTCGGTGCGTTGTGGAAGTCGTGCGCCAAAGGCCTGGGGTAGAAGACCAGGCTGGGCTCGCTGACGACGAGGTGCTTCACCAGGCCGGTGCCGGCCGCGTGGCGCACGTCCATCGTGCCGTTGCGCATCACATGCAGGAAGCCGCGGCCGGGCCGGGCGTCGAAGTGCGTCACGCCGCACAGCGGCCCGGCGTGGAAGAGGCTGGCGCGCACCCGCAGGCGCTCGAACAGCGGGCTGAGGCGGTCCAGCGGGGCGGCGTCGGCCATCGGACGAATTGGATTGAATCGGAGACGGGATGATACTTTCCGTCCCAGTCAGGGCGTCACAGTGGAGGCCTTCATCCACTGCACCCGAAAGGTGATCCATGAACGCCCCGACATCCCGTGTCCCCCTCGTCTCCGCCACCGACACCCCTGCGGCCAGCCGGGCCACGCTGGACGCCGTCCACGGCGCCTTTGGCGCGACGCCCAACATGTTCCGCGCCGTGGCCAACTCGCCGGCGGCGCTGCAGGCCATGTGGGGCTTCTTCGGCGCCCTGGGCGGTGGCGCCATCCCCGCCAAGCTGGGCGAGCAGATCGCCGTTGCCGTGGCCGACCGCAATGCCTGCGAGTACTGCCTGGCCGCGCACACCGCACTGGGCCGCAAGGCGGGCGCGACGCCGGCCGAGATGGCGGCCGCGCAGGCGGGGGAATCCGTCGACCCGGCCACGGCCGCGGCGCTGCGCTTTGCGCTGAAGCTGGTCGAGCAGCGCGGCCAGGTGGGTGACGCCGACGTGGCGGCGCTGCGTGCCGCCGGCTTTGGCGACGGCCAGATCGTCGAGATCCTGGCCCATGTCGCGCTGAACCTCTTCACCAACTACGTGAATGTCGCGTTCGCGGTGCCGGTGGACTTCCCCGGCGTGAAGCTGCGCGCCGCCGCCTGAGCGGCATTTCGCAGGAGATGATGGCAATGATGAAAACCGCCCTGGCGCTGCGCCATCTCGCCTTCGAAGACCTCGGCCTCATCGAGCCGCTGCTGCGTGAGCGCGGGTTCCATGTGCGCTATGTCGAGGCCGGGGTCGACGACTGCGCGGCCGTCGACCTGGCCAAGGTCGATCTGCTCATCGTGCTCGGCGGGCCCATCAGCGTGGAGGACGAGGAGCGTTTCCCCTGGCTGGTCGACGAGGTCGCGCTGATACGCCAGCGGCTGGATGCGCAGCAGCCGCTGCTCGGCGTCTGCCTGGGGGCGCAGTTGATGGCGCGCGCACTGGGTGCGCGCGTGCGGCCCATGGGTGTGAAGGAGATCGGCTTTGCGCCGGTCATGCTGACCGCGGCCGGGCAGGGCAGCGCGCTGGCAGAGCTGGGCAGCCAGCCCATGCTGCACTGGCATGGCGATCAATTCGACCTGCCTGCAGGCGCCGAGTCGCTGGCAACGACGGCCCTCTGTGCCCACCAGGCTTTCGCGCCGCATCGCAAGGCACTGGGCCTGCAGTTCCACCCCGAGGTCGACCCGCATCGCTTCGAGCAATGGCTGATCGGCCATATCGACGAGCTTGAGCACGCCGGCATCTCGCCCAACGAGTTGCGCGCCGCGATGGCGCGTGAGGCTTCGGGTTTGAGAGCCGCGCTGACGCGGCTGATGGACCGCTGGTTAGACCAGGCCCTGCTTTGATGCCAGCACGGCTGCTTCCGCGCGGCTGGACACGTTGAGCTTCTTGTAGATGCTCTTGATGTGGTCGTTGACGGTGAACCACTTGATGCCCATCAGGTTCGCGATTCCTATTTGGAATCAACAGCTTGGCGGCGTCGAGGGCTCGCGGGAAATGACCGAAAAGGGCTCTTTTGGGCGTTTGTGCCACCAATGTTCCAACGACTTGATCGAAAAGGAACATTGGCATGGCATCAATCGTCGAACGGGGAGGGCGATTCCTCGCGCGCGTCCGCGTCCAAGGCGCCCCGGCGGTCTCCAAGACGTTTCAGCGGCGCAGCGACGCGGAGCGGTGGGGGCGTAAGACTCAGGCAGAACTTGAAGCGGGCCTATGGGTGCCCGAGAAAGCGCCGGCACCGACCCTCCGGGAAGCTGTTCAGGAGTACCGGAAGACCGTTGGGGCGAAGCTGCGCGGGGCACCGTACTACAAACGTCACTGGGACGCTTACGAGGCGCTTCCATGGGCCGCGTTGCCCACCTCAGTGCCCCATGCGCGTGCCACGGGGATGACCACAGGCCGGCCACCGAGGGGCAGCTCCCACCGCAGGCCCCCGGCCGCCCAGCGCAGTCCAGCCGGGAGGCGGTAGGTCAGCTCACGCGAGACAGGGGCAGCCTGTGGGTTCCATGGACGGGACCGCTTCGGCTTCTTCAGGGCAGTGACCATCACCGCAGTGACCTCACCGACTCGGCCATGAGCTTGGCCTCGGTGACCTCCAGGCGGGGTTTCGGCCTGGCCTTGGCGTGGTCCCGCAGCCGTAGCCCCGCTTCAGCGAAGACCGCTCCGAGGTAGTCGGCCAGCACTCTCACAGCCCTCGGGGGCATGTCTTGGTAGACCCGGTGCATGGCCCGAGTCTTGTGGTTCCAGGTCTTGCCTACCGCCAGCTCATCCAGTGCGCGCACCTTGCGGACCAACTGGAAGCGGAGGGCTTGGTCATCGGCAAACCGATGGGGACGGTCAGCCGCGTAGACGTACAGCGCCAGCGCCGTGGAGGCGACCTCTTGGAAGGCGACATTGCAGTCCAGCGCCAGCAGTGCATCCGCTGCCCTGACCTCATGGCGGGCGTAGGCGCCCCCCCGGTCTCGGTGAACAGTCAGGGCCTTGGCGTGGTCGATACAGCGACCCCAGCGGGCTCGCATGACCTGCCACAGCGGGGCATCCTCATTTGCATCCCACAGGCGCCGGATGGCGTCCCGGTAGGGGCCGTATTCGGTGACCTTGATGCCGCTCTGTAGGGGGTGCCCGTGGCGGCGCAGGGCCAGCTTGTGGGCGTTGCACTTGTTCGACCGCCCCGATTTGGGCTGACCGCAGTTGGGGATGATGCAGAAGGGAGTCATGGAATGGTGGTCATGGAAAGTGAAGCCAGCCGGTGGCCCTGGTGGGGGCCGACAGGTGGCCGTGATGGGGACGGAAGGGAAGGCAGGCAGGGGCTGACATTCAGACCACGACCACCCAGGGACACAGGCAGGGAAAGGATTGGGGTGGTCGGCAGCGGCGTCAGCCGCATGAGGTCAGCCAGCGGGCGCGTCTGGGTAGACGGCCCACCGCTGTGGTCCCTGATGGCAACGGCAGTCAGACAGGAAGGACACCAGCCAGGAATCAGCTGGATTTACTCTTCAGGTGCACCCTAATACTGTGTCGTTAAGCGAGCCTGCGACCTCGTGCTCGACGAGGCCCAGCGGGCTTCCGTCCGGTGGCAGCGGTGGCGCTGCTCGACATGTAGCCTCGGTCGCCCGGTAACTGCGCTCCAGCTCTTCGGGGGCATCAGCACTGCCGCACTCCGCCCTGCGCCGGCCGAAGCACTTGACCTCCTGGCACCGGCCGGGGCCGAGACTGACGGTCTTGGTGAAGATGGCCCCAGCGCCCTGCAACTGGTCGAGGATGGTCCGCATGGTCCTCTCCGTGGCGAAGGAGGTGCGGACGTTCAGTTCCACCAGGTAACCCCGCCGCTCAGCCTCGGCCTGGTTCCCCAGGACCACCCGCAGCGCCTCCAGGTACTTGGATGACATGCGGGTGGCCCCAAGGGACTCACGGGCCAGCATGCGCAGGACCGGCTCCGGGGTCGTGGTTCTCAGGTCGGCCCGCAGCCGCTGGCCCACGTTGCCGAACACGCCTAGTGCGCTGGGTGGCGATGGGGGCGGCAGCAGAGCGAGCGCCACTTCGAGGTCGAACCTGTCGCGGGCCTCCTGCTGGGCCGCCGTGGTCAATCCGCCCGAGGGCAGCGCGGCCCTGGCAGACGCCCTTCGCGCACTGCGCCCTTTTTCCTGTGCTCATGGATGGTGAGCGCCACGACCTGGTTCAGGGTGAGCTGCTGCCCGTGTTCCACCGCCTGGGCGCGCTGGGTGGACTTCGTTTCGTTCTTCATAGTCTTCTCTCTTCAGGTGGAGGTGATGCCGGGTCACGACGTTGGTGTCGATATGGCGAGGGGTGGTGCGTGGGCCGCAGGGGCAACGCCCGAGTGGGCGTTCTTGAGGTTCTGCTCTAGCCGGGATCTAAGCGGCATGGCTGCGCTACCGGGCAGGCGGCGACGATGAGCTTTTGCTAAGGGGAGGGTTTAGGCGCTCAGCCCCGGCAAGCCCAGTGGTTCGGGCAGGGGTGGCGGGGCGTGGTTGTGGGTGGTGGTGGTGCTCAGGGCGGTGTCAGGGGTTCTCCAGGTGGTGACCAAGTTCAGGCGCTTTTCGATGAATTGCTAAGGCCGGGGTTTAGCGGGCATGGCTGCACCCACCGGCACGCGGCGACTTTCAGCTTTAGCGAGGGGCAGGGTTTAGGGGCGCAACTGCTTGCAGATCAACGCGCACGGAAGCGGCCCCTGGCCGCTGCGACTGCTGGCCCGAGCGCTGGCCGGCGGAGTACATCGTCAAGTGCTGGCCAAGCTCGGGGACGTTGAGTTATTGCGTAGGGTGGGTTTTAGACGTGAGTTCGCTTTGGGTATGCCTCAGCGATACCAGCCTGCGACTCCGCCAGGAGACCCCCGGAGAGTTCCGTTTCCGCTGTTGACCTACTCAAACGAAACCGTCATTATGCGAACCACTCAAACGAAACCAGAGGGGTTCAGCATGTCTCACGTCCGCGCCTACCTTCGTGCCAGCACTGAAGACCAAGACGCACAGCGGGCCCGGCTGCCGCTGGCCCAGTTCGCCGCCTCACAGGGCCGCGTGGTGGCCTCGTGGTACGCCGAGAACGAATCAGGGGCGAAGCTGCGCCGGCCTGAGCTGTTCAGACTCCTGGCGGACTGCCACCCTGGGGATGTGCTGTTGGTCGAGCAGGTGGACCGCCTCTCGCGCCTCAGCGTGGAGAATTGGGAGGCCCTGAAGGACGCCATTAAGGCAAAGGGGGTCCGGGTGGTCGCGCTGGACCTACCCACCAGCCACAGCGCAATGCGGGCGTTGCCGCCCCGCGCAGCCGGTCAGGAGGCCGACCCTACAGAGCTGATCCTTCAGGCCGTCAATGCGATGCTGCTGGACATGCTGGCCGTGATGGCGCGGAAGGACTACACAGACCGCCGCCGCCGTCAGGCTGAGGGCATCGCCAAGGCGCAGACTTCGGGGCTCTACAGGGGCCGCCAGGTGGACGAGGCGCGGCATGCCACCATCCTTGCGCTGCTCGACGCGGGGAAGACCTGGGGCCAGGTGCAGGAGCTGACGAAGGCCAGCCGCTCCACCATTCTGCGAGCGGTAAACCTACGTGGCAACAGTGAAGCGCCAGCGACGTCTTGACCGACAATTTGTTGATTCAAGGGGGCGTCCAACTATGAGAATTTCCTCTCTGCTCGGTTGCCTGACTGTCGCCGCTGTGCTTCTGTCCCCGCACGCCCAGGCATACACGCTCTTCGGCGGGCCCGACTGCGGCAAGTGGGTAAATACCCCGAGCGCGCAGTACAAGACCTGGCTCATGGGATTTATGTCAGGCCAGAACGCGCAGCATGTCGGCTATCGCGATGTCATTAAGGACCCGTACTTTCAGGCCAAAGACCCCCTCGACCAAGTGAGTTCGGCCGAGCAACTCTTTCTGTGGATGGACAACTACTGTCGTGCCAATCCACTAAAGACAGTCGCCGATGGTGGTGTCGCCCTTTTTGCCGAGCTAGTGGCCAAGCGCAATGCAGCTATGAAGTGACCGTCAGAAGTGAATCTTCGCCAGGCGTCGAAGACCAGCTAGCCGGTCCAGTAGGCCCGGTCCCAGTGGGATGAGCGCTCCACCAGTTCCCCCGTCGGTGCGCTGGAGGCATCCGCCAGGCTCACTAGAACCTCGCCCTTGCCGGCCCCCGTGCGCGGCCTCCTGGGGCTCTTGAGGCCCTCGCAGTCCCATGCAGGAACCGAGGGGGTAGAGGGGGGAAGCTGGCCTGGATCGCTCATCCGATGCCCTCTGACATTTTTCCGGAGAACATTCGCGCCTATGGCAAGGAGGCCATTGCATGTCGCAGGAATCAATCGTCACGTCGATGAAGCTAGTGGAGTGGCTCGCCTCGAAAGTGGGCGGGCTGAAGATGAGGAGTGATGGCAGGGCGCTGACCGCTGCGGTCTGTTTCGGAGTCGCGCAGGAACATCACGTGGCGATGGTTTCCCTGTGCACCCTGAAGCAGCCCTTGCATGCCAGCGTGTTTGCTCTCGCGCGACCTCTGTTTGAAGGCTACTTGCGCGGGATGTGGCTGGCTCACTTCGCCACTGACGACCAAGTGGACAGCTATCACGAGGGGAAAATTCCGGACACGGCCAGCCTTATTGCCGCACTAGATAAGGGTCTCCCTGAGGGGCAGGTGAGCAACCTCAGCATCCTTTACAAACGCAATTGGAAGGCTATGTGCGGCATGACCCACGCGGGGGCAGAGCACTTCGGCAAGTGGAACCAGGATGGGGTTTTAGAGCCTGCCTTCACCGAGGACGACGTTGGCCGCATCCTGGACTTTGCGGCACGCATTGGGGTTCTGACGATAGCTGGCGTCGCGACACTGTCAGACCAGCCAGACCTGTGGCGTGAGGTGCTGCAAGAGTCGAAGGCGCGCATGCCGCCGCGCTACGAAGCGGGAGCCGACAACCCGCCTCAGTCTGCGGCCGAAGCTATGGGTATCTGACCGACGACACCGCCGCGACGTTTCCGGTGGAGCACTTGAAATGACCTACCCGCGCCGTTACATAGCTGGCACGCTGCGCCAGGCGCGGCTTAGGAGCAGCTATGACCGTCAGAACCGAAATTACGTTTGCCGTGAAAGAGAGCGCCAGCGGCACCCCCTGGCTCGCCTTTGAGGGTGCCGCCCTGCGCGGTGAGGGGCTGCCTTCGGGTCTGTATGGCTTTGACCTCAAGCCTGGCACGAGCCACGAGCAGGCCCAGGCGGTCGCCGACTTCTTGAACGACAACGTCGCCAAGCTGAACTTCACGGCGATGCCGTTGGCCTGACGCATGGTCTCTTTGTGTCAAGAGCGAGGCCCAGCTCTTGGTGCATCCGTAGCTCCACCGTGACCCTGTAGCTGACCACCTTGGCGACCTCCAGCAACTGTGCGGGCGTGATGTCCTGATAGTGCTGGTCGGTGATGTCCCGGGGCTTGTGCCCTACATACCGCTGCATGACCACGCGCTGAACCCCCGGCATGCCGTCAACGGTTGTCACGAAGGTGTGGCGAATGCGAACTGCCGTTCACCAATGCCGCCTGCGTGACCGAGTTTCGCGATGGCAGATTCCTAGAGAGATTGCAGCGCATCGCCGACGAGTCGGACTTTGTGGGGGTGGTCCTGTCGGAGGGAAGCTTGTGCCAACTATGTGCCAAACCTGTGCCAAAAAGAGCCCGTTGCAGGGCCTCGAAGGCTGTGTTTGAATGCCGCCTGCTTCATCCGAGGCAGACATTGGTGGCACAGAGAGAAGAAGCCCGACAGAGGCTAAGTCGTTGCCTTCACAGGCAAATCAGACCAGGCCCTGCTTGGACGCCAGCACGGCGGCTTCGGCGCGGCTGGACACGTTGAGCTTCTTGTAGATGCTCTTGATGTGGTCGTTGACGGTGAACCACTTGATGCCCATCAGGTTCGCGATCTCCTTGATCGTGAAGCCCTTGCTCAGATAGGTCAGCACTTCGCTCTCGCGCGGCGTCAGGCGCTCCCACTCGGGCGGCGGGTCCAGCGCGACGCCGCGGCTGCTGGCAAAGGGCGCGTGCGAGGACGACAGCGAGCCGAAGCCCGAGTTCAGCGGCATCGTGCCGCTCTCGCCCGACGCGGGGCGGAAGTGCGACAGCAGGCGGCGCGCGATGGCCGGCGACAGCGGCGGCTGGCCGCGCACGATGCGCTGCAGCTCTTCCACCAGCACCTCGAAGCGGTCTTCCTTCAGCAGATAGCCGTCGGCGCCGCATTGCAGCGCGGGGAAGAGATGGTCGTCGTCGGAGTACAGCGTCGTGACGATCTTGATCGCCGACGAGCCGGCCATTTCGGTCAGGAACTCCATGCCGTTGCCGTCCGGCAGCTCCAGGTCCACGAGGATGAGCTTGAAGCCGGTCTCGGGCGTGTTGCCGGCGAACTTGCTGGCCTGGCGGCGTGCGTTCTCGAGATCGCCCACCTCGGTGATCTCCATGGCATCGCTGAAACTCTCTCGCACCACGCGGCACAGGAAGCTGCGGGCAACGGGGTTGTCTTCGATGATGAGGACTTTGACGGTCATGGCGAGGGAGCAGAGGCTGGCGATTCGACCGCCGAATGTAGCGCACCCACCCTCTCATAACCGAGCGAGACTGCGGGGGGGCAAGCCCCCGTTTCAGGCTTCATGCTTGGGTAAGAACCAGCTTGCCGACGACCTCGCGGGCGGCCATGCGCGCGAAGGCGGCCGGCAGTTGCTCCATCGGCAGCACGCGGTCCAGCACGGGCTTGATCTTGCCGGCGGCGTACCAAGCGGCCAGCTCGCCCAGCATCCTGGCGTTGCGGCCGGGCTCGCGTTTGGCGAACTCGCCCCAGAACACGCCCACCAGCGACGCGCCCTTCAGCAGCGCGAGGTTCAGCGGCAGCGCGGGGATCTGCCCTTGCGCAAAGCCGATGACGAGGTAGCGGCCGCGCCAGGCGATGGAGCGGAAGGCGGCCTCGGCCATGTCGCCGCCGACGGGGTCGTAGATGACGTCGGGGCCCTTGCCCTCCGTCAGCGCCTTCAGTTCGTCACGCAGGTTCTGCGTGGTGTAGTTGATGGTGGCATCCGCACCCAGCGTCTTGCAGGCCGCGCATTTGGCGTCGCTGCTGGCCGCGGCGATGACGCGCGCGCCCGCCGCCTTGGCGATCTGGATGGCCGCCGTGCCGACGCCCCCCGCAGCGCCGAGGATGAGCACGGTCTCGCCGGCCTGCAGCGCGGCGCGGTCCATCAGTGCGTGGTGGCTGGTGGCATAGGTGCAGATGAAGGCAGCCGCGTCCTCGAACGTGAACGCGTCCGGCAACGGCATGGCCAGCGCGGCGGGGATGCAGACCTCGGTCGCAAAGCCGCCCAGCCCGCCGAAGGCCGCGACGCGCTGGCCGACGGCAAAGCCCTTGACGCCTTCGGCCACCTCGCTGACGACGCCCGAGAACTCGGTGCCCGGCACGAAGGGCAGCGGCGGCTTCATCTGGTACTTGTTCTGCACGATCAGCAGGTCAGGGAAATTCAGGCTGGCCGCCTTGATCTGCACGCGGATCTGGCCTGCGCCCAGCGCGGGAGCGGGCAGCTCGCGCCATTGCAGCGCCTCGACGCCCACGGGGTTCTCGCACAGCCATGCCTTCATCGTCATCTCCTGAGTGATTGGTGCCCCACGGCCAGGCTGCGCCTGGCCTGCCCCCCGAGGGGCGCAAGAAAGCTCGGGGCGGCCCAGCGCCTTCTTGTGAAGCGGCCATGATAGGAATCAAGAGGGTTACACCCGGTCTCGCAGGTGACGCTCTCCCTACAATTGGCCCCCATGCGCATCCTGATTTCCAACGACGACGGCTACCTCGCCCCCGGCCTTGCGGCCCTCGTACAAGCCTGCCAGGGGCTCGGTGAGATCGACGTCATCGCACCCGAGCAGAACGCCAGCGGCACATCCAACTCGCTGACGCTGAACCGGCCCTTGAACGTGCACCGCGCTGCCAACGGCTTTCGCTATGTCAGCGGCACGCCGTCCGATGGTGTGCACCTCGCGCTGACCGGCCTGCTGGGCTACCGGCCCGACCTGGTGCTTTCGGGCATCAACAACGGCGCCAACATGGGCGACGACACGCTTTATTCGGGCACGGTCGCCGCGGCGACGGAAGGTTATCTGTTCGGCATCCCATCCATCGCGTTCTCGCAGGCCGAGAAGGGCTGGGGCGAACTGGAGGCGGCGGCACGCATGGCGCGCAGCCTGGTCGAGCAGGTCATCGCCGGCGGCCTGGGCCAGGCCTTCCTGCTCAACGTCAACATTCCCAACCGGGCGGATGCCGCCACGCTGCCACGCCGCATCACGCGCCTGGGCCGTCGCCACTCCAGCGAAGGCATCATCGAGCAGATCAACCCGCGCGGCGAGACCATTTACTGGATCGGCCCCGCCGGCGACGCCCGCGAGGCCGGCGAGGGCACGGACTTCCACGCCACCGCCAACGGCGCCGTGTCGATCACGCCGCTGCAGGTCGACCTGACCGAGCATTCCTCGCTCGGCGCCTGGGCCCAGCGACTGGGCCTCTGAATGGCCACGGCCAAGCGCTTCCCTGCATCGCTGAAGTCGGCCACGGCGCCGCAGCGTGAGCTGCTGATGCCGCAGCGCCATCTGCACCAGGCCACGCGTGACGCGGCGCGTCTGGCGCGGCCCAGCGGCACGGGGCTGGACAGCGGCGCGGTGCGCCAGCGCATGGTCGACCGGCTGCGCGCGGAGGGCAAGTTCGACGAGCATGTGCTGGCCGCGATGGCCGCCGTGCCCCGTCATGAGTTCGTCGACACCGCGCTGGCCGCCCAGGCCTACGAAGACACGGCCCTGCCCATCGGCCATGGCCAGACCATCTCCAAGCCCTCGGTCGTGGCCCACATGCTGGGCCTGCTGATGGCCGGCGCCGGCGCGCGCCAGCGCGGCTCGCTCGGCCGCGTGCTGGAGATCGGTACCGGTTGCGGCTACCAGGCCGCCGTCATCGCCATGCTGGCGCGCCAGGTCACGTCCATCGAGCGGCTGCAGGGCCTGCACGACAAGGCCAAGGTCAACCTGCCGCGCGTCGCATTGCCGCGCCAGCCGCGCCTCATCTGGGGCGACGGCCGCGTCGGTCACGCGGCCAGCGGGCCCTTTGACAGCATCATCGCGGCGGCCGGCGGCGAGGACATTCCGCCGGCCTGGACCGAGCAGCTCGCCCCCGGCGGGCGACTCGTGGCGCCCACCGCGGCGCGTGGGCGTGGCCAGGTGCTGGTGGTGCTGGATCACGTCGTCGAAGGCGGCGTCAGCCGCTGGGTGCGCAGCGAGCATGAGGCCGTACTCTTCGTCCCCCTAAAATCCGGCGTCGTCTGACCGGGCCGCTGGCGCACCGCGCCACACAATCGGGGCGGCCCTTCAACGTGCCTTAGCCACACGATGCTCTCAAGCTTGCGCCAACTTCTCCTACTCATCACCACCTCGCTGCTGCTCAGCGCCTGCGGCACGTCGCTGCATCGCGCGCCGGTCGAGGATCGCAATCCCCAGCAGCCCAAGGTTGCGGCGCCCGCCGTGCCTGCGGCGCCAGCCTCGGCAGCTTCTGCGCCCGAGGTCAAGCCGCCGCTGCCCGGTGCGGAGAACGCCGGCAAGCCCGGTTATCACACAGTCAAGCCCGGTGACGCGCTGATCCGCATTGCGCTGGACAACGGCCAGAGCTGGCGCGACGTGGCCAAGTGGAACAGCCTGGAGAACCCGAACCGCATCGAGGTCGGCCAGGTGCTGCGCGTCGTGCCGCCGGGCGTGGATGCGAGCGCGGTGACGGCCAAACCGGTCGCCAGTGCCGCCAAGGTCGAATCCCGCCCGCTGGACGCCAAGCCGCCAGTCGGCGCCGCCAGTGCGCCGGCGTCGCCTTCATCGTCGGCCACCACCAGCACGTCGACCGCGTCGTCGTCGGACGAGGACACGCTGGCCTGGGGCTGGCCCGTCACGCAGTCGGTCAGCGCCGGTTTCGACGAGCAGCGCAACAAGGGACTGGACTTCGCCGGCAAACCGGGGGACCCCGTACTTGCTGTTGCGGATGGACGCGTTGTCTATGCTGGTTCGGGGTTGCGCGGCTACGGCAACTTGGTCATCATCAAGCACAACAACACCTACCTGACGGCGTATGCCCACAACCGGGCGATGCTGGTCGAGCAGGACCAAGTCGTACGCAAAGGTCAGAGGATTGCCGAGATGGGTTCCACCGAGAGTGACACCGTCAAGTTGCACTTCGAAGTGCGCAAGCTCGGCAAGCCTGTCGACCCGGCGAAGCTGTTGCCGGCCCGCTGAGAGAGCCGGTTAGCGAAACCAACCCTGGGCCAGCGACCACGTCATGAAACGCGCTGTGCCCAAATCCAATGGCCATGATGGCGCGGTGCGCGATCCCGGCGTCCTGCTGTCCGCGCTGAATGACCACAGCGAGCCGGAACCCACCCCCGACGCGCCCGACGAAGACACGCGCGTGCTGCGCAACGTGGGCGACGATGTCGAGGTCGGCAACGCGCTGCAGGCCTATCTGCGCGACATCCGCCGCACGCCGCTGCTGACGCCGCAGCAGGAGTTCGACACGGCCCAGGCCGCACGGGCGGGTGACTTCGATGCCCGCCAGGCCATGATCGAGCACAACCTGCGCTTGGTCGTCAGCATCGCCAAGAACTACCTGGGCCGCGGCCTGCCGATGAGCGACCTCATCGAGGAAGGCAACCTCGGCCTGATGCACGCGATCGGCAAGTTCGAGCCCGAGCGTGGCTTTCGCTTCTCGACCTATTCCAGCTGGTGGATACGCCAGAGCATCGAGCGCGCGCTGATGCACCAAGCCCGGCTGGTGCGGCTGCCGGTGCACATCGTGCGCGAGCTGAACCAGGTGCTGAAGGCGCGCCGCGCGCTGGAGGCGCTGCAGAGTGCCAACGGCGCCGAAGGCCGCGTGCGCGCGGAGGACGTCGCCCAGGCGCTGGGCCGGCCCGTCGAGGAGGTGGCGGAGCTGCTGGCCTATGCCGAGCTGCCCAGCTCGCTGGATTCGCCGGTGGACCGCAACGGCGAGGGCGGTGAGTCCATGCTGGACCTGGTCGCCGACGACCAGGCCATCGACCCGATGGGCCTGCGCCTGTCGCACGAGGTGGAGGAGCTGCTGCAGCATGGTCTGGCCAGCCTGAACGACCGCGAGCGCGAGGTGCTGGCCGGGCGCTACGGCCTGTCCGACCGTGAGCCCGAGACGCTGGACGTGCTGGCCATCCGCCTGAAGCTGACGCGCGAGCGCATCCGCCAGATCCAGATCGAGGCGCTGGCCAAGCTCAAGCGCAACATGATGCGTCACGGCGTGGACCGTGACAGCATCTTCTAGGCTGCCGGGACGCGGGCTGAGCGCCGGGCCGCCCCAAGCCGGCCCGCATCCCCTCGGGGATCGTCCGCTGCATGCAGCGGGCGAGGGGCCTCAGTGACAATCCGGCCCTATGAATCAGACGACAGAATGGCTCAAGGTCGAGAGCATCGACCTGGAGGCGCAGGGCGTGGCGCACAACGCCGAGGGCAAGGTGGTCTTCATCGACGGCGCTTTGCCGGGCGAACTGGTGCAGGCCACCATCGGCCGCCGCAAGAACAACTGGGAGCAGGGCGCGCTCACGGCCATCAAGAAGGAGAGCCCGCTGCGCGTGACGCCGGGCTGTCCGCATTTCGGCCTGCATGCCGGTGCCTGTGGCGGCTGCAAGATGCAGCATCTGCATGCCGGCGCGCAGGTGGCCGTGAAGCAGCGCGCCGTCGAGGACAGCCTCTGGCATCTCGGCAAGGTCAAGGCCGAGGTGCTGCTGCGGCCCATCGAGGGCCCGACGTGGGGCTATCGCTACCGCGCGCGCTTCTCGGTGCGCTACGTGCAGAAGAAGGGCGTCGTGCTGATCGGCTTTCACGAGCGCAAGAGCCGCTACGTGGCCGACATGCAGGTCTGCAAGGTCGTGCCCAAGGTCGTCAGCGACATGCTGCTGCCGCTGCGCGAGCTGATCACCGCGATGGCCGAGCGCGACCGCCTGCCGCAGATCGAGCTGGCGATGGGCGACGAGGTCATCGCGCTGGTGCTGCGCCACTTGAACCCGTTGCCGGACGGTGACCTGGCGCTGCTGCGCGAATTCGCCGCCCAGCATGGCGTGCAGTGGTGGTTGCAGCCCAAGGGGCCGGACACCGTCAAGCGGCTGGACGAGGGTGGTCCGCAGTTGGCCTATCGCCTGGCGGAGTTCGGCGTGACGATGCCGTTCAAGCCCACCGATTTCACGCAGGTCAACCCGCACATCAACAACGCGCTGGTGGGCCGGGCGCTGCGGTTGCTGGCCGTGCGGCCGGACGAGCGGGTCATCGACTGGTTCTGCGGCCTCGGCAACTTCACGCTGCCGCTGGCGACGCAGGCGCGCGAGGTGCTGGGCATCGAGGGCAGCGAGACGCTGGTACAGCGCTCGCGCGAGAACGCGGCCGCCAACGGCCTGGCGCACAAGACCAGCTTCGTCGCGCGCAATCTGTTCGAGATGACGCCCGAGCTGCTGGCGCAGGACGGCACGGCCGACCGCTGGCTCATCGACCCGCCGCGCGAGGGTGCCTTCGCGCTGACCAAGGCGGTGGCCGACATCGCGCAGGACCCGTCGCTCGCGCCGGGTTGGACGGCGCCCAAGCGCATCGTCTACGTCAGCTGCAACCCGGCGACGCTGGCGCGCGACGCGGGCCTGCTGGTCAACGTGGCCGGTTACCGCTGCACAGCGGCGAGTGCGGTGAACATGTTCCCGCACACGGCCCACGTCGAGTCCATCGCCGTTTTCGAGCGCTGACCAAGCGGCCTCCCCGCCTCTCCGCGTAAGTCCGGGGTGTTGATTCCGGCGCGGTGGACAAAATAGATAAACATTGCTGTTTAGTTTTGTTTATCTATAAATCCACCGATCCGGAGACAAGAGGCAGGCCATGTTCAATCGTTTCAAGTTCGCGCGACTGTTGGGGCTGGCGTCGCTGGCGCTGGGTCTTTCCGCTGCGGTACACGCCCAGGTAGATAGCGCCGCAGCGCCGGTGGCGCTCAAGCGTGGCGTCAACATCGTCGGCTACGACCCGATCTGGACCGAACCGGCGAAGGCGCGTTTCCAGCTGCGCCACATGCAGGCCATTCGTGACGGCGGCTTCGACCATGTGCGGCTGAACCTGCACGCCTTCGCCCACATGGACGCGAGCTACCGGCTGTCGCCGCAGTGGCTCAAGCAGCTGGACGAACTGGTCGACGCCGGGTTGAAGGCCGGCCTGCAAGTCATCCTGGACGAGCACAACTTCAATGAGTGCGCCAAGGAGATCAGCGCCTGCCGCGAGCAGCTCAAGGCCTTCTGGCGCCAGCTCGCACCGCGCTACAAGGGTGCGCCTGACGCGGTCATCTTCGAGATCCTGAACGAGCCCAACGGCGCGGCCGACGCGGTGTGGAACGACATGCTGGCCGAGAACCTGGCCATCATCCGCGAGTCCAACCCCAGCCGCCGTGTCATCGTCGGGCCGAAGTCCTGGAACTCGATGGACCAGCTGGACAGCCTGCGCCTGCCCGAGGCAGACCGTCAGCTCATCGTGACCTTCCACTACTACACGCCGATGGAATTCACGCACCAGGGCGCGTCGTGGACGCCGCAGTTCAAGGACTTGTCCGGCGTGACCTGGGGCTCGGCGGCCGACCAGGAGCGCCTGCAGAAGGACTTCGACAAGGTGAAGTCGTGGGCGGAGCGGACGAAGCGACCCATCCTGATGGGCGAGTTCGGCGCGCTGGAGAGCGCCGGCATGGCCCAGCGCGTCGCCTGGACGGCGGCCGTGGCCCGTGCGGCAGAGGCGCGCGGCTTTGGCTGGTCGTACTGGCAGTTCGACTCGGACTTCGTGCTGTGGGACATGAAGACCGACGGCTGGGTCAAGCCCATCCTGGCCGCGCTGGTGCCCGAGAGGGCGAGCGCGGCGGCGCCCGCGCGGACAAGCGACCCGGCGCTGGACTATCTGATCAACACGCCACGCGTCGCGACTTGGTCCGTGTACGGCGACGGCCAGTCCAGCCAGCAGACACCCTGCGTGGCGACCGGCAAGGTCTGCCTGCGCGTGGCGCTGCAGGCCGCCAAGCCCAACCCCTGGGACATCGGTGCAGTGGCGCCTGTCCATGGCGGCATCGCCAAGGGCGACAAGCTGCAAGTCATCGTCTGGGCGCGGCTGGACAGCGAAGATGCCAAGGCCAAGGCCGTCGTGCCCATGCTGCTGCAACTGGGTGCGCCGCCCTACACGGCGGTGGTGTCGGGGCAGGTGATGCTGACCAGCAAGCTGGAGGCGGTCGTCATCGGTGGCGTGGCGGCCGAGGGCTTTGCGGCCGGCACCGTCAACCTGGCGATGCAACTGGGGCAACTGGGCCAGCCCGTCGTGCTGAGCGCGCCTTTCGTGCTGAAGAACTACAAGCCTGCGGCTCAATGACAAAGGCGGCCGAAGCCGCCTTTGTCGACAGGGCCGTGAGGCCTCAGTCCCGGTCGCCGCCGAAGATGCCCAGCAGCGACAGCAGACTCTGGAACACGTTGTAGATGTCCAGGTAGATGGCCAGCGTGGCGGTGATGTAGTTGGTCTCACCGCCGTCGATGACGCGCTTGATGTCGTACAGCATGAAGGCGGAGAACACGCCCAGCATCAGCACCAGGATGGTCAGCATCAGCGCCGACGACTGCAGGAAGATGTTGGCGATGCAGGCGACGAACAGCACGACGGCGCCGACCGTCAGGAACTTGCCCATGGACGACAGGTCGCGCTTGATGACGGTGGCCAGCGTGGCCATCGTGAAGAACACGGCCGCCGTGCCGCCAAAGGCCGTCATGACCAGGGACGTGCCGTTCTTGTAGCCCAGCACATGGCCGATCAGGCGCGACAGCATCAGGCCCATGAAGAACGTGAACGCCAGCAGCGCGGCGACGCCGGCGGCGCTTTCCTTGGTCTTCTCGATGACGAACATCAGGCCGAAGGCGCCGACCAGGAAGACGATGGCGCTTGTGCCCGCGCCCATCGTCGCGAACAGGCCGGTGGTGACGCCGATCCAGGCGCCCAGCACCGTGGGCACCAGCGAAAGCGCCAGCAGCCAGTAGGTGTTGCGCAGCACACGCTGGCGATCGACGGCGAGGGCTTGGCTGCCGTAGCCGTATTGAGTTTGCAGACTGTCGTGCATCGCGATCCTCCGGGAACGAATGAAAACCGCACCGATTCTAGGCCGAGGCGTGCCGGCTACATTGGGGGCTGTCCCTGGGAAAGCAAGACCATGAAACAGCAATCGCACCTCGAACTCGAAGACGTCAAGCGCATCGCTACCGCTGCGGAAGTCCATGCCCGTCAGCAGAACTGGGCCGTCAGCATCGCCATCGTCGACGCCGGTGGCCACCTGCTGTGGCTGCAGCGCCTGGATGGCGCTGCGCCGATCTCCGCGCAGATTGCCCCTGCGAAGGCGCAGACCGCCGCCTTGGGCCGGCGTGAGAGCAAGGTCTACGAAGACATGATCAACCAGGGCCGCGCGTCCTTCCTCAGCGCGCCGGGGCTGCAAGGCCTGCTCGAAGGCGGCGTGCCCATCCTCGTCGATGGCCAGGTGGTCGGCGCGGTGGGCGTCAGCGGCGTCAAGTCCAGCGAAGACGTCGAGATCGCCCGCGCCGGGATCGCCGCACTCTGACGCCCTTGGAGGCGTCACGAAGCCGTCTTGAGGCGGTCACGAAGCCTCCGTACTAACCCCAGTCGGCTATACTCGATGGGTTTACCTGAACCAACCTGCTGCCCGGCGAAAAACCCCTCGGTTTCTCCAAGTTGACCCGTCTTCGGCCGGGTTGATGCTGGGCACGCGCCCCATTTGCGGAGACCTTTGTGCTGGCTGACCTGCTCCACCCCCCTCAAGCAATCTTGGCATTGGCGGATGGGACAGTGTTCCGAGGCCAGTCCATCGGCGCCGTCGGCCAGACGGTCGGCGAAGTGGTGTTCAACACCGCGCTGTCCGGCTACCAGGAAATCCTGACCGACCCCAGCTACTGCAAGCAGATCGTCACGCTGACGTACCCGCACATCGGCAGCTACGGCATCAGCGACGAGGACGTCGAAGCGTCCAAGGTGTTCGCCGCGGGCCTGGTCATCAAGGACTTGCCGCTGCGCGCGTCCAACTTCCGTTCCAGCAAGCCGCTCGACGCCTACCTGCGCGAGCAGGGCACCGTCGCCATCGCCGGCCTGGACACGCGCCGCCTGACGCGCGTGCTGCGCACCAAGGGCGCACAGAACGGCTGCATCCTGGCGCTGCCCGCGGGTGAAACGCTGAGCCAGGCCCACGTGGACACCGCCGTTGCCGCCGCCAAGGCCGCGCCGTCCATGTCTGGCCTGGACCTGGCCAAGGTCGTCAGCCGCACCGACAACCAGGCCTGGACGCAGACCGAGTGGAAGCTCGGCAGCGGTTACGGCGAGCAGACCGCACCGAAGTTCCACGTCGTCGCCTACGACTTCGGCGTCAAGCTCAACATCCTGCGCATGCTGGCCGAGCGCGGCTGCAAGGTCACCGTCGTGCCGGCCCAGACGCCCGCCAGCGCCGTGTTCGACCTGGAGCCGGACGGCGTCTTCCTGTCCAACGGCCCCGGTGACCCGGAGCCCTGCGACTACGCGATCAAGTCCACCGCGCAGCTGATCGAGTCCGGCATCCCGGTCTTCGGCATCTGCCTGGGCCACCAGATCCTGGCGCTGGCCTCCGGCGCCAAGACCTTCAAGATGAAGTTCGGTCACCACGGCGCGAACCACCCGGTCAAGGACCTGGACAGCGGCCGCGTCGGCATCACCAGCCAGAACCATGGCTTCGCGGTCGACCCCGACACGCTGCCGGCCCACCTGCGCGCGACGCACATCAGCCTGTTCGACGGCACGCTGCAAGGCATCGCGCGCACCGACAAGCCGGCCTTCAGCTTCCAGGGCCACCCGGAAGCCAGCCCCGGCCCGCACGACATCGCCTACCTGTTCGACCGTTTCGTGTCCCTGATGAACAAAGCCTGAAGGAGGCCCGCACATGTTCGGCATCACCGACCTCGGCACCTTCCTCGCGGCGGCGATCTTCATCATCCTGCTGCCCGGTCCCAACTCGATCTACGTGTTGTCCGTCGCGGCGCAGCGCGGCGTGCGCACTGGCTATGGCGCGGCCTGCGGCGTGTTCGTGGGCGACACGGTGCTGATGACCGCGGCCGCTGCCGGCGGCGCCTCGCTGCTGATGGCCAGCCCGCAGATCTTCTTCGTCGTGAAGATGGTCGGTGCGGTCTACCTCGGCTGGATCGGCATCCAGCTGCTGCGCGGCGCGGTGAGCACCTGGCGCGGCGAGGCCAAGACCGATGACGCACCCCGCGTCGTCGATGCCAGCCGACCCTTCCGCAAAGCCCTGGTCGTCAGCCTGCTGAACCCCAAGGCCATCGCCTTCCTGCTGTCCTTCTTCATCCAGTTCGTCGACGCGGCCTACCCGCATCCGGCGCTGACCTTCCTGATCCTGGGTTCCATCATCCAGGTACTCAGCTTCATTTATCTCTCGACGCTGATCTTTGCCGGCGCCCGCCTGGCCGCCGCCTTCCGCGCGCGCCGCCGGCTGTCCAGCACCGCCAACGCCAGCGTCGGCGCACTTTTCGTTGGGTTCGGGGCCAAGCTCGCGACCGCCACTCTCTAAGCAGACCGCCATGCCGAAACGTACAGACCTCAAGACCATCCTCATCATCGGCGCGGGCCCGATCATCATTGGCCAGGCTTGCGAGTTCGATTACTCCGGCGCCCAGGCCTGCAAGGCGTTGCGCGAGGAGGGCTACAAGGTCGTCCTCGTCAACAGCAACCCGGCGACCATCATGACGGACCCGGACACGGCGGACGTCACCTACATCGAGCCCATCACCTGGCAGGTGGTCGAGAAGATCATCGCCAAGGAGCGCCCGGACGCGGTGCTGCCGACCATGGGCGGCCAGACCGCGCTGAATTGCGCGCTGGACCTGCACAAGCACGGCGTGCTGGCCAAGTACAACGTCGAGATGATCGGCGCGAACGAGCATGCCATCGAGAAGGCCGAGGACCGCCTCAAGTTCAAGGACGCGATGACCAAGATCGGCCTGGGCTCGGCCCGGTCGGGCATCGCGCATTCGCTGGAAGAGGCCTGGGGCGTGCAGAAGCGCATCCACGCCGAGATCGGCGGCGCGGGCTTCCCAATGGTCATCCGCCCCAGCTTCACGCTGGGCGGTTCGGGCGGCGGCATCGCCTACAACCCCGAAGAGTTCGAGACCATCTGCAAGCGCGGGCTGGACCTGTCGCCGACCAACGAGCTGCTCATCGAAGAGAGCCTGATCGGCTGGAAGGAGTACGAGATGGAGGTCGTCCGCGACAAGGCGGACAACTGCATCATCGTCTGCTCCATCGAGAACCTGGACCCGATGGGCATCCACACCGGTGACTCCATCACCGTGGCGCCCAGCCAGACGCTGTCGGACAAGGAATACCAGCTGCTGCGCAACGCCAGCATCGCCATCCTGCGCGAGATCGGCGTGGACACCGGCGGCTCCAACGTGCAGTTCTCCATCAATCCGAAGGACGGCCGCATGGTCGTCATCGAGATGAACCCGCGCGTGTCGCGCTCCTCGGCGCTGGCGTCCAAGGCGACGGGTTTCCCCATCGCCAAGATCGCTGCCAAGCTGGCCGTGGGCTACACGCTGGACGAGTTGAAGAACGACATCACCGGCGGCATCACGCCGGCGTCTTTCGAGCCCAGCATCGACTACGTCGTCACCAAGATCCCGCGCTTCGCCTTCGAGAAGTTCCCGATGGCCGACTCGCGCCTGACGACGCAGATGAAGTCGGTCGGCGAAGTGATGGCCATGGGCCGCACCTTCCAGGAGTCGTTCCAGAAGGCGCTGCGCGGCCTGGAGACCGGCATCGACGGCCTGACCGAGCGCTCGACCGACCGTGAAGACATCGTGCAGGAGATCGGCGAAGCCGGCCCCGAGCGCATCCTGTACCTGGCCGACGCCTTCCGCATCGGCATGACGCTGGACGAGATCTACGAGGAGACTGCGGTGGACCCGTGGTTCCTCGCGCAGATCGAGCAGCTGGTGCAGATCGAAGGCGAGCTGAAGGGCCGCAGCATCGAATCCATCACTGAGGCCGAACTGCGTCTGCTGAAGAGCAAGGGCTTCTCGGACAAGCGCCTGGCCAAGCTGCTGGGCACTCACCAGCACGCCGTGCGCGAACGCCGCCACGCGCTGAACGTGCGCCCGGTCTACAAGCGCGTGGACACCTGCGCGGCCGAGTTCGCCACGCAGACGGCCTACATGTACTCGACCTACGAGGGCGCGGACGCCGAGTGCGAGGCCGAGCCGACGAGCAAGAAGAAGATCATGGTGCTGGGCGGTGGCCCGAACCGCATCGGCCAGGGCATCGAATTCGACTACTGCTGCGTGCACGCCGCGCTCGCCATGCGCGAGGACGGCTACGAGACGCTGATGGTCAACTGCAACCCCGAGACGGTCTCGACCGACTACGACACCAGCGACCGCCTCTACTTCGAGCCGGTCACGCTGGAAGACGTGCTGGAGATCGTCGACAAGGAAAAGCCGGTCGGCGTCATCGTGCAGTACGGCGGCCAGACGCCGCTGAAGCTGGCGCTGGACCTGGAGCGCGCCGGCGTGCCCATCATCGGCACGACGCCTGATTCCATCGACATCGCCGAGGACCGCGAGCGCTTCCAGAAGCTGCTGCACGAGCTGGGCCTGCGCCAGCCGCCCAACCGCACGGCGCGCACCGAAGAGCAGGCCGTCGCGCTGGCCAACGAGATCGGCTACCCGCTGGTCGTGCGCCCCAGCTACGTGCTGGGCGGCCGCGCGATGGAAATCGTGCACGGCGACAAGGACCTCGAGCGCTACATGCGCGAGGCCGTACGCGTGTCCGAGAAGTCGCCGGTGCTGCTGGACCGCTTCCTGGAGGACGCCGTCGAGGTCGACGTCGACTGCATCGCCGACGCCACGGGCGACGTGATGATCGGCGGCATCATGGAACACATCGAGGCGGCCGGCATCCACAGCGGCGACTCGGCCTGCTCGCTGCCGCCTTACACGCTGGCGGCCGACCTGCAGGACGAGCTGCGCCGCCAGACGGCCGCGATGGCCAAGGCGCTCAAGGTCATCGGCCTGATGAACGTGCAGTTCGCCATCCAGGGCGATGTGACCGCGGGCCTCGCCGCCTGCACGGTCTACGTGCTGGAAGTGAACCCGCGTGCTTCGCGCACGGTGCCCTACGTGAGCAAGGCCACCGGCCAGCAACTCGCCAAGATTGCGGCGCGCTGCATGGCCGGCCAGAAGCTGGTCGACCAGCGTGACCGCAAGGGCCGCGTGCCGGCCGAGGTCATCCCGCCTTACTTCAGCGTCAAGGAAGCCGTCTTCCCGTTCAACAAGTTCCCGGGCGTGGACCCCATCCTCAGCCCCGAGATGCGTTCGACCGGCGAGGTGATGGGCGCGGCCAAGACCTTTGGCGAAGCGATGCTGAAGAGCCAGATCGGCGCCGGCTCGCGCCTGCCGCGCCAGGGCAATGTGCTGATCACGGTGAAGAACAACGACAAGGCCCGCGCGATTGCCATCGCCAAGGACCTGCACGAACTCGGCTTCGGCATCGTCGCCACCCGCGGCACGGCGGCGGCCATCACGGAAGCCGGTGTGCCGGTCAAGCTGATCAACAAGATCAAGGACGGCCGCCCGCACATCGTCGACGCGCTCAAGGGCGGCGACATCCAGCTCGTCTTCACGACGGTGGACGAGACCCGCACGGCCATCGCCGACAGCCGCTACATCCGCCAGGCGGCCCTGGCCAACCGCGTGACCTACTACACGACGATGGCGGGTTGCGAAGCCGCGGTCGAAGGCATGAAACACCGTGACGGCCTGACCGTGCAATCCCTGCAGGAACTGCACGCCGAGCTGATTTAAACTACAGCCCATCGATTCCGCCGCCGCAGCCTGGATTTCCGGGCCGCAGCGGCGGAACTCTTTTTGCCACTGAATCACCAAAGCCCCCACGCTCGCGTTGCGCGCTGCCCCCCGAGGGGGTCGTCAGTGACTTCGGGCGGCCGGGCGCCACTGACGACATGACGACCATTCCCCTGACCAAGCGCGGCGCCGAGTCGCTCAAAGCCGAGCTGCACCGACTCAAGACCGTCGAGCGTCACGCCGTCGTCCAGGCCATCGCCGAGGCGCGCGCGCAGGGCGACCTGAGCGAGAACGCCGAGTACGACGCCGCCAAGGACAAGCAGGGCTTCATCGAAGGCCGCATCCTCGAAATCGAAGGCAAGCTGGCTGCCGCGCAGATCATCGATCCCTCGACGCTGGACGCCGGCGGCCGCGTCGTCTTCGGTGCCACCGTGGACCTGGAGGAAGAAGCCAGCGGCACGGAAGTGACCTACCAGATCACCGGTGACGACGAGGCCGACATCAAGCAGGGCCGCATCTCGGTCGGCTCGCCCATCGCACGTGCGTTGATCGGCAAGGAAGCCGGCGACGTGGCCGAAGTGCAAGCTCCCGGCGGCGTCAAGCGCTACGAAATCGTCGAAGTCCGCTACGAGTGATGTTCGCTCGCGTTCAAGCGCTGCTGGCCGCCCTGTGGGGCGGCTTTTTGCTTTGTGTGGCCTTCGCGGCCGCGCCCAGTGCCTTCGCGGTGCTGGACCGCACCCAGGCCGGCGCGCTGGTCGGTCGCCTGTTCGGCATCGAAGCCCAGGTCAGCCTGGCCGCGGCGTTGATCCTGATGCTGCTGGCGCGTCGCCTTGCGCGCGATGCCGTCGAAGCTGGCGCGGCAAGCGATGCGTTCTCGATGGAATTGCTGCTGCCTGCTGTGGCACTGTTCTGCACCATCGCCGGCTACTACGGCCTGCAGCCGCTGATGGCGGACGCGAAGGCAGGTGCTGGCGTGGCGTCGTTCGCGACGCTGCACGGCGCCTCGCTGGCCTTCTTTGCGGTCAAGGGCCTGGCGGTGCTGGCCCTGGCATGGCGGCTCAGTCGACCACGTTCTTCTTGACGCTGGTCAGGCGGCGCTTCTTGGCGCGCTTGATCTCGCCGCCCTGCGTCACGCGCTGGTTGCCCATGACCTTGACCTTGTTGACCTGCGGGCGGCCGTTGCCGCTCTTGGAGAACTTGACGATCTTGACGACGCGTGGGCCGGGCATCGCGTCATCGCGCTCGGTTCGGGCCTTTTCAGGGATCGGGCGCCACAGCACCAGCAGCTTGCCGATGTGCTGGATGGGCGCGGCGTTCAGCTCGTCGCAGAGCTGGGCGAACATCGCCTCGCGTGCTTCGCGGTCGTCGCCGAGCACGCGAATCTTGATGAGACCGTGTGACTTCAGCGCGGTGTCGGTTTCCTTGACGACGGCCGGCGTCAGGCCGTCACCGCCGATCATCACGACCGGATCGAGATGATGGGCATCGGCGCGCTTGTCCTTGCGCTGGGCGGGGGTCAGGATGATTTGAGGCATCCCCGTATTATCCCGTAGGCATGAAAACTCAAACCAAAAGCAAGAAGCTCAACAAGGCGTGGCTGAACAACCACGTCAGTGACCCCTATGTGCAGCAGGCGCAGAAGGACGGCTACCGCTCGCGCGCGGCCTACAAGCTCAAGGAAATCGATGAGGAGCTGAAGCTGATCCGCCCCGGTCAGGTGGTCGTCGACCTGGGTGCCACGCCGGGTGCCTGGAGCCAGTACCTGCGCCGGCGTTTCGCGCCCACGGAGGCGGGACGGGGCGGGGCGGCGGTGGGCCAGCTCAATGGCGCCATCATCGCGCTGGACCTGCTGGAATTCGAGCCCATCGAGGGCGTGCAGTTCATCCAGGGCGATTTCGAGGATGCCGCCGTCTACGCCCAGCTGGAGGCCGCGCTGGCGGGCCGGCGGGTGGACGTGGTGGTGTCGGACATGGCGCCCAACATGTCCGGCATCGCGTCGACCGATGCGGCGCGCGTGTCCAGCCTGGTCGAGCTGGCGGTGGATTTCGCCGGCCAGCACCTCAAACCCGAGGGTGCGCTGGTGGCCAAAGTCTTCCACGGCAGTGGTTACAGCCAGCTTGTCGACCTGTTCCGGACCCGCTTCAAGACCGTCAAAGCCGTGAAGCCCAAGGCCTCGCGCATCCGATCTTCCGAGAACTTCTTGGTCGGTATCGGTTTGAAACCCCGCTGACGTCAGGGGCCAGCCCCTTGCGTCACTTAAAATCGCCCCCACTGTCCTGAGCCGGACGCGGCCATCAGGGCCAAGGAGTCGCAGTGAACAATCAATGGTTTTCGAAGTTCGCCGTCTGGATCGTGATCGCCCTCGTGCTTTTCACGGTCGTCAAACAGTTCGGTGGAGCGACGACATCGGGTAATCAAATTGGTTACTCGGAGTTTCTCGATGAGGTCCAGGCCCGTCGCATCAAGCAGGTCACGCTGACCGAGGGCGGCGCCAGTGGCGCCGAGATCCTGGCCGAGACCACCGACGGCAAGAAGCTGCGCGTGACCGCCACCTACCTGGACCGTGGCCTGATCGGCGACCTGCGCAACAGTGGCGTCAAGTTCGACGTCAAGCCGCGCGAGGAGCAGAGCTTCCTGATCAGCATGCTGATCAACTGGACGCCGATGCTGCTGCTGATCGGTGTGTGGGTGTACTTCATGCGCCAGATGCAGGGCGGCGGCAAGGGCGGGGCGTTCAGCTTCGGCAAGAGCAAAGCCCGCATGCTGGACGAGGCCAACAACACCATCACCTTCGCCGACGTCGCCGGTTGCGACGAGGCCAAGGAAGAGGTGAAGGAACTGGTCGACTTCCTGAAGGACCCGCAGAAGTTCCAGAAGCTGGGCGGTCGCATCCCACGCGGCGTGCTGATGGTCGGCCCTCCCGGCACCGGCAAGACGCTGCTCGCCAAGTCCATCGCTGGCGAGGCCAAGGTGCCGTTCTTCACGATCTCGGGTTCCGACTTCGTTGAAATGTTCGTCGGCGTGGGCGCGGCCCGCGTGCGCGACATGTTCGAGCAGGCCAAGAAGAGCGCGCCCTGCATCATCTTCATCGACGAAATCGACGCCGTCGGCCGCCACCGTGGCGCGGGCCTGGGCGGCGGCAACGACGAGCGCGAGCAGACCCTGAACCAGATGCTGGTCGAGATGGACGGCTTCGAGACCAATCTCGGCGTCATCGTCATCGCGGCCACCAACCGCCCGGACATTCTGGACCCCGCGCTGCTGCGCCCGGGCCGCTTCGACCGCCAGGTCTACGTGACGCTGCCGGACATCCGCGGCCGCGAGCAGATCCTGAACGTGCACATGCGCAAGGTGCCTATCGCCCAGGACGTCAATGCGTCCATCCTGGCGCGCGGTACGCCCGGCATGAGTGGTGCGGACCTGGCCAACCTCGTCAACGAGGCGGCCCTGTTCGCAGCGCGCCGCGGCGGGCGCCTGGTCGAGATGCTGGACTTCGAGCGCGCCAAGGACAAGCTCTACATGGGCCCCGAGCGCAAGAGCATGGTCATGACCGAGGACGAGAAGCGCGCCACGGCGTACCACGAGTCCGGCCATGCCATCGTCGCCGAGATGCTGCCGGGGACTGATCCGGTCCACAAGGTCACCATCATGCCGCGCGGCCGGGCGCTGGGCGTGACCTGGCAGCTGCCCGAGCGTGACCAGCACAGCCTGTACTTCAAGCAGATGCTCAACAGCATCAGCATCCTGTTCGGCGGCCGCATTGCCGAGGACTTGTTCGTCAACGACATCTCGACGGGTGCCTCCAACGACTACGAGCGCGCCACCCGCATGGCCCGCGACATGGTCACGCGCTACGGCATGAGCGACCTGCTGGGCCCCATGGTCTATGCCGAGAACGAGGGCGAAGTCTTCCTCGGCCGCAGCATGACCAAGACGGCCAACATCAGCGAGAGCACGCAGCAGAAGGTCGACGCCGAAATCCGCCGCATCCTCGACGAACAGTACGCCGTTGCGCAGAAGATCCTCGAGGACAACCGCGACAAGGTCGAAACCATGACCGAGGCGCTGATGAAGTGGGAAACCATCGACCGCGACCAGGTGCTGGACATCATGGCCGGCCGCCCGCCGCGCGCGCCCGATGACAAGCCGACGCCCAGCGGCGGCCCGACCGGCGGCGTGCCGCCGGTCAGCACCGACGGCGCTCCGGCCGCGGCCTGATCCTCCTCAAACACGACGGGCCCGGTTTTCACCGGGCCCTTTTTCATTGCGCAAAGAAGACCATGCACTGGCAGACCCGCCGCTTCCGAATCGACCTGAGCCGCCCGCGCGTGATGGGCATCGTCAACGTGACGCCCGATTCGTTCTCCGACGGCGGCCGGCATGACCACACGCGTACGGCCGTCGCGCACTGCGAGCGCCTGGTGGCCGAGGGTGCCGACATCCTCGACATCGGCGGCGAGTCCACGCGCCCCGGCGCGCCGCGTGTCGACGCCGACAGCGAGTGGGCGCGCATCGCCGATGTGCTGGCCGCAGCGGTGACGCTGGGCGTGCCGGTCTCGGTCGATACCTACAAGCCCGACGTGATGCGCCGCGCACTGGACGCCGGCGCTGACATCATCAACGACGTGCAGGCGCTGCAACTGCCGGGCGCATTGGCCGCGGTCGCCGGCAGCGGCGCGGGCGTCTGTCTGATGCACATGCGTGGCGAACCAGCGTCCATGATGGACCTGGCGCTGTACGGCGATGTGGTCGCCGAGGTGGGCGCCTTCCTGGCGCAGCGCGCGCAGGCGGCGTGCGACTCGGGCATCCCGGCCGATTGCATCGCGCTGGACCCCGGCTACGGCTTCGCCAAGAACGCCGAGCACAATCTCAGGCTGCTGGCCGGGCAACTGCGCCTGACCGAGCTGGGCTATCCGCTGCTGGTGGGCTGGTCGCGCAAGCGCACGCTGGGCGACATCACCGGGCGCGCCGTCGACCAGCGCCTGCCTGCCAGCCTTGCAGCAGCGCTGCGGGCGGTCAGCGCAGGCGCCAACGTGCTTCGCGTGCACGATGTCACTGCCACGGTGGACGCGCTGAAGGTGTGGGCGGCCGTCGATGCGGCGACAATCCCGCCCTGCAAAGAAGAAGGAAGCGCTCGATGAGCCGCAAGCATTTCGGAACCGACGGCATTCGAGGCACCGTCGGTCAGTCTCCCATCACGCCGGATTTCATGCTGCGCCTGGGCCATGCCGTGGGCCGCGTGCTGCGCAAGACCAGCAAACGCCCCACGGTGCTGATCGGCAAGGACACGCGCATCTCCGGCTACATGATCGAGTCGGCGCTGGAGGCCGGCTTCGCCTCCGCCGGCGTCAACGTGCTGCTGACCGGGCCGCTGCCCACGCCCGGTGTGGCCTACCTGACCCGTGCGCTGCGCCAGGACCTGGGCGTCGTCATCAGCGCCTCGCACAACCCCTTCGCCGACAACGGCATCAAGTTCTTCTCGGCCAAGGGCGAAAAGCTGCCCGACGCCTGGGAGCTGGCCGTCGAGGCCGCGCTGGATGAAGCCCCGCAGTGGGTGGACTCGGCCAGCCTGGGCAAGGCCAAGCGCCTGGAAGACGCGCGCGGCCGCTACATCGAGTTCTGCAAGAACAGCTTCGGCTCCGACCTGACGCTGAAGGGGCTGAAGATCGTTGTCGACGCCGCCCATGGCGCGGCCTATCACGTGGCGCCCGACGTCTTTCATGAGCTGGGCGCCGAAGTCGTGGCCATCGGCTGCAAACCCGACGGCTTCAACATCAATGCCGGCTTCGGTGCGACGTCGCCCGGCGCGCTGGTCGAGGCCGTCAAGGCCAACGGTGCGGACTACGGCGTGGCGCTGGACGGCGACGCCGACCGGCTGCAGCTGGTGGACGCCAATGGCCGCCTGTACAACGGCGACGAGCTGCTCTATGCGATGGTGGCGGACCGCCTGGCCCAGGGTCTGCGCGTGCCCGGCGCCGTTGGCACGCTGATGACCAACATGGCCGTCGAGCTGGCGCTGCGCTCGCGCGACGTCGAGTTCGTGCGCGCCAAGGTGGGCGACCGCTACGTGCTGGAAGAACTGGCCGCGCGCGGCTGGCAGCTGGGCGGCGAGGGCTCCGGCCACTTGCTGGCGCTGGACAAGCACACCACGGGTGACGGCATCGTCAGCGCGCTGCTGGTGCTGCAGGCCGTCTGCCGCAGCGGGCGCAGCTTGGCCGAGCAGCTGCAAGGCGTGGACCTGTTCCCGCAGACGCTGATCAACGTGCGCCTGGCCCCTGGCCAGGAGGGTTGGAAGACCAACACCCGCCTGGCGGATGAGGAAAAGGCCGTGACGGCCGAGCTGGGCAACCGGGGCCGCGTGCTGATCCGTGCGTCCGGCACCGAGCCGCTGCTGCGCGTGATGGTGGAGGCGTCGGACGCCGCACTGGCGCAGCGCTGCGCCCAGCGTCTGGTCGACGCCGTGGCCGGCTGAGCTTGCGTCGCCCACCAAAAGGCCGCCCAAGGGCGGCCTTTTGCATTCATGCGGCCGGGAATTACTTCTTCGGCGGCATCAGCACGCGGTCGACGACGTGGGCGACGCCATTCGTCGCGACGATGTCGGCCTGCTGCACGACGGCATCGTCCACGGTGATGAAGCTGCCCGCCTTGGCCAGTGTGAGGTTGCCGCCCTGGTGGCTCTTGGCACCGCCGTTGCGGACATCGGCTGCGGCCATGCGGCCGTCGATGATGTGATAGCTCAGTACGGCCTTCAGCTGTGCGCGGTCGGCGGCCAGGGCTTCCATCGTCTTGGCTGGCACGGCCTTGAAGGCTTCATCGCTGGGTGCGAACACGGTCAGCGGGCCGGCGGCGCGCAGCTCCTCGGTCAAACCGGCCTGGGCGGCCAGGCGGTTGAAGGTGCTGAGCTGCGGGTCGCGGGCCAGCGTGTCGGCCAACGGCGCGGGAGCGGGAGTGGTGGCGCAGGCGGCCAGCAGGGCGCTGGCGGCCAGTGCAATCAAGGACGTGCGGCGGATCATTCGGGGGCTCCGGTGGGGTCTGAATGGGTTGCCCGCACTCTAGAAGTGCAATGTGACGCTTGCGTGAATATCAAATGACGTTGTCACAAAGCGGTTCAGACGGCTTCCCAGCAGGCATTCGACGCGCTCCAATGCCCCGATGGATCAAATGACGGTCACCGAATCGTCACATTGGATCCCTAGGATGCCGGTCATCGTCAAACCCGCTCAGCGGAAGGTGTCTCAGATGAACTTTGTCCAGGTCAGCAAGTCGCTCGCGGTCGTCGCGGGTCTTTTCGGCACCCAGGTGGCCCTTGCCCAGGACGTGACCGGCGCCGGCGCCACTTTCCCGGCGCCCATCTATGCCAAGTGGGCCGATGCCTACAACAAGGCCACGGGCGCCCGCATCAACTACCAATCCGTCGGCTCCGGCGCCGGCATCCGCCAGATCAAGGCCAAGACGGTCGACTTCGGCGCGTCCGACATGCCGCTGAAGGACGACGAGCTGGCCAAGGACGGCCTGGTGCAGTTCCCCACCGTCATCGGCGGCGTCGTGCCGGTCGTCAACATCAAGGGCATCGCCCCGGGCCAGATCAAGCTGACCGGCACCGTGCTGGCCGACATCTACCTGGGCAAGATCACCAAGTGGAACGACGCGGCGCTGACCGCGCTGAACCCCGGCGTCGCGCTGCCTGACGCGGCCATCGCCCCCGTGGCGCGCGCCGACGGCTCGGGCACGACCTTCATCTTCACGAACTACCTGTCCAAGGTCAGCGAAGACTGGAAGACCAAGGTCGGCGAAGGCACCACGGTCAAGTGGCTGGCTGGCACGGCCGGCAAGGGCAACGAGGGCGTCGCCGCCTTCGTGCAACGACTGCCCAACTCCATCGGCTACGTCGAGTACGCCTATGTGAAGCAGAACAAGATGACCTTTGTGCAGCTGAAGAACAAGGACGGCCAGTGGGTCAACCCCAGCGACGACGCCTTCAAGGCCGCTGCCGCCGGCGCCGACTGGAACAAGACCTTCTACCAGATCACGACCGACCAGCCCGGCAAGGCCGCCTGGCCGCTGACCAACCCGACCTACATCCTGATGTTCAAGTCGCAGGACAAGGCCGCGCAAGCCAGCGCCGCGCTGAAGTTCTTCGAGTGGGCCTACGGCAACGGCGACAAGATGGCCGACGACCTGGACTACGTGCCGCTGCCCGCCGCTGTGAAGGACCTGGTGCGCAAGCAGTGGGCCGACCAGATCAAGGACACGGCCGGCAAGCCCGTCGCCTACAAGTGATCCCTGGGCGCTGACATGGGGCTCGGCTGCGGCCGGGCTTTGCCACATCGAAGCGCCCCCGTCTTCTGACCAGACCCTCCGGAGGTTCCTTGGCAGCCATTCTTCCCGCCGACAGCGCCAGTGCTGATCGAAGCGAACCTCAGCCGCATTCGATGAAACCCAAACCCCCGCGCCGCCGCGTCGCCCCCTGGGCGGACGCACTGTTCGCGGCGCTGTCGCAGGGCGCCGCGTGGCTGACGCTGGCGCTGATGGTGGGCATCATCGGCTCGCTCATCGTCGGCGCCACGCCGGCGCTGAAAGCCTTTGGCCTGGGCTTCCTGACCAGCGCGGAATGGGACCCGGTGCAGGAGAAGTTCGGCGGCCTGGTGATGATCTACGGCACGCTGGCCAGCTCCTTCATCGCGCTGGTCATCGCCGTGCCGGTCAGCTTTGGCATCGCCATCTTCCTGACCGAGCTGTCGCCCAGCTGGCTGAAGCGGCCGCTTGGCATCGCCATCGAGCTGCTGGCCGCCGTGCCCTCCATCGTCTACGGCATGTGGGGCCTGCTGGTGTTCGGCCCCATCCTGGCCACCTTCGTGCAGCAGCCGCTGCAGGCGGTGTTCACGGGCGTGCCCTTCATCGGCGCGCTGTTCTCCGGCCCGCCGGTGGGCATCGGCATCCTGTCGGCCGGCATCATCCTGGCGATCATGATCATCCCCTTCATCGCCTCGGTGATGCGCGACGTCTTCGAGGTCACGCCGCCGATGCTCAAGGAAAGCGCCTACGGCCTGGGCGCGACGACCTGGGAGGTCGTCTCCAAGGTCGTGCTGCCGTACACCAAGACCGGCGTGGTCGGCGGCATCATGCTGGGCCTGGGGCGCGCGCTGGGCGAGACGATGGCCGTCACCTTCGTCATCGGCAACATGAACCAGTTGAACTCGTTGTCCGTCTTTGAGGCGGCCAACAGCATCACGTCCACGCTGGCCAACGAATTCGCCGAAGCCGGCGAAGGCCTGCACCAGGCCTCGCTGATGTACCTGGGCCTCGTGCTCTTCCTGATCACCTTCGTCGTGCTGTCCATTTCCAAGTTGCTGCTCGCGCAGTTGAAGAAGAACGAAGGAGCGCGGACATGACCACGGCACTCGATGCCCGCCGCCTGGCCATGCATGCCAAGCGCAAGCGCGTCAACGCCGTCGCGCTGACGCTGTCGCTGGGGGCCATGGCCTTCGGTGTGTTCTGGCTGATCTGGATCCTGTTCGAGACCATCTACCTCGGCATCGGCGGCCTGACCTTCGCGACCTTCACGCAGATGACGCCCCCGCCGCAGGCGGAAGGCGGCGGCCTGGCGAATGCGATCTTCGGCAGCTTCGTCATGGTGGGCCTGGCGACGCTGGTCGGCACGCCCGTGGGCATCCTGGCAGGCGTCTACCTCGCCGAGTACGGCCAGAAGAACTGGCTGGGCAGCGCGGTGCGCTTCATCAACGACATCCTGCTGTCGGCGCCGTCCATCGTCGTGGGCCTGTTCGTCTACGCGGTCGTCGTGGCCAAGCTGAAGAGCTTCTCCGGCATGGCGGGCTCGTTGGCGCTGGCGCTGCTGGTCATCCCCGTGGTCATTCGCACGACGGAGAACATGCTCAGCCTCGTGCCCAACGCGCTGCGCGAAGCCGCCTACGCACTCGGCACGCCCAAGTGGAAGGTCATCCTGTCCATCACGCTGAAGGCGGCCAGCTCGGGCGTCATCACCGGCATCCTGCTGGCGCTGGCCCGCGTGTCCGGCGAGACGGCGCCGCTGCTGTTCACGGCCCTGTCCAACCAGTTCTGGACCAGTGACGTCAGCGCACCGATGGCCAGCCTGCCAGTCACCATCTTCAAGTTCGCGATGAGCCCCTACGAGAACTGGCAGAAGCTGGCCTGGGCCGGCGTCTTCCTGATCACCGTGGGCGTGCTGCTGCTGAACATCCTCGCCCGCGTGCTCTTCAAGAACAAACACTAAGGACTGACCATGGACGCCAAGATCGAAACGCCCGTGGGGGAGCGCGCCAAGCTCTCGGTGCGCAACCTGAACTTCTACTACGGCAGCTTTCATGCGCTGAAGAACATCAACCTCGACATCCCCGAGAAGAAGGTCACCGCCTTCATCGGCCCGTCGGGTTGCGGCAAGTCCACGCTGCTGCGCACGCTGAACCGCATGTTCGAGCTCTACCCCGAGCAGCGCGCCGAAGGCAACATCCTGCTCGATGGCGAGGACATCCTGGCCAGCAAGGACGACGTCTCGCTGATCCGCGCCAAGATCGGCATGGTCTTCCAGAAGCCCACGCCGTTCCCGATGTCCATCTACGACAACATCGCCTTCGGCGTGCGCCTGTTCGAGACGCTGCCGCGCGTGGAGATGGACGAGCGCGTTGAATGGGCCCTCAAGAAGGCCGCGCTCTGGACCGAGGTCAAGGACAAGCTCAACCAGAGCGGCTCGGGTCTCTCCGGCGGCCAGCAGCAACGCCTGTGCATCGCGCGCGGCATCGCCATCAAGCCCGAGGTGCTGCTGCTGGACGAGCCCTGCTCGGCGCTGGACCCGATCTCCACCGGCAAGATCGAAGAGCTCATCCACGAGCTCAAGAGCGACTACACCGTCGCCATCGTGACGCACAACATGCAGCAGGCCGCACGCTGCTCCGACTACACCGCCTACATGTACCTGGGTGACCTGATCGAGTTCGGCCCCACGGCCGAGCTGTTCATGAAGCCCAAGCGCAAGGACACGGAAGACTACATCACCGGCCGCTTCGGCTGATCAAGGAGGACGGTATGGTGGACAAGCATCTCTCGACCCAGTTCGATGCCGAGCTCAGCGGCATCTCGACCCGCGTGCTGGAAATGGGCGGCCTCGTCGAGGCCCAGGTAGCCCAGGCCGTGCAAGCCCTCAGCGACTTCAGCCCCGAATCCGCTGACGAAGTGCTGGCGCGCGAAGGCCGAGTCAACACGATGGAGATCGAGATCGACCGCGATCTCTCGACCATCATTGCGCGCCGTCAACCCACGGCCCGCGACCTGCGCCTGCTGATCGCGATCTCCAAGAGCATTGCCAACCTCGAGCGCGTCGGCGACGAGGCTGCGCGCATCGCTCGCACCGTGCAGCGCCTGGTCGCCAGCGGCGTCTCCAGCCGCCTGCGCGTGCCGATGTCCGACCTCAGCTTCGAGGCCGAGCTCGCCACCAGCCAGCTGCGCAAGGCGTTGGACGCCTTCGCCCGCCTGGACGTCGAGCGCGCGCTGGACGTGCTCAAGCACGACGACGAGATCGACAAGGAGTTCGACGGCCTGCTGCGCAAGCTCATCACCTACATGATGGAAGACCCGCGCACCATCTCCTCGTCCATCGACTTGGTCTTCGTCGCCAAGGCCATCGAGCGCGTCGGCGACCACGCCAAGAACCTGGCCGAGGTCGTCATCTACGTGGTCAAGGGTCAGGACGTCCGGCACAACTCGCCGGAAGCTGTCGAAACGATGGTGAGGTAAGCATGAGTCGAATCCTGGTGGTGGAAGACGAATCGGCGATCGCCGAGTTGATCTCCATCAATCTGCGCCACGCCGGTTTCGAGGTCACCCTCGCCGGCAGCGCCACGCAGGCCCAGTACGAGGTGGACCGCGTGCTGCCCGACCTCGTCGTGCTGGACTGGATGCTGCCCGGTCAGAGCGGCGTGGCCCTGGCGCGCCAATGGCGTGGCGCGGCCCGCACGAAGGAGCTGCCGATCATCATGCTGACGGCGCGCGCCGAGGAGGGCGACAAGATCGCCGGCCTGGACGCGGGCGCCGACGACTATGTCACCAAGCCCTTCTCGACCAACGAGCTGCTGGCGCGCATCCGCGCCGTGCTGCGCCGCAAGGCGCCCGAGGCGCTGGACAGCGCGGTCGAGGTCGGCCCGCTGCTGCTGGACCCGGGCACGCGCCGCGTCAGCCGCGAAGGCAACGAGGTCAAGCTGGGTCCCACCGAGTTCCGCCTGCTGCACTTCTTGATGACGCACCCGGAGCGCGTGCACAGCCGCTCGCAGCTGCTGGACCGCGTCTGGGGCGACCATGTCTTCATCGAGGAGCGCACCATCGACGTTCACGTCAAGCGGCTGCGCGAGGCGCTGGAACGCGTGCAGTGCGCGCGCATGATCGAGACCGTTCGCGGTGCCGGCTACCGCCTGACCCAACAGAGCAGCGCGCTCTCAGCCTGAGTTTCGCCCTGACTCCATGACCTGGCTATTGCCCAGACTGTTGATGGCCCTCGGGGCCGCGTTGTTCGGGTTCATCATCGGCGTTGCGGTCCGCGCGGCCACCGGCATCGACAGTCTTGGCCTGGGGGTGGGCGTCGTCACCGGCGTCCTCCTCGTGCTGCTCATCGATGCGGTGCGCGGCAACCGGCTGCTGAACTGGTTGCGCGGCAACCAGCACGACAACGCACCGCGCGACACCGGCTTGTGGGGCGAGCTGGGCTACCGCGTCGAGCGTGCGATGCGCGACCGCGACCGGGCCGTCGCCCGGGGTCAGCTGGAGCTGGAGCAGTTCCTGTCGGCCATCGAGGCCTCGCCCAATGGCGTGCTGATGCTGGACTCGCACGAGCAGATCGTCTGGTGCAACCGCGTCGCGGCCGACCACTTCTCGCTGGACCCGCAGCGCGACCTGCGCCAGCGCATCACCAACCTCGTGCGCGCCCCGGCCTTCGTGGCCTACCTGCAGGCCGCCCGCTATGGCGAGCCGCTGGTGCTGGGCAATGGTCGCGGCCCCGGCACGCTGTCCATCATCGTGCGCGAATACGGCGAAGGCATGCGCCTGGTGCTGTCGCTGGACATCACGGAGCGCGTGCGCTCCGAGGCGATGCGGCGTGACTTCGTCGCCAACGTCTCGCACGAGATCCGCACGCCGCTGACCGTGCTGTCTGGCTTCATCGAGACGCTGCACTCGCTGCCGCTGACGGCCGTCGAGCGCGACCGCGTGCTCGTGCTGATGAACCAGCAGACGCAGCGCATGCAGACCCTGGTGGCCGACCTGTTGACGCTGGCTCAGCTCGAAGGCAGCCCGCGCCCGGCGTCGGACCGCTGGGTCAGCCTGGACAATCTGCTGGTGCGCATCGCTGCGGACGCCGAAGTCTTGTCAGCCGGTCGCCACCAGTTGAACCTGAAGCCCGACAGCGGCGTCGAGCTGGCCGGCATCGAAAGCGAGCTGCTCAGCGCCATTGCCAACCTCGTGACCAACGCCGTGCGCTACACGCCGGATGGCCGCGATGTCGAGGTGCTGTGGCGGCTGCTGGACGACGGCAGCGGCGAGCTGACCGTCGTCGACACCGGCCTGGGCATTGCGCGCGAACACATTCCTCGCCTGACCGAGCGCTTCTACCGCGTCGACGGCAGCCGCTCGCGCGAGACCGGCGGCACCGGCCTGGGCCTGTCCATCGTCAAGCACGTCATGCAGCGCCATGGCGGCGAGCTGATGATCCAGAGCGACGTCGGCAAGGGCTCGCGCTTTCGCCTCGTCTTCCCGGCCGCGCGGGTGCGCCAGGCCAGCGATTCGGCGCTGGGCGACGAAGCCGCGTTCGGCGTCGCCGTCCTGTCAGATCACTGACGCTTCAACAACACGAGGCTGGCGCTGCCGCTGCGGTCGGTCGGTCGTTTCACCTGGGCGATGACCTGCCAGCCAAGGGGCGTCGGCTGACCGGCGCTGATGACGGCGTGGCTGCAGCCCGAGGTGCTCAGCGAACCCCGGCCCAGCACGGTCCAGCCGCCGTGCCATTCCAAGGCCGCCAGCGTCGCCAGGTTCTGGCCCGGTGCGGCCAGGCATTGCACGTCGTCCGGCATGCGCGCCTTCAGCCGCGCCACCAGCGGCGCCAGGCTGCGCGCGTAGTCCAGCGGCGGCAGCAGCAGGCTCATGACCAGCAGCCAGCCCAGCGCGACGCCGCCGGCGGGCAGGGCGAGGCTCTTCCACAGCGCGTGGCGGTGCCGTGCCGTGCGCCAGCGCACCAGCGCCAGCCAGGCGGCTGTCGCGCCGACCGCGAACACCAGCGCCATGACGCTGAACTGTGGCTCGAAGCCCTCCGCCAGCCGGCGCAGGTTGGCCAGCGGCCGCGCCGGCCAGCCCGCGTGCATGGACAGGTAGTAGAGCCAGAAGAACAGTGCCGCGGCGCTGAAGAAGAACACCGAGAACCAGTCCACCGCGGCGGAAAAGCCGCGGCTCAGCGTCGGCAGCGCGAACGCCGCCAGGATGGCCAGCGACGGCAGCGCCAGCAGCAGCGCGCGCTCCGAGCCGTCCATGCCGATGCAGGCGGCCAGCGGCACCAGCAGCGCGATGGCCGGCACGGTGATGTGGCGGCGCAGGCCGTGGCGCCGCCAGCGCCACAGCGTCCACAGCGCCAGCGGCCCGGCCGGCCAGCAGAACCAGGCCAGCAGGCTCAGCAGCGAGCCCAGCTGTATGCCCGGGCGCAGGCGCCAGGCCCAGCCCTCGAAGGCCCAGGCCGCCAGCACGGCCAGCGTCAGCGCGCCCAGCAGCCAGATGCGCTGGTCCTTGGCCTCGCCATAGCTGGAGCGGTGGTTGAGCAGCACGCCCAGCAGGCCCAGCGCGCAGGCCACGGCCGGTGCGCCGCTGGCCGCCAGCACCGGCAGCGCGATCAGCACGGCCGCGCGCGAGCGACCGCGCCGGAAGGGCGCCGCTGCCAGGCCGTAGAGGTAGATGGACACCGCCAGCAACTGCATCAGCTCCGGCGTCGTCTCGTGGCCCAGTTGCAGCAGGCCCAGCGACGCCATCAGCGCCAGCAGCGCGCCATCGGCCAGCGCACGGGCGTAGTCCACGGCCTGGGCCTCGCCGCCGAAGGCGAAGGCGACCGGCTGGGCCGCCTCGGTGCGCGCGAGGTGAAAGCAGGTGTACCAGACGGCGACCAGCACGCCGGCCAGCACCAGCGCATAGGGCAGGCGGGCGGCGACCGGGGCGTCCAGGAAGGGCAGGGCCTTGATCGCCAGCGCGCCCAGCCAGTAGGGCAGCGGGCCGCCTTCGGCCGGGATGCCGGCGATGGCCGGCTGCCACCACGGCGCGTGGCCTTGGGCGACGCTGGCCATGAAGCCGAACGCCGTCAGGTCGGCATTGCGCCAGGGCGCGCGGCCGAAGATGCCGGGCAGCACATAGGCCGCGCACAGCAGCAGCAGCGCCAGGCGCGGCAGGCGCTCGACGCCGCGCTCGGCGACGATGGCGGGGGTGGGAAGATTCACGCGCGAAAGTTCGATGGGGTCGGCCGGCATGATGCCGTCAAAAACGGCCTGGCAAGCAAGAAAGGCGGCGCATGCTGCCAAAAGCAAAAGGGCAGCCTGAGCTGCCCTTTGATCACTGGCGCGGCGAAAGGCCGCAGGCCGATTACTTCTTGAGGTGCGAGAACTTGTTGCGGAACTTCTCGACGCGACCACCGAGGTTGTCGATGCTCTTTTGCGTGCCCGTGTAGAAGGGGTGCGACTCGCTGGTGGTTTCCAGCTTCACCAGCGGCAGCTTCTTGCCGTCGATCTCGATGGTTTCCTTGGTCTGGACGGTCGAACGCGTCACAAACTGGAAACCATTGGATTGGTCGATGAACGCGACGTCGCGGTAGTTGGGGTGAATGCCGTCTTTCATGGGAACCTCTTGGCCTCTGGGGCTTGTTTGTCGGGAGCCACGCCAACGATGTGAATCGCTTGGTCGGCGCACTTTCCGAAGGTGTCTGGGGCGGAAAACCCGCGATTGTAGCGAGTTTTCCTGCGGTTTGGCTAGTTCGGGTGTGAGGCTTACCCGCCGCGCCGCATCATGTCGAAGAAGTCATGGTTGTTCTTCGACGCCTTCATCTTGTCGAGGATGAACTCCATCGCCTCGATCTCGTCCATGTTGTAGAGCAGCTTGCGCAGGATCCAGCTCTTTTGCAGGATCTCCGGCTTGAGCAGCAGCTCTTCACGGCGCGTGCCGGACTTGTTGATCAGCAGCGACGGGTAGACGCGCTTCTCGGCCATGCGGCGGTCCAGGTGGATTTCGCAGTTGCCGGTGCCCTTGAACTCTTCGTAGATCACCTCGTCCATCTTGGACCCGGTGTCGATCAGGGCAGTGCCGATGATGGTCAGCGAACCGCCTTCCTCGATGTTGCGCGCCGCGCCGAAGAAGCGCTTGGGGCGCTGCAGCGCGTTGGCGTCAACGCCGCCGGTCAGCACCTTGCCGGAGCTGGGCAGCACGTTGTTGTAGGCGCGGGCCAGGCGGGTGATCGAGTCCAGCAGGATGATCACGTCCTTCTTCAGCTCGACCAGACGCTTGGCGCGCTCGATGACCATCTCGGCCACCTGCACGTGGCGGGCGGCGGGCTCGTCGAAGGTGGAGCTGATGACCTCGCCGCGCACGGTGCGGATCATCTCGGTCACTTCCTCGGGGCGCTCGTCGACGAGCAGCACGATGAGGTGGCAGTCGGGATGATTGGCCACCAGCGCGTGGGCCAGGCTCTTCATCATCTCGGTCTTGCCCGTCTTGGGCTGCGAGACGATCAGCGCGCGCTGGCCTTTGCCGATGGGCGCCACCAGGTCGATGATGCGACCGGTGATGTTCTCGTCGGCCTTGTAGCCTTCACGCTCGAGCTTGAACTGCTCCTTGGGGAACAAGGGCGTCAGGTTCTCGAACATGATCTTGTTCTTGCTTTCCTCCGGCGTCTGGTTGTTGACGCGGTCGACCTTGACCAGCGCGAAGTAGCGCTCGCCGTCCTTGGGCACGCGCACCTCGCCTTCCACCAAGTCACCGGTGTGCAGGTTGAAGCGGCGGATCTGGCTCGGGCTCAGGTAGATGTCGTCGGTCGACGCCATGTAGCTGGCCTCGATGGAGCGCAGGAAGCCGAAGCCGTCCGGGAGCACTTCGAGCACGCCGTCGCCGAAGACTTGCTCGCCGGCCTTGGCGCGCTTCTTCATGATGGCGAACATCAGCTCCTGCTTGCGCAGCCGCGTGACGTTGTCGATCTCCAGCTCCTCGCCCATCTGGATCAGGGCGGAGACGTGAAGCGCTTTGAGTTCGGAAAGATGCATGGGTGAACACCCGTCAGGGGCCGCAGCGCCAGCCAAGGCGCTTGCGGCGTTGTCACGGCCGCCCCGGAAAAGAACCGAATGGCTATTGCTCAAACGACGAGCAACGCAGATTCGACAACTGACTCAGTGGGGGAAGGGGGAGCCGAGTCCACGCTGGCTGGGTTCTTGGCAACCCGGGGCGTGTTGGCTTTGGCTGCTGCGGCGAGGCGCCGGAAGGCGCTGGGATCGCCGCAGCAGTTGGACGCGATTATAGGTTCGCGTCGAGGAAGGCGGTCAACTGGGCCTTGGAGAGGGCACCGACCTTGGTGGCTGCCAACTGGCCGTCCTTGAACAGCATCAGCGTCGGGATGCCGCGGATGCCGAACTTCGCGGGCACTTCGCGGTTCTCGTCGACGTTCATCTTGGCGATCTGCAGCTTGTCACCGTAGCCGGTGGCGACTTCGTCCAGGATGGGCGCGATCATCTTGCAGGGGCCGCACCATTCCGCCCAGTAGTCCACCAGCACGGGCTTGCCCGACTGGATCACGTCGGCGTCGAAGGACGCGTCGGAAACATGTTTGATCAATTCGCTGCTCATGGGGAGGTCCTTGGCCTGAAAGGGTTGGCGGTCGCCGCGAAGGCGCCGTCCGAATAGGCAAAATCATTGTGACATAGCAGTTTTGCCCGGACGGTCACGAGGGTGACCGAAGCGGTGCAGACATGCGGGCGGGAGGCCCGCTTTACAAGTGCAGCAAGCTTTGAATCTGGGCCTCGTGCCCGGCGAGGACATCGAGGGATTCTGGCGCCGCGTGGCAGCCGTCAGCGCCGACTGGCTGGCCGGGCAGGGCGCCGCCGTGCGCGACGCCGTGCTGCTGCTGCCTTTTGCCCAGCAGATTGCGCCGGCCCGCCGCGCCTGGCTGGCCCAGGGCGGCTGGCAGCCGCGCATCACGACCAGCCGCAGCCTGGCGTCGGCCCTCGGTCCCACGGCGCTGGCCGCGCCCGATCAGCTCTCCGGCGACGCGGCCATCGACGCCTTCACGGCCGACCGGCTGCTGGCCGACCAGAGCTGGGTGCAGCCACTCAAGCGCAGCAGCTCGCGCGACTACCGCGTGGCGCTGACACGGCTGGTCGACACCGCCCAGGCGCTGGCCCGCGCGGCGGCCCAGGTGCCGCCGGCCGAGCGCGCCGCCTTCATGGCTCTCGCCCACGAACGGCTGGCGGCCCTCGACGCCGGGCCGGGCCTGCTGGAGCGGGCGCTGGCACAGGTCGCGCTGGCCTGGGTGGCGTCCGACGACCGCCGGCCGGCCACCGACACGCTGTTCGCGCTGCGCCCCAGCGCCTGGATCTGGCTGCGCGCCGGTGGGCCCGACCCGCTGGCGCAAGCCCTGCTGGCGGGCGACGTGCCCGCGCTGTGCCTGGATGCCGACCTGGACCTCGACCAGCCCTGGACGGGCTTCACGCCCGCCGCGCAGGTGCAGCAGGCCGTCGCGCCGGACTTCGAGACGCTGGCCGAGCAGACCGCCACGGCCGTCGTCCAGCACCTGAACGCCGGCCGCCGCCCGGTGGCCTTGCTGGCCCAGGACCGCGTCGTCATCCGCCGCGTGCGTGCGCTGCTGGCGCGCCAGGGCGTGCCGGTGCATGACGAAACCGGCTGGACGCTGGCCACCACGCCCGCCGCCGCCGCGTTGATGGCGCTGCTGCGCGCCGCGCTGGCCGGCGGTGCCGTGGACGACTGGCTGGCCTGGCTGAAATCCGCGCTGGCGGCCGGCTGGGACGCCGAAGGCCTGGCCGGCCTGGAGTCCCGCTGCCGGCGCTTCGGCTGGCGCCAGGCCGCGCAGCTCGATGCGGCCACGCTGCCGCCCGCAGTGGGTGCGGTCTGGCAACGCGCGCGGCGCCAGCTGGAGCCGCTGGCCGGCGGTGCGCGTTCGCTGGGCGGCTGGCTGGCGGCGCTGGGACAGGCCTTGAGCGGCCTGGGCTCGCTGGCCGAGGTCGAGGGTGGCGAGGCCTTGCTCGAGACGCTGTGGATCACCCGCAACCCCTGGGCGGGCAGCGCGCACGAGCATGCGCTGGCGCAGACGCGGCTGCGGCCCGACGAGTTCCTGGCCTGGGTGAACGACACGCTGGAGGCGGCGCAGTTCGAGCCGGCGCAGGAGGCGGGTGCAGCCGAGGTCGTCATCACGCCGCTGGCTCGCGCCATGCTGCGGCCCTTCGGCGCCATCGTGCTGCCCGGCGCGGACGCCGCCACGCTGGGGCCGGTGAACCCGCAGGCGGGCCTGCTGGCCGACGCGGACGCCGCGGCGCTGGGTCTGCCCAGCCTGCTGGAGCGCCGCGAGGCCGAGGGCTTCGGCTTTGCGCAACTGCTGCGCGCGCCGGTGCTGACGCTGCTGCGCTGCGCTTTTGCCGGCGCCGAGCCGCTGCCGCCCAGTCCGCTGCTGGAGCGCCTGGCCGGCGCCGCGGCGCGCGGCGGGCAGGCGTTGAGCGACTGGCGCGACGAGCGTGAACCTCTGGCGCCGTCCAGCCTGCCCCAGCACCGCGCTGCCGCCGAGGCCGGCGGACGCCTCCCGGCCGCGTTGAGCGCCAGCGCCATCGACGCGCTGCGCAACTGCCCCTACCAATTCTTCAGCCGCGTCCTGCTGGGCCTGCGTGAGGCCGACGAGCTGGAGCTGGAGCCCGACAAGCGCGACTACGGCACCTGGCTGCACGCCGTGCTGAAGCGCTTCCACGAGTCGCGCATCGGTGATGACGACGCGGATCTGCGCGCGGCGGCCGAGGCCGAGCTGGCGTGGCTGGACGCGGCGGACTTCCTGCCCTTCTCGGCCGCGTTCGAGCGGCTGCGGCCGCTGTACCTGGCCTGGCTGGCCGAGACCGAGGCCGCCGGCCAGCGCTTCGTGGCCGGCGAGGTGGACCGCGACTGCCGGCCCTTCGACGCGCCGCTGGACGCGCTGACGCTGCGCGGCCGGCTCGACCGCATCGACGAACGTGCCGGCCGGACCTGGCTGCTGGACTACAAGACCGGCGACGCCAAGGGCTTGAAGGACAAGCTCGCCGCGCCGCTGGAGGACACCCAGCTCGCCACCTACGCGCTGCTGATGGGCGCCGAGCCGGGGCTGGAGGCGGCGTACCTGGTGCTGGACGATGGCAAGGGCATCGCGCTGTTGCCGCACGCGGACGTCAGCGACACGGCGCTGGCGCTGCGCGACGGCCTGCAGAACGATCTGAGCGCCGTGCGCGACGGTGCGCCGCTGCCCGCCTTGGGCGAAGGCAAGGTGTGCGACTACTGCGAAGCCCGGGGGCTGTGCCGGCGTGATGACTGGGCCCCCACGCCTAGTACGCAGGCTGCCGCCGTTGGCGGCGGCCCGGCGGGCGGCGATTGGAGCGCGACATGAGCGCCGAACTCGCCTACTGGGCCGACGGCTACCGCGTCCCGCGCGAGCAGTTCTACGCGCAGGCCTGCGACCCTTCGCGCAGCATCGTCGTGGAGGCCTGCGCCGGTGCGGGCAAGACCTGGATGCTGGTCTCGCGCATCCTGCGTGCGCTGCTGGCCGGCGCCGAACCGCAGCAGATCGTCGCCATCACCTTCACCCGCAAGGCGGCCGGCGAAATGCGCCAGCGGCTGGCCGAGTGGCTGGCCGAGTTTGCGCACGCCAGCGAGGACCAGCAGCTCGCGGCGCTGCGCCAGCGCGGCGTGGCCGACGCCGATGCCCTCGCGTTGCGCCCCCGGCTGGCGGCGCTGCAGGGCGAGCTGCTGCGCGGCGGCCGGGCGGTCGAGGTGCGCACCTTCCACGGCTGGTTCTCGCAGTTGCTGCGCGCGGCGCCGCTGGCCTTCCTGCAGGCCCAGGGCATCGCGCCCGAGCTGCAGCTGGTCGAGGACGAACAGGAGCTGATGCCGCAGCTGTGGCGGCGCTTCCATGTGGCCGTGCTGGCGGACGAGGCGTTGCGGGCCGACTTCCAGGCACTGACGCAGTCGCGCGGCCGCTTCAACCTGCGCGAATGGCTGCTGGGCGCCTTCGCCAAGCGTGTGGAGCTGCGGCTGGCCGAAGCCGCGGGCGTGCTGGCCACCAGCCTGCCCGGCGCCGTCGACATGCTGGGCACGACGCCCGAGGTGTTCTTCGGGCATCTGCGCGAGCCGCTGGCCGCGCTGGCCCGGCTGTTGGGGGCAGCCAAGGGCAAGAAGGCGCAGGACGCGGCCGTGGCGCTGCAGCAGGCCGAACATTTCGACGCCGCCTTTGCCGCGCTGTTCACGCTGAAGTGCGAACCGCGCAAGCTGGGCGTCGACCACCCCGATCTGGACGAGCTGTGCGAGGAACTGCAGCGCCTGCGCGCGGCCATCGCCCAGCAGCGCGCGTCCGATGAGCATGCCGCGATGCGCCGGCTGGCGCTGGTGCTGGTGGACGCCTTCGAGTCGCTGAAGCGCGAGCGCGGCCTGGTCGACATGAACGACCTGGAGCGCGGCGCGCTGGCCCTGCTGGCCGATGCGCAGACGGCCGGCTGGGTGCAGCAGCGGCTGGACGCGCAGGTGCGCCACCTCCTCATCGACGAGTTCCAGGACACCAGCCCGCTGCAGTGGCAGGCGCTGCACGGCTGGCTGGCGTCCTATGCCGGCGCGGGCGGCGGCGCGGCGCCGTCGGTCTTCATCGTCGGCGACCCCAAGCAGAGCATCTACCGCTTCCGCCGCGCCGACCCGCGCGTGTTCGCCGCGGCGCAGGACTTCGTCTGCGACGGCCTGGCCGGCGTGCGCCTGGCCTGCGACCACACGCGGCGCAACGCGCCCGAGGTGCTGGCCGCCGTCAACGCGGCCTTCGACAGTGCGCAGCGTGCGGGGGCCTACCAGGGCTTTCGCCGGCACACGACGGAAGTGGCCGATGTGGACGAGCTGGCGGGCCTGTGGGCGCTGGACGCCGAGGTCATCACGCCACCGACTCAGCCGGAGGCCGACCCGCTGCGCTGGCGCCCCAGCCTGACCGAGGCCCGCCACGAGGCCGAGATCAGCCGCCGCGCGCCGGAGTGCGAACGCGTCTGCGCGGCCATCGTGGGCTTGCTACAGGCGCGGCCCGAGTTGAAGCCGGGCGACCTCTTCGTGCTGGCGCGCAAGCGCGACCCGCTGCGCCAGCTCAGCGACGCGCTGACGGCCGCCGGCGTGCCGCACGCGGCGCCCGAGGAGCAGCCGCTGGCCGAGCTGCCGGACGTGGCCGACCTGCTGGCGCTGCTGGACGTGCTGGCCTCGCCGGGGCATGACTTGTCGTTGGCGCGCGCGCTGCGCAGCCCGCTGTTCGGTGTCGACGAGGCCGATCTGCTGACGCTGGCCGAGGCCGCCGGCACGGCGCAGTGGCTGGGTCAGGCCACCGCCGAACGGCGCTCCTGGTGGGCCGCGCTGCAAGGCCTGGCCGCTCCCAGCCCGGCGCTGGCCCGTGCCCAGGCGCTGCTGCGCGGCTGGGCCGAGCAGGCACGCCAGCGCACGCCGCATGAGCTGCTGGACCGCATCCTCCACGAGGGCGAGCTGCTGGCGCGCATCGCCGCGGCCGTGCCGGCGGCGGACGCGGCGGTGCGGCTGCAGAGCGTGCAAGCCCTGCTGCGCGCGGCGCTGGACCTGGACGGCGGCCGCTATGCGCAGCTCTACGGCTTCGTGCGCGCGCTGAAGAGCCGGCCCGTCAAGTTCGTGCCTGCCGCCGCGCCCGACGCGGTGCAGCTGCTGACCATCCACGGCGCCAAGGGCCTGGAGGCCGAGGTGGTCTTCCTGCTCGACACCGATGCCGCGCCGCCCAAGGCCGAGACGCTGGGCCTGCTGCTGGACTGGCCGGTGGGCCAGCCGGCGCCGCGCCGCGCGGCCTTCCTGGCCTCCGAAGCCAGGCCGCCGCCGTCGCTGCAGGCGCTGGTGGACGACGAACGCGGCGAGCGCGAACGCGAAGAGCTGAATGGCCTCTACGTCGCGCTGACGCGGGCGCGCCGCGCGCTGGTGCTGAGCCACACGCCCAGCCGCAGCCAGGCGAGCAGTTGGTGGGACCGGCTGCAGCCGCTGTCGCGACGCTGGCCCGTGGCCATGGCGCCTGGCGGCCGGGCCGACACTGCGCCGCCACGCGTCGCGCCGCTGCCGCGCTGGCTGGCGCCGCCCCCCGTGGCCGCGCGCGATGGCGAGGCCCGCGACGACCGCCTGGCCCGTGCCGGCGAGGCCTTGCATCGCGTGCTGGAGTGGGCCTCGACACCGGGCCAGACGCAGCCGCTCGCGGTGCTGATGGCCGCCGCGTCGCAGGCCTTCGGCCTGAATGCCAAGGCACGCGAGCAGCTCGCCCAGGCCGCCCAGGCCATCCTGGCCAGCCCCGATTGCCGGCCCTTCTTCGACCCGACCCGGCTGCGGTGGGCCGGCAACGAGGTGGCCGTGGGGCAGGGCGCGGACAGCGAGAAGGATCAACGCATCGACCGCCTCGTGCAACTGGACGACGGCCATTGGTGGGTGCTGGACTACAAGCTGGGCGCCACGCCGGAGCGCGAACCGGCCTATCTGGCGCAGATGCGCGGCTATGTCGCGGCCGTCCAAATACTGCAGCCGGGCGAGCCGGTTCGGGCCGCGCTGATCAGCGGAACGGGGCGCTTCATTCCCGTCAGCTAGAATGATCGGCTTGATCGGGGCGTAGCGCAGCCTGGTAGCGCATCTGCTTTGGGAGCAGAGGGTCGCGAGTTCGAATCCCGCCGCCCCGACCAAACCTTCATCGACAACCCGCCGCCGGCCCGCGCCGACGGCGGGTTTGTTTTTTTGAGGCCCCCGCATCCGGGGGCCGCGATCCGAGGGCATCCCCCGAAGGCCGACCGAGCGGTCGGCCGGGACAATCCCGGGCTTTTGCTGCAACCCCGACGTGGCCACAAGCCGCGCCCGAGACCCATGGCACTCCAACACCTGACCGACGAGCAGATCGCCACCTGGACCCGCGCCCAAAAGGACGAGTGGTGGTTCAAGAACGTGTTCCGCGGCGACATGGCCCAGCTGACACTGCGCTCGGGCTTCACCGGCTTCCTGCTCGGCGGCATCCTGTCGGCCACGGGTCTGTACATCGGCGCCAAGACCGGCATCGCCATCGGCGTGGGCCTGACCTCCGTGATCCTGGCCTTTGCGCTGTTCCGCGCGCTGCATGCCAGCGGCTTCGCGCAGGACTACACCATCCTCGAGAACAACTGCACCCAGTCCATCGCGACCGCGGCCGGGTACGTCATCACGCCGCTGTTTTCGAGTCTTGCGGCCTACATGCTGGTCACCGGCGTCATCCCGGCCTGGTGGCAGCTGATGATCTGGATCTTCGTCGTCGCGCTGATCGGCGTGCTGCTGGCCTTCCCGCTGAAGCGTCGCTTCATCAACGAAGACCAGGCCCCCTTCCCGGAAGGACGCGCCTGCGGCGTGGTGCTGGACTCCCTGTACCACGGCGCCGGTGACGAAGGCGTCTTCAAGGCCAAGCTGCTGGGCGTCGTCGGCGGCTTCACGGCGCTGTACCAGGCCATCGTCAGCGATGGCTGGATGAAGCTGGTGCAGTTCAAGATCCTGATGCTGGACAAGTGGGCCGGCCTGAAGGAGCCCTGGTTCCTGCACGAGCGCCTGGACCAGTACTACTACGCCTGGGCCGGCAAGACGACGTCGCTGATCCCCACCATCCTGGGCACCGACATCCGCCAGTTGGGCCTGCGCCTGACGCTGGACGCCGCCATGCTGGGCGTCGGCGGCCTGATGGGCATCGCGGTGGCGACGAGCTGCTTCCTCGGCGCGTTCATCAACTTCGTCGTGCTGGCGCCCATCATGATCCAGGCCGGCGACATCGCGCCGCGCATCGGCGCCAATGGCGTGCTGGTGCCGCTGAACCGCGCCGAGATCGTCAACCAGTGGTCGCTGTGGTGGGGCGTGACGATGATGGTCGTCGGCGCGCTGGTGGGCCTGCTGGCCAAGCCCGAGATCTTCACGAGCGCGTTCAAGCGCAAGGTGCCGGCCGCCGCGGGCGCCGCCGGTGCGGGCAACGACCTGCTGAAGGACATCGAAGTGCCGCTGTGGATCAGCTACATCGGCGTGCCGGTGTTCAGCGTGCTGGGCAGCTACGTGACCCACGTCTTCTTCGGCGTGCCGTTCTGGCTGGCGCTGGTGTCGTTGCCGCTGATCTTCGTGCTGACCATCATCTGCACGAACTCGATGGCGCTGACCTCGTGGACGCCGACGGGCTCGCTGTCCAAGATCACGCAGTTCACGATGGGCGCCATCGACCGCAGCAACCCCGGCTCCAACCTGCTGCCGGCCGGCATGACCAGCGAGATCGCGTCCAACGCGGCCAACCTGCTGTCCGACATCAAGCCCGGCTACATGCTGGGCGGCAAGCCGCGCCACCAGGCCATCGGCCACGTCATCGGCAACCTGGCCGGCGTGCTGTTCTGCGTACCGCTGTTCTTCCTGTTGTTCCTGACGCCTGACGCCAACGGCGTGCGCAGCGTCGCGACGCTGGTGTCCGACCAGTTCGCGATGCCCGCCGCGCTGCAGTGGAAGGGCGTGGCCGACATCATCGCCAAGGGTCTGAAGGGCCTGCCGACGTCGGCGCTGATCTCCATGGCCGTGGCCGCCGTCGCCGCCGTGGTCATGGAAGTGGCACGCATCAAGACCAAGGGCCGCTTCCAGCTCTCCGCCGTCGCGACCGGCCTGGGCGTCGTGCTGCCGCCGGAGTCGGTGCTGGCGATGTTCCTCGGCGCGCTGGTCTTCTTCATCATGGGCCGCAAGCACAAGACGGCCGGCACGCCGGGCTGGCGCGTGTGGGTCGACGGCATGGAGCCCATCTGCGCCGGCCTGATCTCCGGTGCCGCATTGATGGGCATCGGCAACGCCATCATCAACGTGCTGATCTAATCCGCACCGTCTGCCCGTAGCTCAACTGGATAGAGCAGCTGCCTTCTAAGCAGCAGGTCGGGGGTTCGAGTCCCTCCGGGCAGGCCAAGAAATCAAGGCGCCCAGGTCGTTCGCGGCCTGGGCGTTTTCCGTTCCGGGCTGCAGGTTCAGACCCGTCAGGTCGGGTGCGAGATGACTCTCACGCCTGGGACAGGCGGGCCAGCATGGTGGCTTCGGCCGCTGCGCCCCAGGCCAGCGGGTAGAGGCTGCGCGCCGAGGCCAATGACTCGGGGTGGCCGCCCCACAGTGAGATCTGCTCGCGCACTTCGGCCAGGTCGATGCTCATCAGCACGGCCGGTGCGTTGACTCGTGGGTTGTGGCGGGCGGCGGTGCGGGGCACCAGTCCCAGGCAACGGCGGTAGAAGCCGACGTGGCGCGGATTGACCTCAATGACGAGGCGCTCGCAGCCGGCGCGCCGGTGCGCATGCAGGTAGCCGAGATGGAAGATCTGCGCCAGCACGCGCTTGGGTTCGTGAGAATGCTTGTCCACGGCCAGGCCGCCGAATTCGCACAGCTTGACACCCTCCGCCCGCCAGCCGTCCAGCTCTTGCTTGAACAACAGGTCGGCATGCAGCCCCCCGGTGCCGTCGAAGCGCACGGACAGGGTGCCGACGATGCGGCCCTCGTCGCGTGCGGTGCAAACGATGTCGCCGTCTTGGTCGCGGCAGCTGTAGCGCTCGCGGCCAATGTTCAGGCCGCGGTCGCCATAGCGGCGCTCGACGAGGCCGAGGGCCTCTCCCTCGAGGCCGCCGAAGCCGCTGTCCAGCACCAGCGGCGGTGTGTGTGAGGGGTTTGTTGGCAAGCCGTGGCTCGCTTCAAAGTGAGGGATCATGGACTGCATCCTCCAGCGCCCAGTGCGCGAGCCGCGAGTCTAGGGATGCAGTGCGGTGCCGGGTCGGACTATCACAGACCGATACACCAGGTATCCGCGGATCATGCGATTTCTCACGGTCAAGCGGCAGTTCTGGCGCCGCCCTGAATCCGAAATGGCGTTTCAGCCGGCCCGGGCCGAGCTGGGCGCGTGGCCGATGACGCGTTTGAAGGCCCGGCTGAACGAGGCTTCGGAGTCGTAGCCCAGCCGGTCGGCGGCCACGGCCACGCGCATGCCGTCCTGCGCGATCCAGCGCCGGGCCTGAAACATCTTGATCTTGGAGACGTAGCGCGCCGGGCTCTCGCCCATGGTGCGCGTGAAGGCGTCGGCGAAGCTCGAGCGCGAGGCGCCCATCACGTCGGCCAGCTGCGGCACGCTCCAGTCGCGTTCGGGGTCGGCGTGGATGGCGGCGATGACCTTGCCGATCTTGGGGCAGCGCACCGCGGCCACCCAGCCGGTGGCGTTGCTGCAGGCGCATTCCACCCAGGCGCGGATGATGCTGGCGGACAGCGCATCGGCCAGGCGGGCGATGATGCCGCAGGCACCGATGCGGTCCAGTGCGACCTCGCGCTCCATCGCCTCCAGCAGCGCCGGCACGGTGGCGTCGCGCTGGGCCAGCTCGCCCGTCAGCATCAGCTCCGGCATCATCGCGATGAGGGGGTGCAGCGGGTCCAGGTTGAAGCGCAGCGCGCCGCAGAACATCACGTCGGCCGCCGCGGCCTCGGCTGCATCGGCCCCGTCGGCCACGCGACGCACGGCGCACTGGTCGCCGCCCACGAGGTAGATGTTGTCGGCCACGGCGACGCGCGACAGGGAGTCGATGTCCACCGCCGGCACGTCCGGCGAGCTGGCCAGCACGTGGAAGCTGCCGCGCGGCAGCAGCACCGCGTCGCCGGGCGCCAGGCGCACCCAGTCGGTCGTCGCCGTGCGCAGCCAGCAGCCGCCGGCGCCGACGAAGTGAAAGCGCGCCGAGCGCTGCGCGGGGAAGGCCACCGCCCAGGGCGCGCGCAGGATGCAGCGGCCGTACTCGACGCCGTCCAGGCGCAGGCCCAGCAGGATTTCGGTCAGCGGGTCGCGTGCGCCGGCGTCGCGGACCGCAGGCTTGGACGAAAAGTCAAGCATTTCGGCTCTTTCGGTATGGAAGCGCCGGCATGCTATTCCTAGCATGACGACACCGTTCAGACCAAGGGTTTGCTTTGTCGTCCTCTCCCTGCTCCACCTGCCTTGATGCCGTCGCCGCGCCCGCCCGGCCGGTTGCATCCGCCGCGCCGTCGGCCAACTGGCCCGCCGTCGCCTCGCTCACCATGGGGGTCTTCGGCCTGGTCATGGCCGAGTTCCTGCCCGCCAGCCTGCTGACCGCGATGGCTGCCGATCTGGGCGTCAGCGACGGCGCGGCCGGCCAGGCGGTGACCGCCACGGCCCTGGTCGGCGCCATGGCCGCGCCCTCGCTGCCGCTGTTGACGCGCCGGTTGGACCGCAAGGCCGTCATGCTGGCGTTCAGCCTGCTGCTGGTGCTGTCCAACCTCATCGCCGCCACGGCCAGCAGCCTGGGCCTGCTGCTGGTGGCCCGCGTGCTGCTGGGCATTGCGCTGGGTGGGTTCTGGTCGATGTCGGCGGCGCTCGCCCTGCGGCTGGTGCCCGAGGGCCTGTTCGCCCGCGCGATGTCGCTCATCCTCACCGGCGTGTCGGTGGCCACCGTCTGCGCGGCGCCGGTCGGCGCCTGGATGGGCGACTTGTGGGGCTGGCGCAGCCCCTTCATCGCGGCGGGCGTCGTCAGCGTCGTCACGCTGGCGGTGCAGTTCGTCACATTGCCGGCGCTGCCGCCGCGCGACAACCCCAGCCTGCGCGTGCTGGGCGAGCTGCTGCGGCGCCCGCCGGTGCGCGTGGCGCTGCTGGCGGTGCTGCTCGTCATCTCGGGCCACTTTGCCGGCTTCACCTACATCCGCCCGCTGATGGAGCAGGTGACGCACCTGTCCGTCGGTGCCGTGTCGGCCGTGCTGCTCGCCTACGGCGTCGCCGGCTTCTTCGGCAACCTGGCGGGCGGCTGGCTGGCCGGGCGCAGCGAGCGCCACGCCATCGTCGCCGGCGGCGTGCTGATTGCCGTGCTGGCCGCCAGCCTGCTGGTGGCGGGCCAGTCCATGGCCGTCACGGCAGTGGCCGTGACGTTGTGGGGCTTTGCCTTCGGCGCCTTCCCGGTGGGTTTTCAGACCTGGATTGTCCGCGCCGCGCCCGACCAGGCCGAGGGCGCCGGCGGCCTGCTGGTGGCGGGCTTCCAGATCGCCATTGCCAGCGGCGCCATCGGCGGCGGGATGCTGGTGGACCACATCGGCGCGCTGGGCGGCCCGGCCTTCGCCGTCGTCGCGCTGACGCTGGGCACGCTGCTGACGCTGCGCCACGGCCCGCGTGCTGCCAATACCTGAACCTCACCGGAAAACGCCATGACCACCCACGACATCAATCGCCGCATCACGCTCGCCGCCTATCCACAGGGCCTGCCCGGGCCGGAGCACTTCCGGCTCGACACCCAGCCCGTTCCGGTGCCCGCCGACGGCCAGGTGCTGCTGCGCACGCTCTACCTGTCCATCGACCCCTACATGCGCAACCTGATGGACCCGGTAGGCCCCGGCTACGCGCCGCCCGTGCCGCTGGGTGGCGCGATGGTGGGCGGCACCGTCAGCCGCGTCGTCGCGTCGCGCCACACCGGTTGGCGCGAGGGCGAGCTGGTGCTGTCCAACGCCGGCTGGCAGGACTACGCGCTGTCCGACGGCAGCGACCTGCTGGCGCTGGGCGACCTGGGCCAGCCGTCGCTGGCGCTGGGCGGCCTGGGCATGCCGGGCTTCACGGCCTATGTCGGGCTGCTGGACATCGGCCAGCCCAAGCCGGGCGAGACCGTCGTCGTGGCCGCGGCGACCGGCGCGGTGGGCGCCATCGTCGGGCAGCTGGCCAAGCTCAAGGGCGCGCGCGTCGTGGGCATCGCCGGCGGCGCGGACAAATGCCGCCATGCCGTCGAGTTACTGGGCTTCGACGCCTGCGTGGACCGCCACGTGCCGGGCTGGGCCGAGCAGTTGGCGGCCGCCTGCCCGCAGGGCATAGATGTCTACTTCGAGAACGTCGGCGGCGAGGTCTTCGACGCCGTGCTGCCGCTGCTGAACCTGCACGCCCGTGTGCCGGTGTGCGGCTTCATCGCCCACTACAACGACGCCACGCCGCCGGCCGGCCCGGACCGCCGCCCGCAGCTGATCGCCACACTGCTGCAAAAGCGCATCCGCATGCAGGGCTTCATCATCCTGGACCACTACGGCGACCGCTTCGACAGTTTCCGGCGCGAGATGAGTGCCTGGCTGGCCGAGGGGCGCGTCAAGTTGCGCGAGGACCTCGTCGTGGGCCTGGATCAGGCGCCCCAGGCGCTGGCGCGGCTGCTGCAGGGCGGCAACTTCGGCAAGACGGTGGTGCAGGTCGCGCCCACCTGAGGCGGGATCACCCGACGGCCTCTCGTCCTACAGCCGTGCGCCGCACCGCGCGCTACATTGGCTATGGGCTTAGGCCCCCTGCTGTTCCTCCCTGAGCAGGCGTCTACCGTGACAGCGGAAGACGGTTTCAGCCCCGGCTTCGTGCCGGGGTTTCTTTTTTTGCGCGGCGCTCAGCCGAGCACGGCGCCCGGCGACACCCAGGCGCCCGGCGCAACACCGGTCCAGCGCTTGAACGAGCGGCGGAAGTTGGCGCCGTCGAAATAGCCCAGGGCCTGCGCCACCGCATCGCGGCCCTGACCGCGCGGGCCCAGCAGGTACAGCGCCACGTGGGCACGCATGCGGTCGACCTCGGCCTGATAGTGCGTGCCGTGGCGGGCCAGCCGGCGCTTGAAGGTGGCAGGGCTCATGCCGAACCCGGCGGCCAGCAGTTCCAGGCCGGGCGGCTCGGCCAGTTGGCGCACCAGTCGGTCGCCCAGGGCRGCCAGCAGGCCGCGGCGCAGCGCTTGCGGGTCGGCCTGGCGGGCCAGCGCGGTCGCGGCCAGCCCGGGTGCCTGCGCGCCGGGCCAGGGCGCCTCGGCGCAGGCCCGCGGCAGGCGCATCGCGTCGACCGGGCAGCCGAAGTGCAGCGCCGGCCCCAGGTGCACGGCATGCTGGGCCAGGTCGCGTGGCGCGGTGCGGTTGAAGCTGAAACGCCAGGGCAGCCGTCCGCCGCCGCGCCAGGCGCACAGGCCGGCCACGGCGCTCATGTGCAGGTCGACGATGAAGCCGCGCAACCCCGCCGGCAGGCCGCAGGCGTCGGTCCAGACGAGCATCAGCTCGTGCTCGTCGATCAGCAGCCGCGGCGTCAGCAGCGGCGTGAGCCGGCCGGCGTGGCGGCACAGCAGCTGCAGCATGTCGACCAGGCCACCGGCCTGCAGCAGCGCCTGGCTGGCCAGGCCGTAGTGGCCGGGCAGCAGCAACTGGCCCAGCGCAAAGGCGCTGTCCGCGCCGGCTTCGCGCAGCGGCGCCAGCAGGTCCAGCAGCTGGCGCGGCGAGATCAGCGGCGCTTCGGGCCAGGGCAGGGCGACGCCGCGGTGGTGGGCGAACTCGGCCAGCAGCGCCGCATGGTCGGCCACCGGCAGGCAGGCGGTGTCGATCTCGTAGGGCGGCAGCCCGGCGTCGCCGCCCAGTCCCTGCGGCAACAGCGCGTCGAGCTGGGACTGCAGGTTCATAGGCGCTGGAGCAGGCCCAGCAGCAGTTGCTCGGGCGCCTCGGTGCCCGTGGTGCCGAGCAGCGCGGTGCGCACCGGCAGGCGCAGGCGGCGGCCGTCGCGCCCGTTGAAGTTCAGCTGCGCCAACGCGGCCTGCAGCTCGTGGGCCAGCTGCCGGCCCTCGGCATCGCTGCAGCCGGGCAGCAGCACGACGAAACGGTCACCGGCATAGCGGCACAGCAGGTCGTCGGCGCGCAGGTTCAGCAGCAGCGTCAGGCTGGCGGCCTGCAGGGCATGGTCGGCGGCGCCGATGCCTTGCTCGCGCACCAGGCCGTCAAAGCCCTCGAAGCCCAGCATCAGCACACAGCCCGGGCGGCCCAGGCCGCGCTCGAGCTGGATCTGCGCGGCCATGTAGCCCGCGTCGGCCAGCTGCGTGACGCGGTCGACCGCGCGGTGGTCGCGCAGGAAGCGCTCGCGCTGCGCCAGCTGGCCGCTCAGCACGCGCTGCTCCTGGCGCCAGTGGTGCAGGCCCACCGTCAGCAGCAGCATGCCCAGCGGCGTGAGGGCCTCCAGCCAGTTGTCCCAGACCATGGCCTTGGGCAGGCGCCAGACCTCGTCCAGCGCGTCCACCCATTCGCCCACCAGCATGGCCGCCAGGCCCAGCGTCAGCCAGGTCGTCACGCGGCCGGCCGGCCGGCTGCCGCGCACATAGACCAGCCACACGCCCACCATCAGCGCCATGCCGCCCTCGCCCAGCACGTCCATCCAGTGCCATTCAGCCAGCGGCTTGAGGCTGCCCAGGCCGGCGAAGGCCAGCGTCAGCCCGGCCAGCAGCAGGCTCAGCGCGGGGTAGAAGAACTCCCGGGCCAGCAGGTTCAGCGGCAGGCTGGGCCGGGGCGATGGCAGGGTCAGGCGTGTCATCCGGTCATCGTATGAACGTCGTGTGACAGCGTTGGGAAGCCGCGCCGGGGGAGTCGGATCGGCTCAAGCGCGGCCCCTGGCCTGCGCCACCCGGCCTGTGTGACGGTTCCGTCAAACGGGCGCCACGGGCGGTCGCGAGCATCGCGGCCATTCACAACCCGGCTTCCGCAATGAACTCGAACCATCTCCCGCGCCCCAGCCTGCTCTGCCTGGCCCTGGGCCTGGCCTTCTCGGCCCAGGCGCAGACGCCGCCCAGGCAGCTGGACACCATCGTCGTCACCGGCCAGCGCGCAAGCCTGCAGTCGGCGCTGGACAAGCAGCGCGAGGCGCAGGGCGTGCTCAGCGTCGTGCATGCCGACGGCATCGGCCAGCTGCCCGACAGCAACGCCGCCGAGGCGTTGGCCCGGCTGCCGGGCGTGACGGTGGAGCGCGACCAGGGCGAGGGCCGCTTCGTGCGGGTGCGCGGTCTGGGCTCGGACTACAACAACGTCACCATCAACGGCGCCACCGTGCCGGCCTCCGAAGCGGGCCGGCGCGCGCCGGGGCTGGACGTGGTGCCGGCCGGCCTGATCCGTTCCCTGGAAGTCAACAAGACGCTGACGCCCGACGTGGACGCGAACAGCCTGGGCGGCAGCGTCAGCGTCAACACGCTGACGGCCTTCGACGTGAAGGGCCGTCTGCTGGTGCTGGACGCCGGCCTCAACCACGACAGCAACCTCGGCAAGGCGCGCCCGCGCGCTTCGCTGACCTTTGCAGACCGCTTTGCCGACGGCCAGTTGGGCCTGGCCGTGTCGCTGTCCAGCGACCAGCGCCGCTTCGCCAGCGACAACGTCGAGACCGGCGGTGCCTGGGAGGGCGGCAAGCTGGCGTCCTTCGAGCTGCGCCGCTACAGCATCCTGCGTTCGCGCGTCGGCGCGGCGGTGAGCCTGGACTGGCGCCCCGCGGCCGGCCAGGCGCTGTACCTGCGCGGCTTCAGCAGCCGCTTCACCGACGAAGAGACACGCCAGTCCGTCAAGGTCGCGCTCAACGCGGCGCAGGCCCCGGGCGAGCTGGGCGGCGGCACCGCCTCGCGCGGCCTGAAGGACCGCCGCGAGGTGGCCAAGACCAGCTCGCTGACGCTGGGCGGCAAGCTGACCGTGGACGCCTGGGAGGGCAGTGCCGAAGCCGGCGTGGGCCGCGCCGAGGAAGACACGCCCAACTCGCTGGCCTCGTCGGCCTTCGACGCCAAGTTCAGCGGCCTGGGCTTTCTGGACAGCCAGCGCCCGGTGCTGCAGGCGCCAGCCACGCTGCGCGACGCGGCGCTCTACAAGCTCAACAACTTCAAGATCGAGGACAGCGAGGCGCGTGACCGCGTCGAGCATGTGAAGCTCGACGTCAAGCGCGCCTTAGAACTGGGCGGCGGCGACAGCCTGGAGGTCAAGGCTGGCGCCAAGGCCACGCGCCGGCACAAGGACAACCTGCAGGAGGCCTACAAGCTCAAGGGCAAGACCATTGGCACGCCGACCTTCGCGGCGATCGCCGGCGGCGAGCCAGTCGATTACCCCTGGGGCAGCTTCGGCCTGGTGGCCGACGCCGACAAGGCGCGGGCGCTGTGGAAGGGCGTCGACCTGGCCGGCTCGCGCGACGTGGCCGACTCCGTCACCGGCGACTTCGACATGAAGGAGAACCTCGACGCCGCCTATGCCCAGGCCACCTGGGAGCGCGGCGGCCTGCAGCTGCTCGGTGGCCTGCGCATGGAGCGCATCACCTTCAAGGCGCGCGGCATGGCACTGGTGGACGACGCGGCCCAGCCCATCAGCGTGGACACGCGCAGCACGCACTGGCTGCCGGCCTTGCTGCTGCGCCAGAACCTCGGCAACCAGCTGCTGCTGCGCGCCGCGCTGACGAACTCGCTGGTGCGACCCAGCTTCGAGCAGCTGTCGCCGGGCAAGATCGTCGACGGCGACGAGGCCGAGCTCGGCAACCCCAACCTGAAGCCGCTGCGCTCACGCAACCTGGACTTCGGCCTGGAGCAAGGCCTGGGCCGCGACGGCACGCTGTCGGCCTTCGTGTTCACGAAGCGCATCAAGGACTTCGTCTTCCAGACCGACCTGGCAGGCAGCCCCGGGCTGGACCGGCTACTCGCAGGTCAACACCTACGCCAACGGCGACAGCGCCAAGCTGCGCGGCGTCGAGCTGGCCTATGCGCAGGTGCTGCGCAGCCTGCCGGCACCGTTCAACGGCTTGATCGTCGGCGCCAACGCGACCTTCGTGCATTCCAAGGCGCGCGTGGGCGGCTACGACGAAGGCGTGTGGAAGAGCCGCGACATCAGCCTGCCCAGCCAGTCGGACCGCAGCTTCAACCTCAGCCTGGGGTGGGAGGGCCAGGGCGTCAGCACCCGGCTGGCGATGAACCGGCAATCGTCCTACCTGATCGAGGTCGGCAGCGTCTTCGACCCGGCCAAGGACTTGCGCGTGGACGGCCAGAAGCAGCTGGATTTCTCGCTCAAGTACGCGGCCAGCCAACAGCTGGAGCTCAGCTTCGAGGCTGCCAACCTGACCAACCAGGCCTACTACGTCTACCAGGCCACGCCGGCGCAGAACGCGCAGTACGAGCGTTATGGCCGCACGTTCAAGGTCGGCGCGAAGTGGAGCCTGTTCTGATGCAGCGGCTTCTTCTGGGCCTGGCCCTTTTGGCCTGTGTCGGCGGCGCGCAGGCCGACCGTTTCGTGCTGGGCAAGGCGGCGCTGGAGCTGCACGACGACGCCGGCGGGCTGCTGGCCCGCCATGCGGTGCGCGCCAAGCACATGGACCAGCGCAGCGACGACGGCGCGCTGGCCGTGTTGCAGGACACCGACAGCGGCCAGATCCAGCTGTGGCGCGCCAGGCAGGGCCAGCTGGCGCGCGCCGCCGCCTGGCCGGCCCCCGCGCTGGACGTCGCGCAGCTGTGCCTGTACCGCGACCCGCAAGGCCTGCTGCAGCTCTTCCTGCTCGGCAAGGAGGGGTTGTCGGAGCAGTGGCTGATCGATGGCGAGCGTGCGCTGCCGGTGCAGCGCCTGGCCACGCCGCTGGAGCCCAGCGCCTGCCGCGCTCGCGACGCCGAGGCGACGCTCTACGTCGCCGAACCCGACGTGGGCCTGTGGGCGCTGTCGGCCAATGCGGAGCGCGCAGGCCGGCGCCTGCTGCTGGCCGATGCCGCGTCCAACGGCAAGGCACTGAACGCACGGCTCGAGGCCTGGCTCGCCGACCATCCCGCCGCGCCGGCGGCCGCACGCCCGCCCGTGGTCTTGCCCAGCGGCCAGACCCAACCCGTGCGCGAGGCCGGCGACGCGGCGGATGACCCCGCCATCTGGGTGCACCCGCGGCGCGGCGCGCAAAGCCTCATCCTCGCCACCGACAAAAAGCGCGGCCTGGCCGTCTACGGCCTGGATGGGCGTGAGCGCCAGTTCTTGGCCGTCGGGCGCATCAACAACGTCGACCTGCGCCAGGGCCTGGCCTATGCCGGCCGCAGGCTGGACCTGGCCGTGGCCACGCAGCGCGACGAGGCCGGCCTGGTGCTGTTCGGCATCTCGCCCGCCGGACGCGTCACCGAGCTGGCGCGGCTCAAGACCAGCCTGGCCGACATCTACGGCGTCTGCGTCGGCCGCAACGCCGACGGCGGGCTGGACGTCTTCCCCAACGACAAGGACGGCCGCGTGCTGCAGCTCAGGCTGAGCCTGGCGGGCAAGACCTGGCGCGCCGAGCCGGTCAGTGAGTTCCGCCTGGCCAGCCAGCCGGAGGGCTGCGTCGTCGACGAGGCGCAGCAGGCACTCTTTGTCGGCGAAGAAAAGCGTGGCATCTGGCGGCAAGACCTGGCCACGGCGAACAGCGCGCCGCAGCTGGTCATCCCGGTGGGGCCGGGCCTGACGGCCGACGTCGAAGGCATGGCCATCCACCCCGGCCGCGGCTGGTTGGTGGTGTCGTCGCAGGGCAGCGACTCCTACGCCGTCTACGACACGCGGCCGCCGTTCGCGCAGCGCGGCAGCTTTGCCATCGGCACGAACGTGGCGTTGGGCATCGACGGCGTCTCCGAGACCGACGGCCTGGACCTGAGCGCCGCCAACCTGGGCGGGCCGTATGCCGACGGCGTGCTGGTCGTGCAGGACGGCCACAAGCGCCTGCCGCTGGGGCCGCAGAATTTCAAGCTGGTGCCGTGGCGCGACGTGGAGAAGGCCATCCTTATGCGTCCCTGACGCGGTGCTGAGCACAGTGGGGGCCTCTTCACCGCCGTGCTCCGTATGGACATCCTGCTCTTCCCGGTCGCCAACCCCTGGCTGACGGTGCTGGCCGCCGTCGTGCTGCTGGCCCTGGTCTTTTACAAGCGCACGCTGCGCCTGTTCGGTTTCGTCATCGTGCCGGATGACTCCATCGGCACCGTCACCAAGGGCTTCGTGCTGTTCGGCCGCCATCGCGAGCTGCCGCCCGGCCGCATCGTCGCGCTGTTCGGCGAGGCCGGCCTGCAGGCCGACACGCTGGCGCCGGGTCTGCACGTGGGCCTGTGGCCGTGGCAATACCAGGTCGAGCTGGTCAAGTTCACCGTCGTGCCCGATGACGCCATCGGCATCGTCGAAGCCTGCGACGGCCTGCCGCTGCCCGACGGCCGCGTGCTGGCCCGCCATGTGGACTGCGACAACTTCCAGGACGCACGTGCCTTCCTCGCCGGCGGCGAGCGTGGCCTGCAGACCAGCGTGGTGCCGCCCGGCGCCTGGCGCATCAACACGCTGCTGTTCACCGTGCGCCTGGAGCGCATGACCGTCATCGAGCCCGGCAAGATCGGCATCGTCGAGGCGCGCGACGGCCGGCCGCTCGCCGGTGGCCGCGTCATCGGCCGCGCGGTGGCCTGTGACAGCTTCCAGGATGCCCGCGCCTTCATGGACGGCGGCGGCGAACGCGGCCCGCAGATGAGCGTCATCCCGCAAGGCAAGTACCGCATCAACCCCGGGCTCTTCAAGGTCATGCAGGTGCAGGTGACCGACGTGCCCGACAACAAGGTCGGCATCGTCACGACCCGCGAAGGCGCGTCGCTGACCACCGGTGAGATCGCCGGCCCCGAAGTGCCGGGCCACAACGTCTTCCAGGACCCGCAGTCCTTCGTCAACGCCGGCGGCACCAAGGGCTTGCAGGAGCAGGTGCTGCTGGCCGGCCGCTACTTCATCAACCCGATGTTCGCCACCGTCGAGATCATCGACATGACCGAGGTGCCTATCGCGTCGGTGGGCGTCGTCGTGGCCTTCGTCGGCGGCGCCGGCGTGGACGTGACGGGCGAGGGCTTCCGCCACGCCAACATGGTCCGCCGCGGCGAGAAGGGTGTGTGGGTGGACGTGCTGGACCCGGGCAAGTACGCCATCAACACCTACACCCACAAGGTGCGCGTCGTGCCCACCGCCAACGTCGTGCTGAACTGGGCCACCGGCAAGACCGAGGCGCACAAGCTGGACGCCAACCTGTCCACCATCACCGTGCGCTCGGCCGACGGCTTCACGTTCAACCTGGACGTGAGCCAGATCATCCACATCCCGCGCAACGACGCGCCCAAGGTCATCGCCCGGTTCGGCAGCATGGAGGCGCTGGTCACGCAGGTGCTGGAGCCCACCATCGGCAACTACTTCCGCAACGCGGCGCAGAACTCCGACGTCATCGACTTCCTGAAGAAGCGCAGCGAGCGCCAGGCCGAAGCCAAGGCCGCGATCGCCGCGGCGCTGAAGGCCTACGACGTGGGCGCGGTGGAGACGCTGATCGGCGACATCGTGCCGCCCGCCGAGCTGATGAAGACGCTGACCGACCGCAAGCTGGCCGAGCAGGAGAAGGTCACGTTCACGATACAGGTGGAGGCGCAAGGCGTGCGCCAGCAGCTGGAACAGGCGACGGCGCTGGCCCGCACGCAGGCCCAGGTGGTGGACGCCGAGCGCAAGGTCGCCATCGCCGAGTTCAGCGCGCAGGCCGCGGTGAAGACGGCCGATGGCGCGGCGCGCTCCAAGAAGATCACCGCCGAGGCGGACGCCGAAGTCACGCGCGTGACCGGCCAGGCCGAGGCCGGCCGGACGCTGGCCATCGGCGAGGCCGAGGCCGAGGTCATCCGCCAGAAGATCGGCTCGATGGAGTCGGGCAACTACGCCATCGTGCAGGTGGCGCAGGCGCTGGCCGGTGCGGGCGTGCAGCTGGTGCCCGAGGTGCTGGTGGGCGGCGGTTCGCAGACAGGCGGACAGGGCGGCACGCTGGTGGACGTGCTGCTGGCTGGGCTGGTGAAGGACAGGCTCGCCAAGCCGGAGGCGATCGTGGCAGCCGCCTAAACTCCGCGACCCCATGATCCCCCGCCCCATCGTCCAGTTCCTGCCGTGGATCGCCACCGGTTCGCTGATGGCGCTGGCCTGGGTCGGCTGGCAACTGCGCCGCGCCTGGGAGGGCTTGCGCGCGGCGCAGCGGGCGGCCCAGCTGGAGCGCGCGCTGCGCGAGTTCGGCGACCTGATGCGCGACGCCGACCGGCCCGAAGTGCACGCGCATGAACTGCTGCAGGCGTTATCCGACCTGGTGGGCCTGCCGACGGCCGCGCTGCTGCGGCCGGCGTGCGGCGAGCCCGACATCGTGATCGGCGAGCCCGACGGCAACGCGATGGCCGGCCTGCAGCTGTGCGCCGACAGCGGCCGCGCTTTGGGCCCCGGCACCGACCACCATGCCGGCGAGCCCGACCTCTACCTGCCGCTGCGCGGCCAGCGCCTTGGGGTCCAGGCGGCGCTGGGCGCCGTCACGCTGCGCGGCCTGGGCAACGCCACGCTGGCGCCCGACTACCTCGCCCACGTCCAGGCCTTGTGCGACCAGATGGGCCTGGCCTTGCAGCGCCGCTGCGTACAGGACGAGGCGCGCCGCGCCGGCGAGCTGGCCGAGACCCAGTCCACGCGCAACGCCATGCTGGCCGCCATCTCGCACGACTACCGCACGCCGCTGGCCACCATCATGGGCTCGGCGTCGGCGCTGCAGACGCAGGGCGAGCGCCTGTCGCATGCCCAGCGCCAGGAGCTGGCCGGGCGCATCCTGGACGAGACGGCCCGCCTGGTGCGCCTGACCGACAACACGCTGCAGCTCGCTCGCCTGGGTGCACCCGGCGTGGCGCTGCGCAGTGACTGGGAGTCGGCCGAGGAGATCGTCGGCGCCGCCTTGCGGCGCGTGCGCCGCCGCCCGGACGGCGACCGCGTGAAGGCGCGCATCGAGCCCGAGCTGCCGCTGCTGTGGTGTGATGCGGCCCTGATGTCGCAGCTGCTGGACAACCTCCTCGACAACGCCTTGAAGTACAGCCCCGCCGAGGCAGCGGTCGAGCTGGTCGTGCGCCGTGTCGGTGGCGAAGCGCTGTTCGCCGTGCGCGACCGCGGCCAGGGTATCGCCCCCGCTTGGCGCGACCGCGTGTTCGACGCCTTCCAGCGCGGCGATCTGGCCGCCTTCTCCCAGCGCCCGCCCGGCGCCGGCGTGGGCCTGGCCGTGTGCCGCGCGATTGCCGAGGCACATGCGGGCTCCTTGAGCCTGCGCCCGCGTGGGCATGGCGGCTGCAGCTTCGAGTTCCGCCTGCCGCTGCGCGCCGCGCCAGAACTGCCCGAAGCCGCGCCATGAAGCTGCTGCTCGTCGAAGACGACCGCGAGCTGCGCGTCACGCTGCGCGAGGCGCTGGCCGTCGAAGGCTACGAGGTGCTGACCGCCGCCAGCCTGGCCGACGCGATGGCCCAGCTCACCCATGCCGGCCAGCTCGACGCCGTGCTGCTGGACCTGGGCCTGCCCGACGGCGACGGCGAGGAGCTGCTGCAGGCACTGCGCCGCGAGCGCTCCACGCCGCTCATCGTCATCTCGGCCCGCCAGGTGGAGGGCCAGAAGATCCGCCTGCTCGACGCCGGCGCCGACGACTACCTCGTCAAGCCTTTCGGCATCGGCGAGCTGCTGGCGCGGCTGCGTGTGGCGCTGCGCCACCGTGGCACGGTGGCCCAGCCCGCCGTCACGTCGTACCGGCGCGCCGGCCTGGAGGTGGACCTGCAGGCCCACCGCGTGAAGCGTGACGGCATCGACGTGCATCTCACGCCCACCGAGTTCAAGTTGCTGGCCCGCCTCGTGCGCCAGGCCGGCCAGGTCGTCACGCACCGCCGCCTGCTGGCCGACGTGTGGGGGGCGGACGCCACCGAGCAGACCCACTACCTGCGCCTTTACATGGGCCAGTTGCGCGCCAAGCTGGAGGCGGACCCTGGCGAGCCGCGTGTGCTGCTGACCGAGCCGGGCGTGGGCTACCGCATCGCCGAGCCGCGCTGAGCGTCCGGCGAACTCAGCCGAGGCATTCGTCCAGCATGCCGGACGGCACCAGCGCGACGACCGGCCGGGGATCATTTCGATTTTGGGGCGACGCTGGCAGGCGGGCACCGACCCTGCTAGGCTGCCCGCGCCCGCCACGGATGGCGGAACGGGAGCAGCAGGCATGGCGGAGTTGACGGTCAACGGCAAGCGGGTGCAGTTCGAGGCGGAAGCCGACACCCCGTTGCTCTGGGTGCTGCGCGAGCAGCTGAGCCTCACAGGCACCAAGTACGGCTGCGGCGTTGCCCAGTGCGGCGCCTGCACCGTGCACATCGACGGCGCGCCGGTGCGCAGCTGCGTGATGCCGGCCTCGGCGCTGACGGTGGCGCAGAAGGTCACCACCATCGAAGGCCTGGCGCCGAATGCCTCGCACCCGCTGCAGAAGGCCTGGGACGCGCTGGACGTGCCGCAGTGCGGCTTCTGCCAGAGCGGCATGCTGATGGCTGCCGCGGCGCTGCTGAAGAGCAAACCCAAGCCCACCGACGCAGACATCGACGCGGCGATGACCAACATCTGCCGCTGCGGCACCTACAACCGCGTGCGTGCGGCCATCCACCTGGCCGCCGGTCAGGTGCAGCGCAAGCAGATCCCCATCGTCATCGAAGGGGGCCAGGCATGAGCGCCGCGCTGAATCGAAGGAGCTTCCTGCACGCCAGCTCGGCCGCAGCCGGCGGCCTGATGGTGGGCTTTCACGTGCCGGGTCTTGCCCAGGCCGATGCACCGCCCGAGCTGAACGCCTGGGTGCAGGTCCTGCCGGACGAGACCGTGGTCATCCGCATCGCGCGCTCGGAGATGGGGCAGGGCACGCTGACCGGCCTGGCCCAGCTGGTCGCCGAGGAGCTGGACTGTGACTGGGCCAAGGTGAAGACCGAGTACCCCACGCCCGGCCAGAACCTGGCGCGCAACCGCGCCTGGGGCAGCATGAGCACGGGCGGCAGCCGTGGCGTGCGCGAGTCGCACGAGTACGTGCGCAAGGGCGGCGCGCTGGCGCGCGCGCTGCTGATCCAGGCCGCGGCCAACCAGTGGAATGTGCAGGTGCAGACCTGCGACACCGCCGCCGGCCGCGTCGTCCACGCCGCCACCGGCCGGCGGCTGGGTTATGGCCAGCTCGCCGCCGAGGCGGCCAAGCTGGCCGCGCCGGACAACATCACGCTGAAGGCCGCCAAGGACTGGAAGATTGCCGGCCGGCCGATCAAGCGGTTGGACACCCGCCCCAAGCTGGACGGCTCGCAGGTCTACGGCATGGACCTGAAGCTGCCCGACATGCTGAATGCGGCCATCAAGGACTGTCCGGTCTTCGGCGGCAAGCTCAAGAGCTTCGACGCGGCGGCGATTGAAAGCCGGCCCGGCGTGAAGAAGGTCGTCAAGGTCGGCGACACGGCCGTGGCCGTGGTGGCCGACACCTGGTGGCGGGCCAAGACGGCGCTTGACGCGCTGCCCATCGTCTGGGACGAGGGCCCGCACGCCAAGCTCGGCAGCGCCGACGTGGCCGCGACGCTGAAGGCCGGCCTGGATGCACCCGAAGCAGCCGTGGGCAGCATGCAGGGCGACGTGGCCGCGGCGCTGGCTGGCGTCGCGAAGAAGGTCGAGGCCGTCTACAGCGCGCCGCACCAGAACCACGCGACGATGGAGGTGATGAACGCCACGGCCAAGTGGACGCCGGAGCGCTGCGAGGTCTGGACGCCGACGCAGAACGGCGAGGCCGCGCTGGCCGCCGCGTCGGAGGCCTCCGGCCTGCCGCCCTCCGCCTGCGAGGTCTACAAGCTGCACCTGGGTGGCGGCTTCGGCCGGCGCGGCGCGGTGCACGACTGGGTGCGCCAGGCGGTGGCCATCGCCAAGGAGCTGCCGGGCACGCCAGTCAAGCTGATCTGGAGCCGCGAGGAGGACATGACGCATGGCCGCTACCACCCGATCACGCAATGCAAGCTGACGGCGGGGCTGGACGCCGCCGGCAAGCTGACCGCGCTGCACATGCGCATCTCCGGCCAGAGCATCATCGCCGGCATCTTTCCGCAGAACATCAAGGACGGTAAGGACCCGGTCGTCTTCCAGGGCCTGAGCGCCGGCGGCGCCGAGGGCGCACTGGGTTACGCGGTGCCGCATCTGCTGATCGACCATGCGATGCGCAACCCGCCGGTGCCGCCGGGCTTCTGGCGCGGCGTGAACCTGAACCAGAACGCCGTCTACCTGGAGTGCTTCATCGACGAGGTGGCCCATGCCGCCAAGCGCGACCCGCTGGAGCTGCGCCGCGAGCTGCTGGCCAATTCGCCCAAGCACCTGGCGGTGTTGAACGCCGTGGCCGCCAAGGCCGGCTGGGGCAAGCCGCGGGCCAAGGGCAGGCATCTGGGCCTGGCGCAGATCATGGGCTTTGGCAGCTATGTGGCGGCCTGCGCCGAGGTGTCGGTGAGCAAGAAGGGCGAGCTGAAGATCCACCGCATCGTCGCCGCCACCGACCCCGGCCATGCGGTCAACCCGCAGCAGATCGCGGCGCAGGTGGAGGGCAGCTTCGTCTACGGCCTGTCGGCGGCGCTGTTCGGCGAGATCACGATCAAGGACGGCCGCGTCGAGCAGCAGAACTTCGACAGCTACCCGGTCATGAAGATGGAGCACATGCCGGCCGTCGAAACGATCTGCATGCCGTCGGGCGGCTTCTGGGGCGGCGTCGGCGAGCCGACCATCGCCGTCGCCGCGCCGGCCGTGCTGAACGCGATCTTCGCGGCGACGGGCAAGCGCATCCGCGACCTGCCGTTGAAGAACCAGCTGGCCTGATGCGTGCGCTGCTGGCCCTGCTGCTCGTGGCGGCCAGCGCGCAGGCCGGGCCCGCCGAATCCACGCCTTCGGTCGAGCGCGGCCGCGCGCTGCTGGCCGACCGCACCCAGAGCCTGTGCCTGTTGTGCCATTCGCTGACGGCGGCGGGCGATGCCAACGAGGGCAACCTCGCGCCACCGCTGGCGGGCGCGGCCGCGCGGCTGACGGCGCAGGGCCTGCGCGATCGCATCGCGGACATGCGCCGCTTCAACCCGGCCACCGTCATGCCGCCGTTCCGCTCGAGGGAGGGCTTGCGTGACGTGGCGCCGACGTGGCAGGGCAAGCCGGCGCTGACCGAGCAGCAGCTCGACGACCTCGTGGCCTACCTGGCCACGCTGCCGAAATGAAGCGGCGCGAGTTCGTGCTCGGCGCGGCCGCGCTGGCCGCCTTGCCCGACGCGCGCGCCAGCGATGAAGCGATGCGCGCCGCCATCCGCGCCTGGGCCGGCCGCGAGCCCGAGGCGGGCGCACTGAAGATCGACATCGCCGAACTGGTGGAGAACGGCAACGCGGTGCCGGTGCGCGTCGTGGCCAGCGAGCCGGTCACGGGCCTGGCGCTGTTCAACCCACTGAACCCCGAGCCCGAGGTCATGCACGTCGCCTTCGGCCCCGACAGCCCCAAGCCCGAGTTCAGCACCCGCATGCGCCTGGCGCGCAGCCAGCGCATCGTCGCCGTGGCGCGCGCAGCGGACGGGCGCTGCTGGCAGGCTGGCGTGGACGTCATCGTGACGCTCGCCGCCTGCGTGGAACCCTGATGGCGACGCGAGCCGTCATCACGCTGCCCGCCGCCGTCAAGGCCGGCGTTGCCTTCGAGGTGCGTGCGACCGTCGCCCACGCGATGGAAACCGGCTACCGCAGCAGCGACGACGGTGCCCGGCTGCCGCGCGACCTGGTGCGCCGCTTCGAATGCCGGCTGGACGGTGAACTTGTGTTCGCCGCCGACCTGTTTGCCGCCGTGTCGGCCAACCCCTATCTGGCTTTCTGGCTGCGTGCACACCGGTCGGGTGAGCTGAGCTTTGACTGGCGCGGCGACAACGGCTTCGAGCACCGTGAGACGCGCGCGCTGAACGTCGCATGAGGGCCGCACTGCTGCTGCTGATAGCGCTCGCGGCCAACGCCGCCGAGGCCGATCAGCGCCGCTCCGGGCGCGACACGATGAGCCCGGCGCTGCGCACGCTGCAGGCCGACGACGCCCAGCATCCCGCCCAGCTCGCGCTGGCCCTGGGGCGCGAGCAGTGGAGCGCCGGGCCGAAGGCCTGCGCCAGCTGCCACGGCGAGCCCGACAGGCTGCGCGGTGCGGCCACCCGCTATCCGGCCTTCGACGACGGCCTCGTCGACCTGCCGGGCCGCATCAACCGCTGCCGCGTGCGCCATCAGCAGCAGCCGGCCTGGGCGCCCGAGGCCGAGCCGCTGCTGGCGCTGGCGGCGCTGGTCGCGCAGCAGTCGCGCGGCCTGCCGCTGCAGCCGCCGCGCGGGCCCGAGCTGGACGCCGCGGCCAGGCAGGGGCAGGCGCTCTACGCGACCCGCGTCGGCGCGCTGAACCTGTCCTGCGCGCAATGCCACGACGAACGTGCCGGCCAGCGCCTGGGTGGCAGCCTGATCCCGCAGGCGCATGTCGACGATTACCCGGTCTACCGGCTGGAGTGGCAGTCGCTGGGCAGCCTGCAGCGCCGCCTGCGCGGCTGCCTGAGCGGCGTGCGCGCCCGGGTGTGGGACTGGGACAGCGCCGAGCTGCTGGCGCTGGAGGTCTACCTGGCGCGTCGCTCGGGAGGGCTAACGATGCAGCCGCCCGGTGTTCGGCCTTAAGCTGTTTTGCAGGAACGGGAGGACGCATGCGACTGTCGTGCTGGATCTTGATCGGCGGCCTGCTGGCTGCACCGCTGGCCTGGGCCACCGAGGCCGACCTGACGCTGAACCAGCGCAAGCTCGTCACGCTGCGTGCCACCCTCAAGGGCGAATCACCCGCCGAGCGCGTCGACGCCGCCGGCGTCGCGCTGCAGTCGGCACTCGATGCGCCGGGCCCGGACCGCATCGAGCGCCAGTCGCTGCCGGGCGAGCCGCTCGCCGTGCGGTTGCAGATCAATGGCGTCACGGTGCTGCATCTGGTGCCCGACGACCTGGGCGGCGCGCAGGCGGCGTCGCTGCTGGACGCGGCCGCCATCGACACCGAGCGACGGCTGCGCCTGGCCTTGGCCGAGGCCCGCGAGGCGCGCGATCCCAAGGCCTGGGCCGTGGGCCTGGCGTTCGCGCTGCTGGCCACGGCCCTCGCCGTGGCGTTGCTGTACGGGTTGGGGGCCTTGCGGCGGCGCGTGTTGCGCCATGCGGTGCGGCAGCTGGGCGTGGGCGAGGCGCACGCGGCGCGGCCCTGGTGGCAAGTCTCCGGCGAGCATGCCATTGCGTTGCTGCGCGGCCTGGCGGGGTTGGCGAGCTGGGTGGTCACGCTGGTCGTGCTGGACGTGTGGGCCAGCGTCGTGCTGCGCCAGTTCGCGGTCACGCGGGCCTGGGGTGAACGGGCGGGCGACTGGCTCATCGAGCAGCTGCTGGGCCTGGCCGGCGCTGCCGCCGGTGCCGTGCCGGGGCTGGTGACCGCGGGCCTGATCTTTCTCGTCGCGCGCGGTGTGCTGCGCGTGCTGCGTGGCGTGCTGGAGCGCGTCGAGCGTGGCGAGCTGAGCATCGCCGGGCTGGACGCCGACACGGCAGGCCCGACGGCGCGGCTGGCCGGATTGGTCGTCTGGCTGTTCGCCGTCGCGATGGCCTACCCCTATCTGCCTGGCGCCAGCACCGAGGCCTTCAAGGGCTTGACCGTGCTGGCCGGCCTGATGGTGTCGCTGGGCGCATCGGGCGTCGTGGGCCAGCTGATGGCGGGGCTGTCGCTGATGTACTCGCGCGCGCTGCGGGTGGGTGAATACGTGCGCATCGGCGAGGTCGAGGGCACGGTCACGGCGCTGGGCGTGTTCGCCACGCGGCTGCACACCGGCCTGGGCGAAGAGGTCAGCCTGCCCAACGCGGTGGTGTTCAGCCAGCCGGTGCGCAACTTCTCGCGCCTGGTGCAGGACGACGGCCAGTACATGCTGCACACGGCCGTCACCATCGGCTACGCAACGCCCTGGCGCCAGGTGCACGTGATGCTGCTGGAGGCCGCGCGGCGCACGCCCGGCGTGCTGGCGCAGCCGGCGCCCTACGTCGTGCAGACGGCGCTGAGTGATTTCTACGTGGAGTACCGGCTGTGCGCCCAGGGCAGCCGCGCGGCGCCCAGCCGGCGCGCCGAGGCGATGAGCCAGTTGCACGGCCACATCCAGGACGTGTTCAACGAGAACGGCGTGCAGATCATGTCGCCGCATTACCTGGCCGACCCGGTCGCGCCGCAAGTCGTGCCGGCCGGGCCATGGTTCACGCCCGAGGCGGGGCCGCTGGCGCCGCGGCCCTGATCGCGACAAGTCAAGGACAACCGGGCTTCAGACCTGTCACCTGCATCTGCTTCTTCCGATTGAGGACGCGGCGGCGGATCGTCCCTAACAAGGAGGGTGACCGCAGCCAAACCCCTTCCTAGGATGGCCCAGCCCTGGTTCACAAGGGGCGGGAGACAAGGTGATGCAGCAGCCGAGGCGGGTGCGCTGATGGCGCAATACGCAGCGATACGCGCCGTGGGCGAAAGCGTGCTGGAGCTGATGCGCGAAGCCTGCCCGGTGGCCGACCTGCAGCTGGGCGCGTCGCCCAAGTTCGAGCTGGCGTCGCTGGGCAGCCTGACCGACGGCCAGGCCGCGCCGGCCGAGGGCTTCTATCTCGTGCTGTGGCGCGTCGGCATCGGTGGCTCGCCGCGCAACCTGCCGCCGCGGCGCGCCCGCGACGGCCGCATCTTCAAGCCGTCCATGCCGGTGGACCTGTACTTCCTGATGCTGCCCATCGCCGCCAAGGCCGACAAGCAGACGCAGATGCTGGGCTGGGCGCTGGCCTTCCTGCACCAGCTGCCGGCGCTCAGTGGCGAGACCATCAACCGCTACACCAAGGGCAGCCCGGCGGTCTTCCAGCCCGAGGAGAGTGTCGAGCTCATCGCCGACCCGCTCAGCACGGTGGACTACCTGTCGCTGTGGGACCGCGTGAAGACCGGTTTCCAGGCGGGCATGACGTATGTGGCGCGCATGGTGCTGCTGGACATCGACCAGCCCGAGCCCACCGGCGCGCTGGTCACCGAGCGCCGCTTCGGCCTCGGCGCGCGCGGGGAGGGGGCGTGATGGGCCTGATGCTGCTCAAGCCGCCGCTGGACGACCTGCTGCTGCCGGCCGGCGATGGGCTTGCCTTCATCGATGGCGCCAGCGGCGAAGCCGTCATGGCCGGCCTGCGCTGCAGCCTGGTGCTGCGCCATGGCGGCAAGCTGCTGGGTCGCTCGCGCATGACGGTGTCCGGCGTGCACCACTGGCCGGAGCTGTCGCAGCGCTGGCGTCAGGCCGACCCGGCAGCGCCCGTGTTCGCCGACGTCCTCGTGCGCGACGAGCTGGCGCGCTTCCAGCCGCTGAGCCTGCCCTGGCCGCTGCCGGTCGTGCCCGTGGGTCAAATCATTGGCGGCACGGTGCTGGGCGGCGCGCGGCTGCTGCGCGTGAGCCTGTTGTCCGCGCCTGCGCGGCGTGCACCGCCCGGCATGGCCAGCGTCTACGGCCTGCTGACCTGGCAGGCCAGCGGCGAGGCCGCGGCCTGGGCCCGTGTCAGCTACTTCGACGGCGACGGCCGCGTGCATGACGGCGGCAGCGACGCCGAAGGGCGCCTGAGCCTGCACCTGCCGCTGCCGCGCCCCAACCGGCCTGGCTCACCGCCCGCGCCCGCAGCGCAATTGCGCGTGTTCGCCGACCCCGCGCTGGCCACCGCGTCGCTGGGCCTGGGCGCGCCGGACGTGCTGGCCTTCGCGGCCCAGCCGGAGGTGCGCGCGCTGGCCGACGCGGCCCTCAGCGATGCCTACGCGCCCCCCGCTTTCGTCACCGGCGAGCCGCTGATCCTCGCCACCCTAGGCCTGCCGCCGGCGCACCGCGAACTGCGGCTGGCGCCGATCTGAGACCCGCTGAACGTTTCACGAAGGAGACCGTCATGCCCGAATATCTTGCGCCCGGTGTGTTCGTCGAGGAGGTCTCCTTCCGATCGAAGTCCATCGAAGGCGTCAGCACCACGACGACCGGCTTCATCGGCCCCTGCCGCTACGGCCCCGTCACCGAAGAGCCGGACCTCCTCACCAGCCTCACCGAGTTCGAGCGCAGCTACGGCGACGGCCAGCAGATGGCCTTCGGCGCGACCGGCGCCACGACCGGCGCCAACTACCTCTGGCAGGGCGTGCGCAGCTTCTTCGAGGAAGGCGGCAAGCGCCTGTACGTGAGCCGCGTGTTCCGGCCACAGAGCGGCATCTACCCCAGCGACCTGACCGCCGTCTTCGGCGCCGCACCGCATGCCGACGGCCATGCCCGGCTGGCCGTGGGCGCGGCGCCAGACGGGCTGCGCATCGTCGCCCGCTACCCCGGTGCGGCCGGCAACATGCAGGTGCGCTTCACCGTCAAGCTCGGCCCCAACGTGCTGGGCGCCTTGCCCGACCCGGGCGGCGGCGGCGGGCTGATCCCGACGCTGGCCAACCTGGCGGACGGCGACGTGGTCTGGATCACGTCGGCCACCGCTTTCCCGCTGGCCGCGGGCGGTGCCAACCCGCCGGCCACGCCCAAGGCCATCGCGGAGATGCCCATCTACGTGGCCCGCAGACAGCTGGACGGCAGCTGGCAGTTCCGCTTCGGCGGGCTGACGCCCGTGGGCGCCGCCGGGCCCGACCCACTGACGCTGACGGACTTCGCGCTCAGCCTCGTGGCCGGCAGCGGCGACGCGATCCGCCCGATGACGCTGAGCCTGGAGGTGCTCACCGACGACGGCCGCTCGCTGGGCGCCTGGAGCGGCCTGCCGCTGGAGCCGCTGCACAAGACGGCCGGCGTCGGCGACGGCATCTTCGACCTCTTCAGCCTCGCCGGCCCGGCCAGCGCTGGCCTGCCCGTCGTGCTGCTGAACAACGCGGCCGGCGGCATCGACAGCGGCGTCGACCTGCTGAAGGCGCTGGACACGCTGGCGTCGGGCTTTGACTTCAAGCTCACGCAAATCGAATGGGACGACGCCGCCCGCACCGAGATGACGGCGCTGCGCAAGAAGTTCGAGGCCGGCCTGACCGCGCGCGCCTGGCTTGCCGGCGGCAACGACGGCCTGCTGCCCGGCCGCACCGAGTACGAGGGCCGCGCCGACCCGACGCAGTCGTACTCGACGGGCCTGAAACAGTTCGAGTCCATCGAGGACATCTCCATCGTCGCCGCACCGGGCTCGACCTGGAAGGCCAGCGAGCGCGCCGACGACGTCGCGGCCATCACCAACCTGCTGATCGCCCACGCCGAGAAGATGCGCTACCGCATCGCCGTGCTGGACTCGCACGAGGGCATGAGGATCGCCGACGTGCGCAAGCTCAAGGCCAAGCTGGACAGCAAGTACGCGGCGCTGTACTACCCCTGGGTCACCGTCTTCGACGGCATCACGCGCCAGCCGCTGAACCTGCCGCCGTCGGGATTCGTGGCCGGCATCTATGCCCGCAACGACACCGAGCGCGCCGTCTACAAGGCGCCGGCCAACGAGGTCGTGCGCGGTGCCATCGGCTTCGAGACGCTGATCAACACGGCCCAGCAGGAGGTGCTCAACCCCGAGGGCATCAACTGTTTCCGCTTCTTCGAGGGCCGCGGCAACCGGCTGTGGGGTGCACGCACGATCAGCTCCGACCCCGAGTGGAAGTACGTCAACCTGCGGCGTTATTTCGCCTACCTGGAACGCTCCATCGACAAGGGCACGCAGTGGGCGGTGTTCGAGCCCAACGGCGAGGCGCTGTGGGCCAACGTGCGCGCCACCATCCGCGACTTCCTCGTCAACGAATGGGCCAATGGCGCGCTGCTGGGCGACAAGCCCGAGAAGGCCTTCTTCGTGCGCTGCGACCGCTCGACGATGACGCAGAACGATCTCGACAACGGCCGTCTCGTCTGCCTCGTGGGTGTCGCGCCGCTGCGCCCCGCCGAGTTCGTCATCTTCCGCATCGGTCAATGGACCGCGGATCAGAAGTCCTGATAGGAGCCCACCATGGCCGTCGTTCGTGAACGCCCCTACGTCCAGTTCAACTTCCACGTCAACCTCGGCGACGGGGTGACCAACACGCCCCAGGCCGGCTTCCAGGAGGTCAGCGGCATCGGCATGGAAGTCACCATCACCGAGTACCGCCCCGGCAACTACGCCTTCAACAACGTCATCAAGACCGCCGGCCTGAACAAGGCCACCGACGTGACGATGAAGCGCGGCGTCATCGGCTCGCTGGACCTCTACAAATGGCTGGACGACGTGCGCAACGGCGCCAACAGCGGCCTGCGCACGGTCACCGTCGAGCTCAAGAGCGAGGACCGCACGCAGACCGTGCAGACCTGGCGCCTCATCAACGCCCGCATCATGAAACACACGTCGGGGCCTTTCAACGCGAAGGGCACGGACGTGGCGATGGAAGAGCTGACGCTGTCGTACGAACGCCTTGAGATGGAATGAGGCGACCCATGGCCGTCGATGTCCGCATCGTTGACGACACGACGCCCAGCGGCGACGGCATGCCGGTGATGGATGTGCCGGTCTTCGTCGGTTTCGCGGCGCGCGGCCCGCTGGACCGGCCCGTCGCCGTCGACAGCGCGGCTGGCTTCGAGGCCGTCTTCGGCGGCCTGCTGGACCTCGTGCAAGGCGGCCGTGGCGAAGAGCCGGCCGAGCGCGTCAGCGCGCACCTGCAGCCTGCCGTCGCGGCCTTCTTCGCTGGCGGTGGGCGGCGCTGCCACGTCATCCGCGTGGCCGGCAGCGGTGCGGTGTCGGCGCGCTTCACGGTGCCGGGCCTGCGTCTGGCCCGGCTTGCCGGCGCGATGTGGACCGTGGCGGGCAGCGACTTCGAGTTGCACGCCGACAGCCCCGGCAGCTGGGCCGACCGGCTGGAGCTGTCGGCCCGCGTACGCGGCCAGGCCGTGCACGCCGGCGAGCGCGTCTCGCGCGGCGACGTGCTGCGCGCGCACCGGCCCGCGCTGCCGGCCCTGGTGGGCTGGAAGCGCGTGGTAGCCGACGGGCCGCTGGACGCTGCGTTGGTGCCCACCGGCTGGATCTGGCCGGGCGGCGGCGCGGCCACCGTCGCGGCCGACAGCTGGCTCATCGAGCGCGTGCGGCTGGACCTCGCGCTGCGCGAACCGGGCCGCGTGCTGCAGCGCCTGGACGCCTGCGGCCTCGCCGCCGGCGCCAGCAACCTGCCCTGGCTGCTGCCCGACGCCAATGCACGCCATGACGCCGGCGCCGAGCTGACCGGCTGGCCGCTGGCCGGGCCGGTCAACGCGCCCAGCGGCGACTGGCTGCTGCTGCCCGTCGGCATCGGCGACGACTTCAGCGTCTGGCAGGCGGCCACGCCCGACCCGCACGACGCGCTGGAGCGCAACGGCCTGGCGGACTTCGCCGCCGGCCTGTTCGTCGACCGGGATTGGAACGACCGCCTGCGCGGCCCCTTGCTGATGAGCTGGGCCGACGAGGTGCGCTTCTTCGGCGGCCAGCCGCGCCGCCTGCAAGGCCTGCACGGCGCGCTGGGCCGCGACGACGCCTGCGCCGCCGAAGCCAGCTGGGTGGCCGTGCCCGATGCCGTGCATGCCGGCTGGCTCAAGACCGCGCCGCTGCCTGGCCGGGACGTGGTGGTGACGACGACACCCGACCCGCTGTGCACCTGCCCGCCGACGACCTTCGACGACTGCGCCCCGCCGCCGCCCGTGCCGCCGCAGCCGCCGCGCATCGACTTCCTGCCCGGCTCGCCGACGCTGCCGGCCGTGCTGCCCGCCGGCCGCGCATTCACGCTGCGGCTGCGCACCGATGCGGCGGACACGGGCGCGCTGCAGCGGGTGGAGGTGCAGCTGGCCGGCCAACCGGACTTCTCCGACGCCCGCGTGGTGGGCGACGCCGTGCCGAATGCCGACCTGGCGCTGACGCTGGCCGCGGGTGCCTGGTGGCTGCGCGCCCGCGCCCACCGCGCCGGCCTCCTCAGCGCGTGGAGCGAGGCGGCCGAGCTGGATGTGCGCGCAACCGGCTGGCGTGCCAAGCCCACCACCGCGCCGGCCGTCATCGACACGGTCAACGCCGCGCTGCTGGCGTTGGGCGCAGCGTCACGCGAGCACTTCGCGCTGCTGGCCGTGCCGCCCGGCTGGCGCGCGACCGACGTCGCCCGTCACATCGAGCTGCTGCGCGGCGAGGCTGCCCGCATCGACACCGCCGAGGCGGGCAGCGCCGCGAGCTTCGCGGCCATCCATCACCCCTGGCTGCTGCAGCGCGATGCCGACGACCGCCTGCGCAGCCACCCGCCGACTGGCGCGCTGATGGGCTTGCTGGCGCGCCGCAGCCGCCTGCACGGCGCCTGGGGCGCCCCGGGCGCCGAGCCGCTGCCCACGGCCCTTGCGCTGGCGGGCGAGCTGCAGTCGGCGGACGTGCTGGAGGCGCTGGGCGCCAACCCGCTGGCGTTGCGCGCCGACGGCATTGCAGCGGCGCGCAGCCAGACGCTGTCGCCGGACGCCGACTGGAACGCGTTGGGCGTGCGCCGCCTCTTCATCCTGCTGCGCCGCCTGTGCCGTCGCGAGGGCCAGCGCTTTGTCTTCGAACCCAACGACCTGACGCTGCGCCGCGGGCTGGAGCGCAGCTTCGACGCAATGCTGCACCGGCTGATGCAGCGCGGTGCCTTCCGCGGCGCCGATGCGGCCTCGTCGTATCTGCTGAAGACGGCCTCCGGCGCCGAGGCGGCGCGCGAGATCGCGCGCGGCGAATGCAGCCTGCTGATCCAGGTCGCGCCGAGCCGGCCGCTGCGCTTCCTGACACTGCACCTGCGCCGGTCGGGCGAGCAGTTGCTCATCGAGGAACGGTGATGGCTGAAGCCGCCCGCGAGCAATGGCAGCCCTTCTCGACGCTGAACTTCGTCGTCGAGATCCTGCCCGACGGCGACAGCAAGCCGCTGGCCGGCGCCGCGTTCTCGGACTGCGACGGCCTGGAGGTCACGCAGGAGGTCAAGTCGCTGAAGGAAGGCGGCAACCCCAACCGCGTGCATCGCCTTGCGGGCCCCGTCACCTTCGGCCAGCTGACGCTCAAGCGCGGCGTCACGCGCGGCACCGACTTGTGGAAGTGGTTCGACCGCTCGCTGGCCAACCCCGCGCTGCGCGCCGGCATCACCATCAGCGTGCTGCGCCACGACAAGAGCGAGTGGGGCCGCTTCGTGCTGTCGCGCTGCCTGCCCATCAAGCTGAAGGCGCCGACGCTGAACGCGCGCGACGGCAACGTGGCCGTCGAGGAAGTCCAGATCGCCTACGAGACCTTCAAGTGGGAGGACAAGTCAGATGCCTGAACTTGAAATCCAGCATGCCAAGCTCGTCGAGCTGAAGGACGACCTCAGCGACGTGATGCCGGGCGGCAAGTCGCTGACCGTGCAGTTCAACCCCGAGTCGTTGAAGCTTTCCTACGCCAACCAGGTCAAGGAGCAGCCCAACGCCAGCGGCGGTGGCGGGGCAGGGCGCAGCGGTGGCAACCAGAGCCAGGGCAGCGCCGCACGCCAGTTCGTCGGCACGGGCAGCACCAAGCTGTCGGTGCAGCTGTGGTTCGACGTGGCCGCGGCCACCAGCGCGCCCTTCATCGTCGATGACGTGCGCCGCATCACGGCCCAGGTGCTGTACTTCATCAAGCCCAAGCCGGCGGCGACCGGCGCGCGTGACACCTCGCAGCGCACGCCGCCGGGCCTGCGTTTCTCCTGGGGCAACTTCCTGTTCGACGGCATCGTCGAAGGCATGGAGGAGAACGTCGAGTTCTTCTCGGCCAAGGGCGAGGCGCTGCGCGCCAGCGTCACGCTGACCATGGTCCAGCAGGAGATCCTCGTGCCCGCCTTCACCGGCGACGGCACCGTGCCCGGTTCGCGGCCGCTGTGGCCGGCCGGGGGCGGGCAGTCGCTGCAGGCCTTGCAGGACGCGGCCAAGGCATCCGGCGCGGCGCCGTCTTCCGGTGGCGCCGGCCCCGGCGCAGGTTCGGGTGGCGGCTTCGGCGGTGGGCTGAGCGCGGGCTTCAGCGCCAGCGCGAGCCTCGGTGCCGGTGCGGGCGCTGGCGTCGGCCTGGGCCTCAGCACCGGTGCCGCCTTCCAGGGCGGCGGCTGGCAGGCCGTGGCACTGGCCAACGGCATCGAGAACCCGCGCGCGATGCCGCCCGGGCAGCTCATCGACCTCTCCGCCACCAAGCCGCGCATCGTCAGCGGCTGAAGGATGCACGATGCCCGTCGAGATCCATGAGTTCGAAGTCAGCCCCGCACCAGCGCCACCGGCCGCAGCGGGTGGTGGCCCGTCGGTGCCGGCGGCAGCGCCCGCGCCGGAACCCGATCTGGAACAGCTCGCCCGCGCCCGCCGCATGGCCGCCGCGATGCGCGAGCTGCAGCTGCGCACGTTCGCTCACTAGCCATGCCCGAAGCCTCGCTCCCCTTGAGCAGCGGCCGCCCCACGGTGGCCATCGAAGGCCAGATCGCGTCCGACCTGGCCGCCGCGCTGATGGCGCTGGAGATCCGCGAGCGCATCGACGGGCTGGCCCAGGCCCAGCTGGCCTTCGGCAACTGGGGCACGCGCGACGGCGCGCCCGGCTACACGCTGTTCGGCCGCGACCGGCTGGAGTTCGGCAAGAAGCTGGAGGTCAAGCTCGGCGACGACCTGCTCTTCAGCGGCCGCGTGATGGCGCTGCAGGCGCGCTTCCCCAAGGCCGGCGCCGGGGAGGCCGAACTGGTCGTGCAGGTCGAGGACCAGTTGCAGGACTTGCGCATGAAGCGGCGCACGCGCAACTTCGACCAGGCGTCGCTGAGCGACGCGGCCCAGCGCATCGCCAGCGACCATGGCCTCACGGCCAGCGTCGATGCCGACTCGCCCACGCTGCCGCTGCTGGCCCAGGTCAACCAGAGCGACCTCGCCTTCCTGCGCGAGCAGGCACGCCGCTGCGAGGCCGAGGTCTGGCTGGACGGCACGACGCTGCACCTGTCGGCCCGCAAGCGCCGCGGCGGCGCGACGCTGTCTCTGGACTACGGTGGCAAGCTGATGGGCTTCGACGTGCGCGCCGACCTTGCGCTGCAGCGCACCGAACTGAGCGTCGCCGGCTGGAGCGTGGCCGACAAGCAGGCCGTCAAGGAAACGGCCAGCGCCGACAGCGTGCTGGGCAGCGAGACCGGCGACGGCGAGGCCGGCGCGGCACTGCTGCAAAGCAAGATCGGCGCGCGGCCTGACACGGTCGCCCACCTGCACCCGGGCTCGGCCGACGAGGCCCGCCAGTTGGCCGAGGCCTGGCTGCGCCAGATCAACCGCCGCTTCGTCGTGGGCCATGGCACGGCCCAGCCTGATGCGCGCCTGCGCTGCGGCGCGAGCGTGGAGCTGACCGGGCTGGGGCCGTTGTTCAGCGGCAAGTACAGCCTGTCCGAGGTCACGCACCGCTTCGACATGGCCGAGGGCTTGCGCACCGAGTTCGTCGCCGAACGTCCCTGGATCGGGAGGGCGCCTTGAGCCTCTTCGACATGACGCCCGCCGAGGCGCTGTACGCCGACCGTCACCCGCAAGGCTGGGGCGGGCGCTGGTATGGCTGCCACGTGGCTCAGGTCGTCGACATCGTCGACCCCGACAACCAGGGCCGCGTGAAGATCGCGCTGCCCTGGTCGCCCGACGGGGGCGGCGGGCGCTACGAGGCCTGGGCGCGCATGGCCACGCTGTTCGCCGGCAAGGACCGCGGCAGCTGGTTCATGCCGGAGGTGGATGACGAGGTGTTGATCGTCTTCCAGGGTGGTGACCCGCGCTGGCCCTTCATCGTCGGCGGGCTGTGGAACGGCCAGGACTCGCCGCCGGAAAGCGCCAGCGCGCAGAACAACCACAAGGTCATCAAGAGCCGCAACGGCGTCGTCATCACCCTCGACGACAACCAAGGCCAGGAGAGTATCAAGCTCGAAACCCCCGGCGGCTGCTCGCTGACGCTGAAGGACGGCCCCGGCAGCGTCACGCTGGAAGACAGCAACGGCAACAGCATCAAGCTCGAAACGGCGGGCATCACGGTCACCGCGTCCGCCAAGGTCACCGTCAACGCCAGCCAGGTGGCGGTGTCGGCCGGCATGGTCACCGTGGACGCCGGCATGTCGCGCTTCTCGGGTGTCGTGCAGGCCGATACGGTCATCACCAACACCATCATCGCGGCGACCTACACGCCCGGCGCGGGGAACATCCTATGAATGCCTCCCACGTGCTGCGTTGGGTGGGTGGCAAGAGCTTTGTCGCCGCACCGGTCGATGGCTCGCCCACGCTGCTGCGCTTCGACAGCGACGACTTCATGGACCGGCTGCTGGCCATGCTGGCCGACGCGCCGCAGACGCTGCCCGAGTTTGTCGCACGCCCCGAGTCCTGGCAGCAACTCGCCGCACCCACGCCTGCGCCGCCGCTGGCAGCGCCGAAGTCCGCCCCGGCGCGGGCGCTGGCGCGCCAACGCTCGCTGCTGGGCTTCAAGCGCGAAGTGCTGCCGGCGCCGGCGCCAGAACCCAAGCTCGCGCTCAAGCTCTTCCAGCCCGTGCACCAGCGCTTCTACCTGGCCGCGGCGCATCTCGTCTGCGAGCTGCCCGGCCTGCCCACGCGCACGACGGCCTCCGGTGACAAGAGCGGCATGCTGCTGCGCCGCGTGCTGGCCGACGATCGTGAATGCGCCTTCCTGAAGACGCCCGGCCAGCCCTCGCGCTGGGTGCCGCTGGCCGACGCCTCGCGGCCGCTGCCGGGCGAGGAATGGTTGTCGGTCTTTCCGCTCGCCTACACCCCGCCCGCCGGCCCGGCGCGCAGGCTGCTGGCCGGCCTGATCCCGGCGGCGCGGCATGACGACTACCGCTTCACGTCGGTCGGTACCGCACCCGCGCCCGCCACGAACCGCGCCAACGAGCTGAAGGCCGGCGCGCGCATGAAGCTCATCGCGCCCTGGCAGGGGCTGATCGAACGCGCCCGCGCCTCGCGCGACTCGGTGGGCGGCGTGCAGACCGACAAGCCGTGGGACGACAAGCCCGCGGCGCGCGACGCGGCCAGCGGCAAGTCGCTGCCGCAGTTGAACGATCAGTTGCAGGAGTCCAGCTGGCGCCAGCTGCAGGAGATGCAGGAGTGGCTGGCCGCCACGCTGCCGCAGGTGCATGCCGGCCTGGCCAGCGGCACGGCGGCAGCACCCAAGGCCCAGGCCTTGCTGAACCGCCTGGGCGCTGCCGTCTGGGGGGCGGCTGAACGTGCGGCCGTGGCGGGCGTGCTGTCGCTTGACGTGAAGGCCATCGCGACAACGCCCGCACCCAACCTGCGGCAGGCCTTGGTGGAGATCGGCAAGCCCGGCGTCGGCACCGCGCTGGATGCGACAACGCAGCCATTCCCCAAAGGCCCGGGTTGGGCACCTTTCAGCTTCCCGCTCGCGGTCGCGACGACGGCAGGCGCCATCGCCGGCCCCTTCAACCCGTGGCCGACCGTCGGCGCGGGAGACAACGCCGACGTGCAGGACGTGGCCAACCGCCGCCTCGAATCGCTGTACGACGACGTGGCCGCGGCCATCGACGAGGCGCTGGCCGCGGGTCAACTGGGCACCGCGTCGCCGCAGGCGCCCGACGCGGCCCGCATGGCCGCCGAGCTGCAGGCCACGCTGGCGGCCGACACGGGCCCGCCGCGCTATGTGCTGCGTTTCGTGCACCAGCGCTGCGACTGCGGCCCGCTGCACCCGGCCGTCATGTCGGAGCGCAGCGAGCTGTTCGAGCTGGCCGGCTTCTTCGACCCCGACGCGCCGCTGCGTCCCATCCGCATCGCGCTGCCCTTCGACACGTCGCCGGGCGGCCTGCGCAAGTTCGGCAAGAACAGCGCCTTCATCATGAGCGACCTGCTGTGCGGGCAGATGAAGCGGGTGCGGCGGCTGGGGTTTGGCGACATGGTGCTGTCGGTGCTGCCCTGGCCCTTCCACAAGGACCTGGACGTGGGCGACATGGCGCCTTGCGCCAAGGGCGCTGGCGGCCCGAGCTTCGGCACGATCTGCTCGCTGTCGATCCCCATCATCACGATCGTCGCGTTCATCCTGTTGATCGTCATTGCGACGCTGCTGGACCTGATCTTCCGGTGGCTGCCGTTCCTGATGGTGTGCTTCCCGGTGCCGGGGCTGAAGGGCAAGAAATGAACCGCGACGAAGCCGCCCTCTACGGCCGCGGCGTGGCCTTCCCGCTGCGCCTGACGCCCGAAGGCCGTCTCGCCTGGAGCGAAGGCGAAGCCAACGTGCGCGAGTCCATCCGCATCCTGCTGCTGACTGCCCAGGGCGAGCGCCTGCGCCGCCCCGACTACGGCGCGGGGCTGGAGCGCTTCCTGTTCGAACCCAACACGACGACGACCTGGCGCGCCATCGAGGAGGCCATCCGCCGCCAGCTCGCCCGCTGGGAGCCGCGCGTGCAGGTCGAGGCCATCCAGGTCGCGGCCGACCCGAACGATCCCGAGGCGGCCATCGCCGAACTCAGCTTCACGCTCGTCGCCACGGCACAGGCCGGCCGCATGTCGCTGAGCATCCCAGTCCAGGGGAGGTGAACACCCATGCCCATCCAACTCCCCGCCATCGACGACCGCGACCACGCCGCGCTGGTGCGCGACACGCTGGCCCTGGCGGCCGTGCACGCGCCGGAGTGGACGCACACCGGCCCCAGCGACCCGGGCGTCACGCTCGTCGAACTCTTCGCCTTCATGGCCGAGAGCCTGCTCTACCGCGCCAACTTGATCCCCGAGCGCAACCGCCTGAAGTTCCTGCAGTTGCTGGGCATCGGCCTGCGGCCCGCGCAGCCGGCGCGCGCGCTCGTGCAGTTCAGCAATGAAGCCGGTGAGCGCAAGACCATCACCTTGCCGTCGGGCCTGCCGCTGCTGGCCGGTGCCATCCCCTTCCTCAGCGACACCGGCCTGGACCTGCCGCCCGTCAGCGGCCTCGTGGTGTTCAAGCGCGTCGTCGGCACGCCCGACCCCGCCACGCTGGACTATTACCGCCAGCTCTACGAGGCCACCGGCCGCGACTTTTCCGGCAGCGACGCCGGCGTCGAGCCCGTGCTCTACGACAGCGTGCAGCTGGCCGACCTGCCCGGTGCGCTCGACATCGGCGCCGAGACCGTGGACGGCGTGTTGTGGATTGCCCTGCTGGCGCCACCCAAGCCCAGCGCGGCGGACCTGGCCAATGCGCGTGCTGAGCTGGCCGGCCGCACGCTGTCCATCGGCCTGGTGCCGCAGCCACCCGAGACCAGTGCCCGCATCCAGCCCGGCCGCCCGGCGCTGCCGCCGCCCGCGCTCAGCGCCTGGGCGCCCAAGGCCAGGCCCGACGGCAGCGGCACGCCGGGCGAGTACCGGCGCCTGGACGCCGTCGCGCCCAGCGGCTTCCCCGAGCAGGCCGGCATCCTGCAGGTCACGCTGCCCAGCCAGGCCGACGACATCGCCACCTGGGCCGAGACCGAGCCGCTGGAGGCCGGGGTGGGCGAGCTGCCACCGCAGCTGACCGACGAGGCCCTGGCCGCGCGCCTCATCAGCTGGCTGCGCATCGACGGCCTGGCCACGGCCGGCGTGCAGCTGGCCTGGGCCGGCACGCACTGCGCCGTCGTGCGCCAGCGCAGCCGTGTCAGCCGCGAGCTGCTGGCACCGGGCGACGGCTCGCCCGAGCAGCGCCGCCGGCTCAGCCATGGCCAGGTGCTGGCCGAGTCGCTGCTGCTGAGTGTGGCCGGCGCGCCGTGGTTGCTGACCGATGAACTGGAGGCGGCGCCCGCCGAAGGCCAGCCCGGCGCCAGCGTGTTCGCGCTGGACGCCGAGAGCGGCGAGATCCGCTTTGGCGACGGCGCCCGGGGCGCGCGGCCGGCAACCGGCGCGGAGATCGCCGTGCGCTTCGACTGGGCCTCGGGCTCGGCCGGCAACGTCGCCGCCGGCGCGATCAAGCTGGGGCCCACGCTGCCGCCGGGCGTCAAGCTGGGCAACCCGCGCGCGGCCACCGGCGGCCTGGACGCCGAGAGCGCGGCCGATGGCGAGAAGCGCATCCCGCTGGTGCTGCGTCACCGCGACCGTGCCGTCAGCGCCGACGACTTCGACGCCATCATCCGCGAGACACCGCAGGCCGACGTGGGCCGCGTCGAGGTGCTGCCGGCCTGGCACCCGGAGCTGTCGCCGGGCCTGCCGGGCGACCAGCCGGGCGTCGTCACCTGCCTGCTGATCCCGCGCCAGGACCCGCGCCGGCCCGACTACCCGCTGCCCAGCGCCGACTTCATCAACGCCGTCTGCGACCACCTGGCGCCGCGCCGCCTGGTCACCTGCGAGGTGCTGCTGCGCGGGCCGGCTTACGCGGGGCTGTGGATCAGCGTCGGCATCGAGCTGCATGCAGGGCAGGGCGTGGCCGAGGTGCGCGAGCGCGTGAAGGCAGCGCTGAAGGCCTTCCTGGCCCCGTTGCCGAATGCCACGAGCGCCAGCGGCTGGCCGCTCTTCAAGTCCGTCGCGGCGCTGGAGCTGGCCACCGTGGCCGCGCGCGTCGACGGCGTGCTGGGCGTGACCGGCCTGCTGCTCGGCGACTCCAGCGGCGCGCAGCGCGACAGCGTGCCGCTGGCCGGGTTGCAGCTGCCGCTGATCGCCGGCCTGTCCGTCAGCCTGGGCGACCCGGTGCCGCTGTCCGACCTGATCGGCCAGGGCGCGGGCCCGACCGACGACGACACCGGCACCCCGGCCATCCGGCTGCCCGTCCCGCGGGTTCCGGAGAGCTGCTGATGGACAGCAACGGCAGCCGCTATCACGCGCTGGTCACCCAGCGCGACTGGACCGAGCGCGCCCACCCGGACACGCACTGGGCCTGGCTGCCCGACGACAAGGCGCACGAGGCCGCGCTGGGCCAACTGGTGCTGAAGCCGCTGCTGTTCGAGTTCAAGGCCAGCAGCGCGGCAGCCCTGCCTGAGCCAACGTCGCGCGCCGGCGGTGTCTTCGACGCCTACGGCAACCTGTACTCGCTGAACGCCGAGGGCACGGCCATCCGCATCTGGTCCAGCGGCAGCGGCAACATCACCGGCTTCTGGCCCTTGCCCGACGCGCCGGCCGCGCAGCCCGAGCCCGGCAGTTTCGGCCCCTGCGCACCGGCCGCGCCGGCGGCGCCGCTGGTGATGGATGCGCTGACGGTGACGAGCGGCCACTACCTCGTCGCCGCCAGTGCGGCGGCCGGCGGCCTGCTGATCTTCGATCTGCACGGCGGCGGCCCACCGCTGCCGCAGCCCTGGGGCGCCATGCCCGCGCCGCAAGCGCTGCTGGCGCTGGACGACGGCGGCGTGGCGCTGTTCAGTGCCGGTGTGCTGCACCGCCTGGGCCCCGACCTGCGCCCCTGCGTGCCGCGTGTCGCCAGCCCGTCCGCCTTCTCGCCCGAACCCGCCCCAGCGCCGCCGCCGCCGGCACCGCCCTGCCAGCTGGACCTGGGCGCCGATGCGACTGCCTGCGCGGCCTTGCCCGGTGGCCGCTTCCTCGTGCTGCGCGTCAAGATGGACGGCCTCTACCTGTCCGTCATGCGCTGGGACGGCGTGGACAGCGCCTCGGTCGGCCCGCTGGAAGAGCAGATCGAGCAGGCCACGGCCGACCTGCAGCCCACGGTGCTGTCCATGCGCACGCTGGCCATCGAATGGCCGGCCGGCGGCGGTCTCGACGTGTTGCTGCTGGCGGCCAGCGGTGACCAGGCCTTCCGTTTCAGGGCCACCGAGTCGGACACCGGCGTCTGGTCCTTCGAGCTGCAGCGTGACTTCATCCCGCTGCGCCGTTACCAGGCCGGTGGCCTGGCCAGCCTGGGCGCGGGCCAGGTGCTGCACCGCTTCCCGTCGGCCCGGGCCTTCTACGCCGGGGCCGACCGCTGGCTGCCGCTGCTGACGCTGCCGCGGCCGCGCTGCGAACGCGAGGGTGAGCTGACCGGCCCGGTGTGGGACAGCGCCACGCCCGAATGCGTCTGGCACCGCGTCGCGCTGGATGCCCGCCGCCCGCCGGGCAGCGCCATCCGCCTGCAAAGCCGTGCGGCCGACACACCCGAGGGCCTGGTGCTGCAGCCCTGGCGTGACGAGCCTGCGCTGCTGCCGCACCCGGCCGGCTCCGAGCTGCCCTGGCGCGAGCCGCCGCTGACCGCGTGCAAGGAAGTGCAGACGCTGACCTGCCTGCTGCAGGCCGCCACCGGCCGCTACCTGCAGCTGCGCATCAGGGCCAGCGGCGACGGCCAGCAAAGCCCGGGCCTCGCCAGCCTTCGCGCCTGGTATCCGCGCTTCAGCTACCTGCAGCACTACCTGCCGGCGGTCTACCGCGCCGACCCGGCCAGTGCCGAGTTCACCGGCCGCTTCCTGGCGCTGTTCGAAGGCGAGCTGACGCGATGGGAGGACCGCATCGCCGCCGCCCAGCTGTTGCTGGACGCCCGCACCGCGCCGCGCGCCACGCTGGACTGGCTGGCGAACTGGCTGGCCGTCACGTTCGACGGCTCCAACGGCCCCACGCGCCGCCGCGCGCTGCTGCGCCACGCGGCACAAGTGCATGCGCGCCGCGGCACCGTGCCCGGCATGCTGCTGGCGGCCACGCTGGCCTGGGAGCCGGACGATGTCGACGCCGAGCCCTGGCTGGCCGAACCCGAATGCCTGCCCGAGCGCGTGCGCGGCGTGCGGCTGCAGGAGTTGTTCGGCCTCGCGCCGCCGCTGGCCGGCAATGCCTGGCGGCCGGCACAGGGCAGGGCGGCACTGCTGGCACGGCTGGCCGGTGATGAGTCGCTGCTGGGCGACGCCATCCTGCTGCAGCAGGCGCTGGGCTTCCTGCCGCGCGCCGCGCAGGAGGAGATCGCGCTGATGGCGTCCTGGCAGTCCACCGGCCTGGCCGACCTGCCCGAAGACGAGCCGCGCCCGCGTGCCGCCGCCTTCGACGACTACCTGCGCGCCACGAAGCCCTGCGCGCCGCTGCGCCAGCGCTGGCAGGACTACCTGGCCCGCCGCTGGCGCCGCATCTCGCTGCTGAACGCCGCCTGGGGCACGGCCTGGCGCGGCTTTGACCGCATCCCCAACCCGCTGACGCTGCCGGCCGGCTCGGTGGCGCTGGCCGACTGGTGGCGCTTCGAGGCACAGATCGTCCGCGCGCTGGGACCCGCGCACCGCTTTCGCGTCGTGCTGCCGCTGCCCGCCGGCACGGCTCCCATCGACTTCGACGAGCTGGCCCGCCGCCGCGCCGCCGTCGAGCGCGCGGTGGCGCGCGACAAGCCGGCCCACACCGTGGCCGAGATCCGCTTCGGCTTCGAGCTGTTCCGCGTCGGCGAGGCGCGGCTGGGGCACGACACGCGGCTGGAGCACGGCCTGCTGCGCCGCCCCGAGCTGGCCGCGCTGACTTCGGAATCCATCTGGCCGCCCCTTGTGCTCGGCGAGCGCGACCTGGGCGGCGGGCAACTGACTCATCCGCGACCCTTGCCGCCACGCGACCGCGTCGGCCTGGATCGTTGAACACCTGGGAGACACATCATGGGCTGCTGTACCGGTTCCAGCTTCACCCCCGCGCCCGACGCCGCGCTCGACCCGCTGCAGCGCGTCAACTACACCTTCGGCATGGTGCTGGGCGTGGACGACTTCCGCCAGGAGCATGCCTACCTGGCCGCCCGCGACGAGCGCGCGCTGCGCGAGACCATAGGCTACGGCGTCATCACCGGCCTGGGCGTGGCCGCGCCCAAGCCCGCGTCGGCCAGCGAGGGTCAGCAGGTGCGCGTGGCGCCGGGCCTGGCGCTGATGCCCGATGGCCGGCTGGTGGGCGTCGCGGCCGAGCAATGCGCCAACCTGCAGACCTGGTTGGACGCCGAACTGGCGCGCGACCCGACGACGGCCGCCAAGACCATCGTCTACGTGCTGCTGCGTTTTGCCGAGAGCAGCGGATCGCCGGTGCCCATCCCTGGCGAGCCCTGCCGTGACGAGAGCGAGCTGAGCGCCGACGCCCGCATCGTCGACAGCTTCGCGCTGGACTTCTCGTGGACGCCGCCCGACGCCAGCGAGGACCTGGCGCTGCGCGCCGTCGTCGCGTGGATTCGCGGCATCAAGATCCGCACGGCCGCGCCGGCCGGGCAGACGTTGCTGAGCTTCCAGGCGCAAGTCGAAAGCGGCTTGAAGGAGGCCATCACGGCCGCCTGGGGCGACCCGCATGCGCCCACGCCGCCCATGCCCGCCAGCGCCACGCCGCCGTTGCCCAAGCCCAGCAAGGTCAGCCTGCCCGCGCCACCGAAGGAGCTGCAGATCCCGCGCGCCGACGTGGCCGCCTATTACGCGGCCGCCTTCGAGGTCTGGACGCGGCTGCTGCGCGCCGGCTTCATGGCCCACCACGGCCCGGTGCCGGCCGCCGAAGCGCTGGCCGAGCGCGCGCTGCTGCTGGCTGCCGTCGATGCCAAGGCCGGCGCCGACGGCACGCGCGCCGTGCGCATGCTGGGCCGGCCGCAGCTGCTGCACCTGCGCCTGCTGCAGGAATGGCTGCTGCGCGACGGCAGCCAGGACGCGCCGCGCGAGGCCCACTACGTGCTGGGCAAGGGCGACCCCGAGCTGGATCATGCGCAAGACCTGCTGGCCGACTTCGCCGCCAACGACCATGCGATGACGCGCATCGACCTCGTGCCGGACACCACCGATGGCGGCAGCGGCAACAAGGCCAAGGTCGTGCCGGCCGTCAAATGGCCCGGCGGCGGTTTGGGCGGCGGGCCGGATTACTACGGCCCGGCCATGACGCAGCCCATCCCCGTGTCCGACGGTGGCACCGGCCAGGCCGCGGCGCCGACGACCGGCGCCATCCTCGTCGGCCGCTCAGCCGCGGGCCCCACACCGGCACGCTTCGAGCTTGGCACGCTGGCCGGCGCGGCGCTGCCCAAGCCGGTGGGCCCATCGCCCAACATCCTCGTCGACACGACCGGCGCCGCGCCGACGATCCGGCTGGACACCGTGCAGGACATCGGCCCCGGCGCCAGTCCCGATTTCGCCGGGCTGGACCTCAGCGGCGACCTGACCGTGGGCGGCAACGCCAGCGTGACGGGCAGCCTGTCCGTTGACGGCGAGCTGGTGCTGGGCGCGCCGCTGAACAGCCTGCTGGCGACCGACGACAAGGGCGTCGTCGTCGCGGCCAGGCCCTGGGATGGCGACGAGGCCGCGCTGTCGGCGGGCACGCCGCCGCCCTTCGTCTACGCCCCCGGCGAGAAGGCGCCGGTGCGCATCGACGACGGCGGCACGGGCCTGGCCGCGCGCCCCGGCCAGATGCAGATGCTGGTCGGCGTGAAGGGCGCGACGCCGCGCGGCGGCGACTACGCGCTGGCCACACTGGTCGACGGCAAGAACACCTCGGTCAATCTGCGTGCGGTCAGCGGCGGCGGCCTGGAGCTCAGCATCGACGCAAGCGCCAGCGGCGGCACGGCCACGCAGGTCGTGGCGGCCGGCAATGCCAGCAGCCCGCCCAGCCTGACGGCGGCGACCAGTGCCAACGTTGTCACCTTGAACACCGTTCAGCCGCTGCATCAGGCCGCCGCGCCGCGCTTCCAGGCGCTGAGCCTGGCGGCGTTGCCGCAACGCACGGTGCCGGCGCTGGTGGGCTGGGATGCCGGCAGCGGCGAGCTGGTGCAGACGGCCGCGCCGCAGGGCGGGGCGACGGACGTGGGCCAGTGGCGCATCCGCTACGTGCGCACCGCCGCGCAACTGCGCGTGACCAACGACGACCACGTGCTGGTGGTCGCCGTGCCCGCCGTGACGCGCGCCGTCGAGCTGGAGTTGCCGCGGCTGGAAGCCGGTGGCTTCGACGAGGGCCGCGTCATCGTCATCAAGGTGATGAGCAACAGCCTGGTCGTCGGCGGCATCGAGGGCGACCAGAAGCTGGGGCTGGAGAACCGCAACTCGCTGACCGTCATTGCCGCCACCAAGTTCGACCCGCCCATGTGGCTGGTCATCGGCCGGAGCTGAAGCCATGGCCACCGTCCTGAACGCCCGGCTCAACCAGGTCATCGCCGTCGACGGCGAGCCGCGCAGCTTCTTCTTCAACGGCCGCCTGCTCAGCGCCGAAGACCTGACCCGCGAGCAGGCCGCGCGCGACGACGCGGAGCGGCGGCTGGCGCGCCTGATCGGCTGCGGCGTGGCCGAGGGGCTGACGGTCGCGGCCGGCGCCGGCAGCGTGCTGCACATCGCCGCGGGCCTGGGCGTCACGCCGTCGGGGGCGGTCATCGCCATCGGCAACCTGGACCTGGACCTCAGCAGCGCCGGTCGCGGCAGCTCGTTCAGCGGCTTCGGCAACTGCGCCGCCGGCCTGGCCGAGGGCCAGCCGCTGGCCGGGCTCTACCTGCTGACCTTGACGCCCGCCTGGAGCGCGCAAGGCCGCGCCGCCACGCTGCTGGGCGAGGTCGGCGCGTGCAACCGCCGCACCGAGCAGCCGGCCGTGCGTGCGCGGCTGGTGGAGGTGCAGGCGCCGGCGGGCCTCGCCGCCGCGTCGGTGCGTAATGAACTGGCCGTCGCGCTGCTGTCGCCGGGCTGGGGGCTGACCACCGTGCCCGAGGCCGGCCGCGTGGGCTGGTGGATGCGCCAGCGCATCGGCGGCGGCGCCGCGGCGCCGGGCCTGTCGGCGGATGAGCTGCCGCTGGCGCTGCTGCAGATCGATGCCAAGGCGGTGCCGCTGTGGCTGGACACGGACAGCGCGCGCCGGCGTCTGGCGCCGCCGCCCGGCGAGGCGGCTGATGCGATGTGGCCGTCGTCCTGGGCCGTGGAGATGCAGGCTTTTGCGGCGCAATTCCTCGCCGAGCTGATGGAGGCCAAGGCCGTGGCCGCCGCCTTCGTCTGGCTGCCACCGACGCTGCCGATGACGGCCGCGCAGCTCGCCCAGTTCCGTAAGCTGCTGCCCGGCAGCGTGCCGGCCAGCCCGCAGGTGCTGAACCGCGCGCTGTTCGCGCGGGCGCTGCTGGACGGCTGGCAGGACGTGCCACTGCGCCGCGCCGGTGCTCAGCTGCACCTGGCCCAGCTTGAAGGCCACCCCGAACGGCTGCTGCTGCGCGCGACCGGGGATCTGGCGTCGGGTGGCGATGGCATCGGTGGCGGCATGGGCGAGCGCACATCGGCCAAGGTCGCGTCCGCGGCTGCCCGCATCCTCGCCGCCGGCCGGCGCCGCGAGGGCGGCCCGAGCAAAGAGGAACTCGCCGTCGCCGCGTCCGCGTTGACGCAAGCGCCCGACCGCAAACGCCGCTAGCCATGCCCGCCAGCCTCGCCATCCACGCCTTGCGCGCCCGCACCCCGGCGCGCGCGCAGCCGGTGGCCGCGCGATTGGCGTTGCAGGCGCTGGGCGCCGACCTGGAGGACGCGCTGCCCCGCGGCCTGCCGCCGCAGGCCTTGCTGTGGCTGCGCCGGCTGCAGTTGCAGGCGCCCGAGGCGGCGCTGTTGCGCCCCGCGCCGACGGCCTGGCGCCAGGACTGGATCGCCACGGGCCGTGAGCGCTTCGACGCCGCCTTGGCGCAGGCCGCCCGCCCGGCGCTGGGCCCCGTGCCGGAGTCGGCGCCGGCCGTGCTGTTTGCCGATGCCGCCGAGATGCTGGCCTGCCTGGCGCTGGCCGCACAGGCCGGGCAGTTGGATCGCTGGTGGTGGCGCGGCCTGCTGGGCCGGGCGTGGCCGCAATGGCAGCACGCCTGGGCCGCGCGGCCCGAGGCGCAGGCCGGCGCGCAGCGCCTGCTGGCGAAGCTGGCGCCAGATGCCACGGTGGCGGCGTCGGTTCCGCCAGCCCGCATGGCTTTGCCGGCGTTGACCGAGCCGGTGCGGGAGAGTCGCGACACACCCGACCCGGCGTCACCGCCGCCTGCAGCGACGCCGGCGGCCTCGGCCGCGCCGCACGTCGTGGTGGCGGACGTCGGTGCTGCGCCGTGCGCGTCCCTGCCAGCCAATTTGCCGCTTGCCGCAACCGCGGCTTTGCGCACGGATACGGCGGAACAGGCCATCGACCTGCACGCACCGCCAGCGCTGGTGGTACAGCCGGCCCCGTCGACATTGACGGCAGCGCCGGTGATCGAGCCCAGGCGCCCTTCGCCCAGCCCGCGGTCCGCCGTCGCACCCCACGGCGGCATCGCAACGCCCGTCGAATCGCCCGTGCCGGCCGAGATCCCGACGCAGCGGCAAGCGCAATTGCCGCCAGGACCCGAAGCCGGCCGGCAGCTGACGCCCGATGCACCGGCGCCGCCAACCCAGCCTTGGGCCGGGACGTTGTCGCCCACAGCGCGGCCTGTTGCAGCCACCGGCGAGCACGCATCGGTCGTTCCGCCGGCCGCCAAGTTGGCCGCGCGAGACGCCCCGCGCGCGGAACTGCCAGGGGCCCGCGCTGTGCAGCCCGCCACGGTCGTTGGCGCGGCAGCGCTGCCAGCGCCGCTGGAACCCGCCGCCGCCGCGTGGCCCTGGCCGCAAGCTCTGCCGACCCGGCAGGCGCCGCTGCTCTTCATCGTCAACGCGCTGCTGGAGGACGGCCTTTACCCCGACTTCACGCGGCCGCGTGACCCGGGCCTGCCGGTGCCGCTGTGGGCCTTGCTGGGCGCGCTGGCGACGGCCTGGCGCTTGCCGGCCGGCGACCCGTTGCAAGCCATGCTGGCCGAGCACGGCGGCGATTGGGCCGTGCCCCAGTTCATGCCCGCCGCACCCGGCGCCGCAGCCGGGCCCTGGCCGACCTGGCTGGCGGCCTATGCCCGCGCTTTGCGCCAGCGCCTGTGCCGGCGCCTGGCGCGGCGTACGGCGGCCTGGCCGAGCGCACTGAGCCTGGACCGGCCGGCGCGGCTGTGGCACAGCGAGGCGGAGTGGGTCGTCGAGTTCGACCTGCAGGCCCACGACGTGGCCTGGCGCCTGGCCGGCCTGGACCGTGACCCCGGCTGGCTGCCATCGGCGGGCTGCAGCCTGCGTTTCGTCTTCGCATGATGCGTGCCGACCCCACGCCCGAACTCTGGCCGCAGGCCGCGACCGCGCTGCGCGGGCTGCTGCTGGCGGCGGCTTGGCGCGTCGTGCGCGATGCGCAGTCCTTGCTGGGCGAGGACGAGGTCGCCGCGCGCTTCGGTTTTGCGCTCGACCACGCCACCGCCTTTGAGGCCCTGTCCGACGAGGCCTTGCCGCACCCGGGGCTGTCGGCGCTGGCGCGCGACTGGCCCGAGCCGGCCGTGGAGTTGTGGCTGGTGCACGGCCTGGCCGAAGAGGACCGGCGCTTCGGCCCGTTGTTCGAGGCGATGAACCAGGCGCTGGGCGAGGACGGTGCCCAGCCCGGCCCGGCCTGGCTGCAGCAGAGCTTTGGCAACCTGCCGGGCCAGGGCCTGAGGCCGGCGCTGCGGGTGCTGCTGCAGGCCGGCGTGCTCAAGCCCGAGAGCGCCGGCCAGTCGCGCGCGGCCCAGCGTTTCGAGGTGGACGAGGCCTGCTGGGCGGCGCTGCGCGGCGAGCCCTTTGCCGACCCCGCGCCGGGCCTGCGCCTGCGGGCCGCCGAGACCGCACCGCCGGTGGCCAGCCTGGTGCTGACGGCCGCGACCCGCGCGCGGCTGGCGCGCTGGCAGCCCGGTCAGGCGCTGCTGGTGCGTGGCCCGGAGCACAACGGCCGTGGCAGCCTGATCGCGGCGCTGGCACGTGAGCAGGGCAGGCCGGTGCTGGAGTGCCGGCTGGACGGCAGCAGCCCGCCACCCGCCACACTGGCGGCGTTGGCTGCGCTGTGCGGCGCGATGCTGCTGCTGCGCGCCGACGCTTTGCCCGGCGAGGCGCTGCGCCTGCCGGTGCTGGCGGGCGGCCATGCGGTCGTCGCGGGCGACGAGGACGGGCTCGAAGGCCTGCCTGCCGATGTCCTCGCCATCACGCTCGCGTTGCCGGCCTACGAGCAACGCCTGGCCCTGATCCACAGCGTCAGGCCCGGCCTGGCCGATGCACCGGGCCTGGCCGCGCGGCTGCACCTGGCCTGCGGGCATCTGCATCGCGCGCTGACGCAGTCCATGGCCTGCGACGAGGCGGCCTTGCGTGATGCGGCACTGGCCGATGGCGCCACCGGCCTGGCCCGCCTGGCGCAGCGGCTGGACCCGGCGCAGGCGCCGCCCGATGCGCTGGTGCTGGACGAGGCCTTGAATCGCGACCTCGCCGCGCTGGCCGCGCGCTGCCAGCAGCGCGACCGGCTGGGTGGCGCGCTGCCCGCGGCCTTTGCGGCGCGGCTGAATGCCGGCGTGCGCGCGCTGCTCGCCGGCCCGTCGGGCACGGGCAAGACGCTGGCCGCCCAGGTGCTGGCGCGTGAACTGGGCCTGCCGCTGTACCGGCTGGACTTGTCGGCCGTCGTCAGCAAATACATCGGCGAGACCGAGCGCAACCTGCACAAGCTGCTGTCCGCCGCGCAGGCGCTGGACGTGATGCTGCTGCTGGACGAGGGCGACGCGCTGCTGGCGCCGCGCACGGAGGTGGGCTCCAGCAACGACCGCTATGCCAACCTGGAGACCAACTTCCTGCTGCAGCGGCTGGAAAGCCACCAGGGCCTGGTGCTGGTGACGACCAACGCGCAGGCGCGCATCGACTCGGCCTTCATGCGTCGCTTCGATTTCGTCATCCCGTTCCGCCCGCCCGAGGTGGCCGAGCGGCTGCGCCTGTGGCAGGCGCACCTGCCGCAGGACCATGCCCTCACGCCCGCCCAGTTGGGCGCCGTGGCCGAGGCCTGCGCGCTGGCGGGCGGCCAGGTGCGCAACGTGGTGCTGGATGCGGTGTCGGCGGCGTTGTCTCAGGACCAGTGTGTCGACGCGGCGCTGTTGTTCGATGCGTTGCAGCGTGAGTACCGGCGCAGCGGCGGGCTGTGCCCGCTGGCGAGGTTGTGATGCTGGCGCCGCGCTCCTTCGCCCCCCGCGTCGCCAAACCCAAGAGCGACCCGCGCTTTGTCGCCGTCACCGAGCAGGCCAAGGCCGGTGCGACCAAGCTCAAGCAGCACCCGCCCGCGGCCAGGAAGGCCAAGGAGGCCAGCAAGTCCGCCAAGCCGCCGGCCAACGAGCGCCTGGCTGGCGCCAAGGCCAAGGTCGTCGATGCGGTCAAGGAGGCACCGGCGCCCAAGCCGCAGCCGGCCTCGTTCAAGGCCTTGCTGCGCGCCGAGATCGACAAGGCCATGCCCAAGACGCTGGGCGACACCGAGAAATTCATGGAGGGCGGTGCGCAAGGCCAGATGAAGGCCGCAGGCAGCGGCGGCGTGGCGCAGCAGAAGGAAGCGGCCACCGGCCCGGCCGACCAGGCCGTCAAGAAGCCGCCCGACACGGGTGCGGTGCCCGAGCAGCCCAGCACGCCGCTGCCGGCCGAACCCGCGGCGACGCCGCCGCCCATCGCCGGCGGCCAGGCCATGCCCGAGCCGGCCAAGCCGCAGGAGGTGTCGCTGCAGGAGACCAAGAAGGACACCGACCAGGCGCTGAAGGACGAGAAGATCAAGCCCGAGAGCCTGGCCAAGGCCAACGACCCGCGCTTCTCGGCGGTGGCCGATGCCAAGGGCAAGGTGGCGGCGCAGGCCGACAAGGCGCCGGGCGTGTTCCGCGCGAAGGAGAGCGGGGTGCTGGCCAAGGCCGGCGCGCAGGCTGCCGGCAGCGCGCGCATGGGTTCGCTGCTGATGGCCGGCCGCAAGGGCGGCGGCAACGTCAAGGTGCTGAGCCGCCAGCAGCAGCAGGCGGCCAAGGAGGAGGCCGAACGCGCCAAGGTGGCGGCCAACATCGAAGCCATCTACACGCGCACCAAGACCAAGGTCGAGGCCAAGCTGGGCGGGCTGGACGCGGAGGTCAGCGCCATCTTCGACCCCGGTGTGGACGCGGCCATCGCGCAGATGAAGAGCTTCGTCGACGACAAGCTGTTCGATTACAAGCTGCGCCGCTACCTGAGCATCCCGCTGGTGGGCCTGGCGCGCTGGCTGCGCGACGCGGCGCTGGGCCTGCCCGACGAGGTCAACGTGTTCTACACCCAGGGCCGCGCGGTGTTCACCAAGTCCATGGACGCGCTGATCGACCGCGTCGCGGCCCTCGTCGAGAAGCGCCTGGCCGAGGCCAAGGCCGAGGTGGCCGCAGGCCAGGCCGAGATCAAGGCCTACGTGGCCGGCTTGCCCGCCAACCTGCAGGCGGCCGGCAAGGCCGCCGAGACGGCGGTGAACGACCGCTTCAAGGAGCTGGAAGAGGGCATAGAGAGCAAGAAGAACGAGATCGCCGCGGGCCTGGCGCAGAAGTACAAGGAGGCCTTCGACAAAGCCGACGAGGCTTTGAAGCAGATGCAGGAGGAGAACAAGGGCCTGGTGGCCGGCTTCATCGAGAAGCTGGGCGAGATCGTCAAGGCGCTGATGGAGTTCAAGGCCAAGCTGCTGGGGCTGCTGAAGAAGGGCGCCGAGACCATCCAGCTGATCCTGGACGACCCCATCGCCTTCCTGGGCAACCTGCTGGCCGCGGTGAAGGGCGGCTTCAACGCCTTCATCGGCAACATCTGGACCCACCTGAAGGCCGGCTTCTTCAAATGGCTGCTGGGGTCGCTGGCGGCCACCGGCATCACGTTGCCCAGCGACTTGAGCCTGATGTCGGTGTTCAAGCTCGTGCTGGACGTGCTAGGCATCACCTACCCCAAGCTGCGTGCCAAGGCCGTGAAGCTGATCGGCGAGACGGCGGTGACCGTCATCGAGAAGCTGGTCGAGTACGTGCAGGCCTTGTTCACCGGCGGCGTGGCGGCGCTGTGGGAGAAGGTCAAGGAGGACTTGTCGACGCTGAAGGAGATGGTCATCGGCGCCATCCAGGACTGGCTGATCGAGACCGTCGTCAAGCAGGCGGTGACCAAGATCGTGTCCATGTTCAACCCGGCCGGCGCCATCATCCAGGCCATCATCGCGATCTACAACGTGGTCATGTTCGTCATCGAGAAGGCGCAGCAGATCATGGCGCTGGTCGAGGCGGTCATCAATTCCGTCTACGCGATCGCGACGGGCGCGATCGGCGGCGCGATCGCCTGGATAGAGAAGTCGCTGGCGGCGGCCATCCCCGTGGTCATCGGCTTCCTGGCGCGGCTGCTGGGGCTGTCGGGTATCACCGAAAAGATCCAGGGTTTCATCAAGAAGGTGCAGGCCAAGGTCGATGCGGCCATCGACAAGGTCATCGCCAAGATCGTCGCTGTCGTCAAGAAGCTTGTCGGCAAGGTCAAGGCTGGTGCGGCCAAGGTGATGCAGTGGTGGAAGCATCGCAAGAGCATCTCGGCCGAGGGCAAGCAGATCACGCTCTACACCGAGGGCAACGAGCAGTCGACCAAGGTGTTGGTGGCCAGCTCACCGGGCGTGCCGTGGTCGCAGTACCTGGCGAAAAACAAGCCGGCCAAGTCGGCGCCGGCGCCTGTGAAGGCGGCGCACACGGCGGCCAGTGGCCTGGCGCAGAAGATCGAGCAGGGCAAGCCGCGCGGCGGCGACGACGCCACGCATGCGCAGAACGTCGAGCAGTGGTTCAACGACCTGGCCACGCAGATCACCATCCTCAACGCGGACAAGAGCCGGCCGGCTTCCGTCATCGGCTACGGCGGCACCGACGGGCTGGGCGGCGGCATCTCGGCCGAGGCCACCATCCTCAGCAACGACCACCCGCCGGGCAACCCGCCGGGCGACAACGCCAAGATCTGGGACGCGCTGGGCGACCTCGGCGCGGGCAAGGGCAAGTCCGTGCGGCAGACGCACTATGTGCAGGGCCACCTGCTCAACCACACCCTGGGCGGGCCCGGCCTGCGCTTCAACCTGACGCCCATCGCCAAGCGGGCCAACAACAAGCACAAGGCCGATGTCGAGTCGACCGTCAAGGACGAGGTCAACAAGAAGAACGGCAAGGTCATCTACTACAAGGTCACCGCGCTGGCGGCCCCACCGCGCGGCGGCAACCCGCGGCTGGCCGAGCTGAGGCAGAAGGAGAAGTCAGGCAAGCCGCTGACGAAGAAGGAGGCCGCCGAGATGCAGTCGCTGAAGGCGCTGAACCTGCTCACGGCCGGCTTCAAATGCCAGGCTCACGAGCTGGAGAAGGACAGCAGCGGCGAGTGGACGAAGAAGGGCAAGCTGCTCGACAAGCTGACCGTGACGATAGAGAACAGCATCGAGGACGGCGGCAAGACCTATGGCTACTGAGCCGGCGGCGGCTCAGCGCTGCTCCACCTGCCGCTTGCCGAACAGCACCTCGCGCGCCTTGTCGTCGGTCAGCGGCTTGCGCACGCCGGCCAGCACCTCCAACCCGCGCTGCACGGCCGGGCGCTTGGCGATCTCGTCGAACCAGCCCTTCAGATGCGGGTAGTCGCTCATCTCCACGCCCTGGTTCTTCCACGAGCGCAGCCACGGGAAGACGGCGATGTCGGCGATCGAATACGCCGCGCCGCCGAGGTAGGTCGTGTGCGCCAGCCGCTTGTTGATGACGCTGTAGAGCCGCCTGGCCTCGTTGGTGTAGCGGTCGATGGCATACGGCAACTTGTCGGGCGCATAGATGCGGAAGTGATGCGCCTGGCCCAGCATCGGGCCTACGCCGCCCATCTGGAACATCAGCCACTGCAACGCCTCGTACTTGCCGCGCGTATCGGCCGGCAAGAACTTGCCGGTCTTGCCGGCGAGGTAGAGCAGGATGGCGCCGCTCTCGAACAGCGACATCGGTTGGCCGTCGGGCCCGTCCGAATCGGTGATCGCGGGGATCTTGTTGTTGGGGCTGATTGCGAGGAAGGCGGGGGCGAACTGGTCGCCGGCGCCGATGTCCACGGGATGCACCCGGTACGCAAGGCGGCACTCCTCCAGCATGATGTGCACCTTGTGCCCGTTGGGGGTGGGCCATGAATACACTTCAATCATCGTCGCCTCCGTGCGGTGCGCTCAACCAGCCCCCATTCTCAGACTTCCTCTCGACTCATGGTGGTAAAGCAAGTCAAGCACTGGCTCGTGACCCGCGCCAACGCGGCGCGGTGGCGTCCGATCCAGGAATGGGCCGAGGCGCGCGGCGCGGAGTTCACGCAGACCCGTGACGGCCAGGGTTTCCTGATCGACCACCCCAAGGCGCAGCCTGGGCCGTTGCGCGTCGAATGGGGCGTGTCGCAGCGCAGCTACCTGCCGGGCTCCGAGCTGCGCATGCGCTGCGAGATGGGCCTGAACGCCGACCTGCAGCTGATGGTGCTGTGCCGCGCGCTGATGGAGAACCTGGAGCGCGCCGTCTTCGAGGCCTACACCGACACGCTGAAGACCCGGGTCGACACCGACACGCCCGAGGAGATGCGCTGGCTGGTGATGTTCCCCAAGTTCAACAACGCCGCGTCGCAGATCGTGCGCCAGCGCTACGGCGTCGTGGGCGTCACCAAGGAGCTGACAAGCGCTTGGATCGACGGCGAGCTCAGCGAAGCGCTGGCCCAGGCCAGCCAGGACCTGCTGCCCGAGGGCCACCCCTTCGTGCTGATGAGCATGCGCGGCAACCTCTACCTGCGCACCGAGATGAGCGAAGCCGACCTGCCGCGGGTGCAGGCGCTGGTGCGGCTGCTGGAATGCGCGGCGCGCGAGGCGCTGCGCGTCAACGCGCGGCTGTCCGATACCGGCGCCTGGCCGACGACCACGTCGGTCGCCTGGACGCCGTCCACGCGACCCGGCGACGTGGCCTGAGCCTCAGGCCTTCTGCGCGAACTGCCAGGCCAGCTGCGACAGCGGCTTGGCACTGGCCGCCGTCTCCTTGGCCTGCGCACTGGAGGCCGTGCCGTCCACAACCCGCTTGGCAATGCCTTGCACGATGGCGGCGATGCGGAACAGGTTGTAGGCCAGGTAGAAATTCCAGTCGGCCATGACGGCGTCGACGTCGGCGCGGCCGGTGCGCTCGCAATAACGCTGCACGTACTCACGCTCGCTGGGGATGCCCAGCGCGACCAGGTCCTTGCCGCCCAGGCCGCGCGCGGCGCCCGAGGTCTGGATGTGCCAGCTCATGCAGTGGTAGCTGAAGTCCGCCAGCGGATGGCCCAGCGTGGACAGCTCCCAGTCCAGCACGGCGATGACGCGCGGCTCGGTCGCGTGGAAGACGAGATTGTCGAGGCGGTAGTCGCCGTGCACGATGCTGACCTCGGCCTCGTCGCGCGCCGTGGCCGGGATGTGGGCCGGCAGCCATTCGATCAGCGCGTCCATCGCCGCGTTGGGCTCGGTGATGGAGGCCAGGTATTGCTTGCTCCAGCGGCCGATCTGGCGCTCGAAATAGTTGCCCGGCTTGCCATAGCCGCCCAGGCCCGCGGCCTTGAAGTCGACCTGGTGCAGTGCCGCGATGACGCGGTTCATCTCGTCGTAGTGGGCCACGCGATCGGCATTGCTCATGCCGGGCAGGCTCTGGTCCCACAGCACGCGGCCGGGCATGAACTCCATCACGTAGAAGGCGCGGCCGATGACGGCCTCGTCCTCACACAGCGCCAGCATGGCCGGGACCGGCACGTCACTGCCGGCCAGCGCGCCCATGACCTGGAACTCGCGCTCGATGGCATGCGCCGATGGCAGCAGCTTGGCCACCGGCCCGGGCTTGCTGCGCATCACGTACTGCGCGCCGGGCGTCGTCAGCAAATACGTCGGGTTGGACTGGCCGCCCTTGAACTGTTCTATCGCCAGCGGCCCCTTGAAGCCGCTCACGTGGGCGGACAGCCAGGCTTCGAGGGCCGCGCTGTCCAGCGCCTGGGCCAGGGGACGGGTGCCGGTGAATGCTTCCATGGATGTCGTTCTAAGTGGCGCGAGGGCGCGAACTTTCCATTGTGCGATTCGGCCGATACCCGCCGTGTCGCCGCCGTGTCAGCGCGAGGCCGCCGCCAGCAGCTTGTCGCGGCTCAGCACGACCAGTCGGGTGGGCTCCACGCGCACGGCGCCTTCGCGTTCGAAGGCTTTCAGCTCCTGGTTCACGCGTTGGCGAGACGCCCCCAGCAGCTGGGCCAAGTCTTCCTGCGCCAGCTGCAGGCCGATGCGAATCTCTTCGCCCTCCTGCACGCCGTAGGAGCGCGCCAGCAGCAGCACCTGCTTGGCCAGGCGCGCGGCAAGCGGGCGGGTGTTGAGGTCTTCGATCATGTCGAACATCAACCGCAGCCGGCGGCAGTTCAGCCGCAGCAGCGCGTCGTACAGCTCGCTGTGCGCGGCCAGCAGCGCGCGGAAGTCGGACTTGCGCACGCACAGCAGCGTCGTCTCGCCGTGGGCGTAGGCATCGTGCGTGCGCGGCAGGCCGTCGAACAGCGCGATGTCGCCGAACCAGGTGCCTGGTTCGACATAGGTCAGCGAGATCTGCTTGCCGGCCAGAGACACCGAGCTGACGCGCACGGCGCCCTTGGCGACCGCCGACCATTCTTCGGCGGGCTCGCCGCGGTGGGACAGCATGGTCTCGTCGGGCAGGCGGCGCACGAAGGCGCGCTGCAGGATGTCTTCGCGCAGCGGTTCGGAGAGCCGGGAGAACCAGGCGCCCTGGTCGATCTGCTGGCGTTCGGCGGGAGTGAGGCTGAGTGCGTTCATGGTTTGAAGCGGCATTGTGCAGCCCCGGCGCAGCCCGTGCGCCACGCTGCGCAGCCGTCTAGGCCCGTGCTAGAGTGAAACGAACTGTTCATTCACCCTCGATCAACCGCATCGCTAGCCGCTCGCCGTCAATGCCCCTCACGGCCCTGCGCCCGACGTTGCTGGGTGCTCTCACACCCGCCTTGGCACTGCTGCTCGGCCTGACGCCCCAAGGCGTCACGGCCCTGGGGCTGGGCCGGCCGTTGATCCATTCCACACTCGGCAAGTCGCTGGATGTCAGCATTCCGCTGACGCTGGCCGATGGCGAGCAACTGACCGACGGCTGCCTGCGCGCCGAGGTGTCGGCCGGCGATGCGCGTGTGCCGGCCGGACTGTTGCAACTGCGCGTCGAGGGTGAACCCGGGCAGCAGCGCATCCGCCTGCAAAGCCTGGCACGCATCGACGAACCCGCGCTGCGCATCACGCTGGCCCTGGGTTGCCCGTTGCGGCTGACGCGTGAGTTCAATGCCTTCATCGACCCGCCGGCAGGCGCCGCCGCCTTGCCTGCACCTCCGCCGGTCGTGGCTACTCCGATGGCCGCCGAGCCCTCGCCACGCCTGCTGGCCGAGGCTGGTCCGACGCCTGCACCGCAACGCGCCGTGAAGCCGCGCCCGCGGCTCAAGCCCCGCGTGGCCGGCCCGCGCCTGGTGCTGGAGCGGCCGGAGGTGCTGGTGGCCGAGGCGCCGCGGCCCGTGACGCCGCCAGCCAGTGCGCCGGAGACGGACCTGACCCCCGAGCTGGAGGCCCAGATCACCCAGCTCGAACAGACCGTGGCCCAGTTGCGCGCCGAGCTGGAGGCACGCCAGCTGGCCGAAAGCGCCGCCTCCGCCGCGCCGCCGCCTGCCGTGGCGCCGTCTCAAGTGGCCGCAGCGCCGCCTGCTGTCGCGCACAGCGGTCGGGCCGCGGCCTACCGCGACCCGATGACCTGGCTGCTGACGCTGGGCCTGAGCCTGCTGGCCGGCGCGGCGGCCTTCCACGTCAGCCGCTGGCGCGACCAGCGCGCCCGGCGCGAGCGGGCCTACTGGAAGGCCTTGCACGCGGCCGAGGGGGCTGCCGCGCCCGCGCCGGTGGTGCCGGTGCCCGGCATGGCGCCGCCCGTCCTCGGTGGGGCGGCCGCGTTGCCGGATGAGGGCCAGCACCAGGTCACCCGGCCGCAGCCCCGTCCCATGCCCTGGCCGCCGATGCAGGTCATGCCGCCCGCGGCGCCCATCGATGCGTCGATGCTGGCCACGCAGCCGCTGCCGGCCCAGGCTGCCGCGGCGCCGCTGCTGTCCGACGAGCTGACGGTTGCCGATGATCTTCTGGACCTGCAGCAGCAGGTCGACTTCCTGCAGTTGCTGGGCCAGCACGAAGCCGCCGCCGATCTGCTGGCCGCACGACTGGCCCGCGGCCATGATGCCGGTGCCATGCCTTATCTGCTGCTGATGGAACTCTGCCAGCAGCGCGGCGAACCCGAGGTGTTCGCCGAACTGGCCAAGCAGTTCGAACAGCGATTCCCGGCGATCGCGCCGCAGTGGTCGCAGAGCCTGGCACGCGGCCGCACGCTGGACGCGAGCCCGAGTGTCATTGCGCACCTGCAGGTGATCTGGTCCGATCCCGCATCTGCCATGCAGATGCTGCGCGACCTGCTGGGCCGCGGCGCCGGCCCCGGCGCATCGCACTTCGACCTGCCGGCCTATCGCGATCTGCTGACGCTGTACAGCGTGGCGCGTGACCTCTTCGAGGGTGGGCTGCGCAGCGACGGCGTCGACCTGATGCTGCCGCTGGACTCCAGCTTCGGCGAGCAGACCTGAGGCCGGCGCCGTGCCTACATCCCGAAGTCGGTCGCGTCGCCGCTCATGGCCTTCTCGATGAGCTTGCGGCTCAGCCGCTCGGACAACAACTCGGCAAAGCTGTAAACGTAGTTGCGCAGATAGGCACCGCGCTTGAAGGCGATGCGCGTCACGTTGCTGCCCAGCAGGCTGCCCAGCGGCCGCGCGACGAGGTCGCTGTTGGCCGGCTCTTCGCGCATCGCCATCTCCGCGACGATGCCCACGCCCATGCCCAGGCGCACGTAGGTCTTGATGACGTCGGAGTCGATGGCTTCCAGCACGACGTTGGGCGTCAGGTGGCGCGCGGCAAAGGCCTTGTCGACGCGGGTGCGGCCGGTGAAGCTGGGGTGGTAGGACACCAGCGGCTCGGCGGCCAGCTGCTCGAGGCTGATCCGTTCGACGGTGGCCAGCGGGTGGTCGCGCGGCACCACCATCACGTGCTGCCACTCGTAGCAGGGCAGGGTGACGAGCTCGGGGTATTGCGCCAGCGATTCGGTCGCGAGGCCGAGGTCGGCGCTCTCGTCGAGCAGCATCTTGGCGACCTGGTCAGGGCTGCCCTGGTGCAGGCTGATGCGCAGCTGCGGCAGGTTCTTGCGCAATTGCGCCACCGGCGCCGGCAGCACGTAGCGGGCCTGCGTGTGGGTGGTTGCGATGGAGAAGGTGCCGCTGTCCTGGCGCGAGTACTCCTCGCCGATGCGCTTCAGGTTGCCGACTTCGCGCAGGATGATCTCGATGCAGGCCAGCACCTGCTGGCCCGGCTCGGTGATGCGGCGCAGCCGCTTGCCGTGGCGCGAGAAGATGTCGACGCCCAGTTCCTCCTCCAGCTCGAGGATGGCCTTGGAGACGCCGGGCTGCGACGTGAACAGCGCCTTGGCGGTCTCGGTCAGGTTGAGGTTGCGGCGGGCGGCTTCCTGGACGAAGCGGAATTGGTGGAGATTCATTCGAGAACTGTCAGGCAGGCTTGGCTGATGGCCTGGAGCACAGCATCCTGCTCGCCCAGCGGTGCGTGCAGCTGCCAGTCGATGGCGTCGCCGTGTTGTTCGCGCAGGCGGTCCAGCAGCAACGGCACGTCGCGCCGCACATGGCCGCCGGTGCCGAGGAACAGGGGCATGACATGCACGCGCGTGCAGCCGGCGGCGGCGAGTTGCGCGGCGGCTTGCTCCATGTCGGGTGACATGAATTCGAGATACGCCATCGCCAGCGGCGTGCCGGGTCGTGCAGCGCGCAGGCGCTCGGTGACGATCTCGAAGGGTCGTGCCCACGCGGGGTCGCGGGCGCCGTGGGCAAAGAGCAGCAGGCCGTCCATCAGCGGTACCTCACGAGCCAGGTGAATGCCGCCATCGACAAGCCCAGATAGAGCAGGCTTGGCGTTGCGGCGACGACCCAGGGCGTCCAGTTCTTCAACAGGCCCAGGTGGCCGGCGACGTTGTTCAGCAGCACGAAGCTGATGCCCAGCATGATGCCGCCGAAGACCTTGATGCTGATGCCGCCCGAGCGGCCATGCAGGTAGGCGAAAGGCAGGGCCAGCGCCACCATGACGAAGCAGGCGAACGGGTAGAAGGCCTTGCGCCAGAACTGGATGTTGTGGGCCTGGGCCGACTGCTCCTGGGCCGACAGATGCGCGGTGTAGCGGTACAGCTCCAGCGTCGACATGGACATGGCCGGCAGCACGGCGGCCGCGATGACGCCGGCATGCAGCGAGCTCTGCCAGTCCAGTTTGTCCAGTTGCTGCTCGCTGACGACGACCTCGCCCACCGAACTGCCGCCGGTCGCGGCCCCCGGGTTCCAGACCGTGCGCTTGACGGCCTGCAGATGCCACAGGCCCTGGCCGTCGACGTCGGCCTTGTCGGCCTCGGTGCGGGACATCAGCCGGCTCTCGGCGTCGAACTCGTAGATGCGCACGTCTTCCAGCTCGCCGGCACCGCCGACGCGACCGACCTTGACCGAGTAACTGCGTTCCTGGCCGTCGACCTTGCGGTGATCCTTGAGCCAGGCGCCACGCTTGGCCGGGTTGGCATCGCGGCTGAAGCGGGCGCGCATCTCGTCGCCCTGGCGCTCGAACTGCGGCGCAACGTAGTCGCCGATGACGAAGGTCAGCACCGCGAACACGGCCGCTAGGCCGGCCAGCAATGTGAGCGCGCGCGCAGGCCCCAGGCCGCCGGTGCGCAGGATGGTGAACTCGCTGCTCTGCGCGAGCCGGGCCAGCGCCATGATGGCGCCGATCAGCACGGCGATGGGGAAAAGCTCGTAGAAATGCCCCGGCAGGTCCATGACGGCCAGCAGGGCCGCCTTGCCGCCACCCGCGCCGATGCGGGCCATGCGCTCAAGTTCGTCGACGAAGTCGATGAAGAAGAACAGCGACAGGAAGGCCAGCGCGACCAGCACGACGGAACCGACGATGTCCTTGTACAGCAGGCTGCGAACCGTCCTCATGCCGCAGCCCCTTTCGCACGGCGGCGCAGGCAGAACCGGTTGCCGTTGTCGCGCAGCCAGATGGCGGCGAGCGCGATGAAGAGGGCGCTGCCGTGCACCGTGATGAGTGCGCGCGGCAGCGACACGCGGCCATTGCCGACCCAGGACTGCGACAGGTTGATCAGGTTGAAATAGACGATGAAGGCCAGCAGCGCGAACAGCAGGTTCCAGTTGCTGGCGCGCCGCGGGTTGGAGGCCGACAGGCCCACCCCCAGCAACGCCATGTTGATGCCGCCCAGGATCATGCCCAGCCGCCAGGCCAGCTCGCCCTGGTTCTTGGGCGTCGGCAGGCGCAGCAGGTCCAGCGTCCCCATCGCCTTGGGCGGCAGCTGGTTGGCGTTGGCCAACGCCTGCGTGTCCGTCAGCACCTTGTATTGCTCGAAGCGGGCCAGGCTCTTCTCGCCAGTCTTGCGCTGGGTCTCGTTGCGCTGGCCATGGTCCAGCACGAGGAAGCGGTCGTCGCCCTCCATCTGCAGATGGCCGCGCGACGAGGTGGTCACCGATTCGCGCTCATTCTGGTTGGCGAGGATGAAGACATTGCGGCCGGTCGCGGCGTTGTCGCCGTCGCGCTCGATGAAGAACACCCGGCTGCCGTCGCGCGAGCTCTGGAACTGGCCCGGCGCGACGCGCGACAGGTCGCTGCGCTTCTGATAACGATCGCGCAGTTCGGCGCTGTTCTGGTTGCCCCAGGGCCAGACGATGAGCTCCAGCACGACGACGGCCAGCAGGATGGGCCAGGCCATGCGCAGCACCGGCCGCACGAAGCGCGACAGCGGGATCCCGGCCGCAAACCAGATCGTCATTTCCGACTCGCGGTAGGAGCGCCCCAGCGTGATGACGACGGCGATGAACAGGGACAGGATCAGCATCGTCGCCAGGTGGGCGATGGTCGCGTAGCCCATCAGCAGCACGACGTCCTGCGGCGCCACGTTGCCGCCGGCGGCCTGGCCCAGCGTGCGGATCAGGGTCGACGTGAGCATGATGGTCAGGATGACCACAAGCGTGACGCCGAAGCTTTTGGCCAGCTCGGACCGCGTCGATGAATCGAATAACATCAAATCACTCTATCTACTTCTAGTCATTATGGACTTCAAGATTCAAACCGCTGAGCTGAATGCGCTCGCGGGAGTCGGTGCCGATGCGCTCGTCGTCGTACTCGGCGGTGAGGCTCTGGCCGCGGGTCTGGATGCGGCCGTGGCCAAGCATGCGCAAACAGCGATCAAGCTCGGCGACTTCGCGCTCAAGGGCGGCCAGGCGCTGACCTTGACGCAGGCCGAAGGCATCAAGGCCCCGCGCCTGGTGCTCGCGGCCAGCGGCAAGACGACACTGGCTGCCGCACGTGCGGCGTTGGCGGCGGGTCTGGCGCAGATCAAATCGCGTGGCGCGGTCAGCGCGGCCGTCGCGTTCGTCGGCTTCGATGCCGGCCTGGCCGAGTCGCTGGCCGAGCAGGCTGCGCTTGCCGCCACCGACGCGGTCTACCTGTACCGCCACACCAAGCCCAGCGCGCCGGCAGCACCCAAGCTGGCCAAGCTGGCGCTGCTGGTCGCCAAGGCCGACCAGAAGGCCGCCAAGGCCGGCCTGGTCCGCGGCGAGGCCATCGCTGCCGGCGTCGAGCTGGCGCGCGAATGCGCCAACCGCCCCGCCAACTACGCGACGCCGACCTACCTCGGCGAGGTCGTGCAAGGCTTGGGCAAGACCCACGGCCTCAAGGTCGACGTGCTCGACAAGAAGGCCGTCGAGAAGCTCGGCATGGGCAGCTTCCTGTCCGTGGCCCAGGGCTCGGACGAGCCGCTGCGCTTCATCGTCGCCCGCTACGAAGGCGCGGCCAAGACGGTGGCGCCGGTCGTGCTGGTCGGCAAGGGCATCACCTTCGACACCGGCGGCATCTCGCTGAAGCCGGGCGCCGAGATGGACGAGATGAAGTTCGACATGGGCGGCGCCGCCAGCGTCATCGGCACGCTGCGCGCCGTGGCCGAGCTGAAACCCAAGCTCAACCTCGTCATGATCGTCGCCGCCTGCGAGAACATGCCCAGCGGCCGCGCCGTCAAGCCGGGCGACGTCGTGACGTCGATGTCGGGCCAGACCATCGAGATCCTGAACACCGACGCCGAAGGCCGGCTCATCCTCTGCGATGCGCTGACCTATGCCGAGCGCTTCAAGCCGGCGGTCGTCGTCGACGTGGCGACGCTGACCGGCGCCTGCGTCATAGCGCTGGGTGGCATCCGCAGCGGCATGTACGCCAGCGACGACGAACTGGCAGCCTCGCTGACCGCGGCGGGCGACGCGGCGCTGGACCCCTGCTGGCGCATGCCGCTGGACGATGACTACGCCGAAGGCCTGAAGAGCAACTTCGCCGACGTGGCCAACATCGCCGGCCGTGCGGGCGGCTCCATCACCGCGGCCAAGTTCCTGCAGCGCTTCACGGCCAAGTACCGCTGGGGCCATCTGGACATCGCCGGCACGGCCTGGAAGGGCGGCGCGGCCAAGGGCTCCACCGGGCGACCCGTCGGTCTGCTGACCCATTTCGTGCTGAGTCACGCGAAGTAAGCGTGGCCCTTCAGGTCAGCTTCTACAGCGACGCGGAAGATCCGCTGCACTACGCCTGCCGGCTGATCCGCCGCGCGCTCGCGTCCGGCAAGCCGGTCGGCGTCTGCGTGACGCCGGGGCAGGCGGCCCGGTTGGACGCGTTGCTGTGGAGCTTCGAGTCCACCGAATTCATCCCGCATCGGCGCTGGGACGGCGCAACGCCGCCCGCGCCGGGCGAAGTGCTGCTGGTTGACGACGCTGCGCAGCTGCCGCACCGCGGCCTGCTGCTGAACCTCGCTGAGAACATGCCCTCCGACGGCCTGGACTTCGAGCGCGTGCTCGAAGTCATCGGCCGCGAGCCCTCGCACGTTCAAGCTGGGCGTGCGCGCTATCGCGCCTATCTGCAGGCGGGTGCCAAGCTGGACCACTTTTCTGCAGCAGGTTGACAAGGCCGCGTCCACGCTTTCCCGAATGAGAGCACCCCGGATTTGGGGTATGTTCAATTGGTTGAAAAATCAACAGTTCTAGTTGTCTGTTCGTTCTCTCTATTCAAACCGGAGTTGATCCATGCAAGTCAAGTTGAATGTGGTGGTGGGCGCAGTGGCAGCACTGCTCAGTGGTGCCGCAATGTCCCAGGATCTGGTGGTCAAGATCGGCCACGTCGGTCCTACCAGCGGCCAGATCGCCCACCTGGGCAAGGACAATGAGCTAGGCGCCCGCCTGGCCATTGAAGACCTGAACGCCAAGGGCGTCACCATCGGCGGCAAGAAGGTCAAGTTCGAGCTGCTGGCCGAAGACGATGCCGGCGATCCGAAGCAAGGCACGGCCGCTGCCCAGAAGCTCGTCGACGCCAAGGTCAACGGCGTGGTGGGTCACTTGAACTCGGGCACCTCCATCCCGGCCTCCAAGGTCTACAGCGACGCTGGCATCCCCCAGATCTCGCCGTCCGCCACCAACCCCAAGTTCACCCGCAACGGCTACAAGACGACCTTCCGCGTCGTGGCTGACGACGTGCACCTGGGTGGCACGCTAGGCCGTTACGCCGCCAAGGACCTGAAGGGCAAGTCGATCGCCGTCATCGACGACCGCACGGCCTACGGCCAGGGCGTCGCCGACGAGTTCGAAAAGGGTGTCAAGGGTGCGGGCGGCAAGGTCGTCGGTCGTGAATTCACCAACGACAAGGCCACGGACTTCACCGCCATCCTGACCTCCTTGAAGAGCAAGAAGCCCGACGTGGTCTTCTTCGGCGGTATGGACGCGGTGGCCGGCCCGATGCTGCGCCAGATGAAGCAGCTTGGCATCGAAGCCAAGTTCCTGGGTGGCGACGGCATCTGCACGGGCGAGCTGCCCAAGCTGGCCGCCGGCACCATGGGCGATGGCCAGGTCGTCTGCGCCGAGGCCGGTGGCGTCGAGGGCGAAGCCAAGAAGTCGATGGACGACTTCAAGGCCAAGTTCAAGTCCAAGTTCAACGTCGACGTGCAGATCTACGCGCCTTACGTGTATGACGCCGTCAATGTGCTGGCAGCAGCCATGGTGAAGGCGAACTCGGCCGAACCCGCCAAGTACCTGCCCGTGCTGGCCAAGACCGCCGGCTACAAGGGCGTGACCGGCACGATCGCCTTCGACGACAAGGGCGACATCAAGAACGGCGCGCTGACGCTTTACACCTACAAGGGTGGCGCTCGCGAGCAACTCGCCGTCGTGCGCTGATCATCTCTGCCTGACCGAACACCCGCCGCCGGCGGGTGTTTTTCGTTTGGGACCGAACCCGCCGCCGGCGGGTTCGGTGCTTTTGAGGGCGCATATTGCAATATGCGTGTGCTTAGACGACAAACTTGCGGGGTCAGCGACAGGTCGGCTGAATAAATCGTGACTAATGTGGGTGATGAATATGCCGTGCAATATTCACGGTCTTTTCAATCTGGCTGGGCTGATAGGCGTGCAGGCTTTGCAAAACGGGTTTCGTCGAATTTCAACGAAATGCCTGTGCGTTTCGCACGCTTTGCCCGCCGAGGGGCAAGACCTGTCATGGTGCTGTCGCCGGCTTTCATGTCTACTGCCGCCGGTCATGAAGTTGACCTTTGACTGAGTGCGAGAGGGCGCTATCGGACGAGACGGATTCAAGGGGCAGGCCCCCTTTAAACGGGGGGCTTTCAAGCCCAGGGGCCAGAGGCATGATGCCGGCGCGGTCAAGGGTGGGTGAAGGGTGCTCGTTGCGGCGTCAAGTCCGCGCATTTCAAGCCTGACCAGCGGTCTCCGAAGCGGTCCGTCGTCGTTGGGCGTGGCGGACGGCGGCGATGCGACAGGCGGCCTCTGCGCCAGGATGAATGGAATATCGATTTGATTCGAATTCCGTTGATCGGAATGCAAGTATGGATGACGCCAAGCAGAAGTGATCGGGGAAGTAAATGATTCGAATATTCAACCATTACCTGCACAAGCAGACCCTGCTCCAGGTCTTCTTTGACCTTGGCCTGATCGTGTTTGCCGTCATCGCGGTGGTGCTGAGCCAGGGGGAAGCGGCTCAGACCGTGTTGCCGTTCGCGGCCTCGCATGGCTTGTCGCTGGCCGGCTGCATGTTCGTCATTAATTCGGCCACGGGCTTCTACCAGCACGTGCACAACCGCTCCATCACCGAGTCCTGCGCCCGTGCGCTGTTCGGTTTGCTGTTCGGCCTGCCATTGGCCTACGCCATCTTCAGCCTGGTGCCGTCGAATACCAGTCACCGGGACATGTTGACGCTGGTGGCCATGGCCGCTGTTGCCGCCGTCATGGTGCATCGCGTCTACGCGGCGCATTCCGGCACGCAGGCCCGCCTGCGCAGTCGCATCCTGATCTTCGGCACGGGCCACGCCGCGCGCACGGTGGGCAACACTTTGCGGGCCTCTGACCCCCATGCGCAGATCGTCGGCTACTACGCCGGGCCCAATGAAGAGCAGCACGAGGTCGCGCGTGCCGAGATCATCAATGACGGCGCCAATCTGACCGAGGCCGCGCTGAAGCACAACGTCGACGAGATCGTTGTTGCGCTGAGCGAGCGTCGGGGCGGCAGCATGCCGCTGCGCCAATTGCTGGACTGCAAGCTTTCTGGCGTGCGCGTCGTGGACATCGCGACCCATTTTGAGAAGACGCTGGCGCAGATCAACATCAAGCATGTCAACGCCGGCTGGCTGGTGTTTGGTGATGGCTTCAGCCAAGGCATGGTGCGCGCCGCGATCAAGCGGGTTTGCGACATCGTTTTCGCTGCATTGATCCTGGCCGTGTCCTGGCCCGTCATGCTTGCCACTGCGCTGGCGATCCGTGCCGAATCGCGTGGCCCGGTGCTTTATCGCCAAGAGCGTGTCGGTCTCAACGGCGTGCCCTTCAAGGTCATTAAGTTCCGCAGCATGCGAACGGACGCAGAGAAGGATGGCAAGCCGCGCTGGGCAACGAAGAACGACGACCGCGTGACCCGGGTGGGCCGCTTCATCCGCAAGGTTCGCATCGACGAACTGCCGCAGCTTTTCAACGTGCTGTGGGGCGAGATGAGCATGGTCGGTCCGCGCCCCGAGCGCCAGTATTTCGTCGACGAGCTCATCAGCAAGATCCCGTATTACGCGGTGCGACACAGCGTGAAGCCTGGTGTGACAGGCTGGGCCCAGGTCCGCTACGAGTACGGCTCGACCATCGAGGATTCGGTCGAGAAGTTGCAGTACGACCTCTATTACGTCAAGAACCACTCGCTCTTCCTTGATCTGCTGATCATGCTGGAGACGGTGGCCGTCGTGCTGACCGGCAAGGGCGCCCGCTGAACATCGCGCCTCGGCGTAAGCGCCGATGCTGCGAGCCGGTCGGGCATGCTTGAATCTCGCATGCCTAGCGCCGGTCTGTACTCCGCCCCTGGCGCCTTCATCGAGGCGCTCGCCCCGCACGCCTCCTTGAGCACCCTGGGCGACCTGATCTGCTGCGTGGCCTATGGCCTGTTCGCGCTCTATTTCGCACAGCGGCTGGTGCGCGGCAGTCTGCCGGTCACCGCGCCGGCGCTGGTATTTCTGGCGGCGCTGACGACCAGCGCGATCTGGGCTGGTGTTGCGCTGGCCGACGGGCTCAGGCATTGGTCCGATCGTTTGCCGGGCTGGATCGCGCCTGGCCTCGATCTGCTGCGCTTTGGCCTTTGGTTCACTTTCATCCTGATGTTGCTGCCGCCGGCCCGTCGAGGCGCCGGGCTTGCCTGGGTGCGCCCCGTCGCCATCGTCGCGATCCTGGCTCAGCTGACGTTGATCCTTGCTGCCGAACGCCTGCCTTCCGACACGCTGATCCGGCCGCTCGCCCTGTCGTCATTGGGCATTGCGGTGCTGGGCCTGGTGCTTGTCGAGCAGATGCTGCGCAATGCCACGGCGGACGCGCGCTGGAATGCCAAGCCGGTCTGCCTTGGCCTGGGCGGCATCTTCGTCTTCGACCTCTTCATCGGGTCGCAGGCTGCGCTGTTCCAGCACTTCGACGGCGACGCCGTCAGCGTGCGGGCGTTGGTGCATGCGGCGGCCGTGCCGCTGCTCTACGTGGCGTCGCGCCGGCATGGCGACTGGTTGGGCAAGCTGCACGTGTCGCGCGCTGCCGTCTTCCACTCGGTTGCGCTGCTGCTCGTGGGCATCTATCTGCTCATCGTGGCAGGCGTCGGTTACTACGTTCGCTACACCGGTGGGCAATGGGGCAGGGCGCTGTCGGTGGCGCTGGTTTTCGTCGCGCTGGTGGCTTTGGCACTGCTCGTGGCTTCTGGCTCGATACGTTCGCGGCTGCGGGTCTACATCAGCAAGAACTTCTTCAGTTACCGCTACGACTATCGCGAGGAGTGGTTGCGGTTCACGCAGCTGTTGTCGAGCAGCACGGAGCCTGAGGGCACCGCAGAGACTGTCGTGCGCGCGCTGGCCAACCTGGTTGAGAGCCCGAGCGGCATGTTGTGGCTGCAGCGCGCGGCGGACGCCGACTTCGTGCAGGCCGCCCGTTGGAACCTGCCTGCGCATCCTGGCAGCGAAACGCGCGACGGCCCGCTGGCGAGCTTCTGGCGCGCGCGCGCGTGGATCGTCGACGTGGATGAATGGCGGCAGCGGCGCGACGCTTATCCAGGTCTGGAACTGCCGGCTTGGCTGGTGGAAGAGCCGCGCTGCTGGCTGGTTATTCCTCTGCTCGTGCGCGAAGCCCTGATCGGCTTTGCCGTGCTCGGGAGGCCACGCGCCGTTGTCGAGCTGAACTGGGAGGTGCGCGACCTGCTGCGCACCGCGGCCAGCCAGGCGTCCGGCTACCTGGCGCAGGCGCAGGCCACCGAGGCGCTGCTGGAAGCACGCAAGTTCGACGCCTTCAACCGCATGTCGGCCTTTGTCGTGCACGACTTGAAGAACATCGTCACCCAGCTGTCGCTGATGATGAAGAACGCCAAGCGGCTGCGCAACAACCCCGAGTTCCAGCAAGACATGCTGGACACGGTCGAGAACTCACTCGAGAAGATGCGGCAGCTGATGCTGCAGTTGCGCGAGGGCGACAAACCGCATGGTGTGACGAGCGGGGTCGATCTGGAGCAGATCGCGCGCCGCCTGGCCGCCGCAGCCGCCAGCAAGGGGCGGGTGCTGGAGCTGGAACTGCAGGCGGGCGTCAGCACGCGCGGTCATGGCGAGCGCGTCGAGCGCGTGCTTGGCCACGTGGTGCAGAACGCCTTCGACGCGACGCCGGTGGATGGCCGCGTCTGCCTGGCGCTGGACGCCGAGGGCAGCCAAGCCCGCATTCGGGTGCAGGACAGCGGCTGCGGCATGAGCCAGGATTTCATACAGAATCGCCTCTTCAAGCCGTTCCAGACCACCAAGGCCAGCGGCATGGGCATCGGTGCCCACGAAAGCTATCAATACGTGCAGGAACTGGGAGGCAAGATCAGCGTGCAGAGTGAATTGAACCGGGGCACGACCGTGACCCTGCTGCTGCCTTTGTTCCATGCACAGGCCGATGCGCCTCTGGCCGAGCTCGAGGCTCGATGAGCACGCCCCGTCACGCCCCGCTGCTGATCGTTGAGGACGACCTGGCGCTGCAGAAGCAGCTCAAATGGTCGCTGGACCGGTTCGAGTCCGTGCTGGCCGACGATGTCGCCAGCGCCGTGCTGCAGTTCCGTCGCAACAACCCTGCCGTCGTCACGATGGACCTTGGTCTGCCGCCGGACCGTGATTCGGTGTCGGAGGGCTTCAAGTGCCTGGAGAAACTGCTTGAGCTCGATCCGGCCGTCAAGGTCATCGTGCTGACGGGACAGAACGACCAGGACAACGCGCTGCGTGCCATCCGCATGGGCGCCTACGACTTCCTGGCCAAGCCGGTCGACCCGGACGTGCTGAGCCTCACCGTCGAGCGCGCCTATCGCCTGTACGAGTTGCAGCAGGAGAACCGTCGCCTGCAGATGCAGCAGAGCAGCGACGTGTTCTCCGGCCTGGTCACTCGCGACCCCGGCATGCAGCGCGTCTGCCGCATGATCGAGAAGGTCGCGCCCAGCGGCGCCACCGTGCTGCTGCTCGGCGAGAGCGGCACCGGCAAGGAAGTGCTGGCGCAGGGGCTGCACGATGCGTCCAAGCGCAAGGGGCGCTTCGTCGCAATCAACTGCGCGGCCATTCCCGAAACGCTGCTGGAGAGTGAGCTCTTCGGCTACGAGAAGGGCGCCTTCACCGGTGCGACCAAGTCGACGCTGGGCAAGATCGAGACGGCCAACGGTGGCACGCTGATGCTTGACGAGATCGGCGACCTGCCGATGCCGCTGCAGGCCAAGCTGCTGCGTTTCCTGCAGGAGCGTGTCATCGAGCGTGTGGGCGGGCGTCAGGAAATCCCGATCGACGTACGCGTCGTCGGCGCGACCCACCAGGACCTGAAGCAGCGCATCATCGACGGCCGCTTCCGCGAAGACCTGTACTACCGCCTCGCCGAGATCGTCGTCGAGATTCCACCGCTGCGTGACCGCGTGGGCGATCCGGTGCTGCTGGCGCATGCCTTCGTGCGCCGCTTTGCCACGGAGATGCGCCGCCCGGCGCCGACGCTGGCCGACGACGCCGTCAGGGCGTTGGAAACCCACCGCTGGCCTGGCAATGTGCGTGAGCTGCAGAACATGCTCAAGCGTGCGGTCATCATGGCGGACGATGACCGCATCACGGCCACCGATCTTGGGCTGCGCGCAAGCACCGAGCCTGTCGATGACGGCGCGTCCCTGGACCTGCGCAGCGTGCGAGAGCAGACCGAGCGCCACGCCATCCTCACGGCGCTGGCGCGCACCGACGGCAACATCGTGCGCGCTGCCGAACTGCTGGGCGTCAGCCGGCCCACCCTCTACGACTTGATGAATCGACTGCAGATCAAATGAGTGAATCCTTCGTTCGTGCCTGGCGGCACCGTCGTGTATGGGCCGCAGCGACCGCACTGGGCGTGCTCGCGGCCTGCTCCGGGCAAGACCCGGCCCAGCTGATTGCCGCGGGCCGTGCGCGCCTGGACAAGAAGGAGTACCGGGCAGCGGCCATCGAATTCAAGAACGCGTTGCAGAAGGATGGCTCGCTGAACGAGGCGCGCTTCCTGCTCGGCCGAACGCTGCTGGAAGGCGGCGACAGCGCTGGCGCGCTGGTCGAATTCAACAAGTTGAATGCGGCGGGCTACGAGCCCGACCAGCTGGTGCCGCTCTTGGCGCGGGCGCAGCTCGCGCGGGGCGAGTTGGACAAGCTCATCAACGACTGGGCGACGAAAAAGCTGGGCTCGCCCAAGGCGCAGGCCCAACTGTCCGCGTCGCTCGCCACGGCTTACGGCATGCGCGGCAAATTCGATCTGGCCCGTGCCAGTGCAGAAGCCTCGCTGCGGGACGATCCCGAGGGGCTCGAAGGCCTGCTGGTGATGGCGCAGATCAAGGCCATGCGTGACGACCTGCCCGGCGCGCTGGACGATGTGGCTCATGCGGAGCGCAGCCATGCACAGACAGTGCGCCCCAAAATCTTCAAGGCGCAGCTGATGGCGCAGATGCGCGATCGCTTCGACGCCTCTGCAATCGCCCAGGTCTATCGGGAAGTGTTGGTCCTGGACCCTAGGGACATACCGGCTCATTCCGGGCTGATTGAGCTGGCGATCCGGCAGAAAGACATGACAGCCGCCACCGCGCAACTCGAGTTGCTGCGCAAGGCCCAGCCCAATTCTTTGCCCACGCACTACTTCGCCGCGCTACTGGCCCTTGAGCGTCGTGATCTGCGCGTCGCGCAGGAGTCCATCCAGCTCGCGCTGAAGTTGGCGCCGGAAAGTGTCCTCGCGCTGCACCTCGCCGGCCGCATTGCCTTCGAGGCAGGCAATTACGCGCAGGCTGCGGCGCAACTGAGCAAGGCATTGCCGCGCGCAGCATCGGCCACGCCCGTGCGGCTGCTGCTGGCGCGTGCCTTGCTGCGCGCGGGTGACAACAGAAAGGCGCTGGCCACCCTACAGCCGCTGCTGGGCGAACGCACCGGCGTGCCGGCCGAGGCTTTCACGCTGGCGGCCGACGCCCAAGTGCGCCTGGGTCAGCCCGACGTTGCAAAACAGCTCTACCAACGAGCTTTGTCGGTCGATTCGACGGACGAGCGTGCCCGCAGTGCGCTGGCCATCTACGACATTTCGGACGGCAAGCTCGACCAGGGTGTGATGGTGCTCAAGGATGTCGCGCGCACCTCCGCCGGTTTGCAGGCCGACGTGCTGGTGGCCTCCACTTACCTGCGCGGCCGCAAGCTCGACCAGGCGCGCACGGCCATCGACGCCATCGAGAAGAAGCAGCCTGATGCGTCCGCAGCGTCCTATCTGCGCGCTCAGCTGGCATTGGCCGAGGGTGATGTTGCCGAAGCCACGCGGCAGTTCGAGACCGCCGCGCAACGCGACAGCAAGGACTTTGCGCCCATCTCGGCGCTCGTCACGCTGGATCAGCGCGCCGGCAAACCCGAAGCCGCGCTGGCCCGTTTGCGTGCCTACGCTGAGAAGAATCCGCGCTCGATCAACGTCGACCTCACCATCGTGGCGTTTGGCAGATCGCATGGCAATACGGCCGCCAAGGCAGCCACTGAACTGGAAGCACTGGTCAAGAAGTACCCTGACAGCGAATTGCCCCGGATAGCCCTCGTGCGCGCCTTGCTGGAGGCCGGCGACGTCAAGCGCTCCCAGGTGGTGGCCAACGAGGCCGTCACGGCTTTCCCGTCCAGCGCTGCCGCCGTGGAAGCCGTCGGTTTGAGCGAGTTGGCTGCGGGCAATACTAACAAGGCGCTGCAAGCCTTCTCGCAGTTTGCCACGCTGCAGCCCACAGATACCGCCCCTCTCATCCGGCTGGCCCAGGCCTATGCGGCCAACAAGGACGCAACCGGTGCATTGGCGCAGCTTGGCAAGGCGGTGACGCTGGAACCGGCCAACATGGACGCGCAGCTGCAACTCGTCACCATGCTCGCGCGCATGGGCAAGACCGACCAGGCCGTGACGCAGGCCCGCGCCGCGCAAGCCGCCGCGCCGGCGGACCCGACAGGCTGGATGCTCGAGGGTGATTTGCGCACAGGCAAGGCGGAGCACGCTGCCGCCGCGGCTGCATACCGGACGGGTCTCTCCAAGGCCCGCGTCGGGGCCAGCGCCGTCAAACTTCACCGTTCCATGGAAGATGCCGGCCAGTTGAAGGAGGCGCAGAAGTTCGAGAAGGAATGGCGCGCCGAACGTCCACGCGATCCGTTCTTTAACTACTACCTGGGTGATCGCTACCTGGCCCTCGGTGACCTCGATGCCGCCGCAGCGCTCTACCGCAGCGTGCTGGAGGTTGTGCCGCAAGACCCCGCGAGTCTGAACAATCTGGCTTGGATCCTGACGCAGCAAGGCAAACCCGGTGCTCAGGAGTTTTCTGAGCGAGCCGTCGCGCTGGCGCCCAAGTCCGGCCCCTTCCACGACACGCTGGCCGAAATTCATGCGCGTGCCGGTCGCCTGGACCGCGCCATCGCGCTGCAGCGGCAGGCCATGGAGTTGGCGCCCGACATGCCCGTGCACCGTCTGCATCTGGCCGACTACCTGATCCGTGACAAGCAACTGCCCGCTGCGCGCAAGGAATTGCAAGCCCTGGAAAGCCTCGGCCCTAAGTTCTCACGACAGGATGAGGTGAAGCGTTTGATGCGCCTGCTGTAGGCTGTGGTGCCGCGCCTCACCCCACCGAAGGAGCGCCGCATGTCGATCAAGCAAGCTTCATTTCGCAAGGCCTGGCACCGCACACTTCGCGCGCTGCTGGCGCAACTGCCTCGCGACGTCCGCTTCGAGCTGTACCGGCGACTGATTGATTGCGACCCTGCGCCAGACCCGCGGCTGGAGCTGAAGGTCGCCAACACGCAGGATGAGCTTGAGGCTTGCTTTCGCATCCTGCACGACGCCTACGTCTCTTCCGGCTTCATGAAGCCGTCGCCGTCCGGCATGCGCGTGACGCCGTATCACGCGCTGCCCACGACGACGACACTGTGCGCCAAATATGAAGGCCGCGTCGTCGGCACGATCTCGATGATTCGCGAGGGCGTGTTTGGCTTCCCCATGCAGGCGGCGTTCGACCTGAGTCCCGTGCGTGCGGAGGCCGGCCAGATCGCGGAAATCTCCGCGCTGGCCGTGCACCCGGACTTTCGAAAGACCGGCGGGTCCATCCTGTTCCCGCTGATGAAGTTCATGTACGAGTACTGCACCCAGTACTTCGACACGCGCCACCTCGTAATCGCGGTCAATCCCGACCGCATCGAGATGTACGAGTCGCTGCTGTTCTTCCGCCGTCTTCAAGAGAACACTGTCGACCATTACGACTTTGCCAACGGCGCGCCCGCCGTCGGGGCGACGCTGGACCTGTCACGCGCTCGGGAAGTGTTCCGCCGCACGTACGCCAGTCGCAAGCCGCGCAAGAACCTTTATCGCTATTTCGTCGACCTGCGTCTGCCCAACATCCAGCTGCCGCGTCGCCGTTACCACCTCACGAACGACCCGGTCCTGACGCCGGAGATGCTCGACTACTTCTTCAACCAGCGCAGCCGCGTGTTCGAGGAACTCGACGACCGCCGTCGCGCGCTGTTGTGGTCCATTTACGACCAGCCCGAGTTCCGTCCGGTGCTTCCGCTGTTGCAGGAGGGGCATGTCTCCTTCGCCACGATGCGGCGGCACCAGCGCTTTTCCATGCGCTGCCCCGCGGAATTCAAGACCACCGAAGGTGCGGGGCGGACGCTCGTGATGACCGTGATCGAGTTGTCCCTGTCAGGCTTTCAGGCGCAGTCGAAGCTGCCTTTGCAGGTCGGCACGCAAGGGAGCGTCGTGGTGGAGCTCGGCGCGGACGAGCGTTCACACCTGAAAGTGGATGTCGTGCGGGAGTTCCGAGGTGATGTCAGCTTCTACGGCTTTCGCGTGACGGAGGCCGACGAAGCCTGGCGCCACTGTGTCGCGGCGCTGGAAACCCGCCACGTGGGGGACGAGTTGTGAGGTTAACGCGGCGTTCGTTGTTGCTAGCGTCGGCGCTGTCGAGCCTGTCGTCCGCGTGCCTGGCTGACGGCGCGGTTGAGCTGATCGCGCGAGTCAAGCCTTCCGTGGTGCTGGTGGGCAGCTACGGTCTGATGGACAGCCCGCGTTTTGGCTTCAGTGGAACGGGGTTTGTTGTCTCGGATGGCCGCCATGTGATCACCAACGTGCATGTGCTGCCGCCACTGCAGCCGGGTCGGGTGGATCGCAACATTGCCATCCAGCACTGGACCGCCGACGCCGGCTGGCGCGTGCGGGAAGCCCGCGTACTGCGTACCGATCCCCTGCATGACCTGGCCTTGCTGGCATTCGATGGCCCGTCACTGGCGCCGCTCAAGCTGGCCGCTGTTGACCCGGCCGAGGGGCTAGACATTCTCCTGATGGGCTTTCCGCTGGGTGGCGCGCTCGGCTATTCGCACGTCACCCATCGCGGCATGGTGGCCGCGCGCACGGCGATCGCGCCGCAAGCCCAGACTTCGCAGAGCCTGCAGCCTCGCGCATTGCAGCAGCTGCGCCGGGGCGCGTTCGAGGTGCTGCAACTGGACGCCACCGCCTACCCGGGCAACAGCGGCGGGCCCGTCCTCGATCCCGCCAGCGGTGATGTCGTTGGCGTGGTCAACATGGTGCTGGTCAAAGGCACGCGTGAGGCGGCGCTCGCGGCGCCGAGCGGCATCAGCTACGCCATCATGGCGAGTCATGTGCTGGCGCTTCTGGCCGACCGTGGTGCTCAGGATTGAGCTGTCGGGATTCTTTACAGCTCACGCTTCAGTGGGCTGGCCTGATTAGCGGCTCCCGGAGATTTTTCATAAGAATCAGCCATTTAGATGTGTTTTGAGTGGGTTGGCACGGACCCTGCTTTAATTGATCCGACTGGCAAGCGTCGCTGGCCAAATCAACATCCCGCAAGGAGTTTTTCCATGAAATCCAAGCTTCTCGCCCTCGCCCTGGGTCTGGCTGCTTGCGCTGCACAGGCGGCGCCTACCTTTAGCTTCAAGAATGTTCCCGCCGGTTGGGACGGTGCGTTCAGCATCAAGCTGACGGGCTTTGAGTCGTTCTCGAACGGCTTGAACGTTGGCAGCCAAAACTTCGGTGTCCTGAAGATTACGTCGATCCAGACCATCGGTTTCAACGAAACCACCATCTGGGCCGATGGCGACAACGGCGCTGAAATCACTGGTGCGTTCAGTGGCATCACGGTCTCCAACTTCCAACCGTTCCTCGGCGGCGGCGTGCTGTCTGCCATCGGCGGTTCGGCGAGCTTCTACATCAACCCGCTCGGCAGCTCGGCTCTGGCTGGCGGCTTCACCCAAGGCATTGGTGGCTATGCCGCTGCTGGTGGTGGTTGCGCGGCAAATCAGAATTGCTATAACGGCGTGAGCAACGTCGGTGCTGGCGGTCTGCTGCTTGACACCGTTTATGTGCCTGGCGTTGATCCTCTGAACCCGGGTACCACCACGGTTTACGGCAACCTGCAGACCGCCAATCCCCTGCGTGGCAACGCGCAAGGCTATTTGGCTGTGACGGGCGGTTCGGAACTGAATCGTTTCAACACGAATGGCTTCATCGGCGGCGCTGCTGACCTGAATGCCAACAACACCTTCTGCACGGTTGGTACGTCGTCTTGCGCCACGTTCGCGCAAGCTGGTGGTACCCCGGCATCCGGCGGTTGGCAGCTGAAGATCGACGATCCTGTCGTCGGCTCTGCTGTCGTGCCTGAGCCCGCTTCGCTGGCTCTGGTCGGTCTGGGTCTGGTTGGTGCGGGTCTGGCTCGTCGTCGCAAGTCGGCCTGATCAGTCAGCTCTGTTTGACAAGAGCGGCCTCATTCGAGGCCGCTTTTTTGTTGTAGATTCGTTTGTCTGTTTCCAAAAATTCATGATGACGAATGCCGGCCTCGCCTTGGATCACGCAACTCGGCTACGCCAAGCTGCGCTGCAGGTTGCAGTGACACTGGTGGTGCTGGCCTGGGTGCCTGGCACCACGGTCAAGGCGCTGGTGCTGCTCGTACTCTGGGCGCTGCTGTTCTTGCCGCTGCGTACCGCTGAAATCTTGATGGTGGCCGGTGTCTGCCTGTTTTTCACTGGCATGAACGCCTCCGCGCTGAAGCAGGGCATCTTCCAGTTCCGTGAGCCCGACCTGCTGGGTATGCCGGCCTACGAGTTCCTGATGTGGGGCTTCTATCTGCTGCATGTCTATCGCCTGTGGGGCGGGGCGGCGCCAGCGAAGCCGCAGACGGCCTTGGCTTGGGCCTTGGGCCTGGGTTTTGCGGCAGCCTTTGCGGTCATCACCAATCAAATGCTGCTGTTTGGCGCGACGGCCACGCTGCTATTGGTCGCCTTGTATTTCTTCCACGACAGACTGGATCTCGCGTATGTCGGACATATGGTGATCCTCGGCACCTTGGTCGAGTACGTGGGAGTGCATGCCGGCCAGTGGTTCTATCCCATCGACATTCCGGGCGGCGTGCCTCCCTGGTTTGTCACCATGTGGGGTGGCATCGGCCTGTTCTTTCGCCGGCTGGTATTGCCGTGGATGTCGTCTGCGGTGTCGGTTCCTCAAGGACTGTCGGCGCGTTGACGTCGACTCAGTCCGCTCCTTGATGGCGGGGGGCGTACCGGCCAGGCGCAAGCAGGTCATGGGGGTCGAGCGCCTGACGTAGCCGAGACACCACGTCCGCGCCTGAGGGTTGTCGCGCCAGATGTGCGGCCTGGCTTTGGACATGCAGCCGATACGGATAGAACCCCTGAGCTCGACCGCTCTCGATCAAATGCTCCAGGCTGGTGCTGGCCGCTGCTGAGGCGGCGCTGTCTTGCCGGTCGAAGAGCAGGGGCACGGTACTGTCGAACAGGCGGTCGCCCTGGCTGGTTAGCGTGATCAGCGGCTCCAGCCCCAAGGCGGGAAGTTCCTTGCGAGCGAAGTTGACGAACCGCCTGACATCGGTCGCGCGCATCGGGATCAGCGGTGCGTACCAGAGCAGACCGCATCCATCCCGGGCTGGGTTTCGGCCCGCGGCGGGCTGAGGCAGGCGGGCGCGCCAATACGTCAGCGGCAGGGCGGTCTCGTTTGGGCGACCCTGCACGAGATACAGGGAGGCATTCAGTGTGGCTGCGGTGCGGCCCAGCCGCGCGCCGATGGATCCGGGTAGCCGACCAGCCAGCGCGGACAACCAACCGGCCTGCCGCGGTGACAGAAAAAGCAGCCTGCTGGCGACGCCCTTGAGCGCCTTGCGAATCTCCCGCTGAGCAGCCTGCACCATGCGCGGCCGGCCGTAGAGGGTTGCAAAGCCGGTCCAAGGGGCGATTTGGTAGGCGCGGCCGAGTTGCTCAACCAGGGCTGGCGGCATCAGCCCGGTGGCGTCCAGTTGGTTGGTGGCGGGGTAGGGTGCTGTCATCGCCAGCACCCGGTGTCGATTCATGAGGTTGATGCCGCCGAGCGTGCCAGGCAGGTCGGCCAGGAGTCGGTGCACCCGGTCGACGGCGGCTTCCAGTAGCGCGTCGTCTGCCAAGCTGAACAGGCACACCTTCGTGCATTCCGGCCGGGGCGCCAGCGCGATGCTGGCGCGGGTGACGATGCCGAAGCCGCTCTGCGTGAAGAGGCCATCCATGTAGGGGCCAATGCCCCACTTGAACAGTCGTGCCAGCTCATCCCCGCCGGTCTCACGCAACGCGCTGCGGTAAATACTACCGTCAGCCAGCACTGCCTCGAGCTCGGTGACTGCGCCGAAGTGATCGACATGCGGTGTGACGCCGTAGCCGCGCTCCAGTGCGTTGGCGAGCAGGCTGCAACTCGGACCGGCCCCCGTCACAGGGACCATGTAGTCGTGGCCGTTGCGATCCAGGTATTCGGCCAGCATCCCCTGCGTGACACCTGGCTCTACGGTCACCACGCCCAGCTCCGCATCGAAATCCAGGATGGCGCACAACTCGCCGAGATCGATCAGCGCCACCCCTGCTGCCGTGGGCAGGGCGCTCCCGTAGCCCCAGTTGTGGCCGGTACTGATGGGATGTACAGGTTGGCGATGCTGCACGGCGATGCGCATCAGTTCCGGCAATTGCTTGGCATCGGCGACGCGCAGAACGACCAGCGGCGCCGACTGGCAACCGCTGGTGTCCTGTCGGTAGCGCTCCGGGATTGCGGGCCCCACCAGCACCCGCTCAGTTCCCAGCTGACCCCGCCAGGCGTCGATGGCAGCTTGCTGAGGCGTGAGCATGTGAGCGTCCTGTGATGAGCGCGGGCGGAATTGCCGCGGCTTTTTCGGTGAACATTGTCATTCAGTCGAGGGGGTCGCGATGCAGTCGCGCGACTGGGCTATGGCATCATGTCCTGCTAACTTGCGCCCGCCTGACTTCGAAGCCCGCTGGCGCGTGGCGGAGGCCGGCCGTCATGGCCAGAAAAAACACTATGGAGTTGCCCGTGAAGCGCTTTGTTCCGTCTGTCGTCCGAGTCCTGTCTGCCCGCATGTCGATCCTGGCACCCGCACGCTTGCTGGCGTTGTGCGGCACGGCGCTGGTGCTGGCGGGGTGCGCGTCGATGGGGTCGGGCAACCTGGCGCCCGCGCCGGCCACGGTGGCTTCCGACGACTACAGCTATGTCATCGGCGCAGGCGACAACCTGAACATCATGGTCTGGCGCAATCCGGAGCTGTCGATGGCCGTGCCAGTGCGTCCCGACGGCAAGATCGCCGCGCCGCTGGTCGACGAAATGATGGTGCAGGGCAAGACCTCGGTGCAGGTGGCACGAGAGGTCGAGAAAGCACTCGGCAAATACGTGCGCGATCCGGTCGTCACGGTCATCGTCACGGGCTTCGTTGGTCCCTACAGCGAGCAGATCCGTGTCGTCGGCGAAGCGGCCAAGCCGCAGTTCCTGCCTTACAAGCAAAAGATGACGGTGCTTGACGTCATGATCGCCGTGGGTGGCCTGACTGATTTCGCGGCCGGCAACAGCGCAACCATCCTGCGCACGGCAGAGGGCAACAAGCAATATTCAGTGCGCCTGAAGGACCTGATCAAGCGTGGCGACGTGTCGGCCAACGTCGAGATGCGCCCGGGCGACATCCTGATCATTCCGCAAAGCTTGTTCTAAATCGGACGGGCTTGCGGCGTTGAGCCGGGCCTTTCCTGCAGATCGAAATAACAGAGACAGTTCCCGATGGAAATGCTGATTGTCCAGCTGCTGATCATCGTCCGGCGGATGTGGAAATACCGTTGGATTGGTCTGGTCGTGGCCTGGGTGACCGGCCTGGTCGGCGCCGTGGTGGTGTTTGCGCTGCCAGACCGCTACGAGGCCAGCGCCCGCATCTATGTGGACACGCAATCCATCCTGAAGCCACTGATGTCCGGCTTGGCAGTCCAGCCCAACGTGGAGCAACAGGTCACGATGCTGAGCCGCACGCTGATCAGCCGCCCCAATGTCGAGAAACTGGTCCGCATGGCCGACCTGGACCTGAAGAACCAATCCAAGGCGCAGCAGGAAGCCACCATCGAGTCGGTGACCAGCAGCCTGTCCATCCAGAGCAGCGGCCGCGACAACCTCTACATCCTTGGCTATCGGGACAGCGATCCCGAGACGGCCAAGCGTGTCGTGCAGTCGCTGGTGTCGATCTTCGTGGAGTCCAGCCTTGGTGCGACGCGCAAGGACACCTCGACGGCGACAACCTTCATCAATGAGCAGATCAAGACCTACGAGACCAAGCTGGAAGAGTCCGAGACGCGGCTGAAGGAGTTCCGGCTCAAGAATCTTTCCAACATGTCTGGCGATGGCAAGGACTCGGCAACCCGCATCGCCGAAATCAGCGGCCAACTGGAGCGTGCGCGCCTTGAGTACCGCGAGGCCATGAACGCACGCGATGCGGCAAAGGCGCAGTTGGAGGCCGAGAAAGCGCGCAATGGCGCGCCGACGACGACCCAGAGCCTGATCCAGGAGTCGGCGGCCAACATCAGCACGCCAGAGCTGGATGCCCGCCTGGCCGAGTACCGTCGCAACCTCGACGCGCTGCTGCAGCGCTACACCGAGCAGCATCCCGACATCATCACGACGCGCAAGCTCATCAAGGACCTTGAAGAGCAGCGCAAGCGCGAGATGGCCGAATTGCGCAAGGCGGCGATGAACATGCCGACCGTCTCGGCGGGTCAGTCAGGGGGCAACCCGGCTGTCCAGGAAATGGTTCGCATCCTGGCGACGACCGAGGTGCAGGTAGCCTCGTTGCGCGCCCGGGTCGACGAATATTCGGGCCGCTACACCCAGGCAATGGCGGCGCTGAAGACGGCACCCCAGGTCGAGGCCGAGGCCGCCCAGCTGAACCGCGACTACGCGATCCAGAAGAGAAACTACGAAGACCTCGTGCAACGGCGCGAGCAGGCCTCGATTTCGGGGGAACTGGACGTCGCCTCCGGCGTCGCCGATTTCCGTGTCATCGATCCGCCGCGGGCCAACCCCAAGCCGGTCGCACCGAACCGCCTGCTGCTGCTGGCCGGTGCGATGGCTGCTGCCCTGGGTATCGGGCTCTTCACGACCCTGGCGGCCAGCCATCTGCGGCCGGTCTTCCACGACGCGGACGATCTGCGCGCGCGCGTCGAATTGCCCATCCTGGGTGTCGTGACCCGGCTGGTCACCGATGCCGACCGGTCGCGCCAGCGCGTGGACCTGATTCGCTTCTCGGCCGGCGCCGGGGGCTTGCTGGTGATGTTTGCCGTCGCATTGACGGTCTTGGCCGTACAACTCAGCCGGCAGGTGGTTTGACATGACGAGCTTGATCGAACAGGCCGCCCAGCGGCTCGAGCAACTGCGGCAGGCCGGCGTGGTGCTGCCCGGCGATGAACAGGCCGCGCCGCCCGCCGCCGAACCTGTAGCACCTCCCATACCCGTAGCGGCCCCTGCAGCCCGGGCCTCGACGTCTGAGGCGCCGCGTCCCGTCGGCATCTCGGTGCTGGACGATGGCGACCACCCGTCGTCCAAGCGCGTTGAGCTGGACGTTGTCGCGTTGGCCGCGCAGGGTTTCCTGATGCCGCACACGCCGCGGTCGCAGACCGGTGACCAGTACCGCGTCATCAAGCGGCCGCTGATCAAAAACGCGATGGGCAAGGGTGCCGCGACCATCAATCATGCCAACCTGCTGATGGTGACCAGCGCGCTTGCGGGCGAGGGCAAGAGCTTCACGTCCATCAATCTCGCGCTCAGCATCGCCGCCGAACTCGACAACACGGTCATGCTGGTTGACGCCGACGTGGCCCGCCCCTCCGTGCTGCGCATGCTGGGCCTGCCGCAAGGCCCTGGTCTGCTTGACGTGCTGGAAGAGCGCGTTGACATGTCCGAGGTGCTGCTGCGCACCAACATCGAGAAGCTGACCATCCTGCCCAGCGGCACACCACACCCGCGCGCGACCGAGTTGCTCGCCAGCGACTCGATGAGCCATCTGCTCGATGACATGGCCAAGCGTTATCCGGACCGCATCATCATTTTCGACTCGCCGCCGCTACTGCTGACGACCGAGTCGCGCGTGCTGGCCTCCCACATGGGTCAGATCATCATCGTCGTCCACGCCGAGAAGACCGCGCAGAGCGCGGTCCAGCAGGCGCTTGCGGCCATCGAGAGCTGCCCGGTGAAGATGATGTTGCTCAACCAGGCCAGCCCGAATGCCGCCGGTGGCTATGGCTACGGCTATGGCTATGGCTACGGCTACGGATACGGCTACGGATATGGCAGCAATGACTCGGCGCAGAGCTGAGCCGTACTGCCTAGCGTTCGCACTCGCCGCCAGCGCGATGGCGGCGCACGGCCAGCAGGCCGCGTCCGGGGGCACGGTCGTCCAGCCGCGGCTGGCGGTGACGCAGACCTGGACCGACAACCTGCGGCTGGACGACCAGAACAAGGACGCTGCGCTGATCACGACGGTGTCGCCCGGCGTCAGCCTGGCGCGCAACGGCGGCAGCTGGCGTGGCAGCCTGGACTATTCGCTGAACGGCATCGCCTATGTGAAGACCGACCAGCCTTCGCGCGTGCAGAACGCCCTGTCGGCCAGCCTTCAGGCCGAACTGATCAGCAACACCTTGTACGTCGAGGCGCGAGCCAGCATCGGCCAGCAGAGCGCCTCGGCCTTCGGCACGCAGAGCGCGCCGACCTTGGGTTCACAGGGCGGCGGCGCCTCCAATCTCGCCAATGCCAACCAGCACGAGACCGGCACGCTGAGCGTGTCGCCATCCCTGCGCGGCGTGATAGGCGGATTGGCCACGTATGACTTGCGCGGCGACTTCACGCGCACCGAAGCGCGCGGCACCAGCCTCGGCGACAGCCACGGCACCGGGGCTTCGCTGCGGCTCAACCAATTGAATGCCGGCGTGCTGGGCTGGTGGCTGCAGGCGAGCACGCAGCGCGTCAAGACGGCCTCGTCCAACCGCAACGACTCGCTCAGGGTGGGGCTGAGTTACCGGCCCGACCCGGACTGGGGCTTCACGGTCAATGCTGGTCGCGAACGCAACGACTACCTGGGCTCCGGCTCGCAGAACGGTGCGACGTCTGGCGCCACTGCGGAATGGACGCCGACGCCGCGCACCCGCATTGGCGCAGACTGGCAGCGCCACAACTACGGCAACAGCCATGGCTTGACGCTCGAGCATCGCATGTCGCGCTCGGTTTGGCGTCTGGCCGATACGCAGAACGTCATGATCGGCAACACCGGCGCGGGTGGCGGTGTGCGCAGCAACTACGACCAGTTCTTCCTGTTGTTCACATCGCTGGAGCCGGACCCGATCAAGCGCGACACGCTGGTGCGCGCCTACCTGCAGTCGCAGGGGCTGTCTCCTGACGCGCCGGTGGCGGGCGGCTTCCTGTCGACGGGCCCAAGCCAGCTACGCAGCCAACTGCTCGGCGTCACGATGCAGGGTGTGCGCGGCACGCTGTCGGCGCAGGTCACCCGCGCCATCACAAGCCGATTGGGCAACAACCAGAACGGGGGCAGCCTCGCCAGCAGCGCCCGCATCGAACAGCGCTCGTATTCGCTGTCCGGCAGCCACCAGCTGACGCCACAGTCGGGCATTTCGCTGACGGCCTCGCGGCAGGAGACGGCGGGCGATCTCAGCACCCAGACCACGCAGCTGACAAGCCTGATTGCCAATTGGAACGCCCTGCTCGGGCCGCGGCTCAGCACGCAACTCGGGGCGCGCCACAGCCGCTTCGAAGGTGTCACGCCCTACACCGAGAATGCGGTCTACGCTAGCCTGACCCAACAGTTCTGACATGAAACGACCCGGGCTCCACCGACATGTATGAAGCCTTTTACGGCCTGAGCAGCAAGCCATTCCAGCTCAGCCCGGACCCGAACTTCTACTACGGCAGCAAGCAGCATCGCCGGGCCAAGGCGTATCTGGACTACGGTGTGCTGCGCAACGACGGCTTCATCGTCATCACTGGCGAGATCGGCGCCGGCAAGACGACGCTTCTGCGCGGCCTGCTGGACAGCCTGAACCGCAGCAACGTCGTCATCGGCAACGTCGTGACGACCCAGCTCGACGCCGAGGACACGCTGCGCATGGTGGGGGCCGCCTTCGGCGTGCGCGTGAAGGACGCGCCCAAGTCAGAGCTCTTGATGACGCTGGAGGCGTTCTTCGTCAACCAGGTCACGCAGGGCAAGCGCTGCCTGCTCATCGTCGACGAGGCGCAGAACCTGACACCGCGCGCGGTCGAGGAGCTGCGCATGCTGTCCAACTTCCAGTTCGCAAACCAGTCGCTGCTGCAGACCTTCCTCGTCGGCCAGCCCGAGTTCCGCGGCATCCTGCAAAGGCCCGAGATGGAGCAGTTCCGCCAGCGCGTCGCGGCGACCTGCCACATCGGCCCGCTGGACGAGGATGAGACCCAGCGCTACATGGAACACCGCCTGAAATGCGCGGGTTCCATCGGCAAGCCCACCTTCGACCACGACGCCTTCCCGGCCATCCACAAGGCCAGCAACGGCATCCCGCGCCGCATCAACCGGCTCTGTGACCGCCTGCTGCTGCTGGGCTTCATGCAGGGGCGCACGCACCTGACGCTGGCCGACGTGAAGGAGGTGCTGCGCGACATCGCCCAGGAGAGCGAGATCCCGCGCAACAGCGACGTCAGCCCGCTGGACAGCGTGCCGTCCCGGCTGCCCGACAGCCGGCCCGGCGCACTGGACGGTTCGCCGAGCGAGCCCGGCGCGCTGGACGTGAGCCGGCTGAAGATGAGCGTGGCTGAGGTCGAGGGCTTGTCCTCCGAAATCGCTGCGCTCAGCGCCGACCACCACACCGACCGCCTGCAGCGCCTGGAACGCAGCATGATGCGGTTGGAGCGCATCAACCTGCAGACGCTGGCGCTGCTGCAGAAGTTGGTCGACGCGGTCAAGCAGCATTGAATCGAGCGAGATCGTCATGCTGATGCCCACGCCCACCCCCGCCTTGCGCAATGCGATGAGCATTGACGTGGAGGACTACTTCCAGGTCTCGGCCTTCGCGCCCTATATCCGCCGCGAGGACTGGAACGGCCTGGAATGCCGCGTCGAACACAACATCGCGCGCATCCTGGCGCTGCTGGCCGACAAGCAGGTGAAGGCTACTTTCTTCACGCTGGGCTGGATCGCCGAGCGCTATCCGCAGCTGGTCAGGGCCATCGTGGCCGGCGGCCACGAGCTGGCCAGCCACGGCTATGGCCATGAACGCGCCAGCGACCTGAGCCCGGCGGCCTTCCTGGAAGACATCGCCAGCGCCAAGAAGCTGCTCGAAGACCTGGGCGGCGTGCCCGTCGTGGGCTACCGCGCGCCCAGCTTTTCCATCGGCAAGAGCAACCTCTGGGCCTTTGACGTGCTGCGCGACGCGGGCTACCGCTATTCCTCCAGCGTCTACCCCATCGCGCACGACCATTACGGCATGCCCGACTCGCCGCGCTTCGCCTATCCGGTGCGCGACGGCTTGCTGGAGATCCCGGTGACGACGCTGCGCATCGGCTCGCGCAACCTGCCCAGCAGCGGCGGTGGTTATTTCCGGCTGCTGCCCTATGCGCTGTCGCGCTGGATGATCCGCCGCGTCAACGAGACCGATGGCGAGCCGGCCGTCTTCTACTTCCACCCCTGGGAGATCGACACCGAGCAGCCGCGCGTGGCAGGCATCAATGCGAAAACTCGCTTTCGCCACTACGTCAACATCCCGCGCACCCACGGCCGCATCGCGCGGCTGCTGGAGGATTTCCGCTGGGGCCGGATGGACGAGATCTTCCTCGGGCGCGAAGCCAGCCCGCGCGCACCGGCACCCTCGCTGAGCCCCGCCTGATGAGCGCAGCCCTTCACATTGCGCGTCTTGCCGCGCAGGACAAGGCTGTGTCCGCGCGCTGGGACGCGTTCGTCTTCGCCCACCCGCAGGCCACCTTCTTCCACCGCAGCGGCTGGTTGCGCGTCATCGAGCGCGTCTTCGGCCACCGCGGCTTCTTTCTCTACGCTGAACGCGATGGCGTCATCGAGGGGGTGCTGCCGCTCGCCGAGGTCAAGAGCCGGCTGTTCGGCCACGCGGTCACCAGCCTGCCGTTTGCCGTTTACGGCGGCGTCGCTGCGCTGAACGACGAGGCCGCCGCGGCGCTGGAAGCCGAGGCCGAGAAGATCGCCCGAGGGCAGGGCGCCGAGCACCTCGAATACCGCAACCTCGGCGAGACGCGCCACGCTGACTGGCCGCGCCAGGACCTTTATGTGACCTTCCGCAAGGCCATCCTGCCCGACGAGGAGGCCAACATGCTGGCCATCCCGCGCAAGCAGCGGGCCATGGTGCGCAAGGGCATCAAGAACGAGTTGAAGGCCGAGATCGACGCCGGTGTCGAGCGCTTCTTTGACCTCTACGCGGACAACGTGCATCGCCACGGCACGCCGGCGATGCCCAAGAAATACTTTCAGGCGCTGCTTGACGAGTTCGGTGCCGACGCCGAAGTGCTGACCGTCACCGGGCCGGACGGCAAGCCCCTGTCCACCGTGCTGAGCTTCTACTTCCGCGACGAGGTGCTGCCCTACTACGCCGGCGATGACGAGGCCGCGCGCGACCTTGCCGCCAACGATTTCAAGTACTGGGAACTGATGCGCCGCGCCTGCGCGCGCGGGCTCAAGGTCTTCGACTACGGCCGCAGCAAGCAGGGCACCGGCCCCTATGCGTTCAAGAAGAACTGGGGTTTCGAACCCCAGCCGCTGAGCTACGAGTACCGGCTGTTCAAGCGCGACGCGATCCCCCAGAACAACCCGAACAATCCGAAGTACCAGCTGATGATCAAGGCCTGGCGCAAGCTGCCCATCGGCGTGGCGAACTGGCTCGGGCCCTTCATCGTCAAGAGCCTCGGGTGAAGATCCTCTACCTCGTCCACCGCCTGCCTTACCCGCCCAACAAGGGCGACAAGGTGCGCTCCTACCACCTGCTCAAGCATCTGGCGGCGCGGCACGAGGTCCATCTGGGCACCTTCCTTGACGACCCCGATGACGAAGTGCATCTGCCGCGCGTGCGCGAACTGTGTGCCAGCCTGCATGTCGCACGCCTGAACCCGCGCCTCGCCAAGCTGCTGAGCTTGCGCGGCCTGTTGAGTGGCGAAGCGCTGAGCCTGCCCTACTACCGGGATACAGGCCTGCAGGCCTGGGTGGACGAGACGGCCGCGCGTGTCGGCTTCGACGCCGTCGTCGTCTTCAGCGGTGTGATGGCCCAATACACGGGTGGCCTGCGCGGCGTGAAGACGCTGGTGGACTTCGTCGACGTCGATTCGGCCAAGTGGCGCGACTACGCGCCCGAGCATGCCTGGCCGATGTCCTGGCTGTACCGGCGCGAATTCGCCAAGCTGCTGGGCTTCGAGCAGCGCGTCGCGCGCGACGCCGCCTGCAGCTTCTTCGTCACCGACAACGAAGTGGGCTTGTTCCGCGAGCTGAGCCCCGGCCGGCCGCTGCGCCTCGCGGCCTTGGGCAACGGCGTCGACGCCGACTTCTTCACGCCCGACTCCGCGCGCGTCAGCCCGTTTGCAGCCGCTGAACTGCCGCTGGTCTTCACCGGCGCGATGGACTACTGGCCCAACGTCGACGCAGTGACCTGGTTCGCGAGTGACATCCTGCCGACGCTGCGCGAGCGCTTCCCGGCACTGCGCTTTCACATTGTCGGCCGCAGCCCGGCGCCGGCCGTGCAGGCGCTGGCCGCCGCCCACATCAACGTGACCGGCACGGTGCCCGACGTTCGGCCCTATCTGCAACATGCCGCCGCCGTCGTCGCGCCGCTGCGGCTGGCGCGCGGCATCCAGAACAAGGTGCTGGAGGCGATGGCCATGGCCCGTCCGGTCGTCGCGGCAGGCACCTGTGTGAAGGCGATCGCCGCCGATGCGCCGGCCGGTCTGCAAGCGGCGGATGACGTCGCCGGCTATGTCGAGCGACTCGGCGCGTGGCTCGCCGACCGCGCGGCAGCCGACGCGGCGGGCCGCAGCGCGCGTGACTTCGTGCTGGGCGCCTACAGCTGGGATGCGCATTTGACCGGCCTGGATCGGCATTTGGAGGCCGCGTGATGAAACTGCCCCAGCCCTGGCGGCTGCCTCTGCTCGGCCTGTTGCTGGCCTGGGCGTTGCTGGCGGTCCTGTATTACGACACCGGCGAGGCCATGGTGGTCATCTGGAACCGCTCGGAGACCTTCGCCCACGCCTGGGTGGTGCCGCCGATTTCGGCCTGGCTGGTGTGGCGCCGGCGTGCCGATCTGGCCGTGCTCGTGCCCCAGCCGTCGTTGCGTTGGCTGTGGCTGATGCCGCCGCTGGGCCTGCTGTGGCTGCTGGGCGACCTGGCGGCCGCCAATGCCGCGACGCAGTTCGCGCTGATGGGCATGATCGTCGCCGTGGTGCCCGCGCTGCTCGGCACCGAGGCCGCACGGCGCATCGCCTTCCCGCTCGGCTTCCTGTTCTTCGCCGTGCCCTTCGGCGACTTCCTGACGCCCTGGCTGATCGACCGCACCGCCGATTTCACGGTGGTCGCGTTGCGGGCGACCGGCATACCGGTGTTCCGCGAGGGCAACCAGTTCATCATCCCGTCCGGCTCCTGGTCGGTCGTGCAGGCCTGCAGCGGCATCCGCTATCTGATGGCGTCGGTCATGGTGGGCACGCTGTTCGCCTATCTGAACTACCGCAGCTATCGCAAGCGCTGGGCCTTTCTGGGCGTGGCCATCGTCACGCCGCTGATTGGCAACTGGCTGCGGGCCTACATGATCGTCATGCTGGGCCACCTGTCGGGCAACACGCTGGCCGTCGGTGTGGACCACATCATCTACGGCTGGGTGTTCTTCGGCATCATCATGCTGGCGATGTTCATGATCGGCGCGCGCTGGACCGATCCCGACGCCGATCCGCTGCCCGCCGTGCCCGGCCAGGCGCAACGGCCGGCGGCAACGCAGCGCCTTGCGACCGTGCTGATCGCGGTCTTGCTGCTGCTGGCCCTGCCGACAGGGCTGCGCATCCATGCCAGCGGTGCCGGTGCTCACGGCGCACCTCAACTGGCGGCGCCGCAACTGCCCGGGTGGGTTTGGAAGCCCGATCCGCTGAGCAGTTGGACCCCGAGCTTTCAAAATGCCGCGGCGAAGCTGCACGGGCATTACGAGCCGGTCGCGGGTGGACCGTCCGTCGGCCTGTACATCGGCTACTACCGGGATCAACGCTACGGCCGCCAGCTGGTCACGTCGGTCAACGAGCTGGTTCATGGCGAGGACTGGGTTCGCACGGTGTCCGGCTTGACGGCACTGGGCGGGCAGAGCTGGCGCACCGCCGAATTGCGCGGCCAGGCGCTGGCCGCGGTCAGCGGCGACGGCAGTAACGCGCCACGCCTGCGTGTCTGGCAAAGCTACTGGATCAACGGCAAGCCCTTTGTCAGCGACTGGCAAGCCAAGCTCTACGGCGCGTCGCTGAGCCTGTTCGGGCGCGGCGACGACGCGGCCGTCGTCTTTGTCTACGCCGACAAGGCGCAGGCCGGCGCGGACGATGCGCGGCTCAGAGAGTTTCTGGAACGGCACTGGGCCGCGTTGGACACCGCTTTGAGCGGGGTCCGTGATCGCGATTCCACGCACAAGCCGTGACAATCACAGCTCCCAAAAATCACAGCAACGAGAAACGACCCATGAATACGCTCGCAGTCATCGGCCTCGGCTATGTGGGCCTGCCCCTGGTGGTGGAGTTTGGCAAGCAGATGCGCACCATCGGCTTCGACATCGCCAAGTTCAAGGTCGAGGCCTGCCAGCGTGGCACCGACCCCAGCCGCGAGCTGAGTGACGAGGAAGTCCAGGCCGCCAAGCACGCCATCTACACGGATGACCCCGCCATGCTGGCCGAGGCCGACGTCATCATCGTCGCCGTGCCCACGCCGGTCGACGAAGCCCACATCCCCGACTTCCGTCCGCTGATTGGCTCCTCCACGAGCGTCGGCCGCAACATGAAGAAGGGCGCCATCGTCGTCTACGAGAGCACGGTCTATCCGGGTGCCACCGAGGAGGTCTGCATCCCGGTGCTGGAGCGCGAGTCCGGCCTGAAATGGAAGCAGGACTTCTTCGTCGGCTACAGCCCCGAGCGCATCAACCCGGGTGACAAGGAACACACGCTGACCAAGATCCTGAAGATCGTCTCCGGCGACACGCCCGAGACGCTCGACGCGGTCGCCAAGGTCTACGAGAAGATCATCGTCCCCGGCGTGCACCGCGCGTCCAGCATCAAGGCTGCCGAGGCCGCCAAGGTCATCGAGAACACGCAGCGCGACCTCAACATCGCGCTGATGAACGAGCTGTCCATCATCTTCGACAAGCTCGGCATCGACACCACGGAGGTGCTGGAGGCTGCCGGCACCAAGTGGAACTTCCTGAAGTTCAAGCCGGGCCTGGTCGGCGGCCACTGTATCGGCGTGGACCCGTACTACCTGACCCACAAGGCCGACATGCTGGGTTACCACCCGCAGGTCATTCTGGCCGGCCGGCGCATCAATGACGGCATGGGCAAGTTCATCGCCGAGCAGACGATCAAGCACATGATCGCCAGCGGCAGCTACATCAAGGGGGCGCGCGTCAACGTGCTGGGCCTGACTTTCAAGGAGAACTGCGGCGACCTGCGCAACTCCAAGGTCATCGACATCATCAACGAGTTGAAGACCTATGGCGTCGAGGTCTTCGTGACCGACGCCCAGGCCGAGGCCGACGAGGCCATGCACGAGTACGGCGTGCGCCTGATGCCCTTTGACGAACTGCCCCGCGCCGACGCCATCGTTGCCGCCGTGTCGCACCGCGAGTACGCGAACCTGTCGGTCGAGGACCTCGGGAAGAAGCTCGTCAAGGGCGGCGCCTTCATCGACGTGAAGGCGGCCTTCGACGCCAAGACGCTGGTGGACGCGGGTTTCCGTCTCTGGCGCCTGTGAACCCAGCCGGCGGCGCCGACCCGCGGCCGCTGGTCGCCCACCTGCTGAACCGTTTTGACACCGGCGGGCTGGAGAACGGCGTCGTCAACCTGATCAACCACCTGCCGGCCTTCCGGCATGCGGTGATCGCGGTGACGGAAATCACCCCGTTCAAAGAACGGGTCAGCGCGCCGGACACGCAGTTCTTCGCGCTGAACAAGCCGCCGGGCCAGGGCTTCTGGCTCTATCCGCGCGTCTACGAGTTGCTGCGTCGGCTGCGGCCGGCCGTCGTGCACACGCGCAACCTCGGCGCGATGGAATTCCAGCTGCCGGCCTGGGCCGCGCGCGTGCCGCTGCGCCTGCACAGTGAGCACGGCTGGGACGTCAACGACCTCGGCGGCGTCAGCCGCACCAACCAGCGCCTGCGGCGTGTCTACGGCGCGGGCACGCATCGCTTCGTCGCGCTGTCCAAGGCCATCGAAACCTATTTGACCGGCCCGGTGGGTTTTGCGCCCGAGCGCGTGCTGCGCATCTGCAATGGCGTCGACACGCAGCGGTTTGCGCCGGCCGTGACAGCGCCCGAGGCCTGGCCGTATCGTCGCGGCAAGCATCTCGTCATTGGCGCCGTGGGCCGCATGCAGGCCGTCAAGGACCCGCTGAATCTCGTGGACGCCTTCTTGCGCCTGCGCGAACTCAGCCCGGCCGACTGGCCCCGCCTGCGGCTTGTCATGCTGGGTGGCGGGCCACTGCTCGATGCGGCGCGCGAGCGCCTGGCCCAGGCTGGCGCTGCCGATCAGGCCTGGCTACCGGGTGACCGCAGTGACGTTGCTGAATTGCTGCCGCAGATCGACATCTTCGCGCTGCCCTCGCAGTCGGAAGGCATCAGCAACACGCTGCTCGAAGCCATGGCCTGCGGTTGCACGCCGGTGGCGACCGACGTGGGCGGCAACCCGGAGCTGGTGGAGCAGGGTACCAATGGCCTGCTGGTGCCGGCCCGGGATGACGGCGCACTGGCCCAAGCCCTTGCGCGCCTCGTGAACGAGCCGGCGCTGTGCCGGCGGTTCGCCCAGGCCTCACTGGCGCGCGCACGCGCCCAGTTCAGCCTGGACGACATGATCGCCGCCTACGGTGCCTTGTACGCTTCGGCGGCGCGCGGGCGCAGCTCGTAGGCCGGGAAGCCGCCGGCGTCGATCGGCCCGCTGATGGCGTAGCGGGCAGCCAGATGCTCGCGCAGCTTGGCGCGCGGCAGACCGCCCAGGGCCACCTGCATGACGGGGCCACGCCAGTCTTGCTCGTCCAATGCACGGAACACCAGCACCCGGCCGCCACGCGCCAGGGCTGCGTCCACATGCGTGTCGAGACCAGCCAGAAGCGCGGGCACATCGGCCTTGGTCTCGTTCATCTGCACGAGGTCGATGTTGAAACGCTCGATGCCGGGCGTGTCGAACAAGCTGCTGTCCGGTTCGCCCGGATAGGCGGCAAAGCCGACGTAAAGCCCCTGGGGTCCCAGCGCCGTCTGCAACGCCTGCTGGCGCTCGGCCAGCGCGAAGCGGGCTTTGGGGATGCCGTAGCCCACGAGGTTGACGACCAGCAGCACCGGCATCGCCACACCCAGCAGCCAGGCGTCCAGCCAGCGCCGGCGCAATTGCAGTGCGAGCACGGTGACCGGCATCGTGAATTGGAACCAGTGCTCGGGATCGTTGAGGTTGTAGTAATAGGAGAAGGCTGCCGCGCCGAGCACGAAGGCCCAGGGCGAGAGCAACCCCGGCTCGGTCTTGCGCAGAGCCTGGCGTGCACCGGTGACAAAGGTCGCCAGCAGCAGCCCGCCCACGAGCGCCGCCAGCAGGGCTTGGCCGAGCAGTGAGGGCAGCACGGCCTTCAAGTCAGGCAGCCAGCCCCACATGTAGGCCCGGCCCAGCGTGCCCAGCGACGGCAGGAAGGCGAAGTTGTTGATCAAGCTGAAGGCAAAGCGCAGCGGCATCTCCTTCCAGGAGACCAGCCAGTTCTGCAAGGCCTGCTTTTCCTTCAGACCACCCAGCGTGAAGCCCAGCAGGTCCTGAGCATTCGTCGTGCCGGTCTGGCGCGCCGTGGCATAGGCCGCCAGCAGCAGTGCGAAGCCGACGACGGCCAGCGTGACCGCGTAGGGCAGTGTGTCGCGAACGGCCTTGGCCAGGCCATTGCGGCGCGTGCCGCGGATCAGCATGAACAAGGCCAGCAGCAGCGCCTGCGGCAGCACGCTGACGAGCAAGTTCACGCCGATGCCCGACCACGCGGCGCTGGTGACCATGTCGCGCAGGCCCGGTTCACCCGCAGCTTCGGCCCGCTCCCAGCGCAACGCGTGGTGCAACGCCAGCGCCAGGGCGGGGAACACCATCAGCTTGATGTGTGCCGTTGGGCCCAGCGTGACCAGGTTGAAGCTGGCCGCGACGAAGACGACGGTGGCGACGCTCTTCCACAAGCTGTGGCCGGCTTCGCGCAGCGTCGCGAAGAACACCGCACAGCCCAGGCCCACCGAGACGACATTGATGGCTTCCAGGCTGTGGTTGATGCCCAGCAGGCCGCCGCTGGCGCGGTAGAGCAGCATCGCCAGCGGCTGCATCCACAGATGGCCCAGGTCCCAGAAGAAGCTGTTGGCGCCCAGTTCATGCCAGTAGCGGTCGACGTCATCGACCTTGATGCGCGAGCACAGCAGCGCATAGGCTGCCGCAACGGCAAAAGCGACCAGCGTGGTGGCAAGGCTGAATCTTCTTGGTTTCGTATGAGCCATGGCGCTACGTGAGTGACGGGGCGGTCGCGTCCTGCCGGGTGATCTGCAGCCAGTACCTGGCCATCAACACCACGGCGGCGCAGTTGGCGGCAATGCCGAGGGGGCGCACCAGCGGGCCAGGCAGGTCGGTCAGATAGCCGAGGTAGGCCGTCAGCGAACCCAGCTGCACCAGGCAGGCGATGGGAATCCAGCGCCGGTCGCGCGCGGCCAGCACCAGCGTCAGGATGTCGGCCGGATAGAAATATCGGTCGTGCATCTTTGGGAGCAGGAACGGCACGACCATCGCGCTGGTGCAGGCCAGTGCCAGCACGTGCTGCGGAGATTTGCGCAGAAGGCGCAGGCTGAACGCGATCCAGAACAATGAAAACCCGACCGCGATGACGAGCCCGGCGATCAGCGCGACACGCTGCGCCTGCGGATTTGCAAACGCATACTTCGCCAAGGTCCACAGATTGGGTGCGCCATAGGACAGCTCGGACTCCGACGTGGCCTGTTGGAAATAGACGCTCAAGGCGCCGACCCAGGTGTGACCGGCCAGCACGCTGGGGAGCATCCAGGCCAGATAGGCAAGGACCGCCGCGGCTACCGCTGCGACACGCTGGCGGCCCGCCCAGAGTGCCGCCACGAGCACGGGGCCGGCGAATGCGGTCTGCAGTTTGAACGCCACGGCCGTGGAGAAGGCGACGCTGGCCCACAGGGGGCGTTGCCGTTCGACCAGCAGCAACCCGACCAGCAGCCAGAACGTGTAGATCGCGTCGCATTGGCCCCAGGTGGCGGAGTTCAGCCAGACCGTGGGCAGGGCCAGCACGCCGAAGAACAGCAGCAACCGCCGTTCCGAGTGGGCGCTCTTGTGGATGGCCGCCGCCGCGGCGAGCGCCAGCGCCACGTCGAACAGCGTCGAGATGAGCTTGGTGACGTCTTCCGGGCTGGCCTGCGGCAGGAGGCTCTTGCCGATCAGCAGCAGGTAGAGATAGGGCGGGTTGTAGTTGGCCTCGACCGTCGCCAGCCCGTTGAAGCCGTGCTGGCCCAGGTGGTTGATCCAGGGATAGAGGAAATGAGCGACGTCCCGCGACAGGAAATCCCAGTGCCACCAGCGGCCCAGCACCGCGAAGACGGCCAGCGCCAGCAGCGCCGCGATGGCCACGCTGCGGCGCGGCGTCTGCGTGGCCAGCGGTTGATCCGGTAGGGAGGGTGTCATGACCGCAACTGCCTAGGCGGCGTCGGTCGGGCCCGACTCGCCTGACGACCAGGCGCCCGCGATGGCTTCGACATGGAAACGCGGCCTTTGCTTGCTGGCCTCGTAGACCTTGGCCAGGTATTCGCCGATGACACCCAGGCTCAGCAGCTGGATGCCGCCGAGCAGGTACATCGGGATCACCGTGGACGCCCAGCCGGGCAGGGCCACGTCGGTGAACAGCCGGATGGCCAGCGCCCACAGGCCGAACGCCACGCTGACGATGGAGACCATCGCGCCGAGGCCGGTGATGGCCCGCAGCGGCGCGGCCGAGAACGACGTGACGCCACGCCAGGCCAGGCTCAGCATCTTGCTGAGCGGGTACTTGGATTCGCCGGCAAAGCGTTCGGCGCGGTCGAAGGCGACGACGCTGCTGCGAAAACCCAGCTGCGGGATCATGCCGCGCAGGAAGAGGTGGGTCTCGCCGTAGCTGCGCAGCGCCTCCAGTGGGCGGCGGCCCATCAGGCGGTAGTCGGCGTGGTTGAAGACCACTTCGACGCCCATGGCCGCGAGCACCTTGTAATACCCCTCGGCGGTGAAGCGCTTGAAGAAGGTGTCGGTGTCGCGGCGGCGGCGCACCGCGTAGACGAGTTCACTGCCGTTGCGGAAGGCGCGGATCATGTCCGGGATGATGGACAGGTCGTCCTGCAGGTCGGCGTCCAGGCTGATCAGCGCGTCGCCGCCGACCGACATCAGCCCGCACAGCAGCGCGTTTTGGTGCCCACGGTTGCGGCTGAGCTTGATGCCGCAGGCGTCGCTGCGCTCGCGGGCCAGCGTCTCGATGAGCGCCCAGGTGCCGTCGCGGCTGCCGTCGTCGATGTAGTAGGCCGAGCTGGCCGGCGCGATCAGGCCTTCGGCCTTCAGCTCGCCCAGCAGCACGCCGAGGCGGCTGGCCGTCTCGCGCAGCACGGCTTCCTCGTTGTAGCAGGGCAGCACGAAGTTGACGACGGGCGGTTGCTCGACGACCCAGCTGGCGCGGGCGAAACGGGCGGGATTGATCAGGTCCATGGCTGGAAGGCAGTCAAGATTTGCGGAACACCCAGAGGCGGCTGAGGGCGAAATTGCTGGCCAGCACGCCGGCAGTGGCGATCAGCTGGCCAGGTATGGCATGCAGGCCCAAGGCGACGGCAAGGCGCAGCAGGCCGGCGTTCAGCGCGCAGCCCACCGCCACCATGGCCATAAAGCGCAGCTGCTGGGCGCGATTGCTGGCATGGCTGCCCTGTGCGGCAAAGGTCAGGCGTGCGTTGGCCCAGTAGTTGAACGCGGCGCTGATCAGAAAGCTCACCGTCGACGCAGCTACCAGCGGCAGCCAGCCCGCCAGCACGAACCCGGCTGTCAGCAGGTATTGCAGCAGCGTGGCAAGTACGCCGACGGACAGGAAGGAGAACAGCTGGGCGATCAAGGCTTGGACGGCGGCTTGGTAACGGGCGCCGAAGTATCGGCGCTCGCGGACGCACGACGATCCCGCCTCCCGAGGGCCCGGCATCCCCCGTACAGGGGGTGAACCCGTGCGCGACGTCACGCCGGGCGGCCGGATACGCGGGTGGCGTCACCAAGCTCGGTAAGAATCCGCCTTTCCCTGCGCCGCGCCGGCGTGGGTTCCTCCACGGCTGAATCAGGTCCAACCCATGTGCGGCATCACCGGTCTGTTCGACACCCGCGGCCAGCGCCTCCCCGAGCGGGACCGCCTGCACCGGATGAACGAGTCCCAGCACCACCGCGGCCCGGACGAGGGTGACCTGCACATCGAGCCCGGCGTGGGCTTCGGCCACCGCCGCCTGTCGGTCATCGACATCGCGACAGGCCAGCAACCCATCTTCAACGACGACAAGTCGGTGGCCCTGGTCTTCAATGGCGAGGTCTACAACTATCTCGAGCTGATGGACGAGCTGCGCGGCCACGGCTATGTGTTCCGCACCAAGAGCGACTCGGAAGCCATCGTGCGCGCCTGGGAGCACTGGGGCGAGGACTGCGTGCACCACCTGCGTGGCATGTTCGCGTTCATGATCCACGACCGCAAGCGCGACTGCCTCTTCATGGCTCGCGACCGCCTGGGCGTGAAGCCGTTGCACTACGCGCTGACCGAGGACGGCTGGCTGCTGTTCGGTTCTGAGCTGAAGAGCCTGATGGCCCACGGCGGCTTGCGCCAGGAGATCGACGCGCGCGCCGTCGAGGCTTATTTCGCGCTGGGCTATGTGCCCGATCCCGGGACCATCTACAAGCATGCCAAGAAGCTCGCGCCGGGCCACCGCCTGCTCGTCAAGCGCGGCCAGGCGCTGGGCACGCCGCAGCGCTACTGGGACGTCAAGTTCACGCTGGACGCCAAGATCGGCGAGGAAGAGGCCGCGCAGGAGCTGCGCCGCCAGCTGTCCGAGTCGGTCAAGCTGCGCCTGAAGGCCGAGGTGCCGCTGGGCGCCTTCCTGTCGGGCGGCGTGGATTCGAGCGCCGTGGTGGCTGCGATGGCGCAGCTGGACGACCAGCCCGTCAACACCTGCTCCATCGGCTTCGACGATCCCAAGTTCAACGAGACGCAGTTCGCTCAACAGGTCGCGGACCGCTACCGCACCAATCACCGCGTCGAGACCGTCAGCAGCGACGACTTCGGCCTGGTCGACCTGCTGGCCCATCTCTACGACGAGCCCTATGCCGACTCGTCGGCCATCCCCACCTACCGCGTCTGCGAGCTGGCGCGCAAGCACGTGACCGTGGCGCTGAGCGGCGACGGCGGCGACGAAAGCCTGGGCGGCTACCGCCGCTACAAGATGCACATGATGGAAGAGCGCATGCGCAGCGCCTTCCCGCCCGCGTTGCGCCGGGGCGTCTTCGGCCCGCTGGCCAAGCTCTACCCCAAGGCCGACTGGGCGCCGCGCGTGTTCCGCGCCAAGACCACCTTCCAGGCCATCGCCCGCAACTCGGTCGACGCCTACTTCAACACCATGGGCCTGGTGCGCGACCCGCTGCGCCAGGAGCTGTTCAGCGACGGCTTCAAGCGCGAGCTGCAGGGCTGGCATGCCAGCGAGATCTTCCACGAGCACGCGCAACGGTCGGGCACGGATGACCCGCTCGCGCTGGTGCAGTACCTTGACATCCACACCTACCTGCCCGGCGACATCAACACCAAGGTCGACCGCGCCAGCATGGCGCACAGCCTGGAAGTGCGCGAGCCGCTGATGGACCACAAGCTGGTCGAATGGGTGGCCACGCTGCCGTCCGCGCTGAAGCTGCGTGGCCAGGAAGGCAAGTACATCTTCAAGAAGGCGCTGGAGCCCATGCTGCCGCACGACGTGCTGTACCGGCCCAAGATGGGCTTCGCCGTGCCGCTGGCGCGCTGGCTGCGCGGGCCGCTGCGCGAGCAGACCCGCCAGGCGCTGCAGCACGGTGCGCTGGCCCAGACCGGCTGGTTCAACCCCACCGTCATCAGCCGCCTGCTGGACCAGCACGAGCGCGGCGCAATGGACCATGCCCAGCCGCTGTGGGTGCTGCTGATGTTTGACGCCTTCCTGCGCAATGCGGGCCTGGGCACCGCCGCCGTGCCCACCCGGGCCGCGGCCTGAAATCACAAGGACAAGCAATGAAGGTTTCGGTTTTCGGTCTCGGCTACGTCGGCGCGGTGTCCTGCGCCTGCCTGCCCGAACTCGGCCACGACGTGGTGGGCGTGGACATCAACCCGCTCAAGGTCGAGCTGATCGCGTCGGGCCAGTCGCCGGTGGTGGAGGAGGGCATCGAGGAGCTGATCGGCGCCGCCGTCAAGGCCGGCAAGCTGACCGCCACGCGCGACGTGGCCGCGGCCGTGCGCGACACCGAGATCTCGCTGATCTCCGTCGCCACGCCGTCTCTGCCCAACTACATGCCCGACCTGACCGCGCTGGATGCCGTCGTCGGCCAGATCGGCGCCGAGATCGCCAAGAAGGACGGCCCCCACACACTGGTCATCCGCAGCACCGTGGCGCCGGGCACCACGCGCGCGCGCATCGCGCCGCTGCTGGAGAAGGCCGCGGGCCGCAAGATCGGCGATCGCTTGAGCCTCGTTTTCAACCCGGAGTTCCTGCGTGAGGGCTCGTCGGTCTCCGACTTCCACAACCCACCGCAGACCATCGTCGGCAGCCTGGACGAGGCCGGTGTGGAGGTCATGAAGCGCCTGTACACCGGCGTGCCGGGCAACTTCGTCGCGGCGGACGTGGGCGTGGCCGAGTCGGTCAAATACCTGTGCAACGTCTTCCATGCGCTGAAGATCGTCTTCGCCAACGAGGCTGGCGCGGTGCTGAAGGAAACCGGTCTGGACTCCCGTGACGTGCTGGAGCTGTTCTGCCGTGACACCCAGCTCAACATCTCCAAGGCCTATCTGCGCCCCGGCTTCGCCTTCGGCGGCTCCTGCCTGCCCAAGGAGGTCAAGGGCTTCCTGACCATCGCCCGCGAGCGCGGCGTCGACATCCCCGTGCTGGGTTCGCTGCTGGACAGCAACGACGCCCACATCGGCCGCGCCTACGAGTTGATCGCCGCCGCCGGCCGCAAGCCGGTCGCGCTGTTCGGCCTGGCCTTCAAGCCCGGCACCGACGACCTGCGCGACTCGCCGCTGGTCGTGCTGGCCGAGCGCCTGCTGGGCAAGGGCTTCGACCTGGCCATCTACGACAAGTTCGTCAAGATCGCGCGGCTGCTGGGCAAGAACAAGGAATACATTGACCGCGAGATTCCCCACCTCGACAAGCTGCTGCATGAGACGCCCGACGCCGCGCTGGCGCGCGCCGAGATCGTGGTCGTGGGCCATGCGGATGCCGAGACGCGCCAGCGCATCATCGCGTTGGCCAAGGGCGCTCGCGTCGTCGATCTGAACGGTTACGCCGACCTGCGTGCCGCGGGCTTCGCGCAGTACGAGGGCATCTGCTGGTGACACGCCTGCGCGTTGCTTTCATCTCGCCGGTTTTCCTGTTCCCTGCGGACGCTGGCGGCAAGATCCGCACCGGCAACATCCTGCGCGGCCTGAAGGAGAGTGGCCAGTTCGACATCACGCTGCTGTCGCCGGCCACGGCCGAGCAGCAGCGTGAATGGCAGGGCGAGCTGGGCAAGCAATGCGAGCGCTTCATCGGCTGGACGCCGAGCGCGCCGGCGCCGCGCTGGCGGCGTGCGCCTGATCTGATGTCGGCGCTGCCGATCAATGTCGCGTCCGACCGCACGCCGGCGGCCCTGGCCGCGGTGCAGAACCTGCTGGCCGCCGAGGCCTTCGACGTGGTCGTCTTCGACTTCGTCCACGCCGCCGTGCTGCGTCCTGAGGGGCTGAAAGGTGCGACGGTCTGCTTCACGCACAACGTCGAGACGGAGATCTTCGAGCGCCACGCCAAGACGGCCTCAAGCGCGCCGCTGCGCTGGCTTTGGGCCTCGCAGGCGGGCAAGATGCGCCGCTTCGAGCGCGAGGCCTTGAGCCGCTTCACGCGCGTCGTCGCCGTGTCGGAGCGCGACGCCAACAAGTTCGCCGCCGACGGCCTGACGACGGCGCGGGCCATCCCTACCGGCGTGGACCTCGACTTCTTCTCCTGGCAGGCGCCGGCCGAGGGCCGCCCCACCGTCGTCTTCACCGGCTCCATGGACTGGGAGGCCAATGTCGACGGCATCCGCTTCTACATCGACGAGGTTTGGCCGCGCGTGCGCGCCCAGGTGCCGAACGCGCAGTTGCGAGTCGTCGGCAAGAACCCGCCTGCGTCGCTGCTGCAACGCAACGTGCCTGGCGTGACATTCACCGGCTTCGTCGATGACGTTCGCGACCACGCGCGCGACGCGCAGGCCTTCGTCATCCCGTTGCGTGTCGGCGGCGGCACCCGCATCAAGGCCTTCGAAGCCATGGCCATGGGCCTGCCGGTCGTGTCAACGACCATTGGCATCGAGGGCCTGGACGTCGACGACGGCACGCATTTCCTGCGCGCCGACGGGGCCGAGGCGCTGGCCGACGCGACGCTGAAGCTGATCGCCGACGGGGCGCTGCGCCTGAAGCTGTCGCGCGCAGCGCGCGAGCTGGTCGAAGCCCGCTTCGGCCACCGCGTTGCGGCCGAGGTGTTCGGCCGTGTCCTCGTCGAGGCAGTCGAGGCGGCAGCGTGAACAAGCTGAAGGTGCTGACCTTCTCCACGCTGTTTCCCAGCAGCGTGCGGCCTGGTCACGGCATCTTCGTGGAGACGCGGCTGCGCGAATTGCAGAAGTGCGGCGAGATCGAGTCGCGCGTGATCGCTCCCGTGCCATGGTGGCCTTCGGCGCATCCGCTTTGGGGTGAATACGCCAGGTTCGCCGCCACGCCTGCCCGAGAGCAACGCAACGGGCTGGACGTGCTGCATCCTCGCTACCTGCTGCTGCCCAAGATCGGCATGTCGTCGGCGCCGCTGTCGCTGGCCCGTGGCGCCTGTGCGGCCGTGCAGACCCTGCTGGACGAAGGCTTTGACTTCGACCTCATCGATGCCCACTACTTTTATCCCGATGGTGTCGCCGCGGCCTGGCTGGCGCGTCGCTTTGGCAAGCCGCTCGTGATCAGCGCGCGCGGCTCGGACCTGAATCTGATCGGCCAGATGCCTGCCCCGAGACGGCGCATGCTGGCTGCTGCGCAGCAGGCAGGCGCCTGCATCGGTGTGAGCCAGGCACTGGTGGACGTGCTGCGCGGCTGGGGTGTTGCCGAGGCCAAGCTGCATTGCATGCCCAACGGCGTCGATCTGGAGCGCTTCAAGCCCATGGCGCGCGCCGAGGCGCGGTCCCGGCTGGGCCTGCCAGTCGACGGTCGCTTGCTGATCGGCGTGGGCAATCTGCTTGAAGTGAAGGGCCAGCATCTGCTGGTCGATGCGCTGGGTCTGCTGGCGCAGGAGATGCCCGACCTCACTCTCGCACTCGTGGGTGAGGGGCCGCAGCGTGCCGCCCTGGCCGCCCAGGCGCAAGCCCTGGGTCTGGACGAGCGGGTGCGCCTGGTCGGTCGGATCGATCAGGCTGGCCTGGCCAACTGGTACGCCGCGGCGGATTGCATGGGTTTCATGTCCAGCCGCGAGGGCATGCCCAATGCGGTGTTGGAGTGCCTGGCCTGCGGTACGCCGGTCATCGCCACGCGCGTGGGCGGCCTGCCCGAAGTGATCACGAAACCCGCTCTGGGCGAGTTGCTGCCGGAGCGGTCGGCCGCCGCTCTGGCCGCCGCACTGCGGCGCTGGCTGGCCCGCAAGCCGGACGCCACCGTGATCCGCAGCCATGCGTTGGCGTGGGACTGGGCGGCGCTCATTCCGGGCCTGCGCGATTTACTGCACTCGGTGGCCGACAAGGAGACTGCCCATGCGTGACTTGCTGCTGGCCGTGATGCTGGGTTGGATCACCTTGCAGGCCCTGCGTCGGCCCTGGATCGGCATCCTGGGCTGGACCTGGGTCAGCATCATGAACCCCCACGCGCTGTCGTGGACGCTGAGCGCCTTCCCCGTCGCGGCCATCGTCGGCGGTGCCACGCTGGTCGGCCTCTTCATCACCCAGGACAAGCGTGATTTCACGCTCTACCGGGAGAGCATGGCCCTGCTGGTCTTCATGGTCTGGATGTGCATCACCTTGCCCTTCTCCATGATGTACGACGACAGCTATGGCCTGTGGACGCGGGTCATGAAGATCGACCTAATGGTGCTGGTGTCCATCGTCGTGCTGCAGTCCAAGCGGCATTTGATGCTGTTCATCTGGATCAACGTCATCTCGATCGCGTTCTACGGCGTCAAGGGCGGTGCCTTCACCATCCTCACCGGCGGCAGCTACAAGGTCTGGGGACCGACGAACACCTACATCGAGGGCAACAATGAAGTGGCCCTGGCCATCGTCATGGTGATCCCGTTGATGCGCTTCCTGCAGCAGCAGATGCAGTCCCGGTGGGCCAAGACGACGATGACCGTCTGCATGGTGCTGATGGCGGCATCGGCGCTGGGCAGTCACTCGCGCGGCGCCCTGCTGGCGATCGCCGCGATGGCCCTGGTCCTGTGGTGGCGGGGCAAGAACAAGTTCGTCATGGCCATCGGCATGGTGGTCGTGGGTGCGGTTCTGCTGTCATTCATGCCGGCCGAATGGTGGGAGCGCATGAACACCATCAAGACCTACCAGACGGACACCTCCGCGATGGGGCGCATCAACGCCTGGTGGATGGCCTTCAACCTTGCCAAGGCGAACTTCTTCGGCGGCGGCTTCTTCATCTGGTGCGGCCCGATCTTTGCGATCTATGCCCCCGATCCGCTCGATCCGCACGCAGCCCACAGCATCTACTTCATGGTGTTGGGCGAACAGGGCTTCATCGGCCTGTTCCTCTTCTTGCTGATCTTCGGCCTGGTCTGGTCGACATCGGGTCGCTTGCTTACACAAGGCCGGCGCCAGCCCGAGACGCAATGGATGTCTGATCTGGGTGGCATGCTGCAGGTCAGCTTGGTGGGCTACGCGGTCGGAGGAGCTTTCTTGAGCCTCTCGTACTGGGACCTGCCCTACAACCTGATGGTGATGGCGGTCGTCGGGCGCAGATGGCTGCAGAACAAGGCCTGGTTGACCGAGAAGCCGGAACCCCTGGTCAATCTGCCGCTCTTCGTTCGGCGCATGTTCAAACCGCGACCCGGCAAGTCGACCACCCTATCGTGATCGCGAGGCTCAACGTGCAGGAGATCTGTTGCAGCGCCGCCCGGCACGCGGACATGCGCACGAGCGCCGCGGAGCGGAGTGCATGACAGTTCACTTCTTCTTGCCCTGCACGCAGGCTCAACTGCAGCGCATGCCGCGCCGCATTGAGGACTATGTCGATTGGCAAAACAGCGAGACCGAGCTCAATCCTTTCCTCGGTCGCTACCACTGGGTGCTTCAGCCCTATCTGCACCTGGCTGCTGCGGGTGCGGACGTTCGGCTGACGCACAGCCTGCCGGACGCCGGCATTGTTTTCAGCCACGTCGAGTGCCTGGATTACGGCATCCGCTCCACCGCGACCCGCATGGTCGTGGCGGCGCTGGTGGACAAGGAGGTGCCCCTGCCGCATGCGGTCCTGCACCTGACCCACAACCCGGTGCAGCGCCTGCGCTTCGGCGTGCCCAGCCGCTACATGCCTCCCTGGCCGCAGATCGGCCTGCTGCCACGCGATCCCGCGCGTGGCGAGCGCTTTGAGACGCTCTACTTCGTCGGCAACCGCGAGAACCTGCACCCCTTCTTCGCCAGTGCGGAGTTCGAGGCGCATCTGCGCCGCCTGGGTTTGCGGCTCGTCATTCCGCCACCTTCCGGCTGGCATGACTTTTCCGACGCGGACGCGGTGCTTGCGGTGCGCAACTTCGGCCTGGCAGAGCCTCATCTGAACAAGCCCGCGCTCAAGCTGCACAACGCCTGGCGGGCCAGCGTGCCCGCAGTGCTGGGCTACGAGTCGGCCTTTCGCGCCGAAGGGCAGCCGGGTGTCAACTACCTCGAGGCCTTGACGGGCGAAGCGGTCGTTGCGGCGATCGAGCAGCTTGCGCAGCAGCCGGCGCAGCGGCGCGCCATCGTGCAGGCCGGCAACGAGGCTGCGCGGGACTTTGCCGATGCGGCGATCCGCGCCGAATGGCTGAATCTGTTGAACGACGATCTGTTGCCACGCTATGCCGCCTGGCGTTCCCGTCCCTGGCTGCGCCTGGCCACTGGGTTGCGCGGCGCCGTTTGGGAGCGCGTGCTGTGGCGCCATCCCGCGAGCTTCCAGCTGCGCCCGCAGCGCTGAACCGGCACCCGCCTGTGCGCTGCCCCATCACGACATGACCTCCGTCCACCGCTCGCTGGCCTTCAGCTTCGTCGAGAAATACGCGGTCACCGCCATCGGCTTGATCTCGTATGTGGTCATCGCGCGCGTGCTGACGCCCGAGGAAGTCGGGCTGTACTCCGCCGTCGCGGCCCTGGCCGGCATGGCGCAGGTGCTGCGGGAGTTCGGCGTCGGCAACTATCTGATCCAGGAGCGCGAACTGTCGCCAGCCAAGATCGATGCGGCAGCGACGCTGACGACGGGGCTGGGGCTGCTGCTGTTCTGCTTGTCCTGGCTGGGCGCCGGCGCGATTGCCGATTTTTACGGCCAGCAGGGCTTGAAGTTGGTCGTCCGCGTGGTCGCGCTGAATTTCCTCGCCTTGCCGTTGTGTTCGGTGTGCTTGTCGCTTTTGCGGCGCGAAATGCGTTTCAAGCGGCTGCTGTTCATCAACGTGCTGGCCACCCTGCTGGGCTTCGTTTCCACGCTGTCGGCGGCGCTGGCCGGACTGGGCCCCGTGAGCCTGGCGCTCGGCGTGCTGATTTGCAACATCGCCACTGCACTGCTGGCCTGGCAGGCGATGGGACCAGGCGCCCGGCCGCGCTTCTGGCGCTGGAACAATGAATGGCGTGGCGCGGTCGCTTTTGGCCGGGCGGGTACGCCGGCCGCAGTCTTGTCCAGCCTGTCATCGGACATCAACGACCTCGCCGTGGGGCGGGTGCTGGGTTTCGGGCCCGCCGCGCTGGTGAGTCGGGCGCTGGGTTTGCTGAATCTGTTCCAGCGCGATTTGATGACGGCTGCGCGCAATGTGGCCTATCCCGCATTCGCTGCGTTGCATCGCGCCGGCGGCGATTTCGAGGGTGGTTTTGTCAAGGCCACGGCGGTCATCACCGCGGTGAGCTTCACCTATTTTGGCTTCATGGCGTTGTTTCCGCTGGAAATGCTGAGGCTGATGGCCGGGCCGAACTGGGATGCTGCCGCGCCGCTGGTGCCGTGGTTTGCGCTCGCCGGGGTATTCGCCTCGGTTTCCACGCTGGTGCCGAACGCGATGCTGGCGGCAGGCCAATTCAAGGTCGCATCGCGGGTGGATATTGCCGTGGGCCTGGCACGCGTAGGTTTGCTGCTGTTTGCGCTCTTCTGCTTTCACAGCATGGAAGCGGTGGCCATCGGTTTGAGCTGTGGCTTCATGTTGGCGCCTTTTGTGCATCTGGGCGTCAAGGCCAAATGCATGGGAGCCGATTGGCCGGCCATGGTGCAGGCGCTGAATCGCAGCATGCGCGTTGCATTACTGACGCTGGCGGTGCCCGCTTTGCTGTCGCTCACACAAGGCTGGCAGCGCACGCAGCCGCTACCGTTGATGGGCTTTCTCCTGACCTGTTTCGGCACCTGCGCGATGTGGTTGATCGCCGTGCACTGGTGTGGCCATCCCCTGGCCCAGGAGCCGGCTTTTCGGCGTTTGACCGGGTTCTTCCTGCGGCGCGCGCCGACCGGCCAGTAATCTTTCGGGCAAGACCGGACAAATGATTGGAATGAAATGAATCCGGACGTGATGATTTCCATCATCTGCTGCACGCACAACCGACAATCCTTCGTCGAGCTGCATTTCGAGAAACTGCGCAGTGATTTGCCGCCCGACGTAGAGTTGATCTACGCGCTCGACAATTGCACAGACGGCACCCACGACTATCTGCTGGCCGCGTCTGCCGGGCAGGCCAACGTGCGGGTTCTCGACTATCGCGGGCCGGGCGGCTTGTTCAATTGCCGGAATTTTGGTTTGGATGCCGCGACCGGCCGCTACATCCACTACCTGGATGACGACGACAGCGTCCAGCCGCAATATCACGAAAAGCTGGTGGAACTATTACGTGGCGGCCGGCTTGACGGGGTAGATGCCTACATCACCGGCATGATGGTCGAGCGCCCCGGGACGCCAAACGAGCGGCAGGTCATCGTGACGCCGGCGCTGGCTCAACGTGGTCAACGTCAGGGCGACGAACTCCACCTGCGCGGCGACTTCTTTTCCACGATGTTGCGTGGCGAGATTTATTTCAATTGCGCCAACGCATTGTTTTCGCGCGCTTTCTTTGCGCGCCATCGGTTTCGCGGCGAAATTCGGAAAAGTGCGGACTGGTTGCTGTATCTGGAAGCCGCGCTGCGACAGGAGTTGTACCTGGTCGTCAATGAAACCTTGAGCGCGAACTATTTCGTGCACACGGCGTCCATGAGCATTTCGCCGGACAAAAGCTACTGGAATGCGCGCATCTTCGACGTGCTTCTGGCGCAGGTGCCGAGGCAGTCGCCCCATCACCAGGAAGTTCGCGCGGCCTGCGCCCAGGCGAATTTCGCGGCCGGTTTCGACAAGCGGCGCGGCAGCAAGGCCGCAGCGCTGACTCACTACGTCCGGGCGCTGCGCCTGGGCCTGGTGGGGCTGGCGCTACGCGGCATCGTGAAGCTGCCTTTCCAGTTCTGAAGCCATGACAGCCACCAGCACGCCCAGGGCCCGAAGCGGGGTACTCCCGGCAAAGCCATGAAGACAGTTTTCACCTTGCTCTCCCCGGCCGGCGCGCGCGCGCGGCTGAATGTCCTGATCTTTCACCGCGTGCTGCGCGAACCCGATCCGCTCTTCCCCGATGAGGTCGACGCGCAGCGCTTCGACGGCCTGCTCGGCTGGATTGCCGATTGGTTCAACGTGTTGCCGCTGGACGAGGCGGTCACGCGCTTGCGCGATGGCAGCCTGCCCGCTCGTGCCGCCGCGCTCACCTTCGACGATGGCTACGCCGACAACCACGACGTTGCCCTGCCGATACTGCGTCGCCACGGTCTGCCGTGCAGCTTCTTTGTCGCGACCGGCTTCCTGGATGGCGGGCGCATGTGGAACGACACGCTGATCGAGGCGGTGCGCCGCAGCCCGCTGCCCTCGCTGGACCTGCGTGACCTGCACGATGCGCAGGGCCTGGAACTGGGCGTGGTGGAACTCGGCGACATGGACCAGCGCCGGCAACGTCTGGCCGGCCTGATCCAGCGCGTGAAGTACCTTGCGCCGGAACCGCGCCTGGCCTGCGTGAATGCCATCGCGCAGCGTGCCGAGGTGCAGCCACCCGACGACTTGATGATGAGCGGCGACCAGGTTCGTGCGCTGCGCGCCGCGGGCATGCAAATCGGCGCGCACACGGTCAGCCACCCCATCCTGGCCACGCTCACGCCCGAGGCAGCCGTGGATGAGATCGCGCGCAGCCGGGATGCGCTGCAGACGCTGCTTGGCGAGCGAGTGGGACTGTTTGCCTACCCCAACGGCAAGCCCGGCACCGACTACCTGCCCGCCGTCCACCCGCGGCTGGTGCGTGAACTGGGCTTCGACGCCGCGGTCTCCACCCACTGGGGCGCGGCGCGGGCGGGTGAGGACTTGTTCCAGATTCCGCGCTTCACGCCCTGGGATCGCAGTCGCATGCGTTTCGGCCTGCGCCTGGCGCGCAACCTGCTGTCATGACCGCGATGTCGCCGCGAACGGCCGCAGCCGCTGCACACGCGCAGGAGGCGCAACTCGACGCCTTGCAGGTGCTGCGTGGCCTGGCGGCCCTGGCCGTCGTGCTGATGCACTTCAAGGAACCCATCGCGCGTTTCTCGCCCGGCCTGGCTGCATTGGCCAGCCACGGCTACGTGGGCGTGGACGTGTTCTTCCTGATCTCCGGTTTCATCATCTATCACGCCACGCGCGCCGAACGGGCGCGCCTTGCCGCGCCCTTCCTGGTGCGGCGGCTGTGCCGGGTGGTGCTGCCCGCCTGGTTTGCGATGGCACTGCTGGTTGCCCTCAAGCCGCCTTATTTGATCGATCTGCTGCGTGGAGTTCTATTCCTGCCTCGCGAGACTGGCCATCCGCCTTACTTGGGCTACGGTTTTCTGATCGTCGCCTGGACGCTGACCTACGAGCTGGTGTTCTACGGGCTGTTTGCCGCGGCCCTGGCGACGGCGTGGGGGCGCGCGCGCCGTGGTGTGCTGGCCGCGGCATTGCTGGTTGGCGTGATGCTGATCGGCCAGGCCGTCGCGGGGCATTTCACGCTCGATGCCGAGGCGACGCTGCCGGTCGGTCGCAGCACTGGCGTGAGCGAAGTGAGCCTGTGGCCGCTGGCGACGCTGCTCAGCAGCCCGATGTTGCTGGAGTTCGTGCTGGGGCTGGGCTTGGCTGCCGCGTTCAGTCATGCCGGTGGGCAGTCATTTCGACGCTGGGCGGGCGCTGTGGCAGTGCTGGGCGTGGTGCTGGCAGCATGTGGCTTGCTGGGGCCTGGTCTCAGCGGCCACGGTCCGACCCGGTCGGGCTTGTTTGCGCTTGGCGTGGTGCTGTTGACGCTGGCCGCGCAGGCCGCGCTGGACGGCAGTCGCCGCGTGGCTGCGTGGCCGCTGCTGCGGCTCGCCGTGTGGCTGGGCGGCTGTTCCTACAGCCTGTATCTGGTGCACCCGCTGGTGAAGACGCTGACGCAGAGCTGGGCCTCAAGGCTGGACGGCGCCGCGCTGGCTGGGCTGACACTGCTCGCCATCGGCGCGTGCATCGCCGCGGCGGGCTTGATGCATCGTTGGGTCGAACTGCCCGCACAGGCCCTGGGCAAGCGCTGGGCGAAACGGTTGAGCCGTTGAGCTTGCGTCAGACGCGCCAGTCCGGCGCGTGCCGGCGCAGCCACTGCTCCAGCATCATCAGGATCCAGACCATCTCGCCGTAATAGCCGGCGTGCTCCTTGAGGCGCTGCGTCAACAGGCTCTCGACGAAGTCCTGGCGCACGATGCCGCGCGCGGCAATACCTCGCAGCGAGTCTGCCGCCAGCGCGTTCAACTCGGCGTCCTTGACGGCCCAGGGGCCGAACGGCAGGCCGAAGCCGTGCTTCTTCTTCGTCAGGATCTCGTCGGGCAGGAAACCGCGCAGCGCCTCCTTGAAGAACCAGCGCAGCTTCAGCCCCTTGAGCTTGTAGCTGGTGGGCAGCTTCAGCGAGAAGTCCAGCAGCCGCGTGTCCAGCAGCGGGAAGCCGACGTCCACGCCGGCCAGCGCCGTCGTGCCGACGACCTTGGGCAGGTCGTTCTCGGCCAGCGTGTAGCGCCAGTCGAAGGCCAGCATCTGGTTGACGAGGCTGGCCTCATGCGGGCCGCTGTTCCAGGTGGCGCGCTGGTGCTGGCGCGGCGCGCCGGTGTCCACGGCGTCCAGGAAGGCGGGCGTCAACACCTCGGCCATGCCCAGGCGGTCCAGCAGGTTGTAGCTCTGCATGCGGTCCGGCATGGGCACGCGCGCCTGGCGGATGTAGCTGGTGCCCTTCTTGAGCAGCGGAATGCTGCCAGTGACGGGGTTGGCGAACAGCGGGTTCAGCACGCCGGTGCGCAGCGGCGATGGGATCTGGCTGTAGACGTGGAAGACCCGTTCCTTGGCATAGCGCGTGTTGCCGCCAAACAGTTCGTCGCCGCCGTCACCGGCCAGCATGCGCGTGTAGCCGTCGTCATGCGCCTTGCGCGCGCAGTAGAAGGCCGGCACGGCCGACGAGTTGCCGAACGGCTGGTCATAGTGGGCGGCGACATCGGGGATGGCGGCGACGAGGTCGGCCGGCGTCACGTAGTACTCGTGGTGGTCGGCGCCGAATGCCTTGGCGGCGATGCGGGCGTAGGCCATCTCGTCGTAGCCCTCGGCCTCGAAGCCGATGGAATAGCTGGCCGGTGCCTGGCCGGTCGCCTCGCGCAGCAGGCCGGCGACGGTAGAGCTGTCGGTGCCGCCTGACAAGAAGCAGGCGGTCTTGCCGTCGCTGGCCAGGCGCTCCTTCACGGCCGTGCGCAGGATGCCGCGGAACTCGTCGCGCAGCGCATCGAAGCTGGGGCTGGGCTGCTCGTCGAAGCGGGCGACCCAGTAGGGCGCGACCGTCAGCTTGCCGTTCTCGTACAGCGCGTAGTGCGCCGGCGGCAGGCGGTGGATGCCGGCGTAGATCGTGCGCGGCGACGGGATGCAGTGGTGGAACAGATAGTCGAAGATGGCCTGGCGGTCGAGTTCGCGGATGCCGAGCTGGCGGGCCAGCGCGTCGGCGCGCGTTGCGAAGTGCAGGCGGCCGTCATGCACGGCGTAGCACAAGCTGTGCACGGCAAAGCGGTCGACGGCGAGAAAGCTGCCGCCGCCGTCGAGGCTCAGCGCAACGGCGAACTCGCCGCCCACGTCGGCCGCGCAGGCAGCGCCGCGCGCCGCATAGGCTTGCTGCCAGGCCGCCAGGGCATCGTTGCTGGGCGTGGCAAAGCGGGGGGTGCCGGAGGCGAAGGGGGTGTCGGGCGGCAGGGCGTGGGCTTGCATGCGGGCTCGCGGGGATCAGGACGCGGGATTGTCAGCGGGAAGGGCAGGCGGTGTGCGGAGCGCGCGCAGGCGCCGCCAGGCATTGCCGACGGCTTGGCGCAGCAGGCCAAACAACCCGCGCGCCGTCATGGGGTCATAGGCCACGAGACCGAAGCGCTCGCGGCGGTGGCTCATCCAGGTCTTCTTGTAGGCATCGTCACCGATCAGGTAGTCCACCTCGGTCACGCGGTCCCGCTCGATGGCTTCCTCGAGCAGCAGCGCGGTGACCAGGGTGCCGGGCGCTATCGCCTTGAAGGCCTCGTCATAGGCCACCTTGTAGATGTGGGCCCGCCCGGCATTGACGATCCAGAGCTGGGCGGCGATCGGCTGCTCACCGATCCAGGCCAGGCCCAGGCGCAACCAGCCGCGCCGGGCGCAAAGCCGGATCAGGCCGGGGATGAAGTCGGTGTAGGGCTCGGGCACCTTCCAGCTGGCGCCATAGACCGCCTCGTAGGCCGCGATGCCGCGTTCCACATCGGCCTCGTCGCGGATGATTTCGAGGCGGCCGTTCTCGCCGGCCAGGCGCTTCGTCATGCGCTTGATCGTGCTGCGCAGCTGGCCGCTGCGGTTCTTCAGGTAACTCGCCCAGTCGCCGTCGACCTGCAGGTACCAATTGCCGAACGCGAAATACTCATAGGTGCGCAGGCCCGCAAGGCGAAGTGCTTCGCGGAGCAGCTGGAACTCGCGCGCCTGTGGGTCCATCGGTGAGAAGCGATAGGCGGGCGCGCCGCTGTGGCCTTGCCGCATCGCCAGTACCAGCGGCAGCAGGTCTTCGGCCGTCAGATCGTCTTCTACCAGTGGGGCGTAGAGCGTCGTGTAGTAGTTGGCCAATGCGCCGACTTCGAGCCCGGACTCTCCGCCCTGCACGCCAACCGGCAGGACCGCCAAGGTCTGGCCGTGTCGACGCAGGACGTAGAGCGACACCTTGGTGTCGTCGCGAAAGACGGCGTCGGCCAACAGGCCGAACCAGTCCGCGCCATACTCGACATAGGCTTGTTCGCGGCGGCGCAGTAAAGCCAGCGCGTCCTCGGGCAGCTGTCTCGGATGGCTGAAACACTCCACGGTCGCGCCGCTGCGTTGCACCATCGCGGCCGCGTCGACGCGCCGGGCTTGCCGGTGGCGGCGCGTCCAGCCGCGGCTGCCGCTGCGAAGCAAGCCGTAGACCTCCGGCAGGCCCCTGTGGCGATAGACGCTGACGTGATTGATCCAGCGTTGTGACGTCGACCAGGCCAGCAGGTCGGCGTCGGCATTCGTATAGAACTCGACGACGCCGCCGGGTGCGCGGCTGAAGAGGTCTTCCAGCACGCGCAGCAGCAGGACGCGGCCCGGCGCGAACCGTTCAAAGCGTTCGTGGAAGGCGGTCTTCAGCATGATGGCCTGGGCATCACGGAGCAGCAGCATCCGGGAGGCCAGCAGGTCCTCACCGAGCCAGAGCTCGTAGACCAAGGCCTGGCCGCGGTGGGCGAAGGTCTGCATGACCTCGGCGTAGAAGCGTCCTTGCGGGTTGTCATGCCCTACCGCGGTGCCCTCGCGGCCCTTCCAGCCACTGCTTTCGAGTGCGGCATACCGGTTCACGGCGGCCGTGATGGCCTCGGGCGACTCGATGACCTCCAGCCGTTCCCCGTCCGGCTCACTCTGCAGGCGACGCAGATAGCGGCGCATGTTCTGGATCAGCTTGCGCGGCCGTTGGGCCCAGTAGTCGTCGAAGCTGCCCTTGAGGTTGACGCTGATCGTCAAGGCGTGAGGCAGGCTCTGCACGGGGCACCCAGGCAGCTCGCGCAGATCACCGAAGCGCGGGTCGTTGCACAGCAGATCCAGCTCGCTCGCATAGCCGGGCAATGCGGCAAACAGGCCGCGCAGATCCAATCCTGCCGGGACCAGGCTGGGCCCGATCTGGGTTTGCGAAGGCAGGAAGCTCGACCAGACACCCAGGCCCAGCGAGCGCCTGTTGATCAGCAGCATCGCGACGGGCAGCCCGGCTTGCTGGGCGCTGGCCAGCAGCACGCCGGGCTCGCCGAAATGACCCAGCAGCGCGTCGACGAAGGCACCGTCGAGCATGGCATGACCGCTCATCAACTGGCGGTTCAGGAGATCCCACGAGTCGCGATGACGACCGAGACCTTGCGTGGGTTCCAGCGCTTCGAGATGCCAGACCAGCGGCGCAATGAAGCTGTTCATCGCGTGCCTGCCACCTTGCGGTAGACCTCGAGATGGCGGCGCCAGCTCTCGGCCCATCGAAAGCCCTGGGCCCAGCTGCGCGCCCTGCTGGCCTGGTCGGCGCGTGCCTCGGGGCTCATTGTTGCGGCGCCGTGCAGTGCGGCGGCCCAGGCCGGCAGATCGTCGGCTGGCGCCAACGTCGCCAATGGGCCGACAAGTTCGGTCAGGCTGCCCAGCGGGCTGAAGATGACGGGCGTGCCGGCGGCCTGGGCCTCGATGGCCGGAAAGCCGAAGCCTTCGTACAGCGTCGGGTAGAGCACAGCCACAGCACCCGCATAGACGGCCTGCAGTTCGGCGTCGGACAGGAATTCGGCGAACACGACGCGCCCTTGCAGCTCGCGCGGCAGGGCGGCGCGAGCGACCTCGCGCGCGGCGGCACCGAAGCCGCAGGCCACGAGTTTCAGCGCCGGGTCGGGCTGCGCGAGCAGCACCTGCAAGGCCCAGTCAAAGCGCTTGCGCTTCATGGGCCCGCCGACGTAGACGGCGTAGGCCGCGCCGCCCAGCGCCTGCTGCAGCGCTGCGGGCAGTGCCGCGGTCGGGGGCTCGAAATAGGCCGCCTCGATGCCGTGATGGATGACGGTCAGCCGCGGCTCCAGTTCGGGCCAGCGGGCGAGGATGTCGCGCCGCGAGGACTCGCTGATCGTGATGACATGGGCCGCGCGTTTCAGCGCCGCCGGGATGAGGTGATCCCAGTACAGGCGCTCGCCGGCTGTGTCGGGACGTTCCTCGAAGGCCAGCGTGTCGTGCAGCGTGACGACGGTGGGCAGGGGTTGCCACAGCGGCAATGCGCCCTCGGTGCAGTGCAGCAGCGTCAACGGCATGCGGCGCGCGCGCAGCGGCAGGCCGAGTTGTTCCCAGAGGCGGAAGCGGTCGCCGCGGAACTCGAAGACGTCCGGCGTGAAGCGCGGCCCCTCCGGGTGCAGCACCGGGTGGCGCGGGTCGTCGGCGAACAGATGCCAGGCAATGTCGTCGCTGCTGTGGCGCATCAGCTCCATCACGTACTTGCCCATGCCACGGATGTGCGTGGTGTTCAGGCAGCGGGCCACCAGCCCGACCTTCACGACGCGCTCCTGAGCGGCAGCCACGAGCGCAGCAGCAGCTTCCAGCCGGGCCAGTGGCCGCGGTCGACGCGCAGCGCCTGGCCGATGCTTTGCCTTGCCGCCGCGCGCTGGCCGGCCGCAAGCTGGGCGTGCGCAAACGCGCTCCAGCTGCGGGCCAGATTGGCGCGCACGTCGGCAGCGTCGGCGCGGCGGCCATCGGGCCCAGCCAGGCCCCAGGTATCCAGTGCACGCTGCACGACGCGGCCCTGATAGTTGTCCAGCGGCAGCCGCCGCGTGATGTTGGCGGGATGCTGTCGATACAGCGCCAGCGGCCGCGTCACGCGTTCGATGCGGGTCACGCGCGAGGCACGCATCCAGAGGTCGTAGTCCTCGCCGATGCGCAGCGAGGCGTCGAACACGCCGACCTCATCGAACACGCTGCGGTGCATCAGGACGGTCGATGTCCAGACCACGCAATCCAGCAGCAACTCCGGATACAGCCACCCCGTCGCGCCAGCCCACACAGGCTCGTCGGCGCGCGCGGCGAGCTTGGCCAGCAACTCGGGCTCGGGCTCTGGCGTGTCGCTGGCCCAGACCTGCCATGCCGCATAGCTCATGCGGCAGCCCGGCGCGGCGGCCATGACTGCGAACTGGGCGCTCAGCTTGCCGCGCAGCCAGACGTCGTCGGCGTCGCAGAAGGCAATCCATTCGTGGCTCGCGGCGGCGATGCCGGCGTTGCGTGCCGCCGCCACGCCCGCATTGGCGTGAGCCAGCAAACGGGCCTCAGGGAACTCGGCGCGCACCAGCGCGGCAGAGCCGTCGGTGGAGCCGTCGTCGACGACGATGAGCTCCGATCCGGGCGGCAATTCGGCCTGCACCGCCCGCAGCGTCACGGCGAGGTAGCGTTCCGCGTTGAAGCAGGGGACGACGACGCTGACCGGCGGCAGCTGCGCGGGCGGCAATTGCATCGCTCAGGGCGCGGCAGTGGAAGCGGCCGAGGCCGCCGGCGGCGCGGCGCTTGCGGCGCCGGCGCCCGGGCTGGCCGCGGGCTCGACCCAACGACCTGCCGCCACCAGCCTGTCCTTCAGGTCGGGCCGGGTGAAGCCCATCGCCATCACCTTGTGCGCCTGCTCCAGCGCCTTGTCGTACAGCGTCATGTCGGCGTAAAGCAGGCCTGCATTGAGCTGGGCCAGCGGATCTTCGGCGGTGGTGGACACGACGTATTCCAGATGCTTCAGCGCCTGTTCGCGGTCGTTTCGCTTGAGCAGGAAGCTGACGAACAGCATGCGCACCACGTGATCGTCGGGCTTGAAGCGCAGGGCTCGCTCGTACAGGCAGTCGATGCTGTAGCGGGAGTTCATCGGCGTGTTCGTCTTTTCCCGCTGCGCCAGCCTCTCCATCGCGAGCAGTGCCCGCGGGTGGTTGGGGTAGGCCGACAGCGTGTACCAGATGTCGCCGCCGAAGGGGCCGGTCAGCCGGGTCGTCAGTGTTTCAACGCCGCGGTTGAAGTGAGCCCGCTCCACCAGGTCGCGCATCGCCGGTGTCGTGCCGCGGAAGTCGAACGGGCCGTAGTGGGTCCGCAGCGTACCGCAGACGGGATCGTCCTCCTGGGCTTGCGCCAGCCCTGCGCAACCGGCCAGAGCCAGCCCCGCAAGGGTCGTGATCAGCGGGCGACGCAGATGTTTTGCAGCCATGTCAGGGTCTGGAGCTCGGCATCGACGCGATGCTCGGCGTTGGAAAAGGTGTGGTCGGCGCCGTTCACCGACAGTGCCTGCAGGGCCGGCGCGGCGAGCAGCCCCGTCCAGGCGGGTGAGTTGCGGCTGTGCTCGACAAATTCCTGCGCAGTGTAGTCATCGCTGCTGAGGATCAGAAGCGCTTGACCACCGAAGGTGCGCAGGCCCGCGGCCATGCGGTCCTGGAAGCTGCGGTTGTCCGTGGCCACCTTCGCACCACGGGCCAGGCGCAGGTTGCTGCCCAGCGCGCGCAACGCGGTCAGTCCGACGCCGCCGCGCAGCAGCTTGAGCCAGAACGCCCGCTCCCGCAGCCGGCGCCAGTAGTAATGCTTCACATGGGTGCGGGCCAGCGTCGCCGCCGAGCGGACCCAGGGGTTCAGCAGCGCCACGCCGGCGACGCGCGGGTCGCGGGTCGAGTCCAGGTAGAGCAGGGCGGCCGAGGCGGCGTCGCACAGGCCCCACAGCACGACGCGCTTCAGTGTGGGCCGTGCCGCCAACAGCGCATCGATCGCGGCGGCGATGTCGGCATCGACGGCGAGGAAGTCGCGCGTCTCGCCGGGGCTGTCGCCCATGCTGCGGTAGTCGAAGCGCAGCGCCGCGAAGCCGTGGCCGGCCAGGTGGCGGGCCAGCAGCGTGAACTGGCGATGGCTGCCGGCGCGGTACTGCGGGCCGCCGACGATGATCAGCACGCCCACTTCCGCCGGCGTGCCCTCAGCCGGCTCGGCCAGGATGCCCACCAGCGGCGTGCCCTCGCAGGCGAAGTTCAGCACCGATTCCTTCACGACAGCGCCTCCACGGTGCTGGCGCTCAGCGCCGGCGCGAGCTCGATCTCGCTCGTGGCCCAGAAGCCAGGCCCCGCCACGATCCGGGCGCGCACCGCCCAGCCGGCGTCTTGCCAGGATTTGATGGCCTGCTCGCTGACCGGCGTCAGCACGGCGTCCTCGCGGGTACTGACCTCCAGCCATTCGACGCGGCCGGGAGTGCCCACGGGGGCCAGCTTGGCGGCTTCCAGGCCGGATGCCAGCCCGGCGCCGAGGCGGTAGCCGGCGATCTCGACGGATCGGCCGGCAGCCAGCTCAGACTTCATCTGCTCCATCAGCCCCTTGCTGGCGCCACTGGCCATCTCGGCGGCCAGCTTCAGGCGCAGGAACTGCTGCAGCGCCAGCTTGCCACTGGTCATCGGCTGCCAGAACAGGTGGTTGACCGGCCGGCCCCAGTCGTTAGCGGCCAGCAGGCAGCCGGCGCGCAGGCCCCACAGCCACAGCGGCGCTGTCTGCGCTTCGGGCACGTGGGCGTCCAGCCAGTCCAGGCCGAGGCGCACATCGGCCTGCCAATCGGCCCAGCCCGCATCGCCAAAGTCGGCCGATGAGTCGCCGCAGCCGCGCAGGTCGATCTGCAGCACCGCGTGCCCGGCCTCGGCCAGTGCGCGGCAGGCGAGGGCGGCCATGCGGCGCGACTTGTTCATCTCCTCGGCAAAGGGGTGCAGATAGAGCACCCGGCTGCGCGGCCCGTCCTGGAACTCCGGGGGCGGCGCGTGAAAGAGACAAAGCCGCTGCTCGCCGCCCGCGGCGGGCAGGAAGAAGACTTGCGCGTGAGGGGTCAACCCAGGCGGGCCGCGACGAAGTCGGCCAGCGAACCCACGGTGGCAAACGTGTCGCCGTCGATGTCGTCATCGTCGACGACCAGGCCCAGTTGCTCCTCGAGCGCGGTGATCAGGCTGACCACGGCCATCGAGTCCAGCTCGGGCAGGGCGCCGAGCAGGGCGGTGTCGCGGGTGAAGGTCTGGGCGCGGCCGTTCAGGCTCAGCACGTCGTCGAGAAGCCTCAGCACATGGCCGAGGACTTGGGCGTTGTCCATTCGTGGGCGTCCAAAAAAGCAGCCGCGCAGTTTAGCGGGCCGCCCCCTCGGCTCCGGGGAGCGGCCCCCTCGGGCTCGGGGGCGCATGAGATACTTTTTTCACTGTTTCAGCCCATCCCCCACGCCAGAGCTCATGCCCGAATCGACCCTGCTGAACGAGCTGGTGGCCGTTGCCGCTGAGCGCACGCCCGACGCCCCGGCCCTGACGTATGGCGCGGCAACGCTGAGCTACGGCGAGCTGGACGCTGCCGTGCGTGGTTTCGCCAGCGGCTTGATGGGTCTGGGCCTGGGGCGCGGTGAGCGGGTCGCGATCTACCTGGAAAAGCGCTTCGAGACGGTCGTCGCCAGCTTCGGCGCGCCGGCGGCCGGCGGCGTCTTCGTGCCGCTGAACCCGCTGCTCAAGCCCGAGCAGGTCGGCTTCATCCTGCGCGACTGCGACGTGCGCGTGCTGGTCACGTCACCCGAGCGCCTGGCGCAGCTGGGTGACGTGCTGACGCAGTGCCCGTCGCTGCGCCATGTCGTGCTGACCAGCGGCAGCGGCTCGGCGCCCGTGCCGGTGCATGACTGGGCCGCGCTGCTGGCCGCGCCGCTCCATGCCGGGCACCGGGTCATCGACACGGACATGACGGCCATCCTGTACACCTCCGGCTCCACCGGTCGCCCCAAGGGGGTCGTGCTGTCCCACCGCAACATGGTGGCGGGCGGCAAGAGCGTCGCCAGCTACCTGGAAAACCGCGCCAGCGACACGCTTCTGGCCGCACTGCCGCTGTCCTTCGACGCCGGCTTCAGCCAGCTGACGACGGCCTTCCACAGCGGCGCCCGCGTCGTGCTGCTGAACTACCTGCTGCCCAAGGATGTGCTGAAGGCCATGGAGCGTGAGAAGGTGACGGGCCTGACGGCCGTGCCGCCGCTCTACATCCAGCTGACCCAGCTGGAATGGCCGGCCGCGATCGACGCCCACCTGCGCTACTTCGCCAACACCGGTGGGCGCATGCCGCGCGCGACGCTGGACCTGTTGCGCGCCAAGGCGCCGTCGGCCCAGCCCTTCCTGATGTACGGCCTGACCGAAGCCTTCCGCTCGACCTATCTGCCGCCCGCGGAGGTGGACCGCCGGCCGGACTCCATCGGCAAGGCCATCCCCAACGCCGAGATCCTGGTGCTGCGCGAGGACGGCAGCGAATGCGCGCCTGACGAGCCGGGCGAGCTGGTGCACCGCGGCGCGCTGGTGGGCCTGGGCTACTGGAACGACGCCGAGAAGACAGCCGAGCGCTACAAGCCGCTGCCGGTCGGCGTCGGTGGCCGTGAAGGCGGCCTGCAACTGCCCGAGTTCGCCGTGTTCTCCGGCGACTCCGTGCGACGCGACGCGGAAGGCTTCCTGTACTTCGTCGGCCGCCGCGACGAGATGATGAAGACCTCGGGCTACCGGGTCAGCCCGACCGAGGTCGAGGAAGTGCTTTACGCGACCGGGCTGGTCGGCGAATGCGTGTCCTTCGGTGTCGACCACGACACGCTGGGCCATGCCATCCAGGTCATCGCGACACCGCCGGAAGGCGCGGCCGAGCTGGACGCCGCTGCGCTGCTGGCAGCCTGCAAGGCCCGCATGCCGGCCTACATGGTGCCGCACGGCATCGAGGCGCAGGCCGGCCCGCTGCCGCGCAACCCCAACGGCAAGATCGACCGCAAGACCCTGTCGACCGACTGGGTGGCACGCCACACGCAATGACCGAACCCAAACGTCCCCCGGCCCATGTGGCCATGTCGCAATTCCCTGTCGACGAGCGTGGCGAGCTGCTCGTCGGCGGTCAGCGCCTGTCGGTGCTGGCCGAACGCGTGGGCCAGACGCCGTTCTACGCCTATGACCGCGGGCTGCTGAAGGCGCGCGTCGCGGAACTGCGTGCGGCGCTGCCCAAGGGCATCGAGCTGCACTACGCGATGAAGGCCAACCCGATGCCGGCGTTGGTCGGGCTGATGGCCGGGCTGGTGGACGGCATCGACGTGGCGTCGGCGGGTGAGCTGCAGGTGGCGCTGAACGCCGGCGCCAACCCGCACGAGGTCAGCTTTGCCGGCCCCGGCAAGCGCGACATCGAGCTGGGCCAGGCCGTGGCCGCGGGCGTGCTGGTCAACGTCGAATCAGCGCGCGAGCTGAAGGTGCTGGCGGCCGCGTCGCAGCGCCTGGGCCAGCCCGCTCGCATCGCGCTGCGCGTGAACCCGGACTTCGAGTTGAAGGGTTCCGGCATGCGCATGAGCGGCGGCCCCAAGCAGTTCGGCATCGACGCCGAGACGGTGCCCGAGGTGCTGGCCGAGGTCGGTCGCCTGGCGGGCGAGGGCGTCGCCTTTGAAGGTTTCCACCTGTTTGCCGGCTCGCAGAACCTGAAGGCCGAGGCGATCTGCGAGGCGCAGCTGAAGAGCTACGAGCTGGCGCTGCGCCTGGCCGAGGCCGCGCCGGCGCCGGTCAGCTTCCTGAACCTGGGCGGCGGCTTCGGCATCCCGTATTTCCCTGGTGAGCAACGGCTGGACTTGGCGCCCATCGCCGACAACCTCGCCGCGTTGCAGGCGCGTGCCAAGGCCGATCTGCCGCAGGCCAAGCTGGTCATCGAGCTGGGCCGCTACTTTGTCGGCGAGGCCGGCATCTATGTGAGCCGCATCGTCGACCGCAAGGTCTCGCGTGGCCAGGTCTTCCTGGTGGCGGATGGCGGCCTGCACCACCACCTGTCGGCGTCGGGCAATTTCGGCCAGGTGCTGCGCAAGAACTACCCGGCGACCGTGCAGCCCCAGGGCCGCAGCGAAGCGGCCGTGGAAGCCGCCAGCGTCGTCGGCCCGCTGTGCACGCCGCTGGACCTGCTGGCCGACCGAATGGAGATGCCGCGCGGCGAGGTGGGCGACCTGGCCGTCATCTTCCAGAGCGGCGCCTATGGCCGCAGCGCCAGCCCCGAGGGCTTCCTCGGTCATCCGGCAGTCGTGGAAGTGCTGGTCTAAGCCTCGTTGGCGTCCTCCCAGACGCCGTTGTGCAGGATCTGGTGCGGCTGGAAGCCCGCCTTGTAGGCCATCTTGGGGCTCTCTGCTATCCAGTACCCCAGGTACAGGTGGCTCAGCTTGAGCTCCTTGGCCTGCTGGATCTGCCACATCACGCCATAAGTGCCGAAGCTGCCCGGCACGTCGGGGTCGTAGAAGGTGTAGACCGCCGACAGCCCGTCGTTGAGGATGTCCAGGATGGCGACCATGCGCAGTGGTGTGCTGCCATCGGGCATGGGCTCGCGGAACTCGACCAGGCGGGAGTTGATGCGCGACTGCAGCAGGAACTGGGTGTACTGGTCGACGCTGTCGTGGTCCATGCCACCGCCACTGTGCCGGCCGGCCTGGTAGCGCAGGTAGAGGGCGTAATGCTCGGCCGAATAGCCCAGGCGCATGACCTTGGCCTGCAGGTTGCCGTGGCGTTTCAGCGCGCGCGTCTGGCTGCGCGTGGGCTGGAAGCGGCCGACCGGCACGCGCAGCGCGATGCAGGCGCGGCATTGGTCGCAGTAGGGGCGGTACGTGAACAGGCCGCTGCGGCGAAAGCCCGCGGCGACCAGGTTGGAGTAGGCGTCGGCGTGGATCAGGTGACTGGGCGTGGCGACCTGGGAACGCGCCTGGCGACCCGGCACGTAGCTGCACGGGTAGGCGGCCGTGGCATAGAACTGGATCTGCGCGAGGGGCAGTTCTTTGGGGTGGGTCACGTGGAATTCAGGAGCCGGTGCCAGTAGTCCCGATGATAGGTCCAGGGCCCGGGCGCGGGTTCGCCCATATGGGTGGCCAGATGGGCCTCGAAGGCAGTGCGCGGCAGTTCCGCGGCGCCCAGCGAGGCCAGGTGGCGGGTGTTCTGCTGGCAATCGATCCACGGGATGCCGTATTCGCGGCACAGGCAGACCAGCGCCGCCAGCGCGATCTTGGACGCGTCCGTGCGGCGCATGAACATCGACTCGCCGTAGAACATGCGCCCGAGGTTGATGCCGTACAGGCCACCGACCAGTTCGCCATCCACCCAGGTCTCGACGCTGTGCATCGCCGGCCAGGCCAGGTAGGCGGCCTGCAGCTCCGGCACGATCCAGGTGCCCGACTGGCCCTCGCGCGGCGCGCTGGCGCAGGCGGCGAGCACGGCGGCGCGGTCGTGGTCGATGCGGATCTCGCAGCCCGGTGTCGACGCAAAGCGCTGCACCGCCTTGCGCAGCGAGCGGGACAGCTTGAAGTCGGCCGTCTGCAGCACCATGCGCGGGTCGGGCGCCCACCACAGCGGCGGCTGGCCGGGGCCGTACCAGGGGAAGATGCCGCGCCGGTAGGCGGCTGCCAGCCGTTGCGGGGTCAGCGTGCCGCCGGCGGCAAGCAGGCCGGGCGCATCGGTTTCGGGGCCGAGCGCCCGCTCGCTGGGCGGGAAATCGAGAGAAGCCTCATCGAGCCAGTCGATCATGTCGACATGGTACGGTGACGCCCATGATCACCGTCTATGGCATCCCGAACTGCGACACCGTCAAGCGCGCCCGCGCGTGGTTGGCCCAGCACGGCCTGGAGGCCGCATTCCACGACTTCAAGAAGCAGGGTGTGCCGACCGAGCTGCTGCCGGCTTGGCTGAGGGCCTTCGGCCGCGACAAATTGGTCAACCGCTCCGGCAACACCTGGCGCAAGCTGGACGACACAGCCAAGGCCGCCGTCGTCGACGATGCTGCAGCCACTGCGCTGATGCTGGCCGAGCCCAGCGTCATCAAGCGCCCCGTGGTGCGCTGGCCGGATGGTCGCTGGACGCTTGGATTCAGTGCGGAGCAGTTCGAACAAGGTGCACGAAACGCACCAAAGTAATACTCACTGATCGATGTTGGTGCCTCGTGCGGCACGACGGCCGCCTTGAAAGCGGGCATCGAATTTGCTGTTTCGGTGCGGGCCGAGTCGACTTGGTGCATGTCGCACGGGTCTGGGCCGGCAGCGGAGACAGCGTTGGAGACATCGATCAAGCAGGGCGCCGATGCGCTCTTCATCCTTTTGGGCGCCATCATGGTGCTGGCCATGCACGCGGGCTTTGCCTTCCTGGAACTGGGCACGGTGCGCAAGAAAAACCAGGTCAATGCCCTGGTCAAGATCCTTGTGGACTTTGCCGTGTCCACGCTGGCCTATTTCCTCGTCGGCTACTTGGTCGCCTACGGCACGCATTTCTTCATCGGCGCCGAGCAGCTGGCGCAGAAGAACGGGTATGAGCTGGTCAAGTTCTTCTTCCTGCTCACCTTCGCGGCGGCCATCCCCGCCATCGTGTCGGGTGGCATCGCCGAACGCGCCCGCTTCGGGCCGCAACTGGCCGCCACGTCCATCGTCGTGGGCTTCATCTACCCCGCCTTCGAGGGCGTGGCCTGGAACCAGGCTTTCGGCATCCAGGCCTGGCTGAAGGCCGCCACCGGTGCGGAGTTCCACGACTTCGCCGGCAGCGTGGTCGTCCACGCGGTGGGTGGCTGGATCGGCCTTGCCGCCGTGTTGCTGCTGGGCCCGCGCCTGAACCGCTACCGCAAGGACGGCGCGATGAGCGCCCATCCGCCGTCCAGCATCCCCTTCCTGGCACTGGGTGCCTGGGTGCTGACGGTGGGCTGGTTCGGCTTCAACGTGATGAGCGCCCAGACGCTGGACAAGCTCTCGGGCCTGGTGGCTGTCAACTCGCTGATGGCGATGGCCGGCGGCACGCTGGTGGCCGTGCTGCTGGGCCGCAACGACCCCGGCTTCGCCTACAACGGCCCGCTGGCCGGGCTGGTGGCCGTGTGCGCGGGCTCGGACGTCATGCACCCGCTGGGCGCGCTGGTGACCGGTGGCATTGCCGGCTGGGTGTTCGTGCAGTTCTTCACCCTCACGCAGAACCGCTGGAAGATCGACGACGTGCTGGGCGTCTGGCCGCTGCACGGGCTGTGCGGCGCCTGGGGCGGCATCGCCTGTGGCGTTTTCGGGCAGAAGGCGTTGGGCGGCATTGGTGGCGTCAGCCTGGGTGCACAGCTGCTCGGCACGGTCGGGGGTGTGGCCTGGGCGCTGGCAGGCGGCTTCGTCGTCTACGGGCTGATCAAGCGCGTCACCGGCCTGCGGCTGGAAGCCGAACAGGAGTTCGAGGGCGCCGACCTGTCCATCCACAAGATCGGCTCGACGCCCGACCGCGAGGTCAGCTGGTAAGCTGACTCATCACTTTCCAAACGGCCCCGACGTCTTCCCTGGGGCCTTTTTTCATCATGTTCACAGGCATCGTTCAGGGCGTCGCCCACGTCCAATCGATTGACGCCCGCGAGGGGCTGCACACGCTGGCGCTGAAGCTGCCGGCCGGCTTCGACGACGAGCTCGCCATCGGCGCCAGCGTGTCCTGCGACGGCGTCTGCCTGACCGTCACCGAGCGGCCGTCACCGGACGTGGCCTTGTTCGACGTGATGGCGCAGACGCTGAACCTGACGACGCTGGGCCGCCTGGCCGTCGGCTCGGGCCTGAACGTCGAACGTGCCGCCAAGGATGGCGCCGAGATCGGCGGCCACCCGCTGTCCGGCCATGTGGACGTGTCGGCGCGCATCGCCGAGATCCGCACGCCGGACAACAACCGCGTCATCCGCTTCGCGCTGCCGGCGCCGTGGATGCGCTATGTCTTCGCCAAAGGCTACATCGCCGTCAACGGCTGCAGCCTGACCGTGGCCGAGGCGCAGCGTGACCGCGACGGCTCGGGCTGGTTCGAGGTCTGGCTGATTCCCGAGACGCTGCGCATGACCACCTTCGGCGAGAAGGTCGTGGGCGACGGCGCGCACATCGAGATCGAGCGCAGCACGCAAGTCGTCGTCGACACGGTGCGCGACGCGCTGGACGAGAAGCTGGGGCCGCTGCTGCCCGTGCTGGAAGCCATCGCCCGCGAGCGTGGCATCGAGCTGACCCAGCTCACGCTGCCGCGCTAACGCCGCCTTAGCGCCTGCTTCAGCCCTGGCGGATGCGCTCCAGCTCGGCGCGCGAGCGCGCGATGACCGGGTTCAGGCGCTCGATCACCCAGGCCCAACGGCTGCCGTGCCCGGTCACGAAATGCAGCGGTGTCGTGGCGACGGGGGCGGGCAACAGCGCGAGGCCGCGCTCGCGCAGGTCGACCAGCGCGGGATGCCGCTCGGCCCGTTCGACCTGGCCCGTTTCCAGGGTGAGCAAGGCTGCCCGGCAGCGCCCGGCGGCCACCATGCGCAGGGCGCCGGCATCGTCGGCTGCCTCCACGCCCGCCATGCGCCCGAGGCCGGCCTGCGTGAACAAGTCCCCATAGCTCGACCCGCGGGCCCAGCACACCGACTGGCCGGCCAGGTCGCCGTACTGCCGGACGCGGTCCTGTTCGCCATCGCGAACGATGGCCCAGGTGTGGTTGAGCCAGACCGGCAGGCTGAACTGCAGCTCCTTCTCGCGCTGCGGCGTGCGGCTGAGGCCGTACATCACGCCTTCGCCCGCGGCGGCCAGCTTCTGGGCGCGCAGCCAGGGGGTCGGGCGCAAGTCCCAGGTCAGGCCCAGCTGCGCCGCCAGCCAGGCCAGCATCCTTGGCGCCTGCTCCGACGACGGGCCGTTGCCGATGAACAGCGGCACCACGGGCTTGCCGGCCGCCCAGGCTGACGACGCCGACAGGCCCAGCGCCTCTGCGAGCGCCAGCACCAGCATCTGGCGGCGGCGCGAATCCGGCATATGGGTCATCAAGGGATTTTAGGTAGGGGCCAGGCCCTCGCCTCGATGCGTTCTTGATGCTTTCTTGATGCCACGCACCGCGATCTTGTCGGCGGTTTGACGGCTCGATTTCCAGAATCCTTTCCTATCAAAGGAGGTGTCATGGACATCGTGTTTTTGGGGCTGGGCGCTGCCCTTGCCCTCGTGACGGCGCTGGCGGCCTGGGGCTGCGAGGGACTTCGCGTTCAACGCAACGGAGGCCGCGCATGAGCGTTCTTGAATGGGTGTCGGCCGGACTGGTGGTGTTCCTCGTGATCTACCTGTTCTGGGCCCTGCTGTTCCCGGAGGATCTGACATGAGCCGCGCAGTGCAGGGTCGCCCCAAGCAAGCGGCCGTCCCCTCGGGGGCTGAGGCCGGACACCCGCTGTCCGGTGGAAACCGGGTGCCTGCCGAAGGGCTGCAGCAATCGCTGCAGCGCGGCCTGCAAGGCCGGCCGATGTACTCATCGGACGAGAGGTTGGCATGACGACCTCCGCCTGGATTCAACTGATCGCATTCCTCGTCGTGCTGCTGGCCTTGGCGTGGCCGCTCGCGCGCTGGATTCACGCGGCGATGGAAGGCCGCATCGAGTGGCTGCGCCGTGCCGAGCGCGGCGTGCTGAAGCTGGCTGGCGTGAATGCCGATGCCGAGCAGGGCTGGCTGCGCTATGCGCTGGGCCTGCTGATCTTCAACGGCCTGGGCGTCATCGCCGTCTATGCGCTGCAGCGCCTGCAGCAGTACTTGCCGCTGAACCCACAGGGCATGGGCGCGGTGTCGCCGGACTCGGCCTTCAACACCGCCATCAGCTTCGTGACCAACACGAACTGGCAAGGCTATGGCGGCGAGACCACGATGAGCTATCTGACGCAGATGCTCGCGCTGACGGTGCAGAACTTCCTGTCTGCTGCCACCGGCATCGCCGTCGTCATCGCGCTGCTGCGCGGCTTCGCCCGCCACAACGCCCAGGCCATCGGCAACGTCTGGACCGACCTGACCCGCGCGACGCTGTGGGTGCTGCTGCCGCTGTCGCTGGTGTTCGCCGTCCTGTTGGCCGGCATGGGCGTCGTGCAGACCTTCAAGCCCTACCAGGACGTGACGACCATCGAGGCGCAGAGCTGGCAGGAGCCCAAGCTCGACGAGGCCGGCCAGCCGCTCAAGGGCGCCGATGGCCAGCCGGTCATGGTCGACAAGTCCGGCCAGAGTCAGAGCATCGCCGTCGGCCCCGTCGCCTCCCAGCTCGCCATCAAGATGCTGGGCACCAACGGTGGCGGCTTCTTCAACGCGAACTCGGCCCATCCCTTCGAGAACCCGAGCGCGGCGACCAATGCGCTGCAGATGCTGTCCATCTTCCTGATCCCGGCGGCGCTGTGCTTCGTCATGGGCCGCCAGGTGGGCGACATGCGCCAGGGCTGGGCGCTGCTGGGCGCGATGACCGCCTTGTTCGTTGTCGCCGTCGTCATCGCGACGGCGGCCGAGCAGGCCGGCAACCCGCAGTTCACGAAGCTGGGCGTCGACGCCGTGGCCAGCGCCAGCCAGTCGGGCGGCAACATGGAAGGCAAGGAAGTGCGCTTCGGCATCGAGGCCTCGTCGCTCTTTGCCGTCATCACGACGTCCGCGAGCTGCGGCGCCATCAACGCCTGGCATGACAGCTTCACGCCGTTGGGCGGCGCGGTGCCCATGGTCATGATGCAGCTGGGTGAAGTCGTCTTCGGCGGCGTCGGCGCGGGCCTGTACGGCATGCTGGTGTTCGCCATCCTGTCGGTCTTCGTCGCGGGCCTGATGATCGGCCGCACGCCGGAATACATGGGCAAGAAGATCGAGGCCCATGAGATGAAGATGGTGTCGCTGGCCATCCTGCTGACGCCGCTGGCCGTGCTGATCGGCACGGCCCTGGCCGTCACCATGGAGCCCGGCAAGGCCGGCATCGCGGCGCCCGGCGCGCACGGCTTCAGCGAAGTGCTGTATGCGCTCTCGTCCGCCGGCAACAACAACGGCAGCGCCTTTGGTGGCCTGTCGACGAACACGCCCTTCTACAACCTGCTGCTGGGCTTGGTCATGTGGATGGGTCGCTTCGGCGTCATCGTGCCGGTGTTGGCCATGGCTGGCTCGCTGGTGGCCAAGAAGCGCCTGGCTCCCGGCGAGGGCACGCTGCCCACGCACGGCCCGCTGTTCGTCGTGCTGCTCATCGGTGCCGTCCTTCTCGTCGGCCTTCTGAACTACGTGCCGGCGCTGGCCCTGGGGCCTGTCGTCGATCACCTGATCCTGTGGAGCAAGTCATGAGTACCCCCGAACCTGTCGCTGCGCGCCAGGCCCCCCGAGGGGGGCAAGAGAGCTCGGGAGCGGCCCGTCGCTCTCTTGAGAATCGCGCTGGTTTTTCCCTGTTTGATCCCAAGCTGGCTCGCCAGGCATTGGGCGAAGCCTTCACCAAGCTGGACCCGCGCACGCAGTTGCGCAACCCGGTCATGTTCGTGGTCTACCTCGGCAGCCTGCTGACGACGGCACTGTCCATGGCCCAACCCAACGGTTTCGTCGTTGCCGTGACGGTGTGGCTGTGGTTCACCGTGCTGTTCGCCAACTTCGCCGAGGCGCTGGCCGAGGGCCGCAGCAAGGCCCAGGCCGCGTCGCTGCGCGGCCTGAAGAAGGAGACCTGGGCCAAGGTCGCCGAGGGCTGGAAGCCCGGCGTGGCGCGCGAGTCCTTGCAATGGCACCCGCGCGAGGCCGGCACGCTGCGCAAGGGCGAGGTCGTGCTGATCGAGGCCGGCGACGTCGTGCCGGCCGATGCCGAAGTCGTTGACGGCGTCGCGTCCGTGGACGAGAGCGCCATCACCGGCGAATCGGCGCCCGTCATCCGCGAGAGCGGCGGTGACTTCTCGGCGCTCACCGGCGGTACACGCGTGCTGTCCGACTGGGTCGTGGCGCGCGTCGCCGTGAACCCGGGCGAGACCTTCGTGGACCGCATGATCGCGATGGTCGAGGGCGCGCAGCGCAAGCGCACGCCCAACGAGATCGCGCTGACCATCCTGCTCGTCGCGCTGACGCTGGTGTTCCTGGGCGTCTGTGCCACGCTGCTGCCGTTCTCGCAGTTCAGCGTGGCCGTGGCCGGCTCGGGCCAGCCGGTCGGCATCGTCGTGCTCGTCGCGCTGCTGGTCTGCCTGATCCCCACCACCATCGCCGGCTTGCTGTCGGCCGTGGGCGTGGCCGGCATGAGCCGCATGCTGCAGGCCAACGTCATCGCCACCTCAGGCCGAGCCGTGGAAGCCGCCGGCGACGTGGACGTGCTGCTGCTGGACAAGACCGGCACCATCACGCTGGGCAACCGGCAGGCCGATGCGTTCTGGCCGGTCGACGGCGCGAGCGAGGCGCAGCTGGCCGAGGCCGCGCGTCTGGCATCGCTGGCCGATGAGACGCCTGAAGGCCGCAGCATCGTCGCGCTGGCGGACCGCAAGTTCGGCGCAGCGGCAACGGCGGAGCGCGGCGAGTTCATGCCGTTCACGGCCCAGACCCGCATGAGCGGCGTGGACCTCGGCTCGCGCCAGATCCGCAAGGGCGCCGGCAGCGCGGTGCGCGCCCACGTCGAGGCCCTGGGCGGCCGCTGGCCCGCCAGCGTGCAGGCCAGCGTGGACGAGGCCGCCCGCCGCGGCAGCACGCCGCTGGTCGTGGCCGATGGCATTCAAGTGCTGGGCGTCGTCGAGCTGAAGGACATCGTCAAGCCCGGCATCAAGGAGCGCTTCGCGCAATTGCGCCGCATGGGCATCAAGACGGTCATGGTCACCGGTGACAACCGGCTGACGGCCGCGGCCATCGCCGCCGAGGCCGGCGTGGACGACTTCCTCGCCGAGGCCACCCCCGAGGCCAAGCTGGCGCTGATCCGCGAGCATCAGGGCCAGGGCCGGCTGGTGGCCATGACCGGCGACGGTACCAACGACGCGCCAGCCCTCGCGCAGGCCGACGTGGCCGTGGCGATGAACACCGGCACGCAGGCCGCCAAGGAGGCCGGCAACATGGTCGACCTCGACAGCAACCCGACCAAGCTCATCGAGGTCGTCGAGACCGGCAAGCAGATGCTGATGACGCGCGGTTCGCTGACGACGTTCTCCATCGCCAACGACCTGGCCAAGTACTTCGCCGTGCTGCCGGCGGCCTTCGTGTCGACCTACCCGCAGCTGGCCGCGCTGAACGTCATGCGCCTGGCCAGCCCCAACTCGGCCATCCTGAGCGCGGTCATCTTCAACGCGCTGATCATCGTCGTGCTGATCCCGCTGGCGCTCAAGGGCGTGCGCTACCGCGCCATCGGCGCCGCGGCGCTGCTGCGCCGCAACCTGCTGGTCTACGGCCTGGGTGGCGTCATCGTCCCCTTCATCGGCATCAAGGTCATTGACCTCATCCTCGTCGCGCTCGGCCTGGCGTGAGCGTCGCCATCTCTCTTACCCCAACATGAAAACCCTCGTTTCCCTGCTCGTTCTCTCTGCCACCGTTCCCGCCTTTGCGGAGGACGCTGCGGCGCCCGCCGATCCGCTGTCGTTCAATGTCGGCGCCGTCAGCGAATACCGTTACCGCGGCATCTCCCAGTCCCGCCTGAAGGCCGCCTTGCAGGGCGGCATCGACTACGCCGCCCCGAGCGGCTTCTACGTCGGCACCTGGGCGTCGACCATCAAGTGGATCAAGGACATCCCCGGCGGCGACGCCGATGTCGAGATCGACCTCTACGGCGGCTACAAGACCGAAGTCGCCCAGGGTCTGACGCTGGACGTGGGGGGCCTTTACTACCTCTACCCGAGCAACAAGCTCAAGGCCGTGTCCGGCTTCGCCAACGCCAACACCTTCGAGCTCTACGGTGCCGTGACCTTCGGCCCGGTGACGGCCAAGTATTCGCACAGCACGACCAACCTGTTCGGCAACGTCAACAGCAAGAACAGCGGCTACTTCGACGTGACAGCCAGCTTCGACCTCGGCGACGGCATCACGCTGTCGCCCCACGTCGGCCACCAGACCGTCAAGCACCTGGCGGTGGCCTCGTACACCGATTACTCGCTGACGCTGGCCAAGGACTTCTCCGGCCTGGTGGTCAGCGGCGCCGTCATCGGCACCGATGCCGACAAGACCTTCTACGCCAGCCCGGCGACGGGCAAATTCCTCGGCAAGACCACGCTGGTGGTCGGCCTGAAGAAGACTTTCTGAACAGGAGTTCCGTCATGACCACGACTCTCTCCACTCCCGCCACGACGGCGGCCACGCCGGACGTGCCGCTGTGGCGCCCCGCGTTGACGCTGTTCGTCCTGTTGAGCCTGGTGACCGGCCTGGCCTATCCGCTGGTCGTCACCGGCGTGGCCCAGTCGGTCTTCCCCAGGGAGGCCAACGGCAGCCTCATCGTCCAGGACGGCAAGGCCGTCGGTTCGGCGCTGATCGGCCAGACCTTCACCGACCCTGGCCACTTCTGGAGCCGCCCGTCCGCCACCGGTCCGATGCCCTACAACGCCGGCAATTCGGCGGGCTCCAACCTGTCGCCGACCGCGCCGGCCCTGGTGGACGCCGTCAAGGCCCGCGTGCAGGCGCTGCGCGCCGCCGACCCGGGCAACACCCAGCCCGTGCCGGTCGACCTCGTCACGACGTCGGCCAGCGGCCTGGACCCGCACATCAGCCGTGCCGCGGCGGACTACCAGGTCGCCCGCGTGGCCCGCGTCCGTGGTCTGCCGGTCGAGAAGGTGCGGGCGCTTGTGGCGCTTCATACCGAGGGCCGCTGGCTGGGCTTCATCGGCGAGCCGCGCGTGCACGTGCTGGCCCTGAATCTGGCGCTTGACCATGCGACGATGACCGCACGATGACTCTGGGCCAATCGCCATGCTGATCAACAGCGCCGTGTACGAGGATGGCCGGATCGTGGCCGAGCCCGGCTTGCAAGGCGTCTCCGAGGCGCTGGAGCGCACGACCGGCTTCATCTGGATCGCGCTGCGCGACCCCAGCGACGAGGAGCTGAACCTGCTGCAAAGCGAGCTGGCCCTGCCGCCCTTGGCCGTGGAGGACGCCCGCAAAGGCCACCAGCGGCCCAAGCTGGAGGAATACGGCGACATGTTGTTCGCCGCGATGCACCTGCTGGAGGCCGGCTCTGAAGACATGGAGGTCGGCGAGGTGCACGTCTTCGTCGGCGCGCGCTTCATCGTCTCAGTGCGTCATCGCAGCTCGCAGGGCTTCCTGGGCGTGCGCGGCCGCGCCGAGCGCGAGCCGCATCTGCTGCAGCAAGGCCCCGGCTTTGTGTTCTACGCGCTGATGGACGCGGTCGTGGACCGCTACTTCCCGCTCATCGACGCCATCGAGGCCGAGCTGGAACAGCTGGAGGCGACGATGTTCCAGCCCCGGCTGGACCGTCAGGCCGTCGTGCAGCGCCTGTTCGCGTTGAAGCAGCGCCTGGCCACGCTGCGCCATGCCGTCACGCCGCTGCTGGAAGTGACGGCCAAGCTGCACGGTGGCCGCGTGCCCGTCGTCTGCAAGGCCATGCAGGACTATTTCCGCGATGTCTACGACCACCTGCTGCGCATCCAAGCCAGCATCGATGCGGCGCGCGAAACCATCATCGCGGCCACGCAGGTGAACCTGACGCTGGTCACGCTGGATGAATCCCTGGTCACCAAGCGCCTGGCCGCCTGGGCCGCCATCTTTGCGGCGTCCACGGCGCTGGCCGGCATCTGGGGCATGAACTTCGAGAAGATGCCCGAGCTGAAATGGGCTTACGGCTACCCCATGGCGCTGTGCACCATCGTGCTCGTCAGCGGTGCCCTGTACTGGCGCTTCAAGCGCCTCGGTTGGCTGTGAGCGAGGAACGCCCAGACCCTGACGCGCTGCTCGCCCGGTTGCAGCGCGACGAGGCCGCTGGGCGGCGTGGTCGGCTGAAGATCTTCTTCGGCGCCAATGCCGGCGTTGGCAAGACCTTTGCGATGCTGGCGGCCGCACACGCGGCGCAGCGTCAGGGCAGGGGTGTGCGCATCGGCGTCGTCGAGACCCATGGCCGCGCCGACACCGAGGCCATTGCGCGCGACCTGCCGCGCGTGCCGCTGAAGGACATCGTCCACCGCGGCCAGACGCTGCGCGAGTTCGACCTCGATGCCGCGCTGGCCTGGGGCACGGCCGAACCTGGCGGCGTGCTGCTGCTGGACGAACTGGCCCACAGCAACGCGCCCGGCTCGCGCCACGCCAAGCGTTGGCAGGACGCGCAGGAGCTGCGCGAGGCCGGCGTGGAGGTCTGGACCACGCTGAACGTGCAGCACCTGGAAAGTCTGAACGACATCGTCGGCGGCATCACCGGCATCCGCGTGTGGGAGACGCTGCCCGACAAGGTCTTCGACGAGGCCGACGAGGTCGTCGTCGTGGACCTGCCGCCCGACGAGCTGCTGCAGCGATTGAAGGAGGGCAAGGTCTACCTGCCGCAGCAGGCCGAGCGCGCCGCCAAGAACTTCTTCCGCAAGGGCAACCTGCTCGCGCTGCGCGAGCTGGCGCTGCGCCGCACGGCCGACCGCGTGGACGACCAGATGCAGGCCTACCGGCGCGAACACAGCGCGGGCGCCGTCTGGCCCAACCGCGAGTCGCTGCTGGCCTGCGTGGGGCCCGGCGCGGCCAGCGACAAGGTCGTGCGCAGCGCGGCGCGGCTGGCGCAGCAACTTGGGCTGGACTGGCATGCGGTGCATGTCGAGACGACGCGGGCCTTGACCGAGCCGGCCCGCCAGCGCGCGCAGCGCACGCTGGAGCTGGCCCAAAGCCTGGGCGCGCGCACGGCGGTGCTGTCGGCCCCCGAARTCGGCGCCGCGCTGGTGGGCTATGCGCGCGAGCACAACCTGTCCCGCCTCGTCGTCGGCCGCCGCGAACGCGCCTGGCGCTGGCCGGGCCGGCCGTCGCTGGCCGAGGCGCTGAACCGCCTCGCCGAGGACATGGACGTGCTGCAGGTCGCGCTGCCCACGGCGACACGCGAGCGCGACCCACCGCCCCAGCAGGCGCGTGGCCTGCTCGCACCGCTGGCCCTGCGCGGCTATGTGGCCGCGCTGGTTGGGGTCACGCTGACGACGATGGTCGCCAACGGGCTGCTGCGCTTCATCGCCCCGACCAACATCGCGATGCTCTACCTGCTCAACGTCGTGGGCGTTGCGCTGTGGTTCGGCCGCGCGCCGGCGGCGCTGGCCGCGCTGCTGGGCGTGGCGGCCTTCGACTTCGTCTTCGTGGAGCCGCGCTGGTCATTCGCGGTGGGGGACGCGCAATACCTCGTCACCTTTGGTGTGCTGCTGCTGGTGGGCCTGGTCATCGGCCAGCTCGCGGCCGGGCTGCAGGCGCAAGCCCGTGCGGCCCAGGAACGCGAGCGGCGCGTTCGAGGCCTGTATGCGATGTCTCGCGACCTTGGCGCGGCCCTGGTGCCCGAACAAGTGGCCGAGATCGCGACGCGCTTCCTGCGCGCGGAGTTCGGTGTGGCATCCGCGGTGCTGACACCGCCGTTGTCGGCTTCGGCCGGCCGCGAGGTGCTGGCCGTGCTGCCGGGCGCCAGCGTGCAGCCCGACCTTGGCGTCGCGCAATGGGCCTTCGACCACGCCCAGGCTGCGGGGCAGGGCACTGACACCTTGCCCGCCAGCCCTTGCCTGATGCTGCCGCTGACCGCGCCGATGCGGCTGCGCGGCGTGCTGGCGGTGGAGGGCCGGATCGGCGAGCAGAAGCGCCGCTGGTCGCCCGAGGCGCGCGAGCTCCTGGACACCTGCGCCGCGTTGCTGGCGATCTCGCTGGAGCGCATCCACTACATCGAGGTCGCGCAGCAGAGCACGCTGCAGATCGAGAGCGAGCGGCTGCGCAACTCGCTGCTGACGGCCATCTCCCACGACCTGCGCACACCGCTGGCCGCCCTGGTGGGCCTGGCCGATGCGCTCAAGCTCGCACCGCCAAGCCTGAGCCCGCCGCAGGCCGAGGTGGCCGACGCGATGCGTCGCTCCGCGCTGCGCATGAGCGCGCTGGTCAGCAACCTGCTGGACATGGCACGTCTGCAGTCCGGCGCCGTGCAGCTCAACCGCCACTGGTTGCCGCTGCAGGAGGTGGTGGGCAGTACGCTGGCCGGCCTCGACGAAGTGCTGGCCGGTCGGCACGTCGTCGTGGAGCTGCCGCCCGAACTGCCGCTCGTCGAGCTGGATGCGGTGCTCATCGAGCGGGTGCTCGTGAACCTGCTGGAGAACGCTGCCAAGTATGCGGACGGCCCCATCCGCATCGGTGCGCGCACGGCGGGGCGGCATGTCGAGATCGACGTGACCGACAGCGGCCCCGGCTTCCCGGCGGGGCGCGAGGCGCAGCTGTTCGACAAGTTCGAGCGCGGCGACCGCGAGAGCGCCACACCCGGCGTGGGCCTGGGCCTGGCCATCTGCAAGGCCATCGTCGAGGCGCATGGCGGGCGCATCAGCGCCCACAATGTCGCGACGGGCGGTGCCTGCGTGCGAGTGGAACTCCCGCTCGGCCAACCGCCGGCTTGAGGGAGCAGAGAGAGTGGGCGCCGCACGCGTGTTGATGATCGAGGACGAGCCGGAGATCCGCCGCTTCGTGCGCATGGCGCTGGAGAGCGAGGGCCTGGAGGTCTTCGAGGCCGCCACCTTGCAGCGCGGCCTCATCGATTCGGCCACGCGCCGGCCCGAGCTGGTCGTGCTGGACCTGGGCCTGCCGGATGGCGACGGCCTGGACTTCATCCGCGAGTTCCGCGGCTGGTCGCAGGCGCCCATCGTCGTGCTGTCGGCCCGCGAGGGCGAGGAGCGCAAGGTGCAGGCGCTGGACGCCGGCGCCGACGACTACCTCGTCAAGCCCTTCGGCGTGTCCGAGCTGCTGGCGCGCGTGCGCGTGCAGCTGCGTCGCCATGGCGGCGCCAGCGCCGTCGCCGACCCCGTCTTTCGCTTCGGCGACGTGGCCATGGACCGGTCGCTGCGCACCGTCACCCGCGCTGGCGAGGAGCTGCACCTCACGCCCATCGAATACCGGCTGCTGCAGGAGCTGGCCAGCGCCCCCGGGCGCGTGCTGACGCACCAGCACCTGCTCAAGACCGTCTGGGGCCCCGGCCATGCCGAGGACGTGCACTACGTGCGCGTGCACATGGCCAACCTGCGCAAGAAGATCGAGGCCGATCCCAACCGGCCGCAGTGGCTGGTGACGGAGGCTGGCGTCGGCTACCGCCTCAAGACATGAACCCCGAAGACCTGCTCAAGCTGATCACCACCGAGATGCCTTTCGGCAAGCACAAGGGCACGCCGATCGCCGACCTGCCGGGCAACTACCTGAACTGGTTTGCGCGCGAGGGCTTTCCCAAGGGGGAGGTGGGCCGGCTGCTGGCGTTGATGCAGGAGATCGACCACAACGGCCTGGGCGAGCTGCTGCAGCCGTTGCGCGGCCACCGCCGCTGACGCGCGGTCAGCGCGCCGTCGCGGCCGGTGCGACGGTGGCGCCGCCGATGCCGTGCCGCTGCAGCGCGGCAGCCACCCAGCCCGAGGCCTTGGCCGCTTCCACGAAGTCGGCGAGGAAGCGGGCGCCCGCTGGCTTGCCCTTGGCCATGCCCATGGCCTGCTGGATGACCATGAAGCGACCCGGCAGCAGCCGCAGGCCGGGGATGCGCTTCGCGTCCGCCTCCAGCTGCTGCTTCACGCCCGCGGCCACGTCGAGCTGCTCGGCGACGAAGAAGTCGACCACCGCGGGCGACGTGGGCGCGCGGGCGATGCTGGCAGCGCGCAGCTCGCGCGTCAGGTAGAGGTCGTAGGCGCTGCGCGCGCCGACCGCCACACGCACGCCGGGCCGGTCCACCTCGTCGTTGGACTGCAAGGCCGAATCATTGCGCACCAGGTAGGCGCCCTCGATCTGCACATAGGCTGCTGAATACGCCGTCGTCGCGGCGCGCGCGGGGTCGATGGCGAAGAAGCCCACGTCCACGCGGCCGGTGGCCAGCGCGTCGACGGAGTCGCCCGCGGACGTCACGACCAGCAGGTCGGCCGCCACGCCCAGGCGCCGCGCCAGTTCGCGCGCCAGGTCCACCGACACGCCCACGGGCTGGCCGTCGGCGTCGCGGTTGGCCAGGATGGGGTTGCCCAGGTTGATGACGGCGCGCAGCCGCCCCGTGGGCGCGAGGTCGGCAATGGCTTGGGCGGGAGGCGGTGTCATGGCGGCACAGGACAGCAGAGTGGCGATGCAGGCAATGAGCATCGCATGGCGGAGGGCGAGGCGGATCGGCTGGCGCATGGCGGTGGCTCCTGCAAAGGTGGCGTGCATCTTCGCCCCACGGCGCCGGCCCAGGCCGCCCTTTTGCCGGCCTGGGCCGCAGGCGCTGCGGTCCGTCGCAACCGCGTTTGAAGCCGCGCCTGCGGTCCCTAGGCTGCGTCCATTCGCATCAGAGGAGTGGCCATGCTGCAGATTCAAGACGTCGTGAAGACCTTCGGAAAAGTCAACGCCGTGGACGGCGTGTCGCTGGACCTGGCGCCCGGCGTCGTCGGCCTGATCGGCCACAACGGCGCGGGCAAGAGCACGCTGATGCAGATGCTCGCCACGCTGACGAAACCGACGCGCGGCCGCATCCTGCTGGACGGCCAGGACATCGTCGCCAAGCCCGAGCTGATGCGCAGCCGCCTGGGCTATCTGCCGCAGGACTTCGGCGTCTACCCGCACCTGACGGCGCTGGAGTTCCTGCAGTACTTTGCCGCGCTGAAAGGGGTGCGCGATGCGCGCCGCCTTCGCGAGCTGCTGGAACTCGTCAACCTGCACGAGCAGGCCCACCGCCCGGCGGCCGGCTTCTCGGGCGGCATGCGCCAGCGCCTGGGCATTGCGCAGGCGCTGCTGAACGACCCCGACGTGCTCATCGTCGACGAGCCCACGGCCGGCCTGGACCCCGAGGAGCGGCTGCGCTTTCGCCACCTGCTGGGCGACCTGGGCCGCAAGCGTTTGGTCATCGTGTCCACGCACATCGTCTCGGACGTCGAGAACATGGCCTCGCAGCTGGCCATCCTGCGCCAGGGCCGCCTGGTGGCCTTCGAGACGCCGGACGCCGTGCTGGCGCGCGCGGCGGGCAAGGTCTGGACAGCCTTGCTGGCACCTGCCGCCTACGAGGCCTTGCGCGGCCAGGTGCAGGTGCTGCAGGCCCAGCCGCAGGGTGCGCGCGTGCAGGTGCGCATGGCCCACCCATCGCTGCCATGCCCCGGCGCCGAGCCGGCGAATGCCAGCCTCGAGGAAGCCTTGATGGCGCAACGCTATGCCGACGCACGGGAGGCCGCATGAACATGACGCTCTACCAGGCCCTGGCGCTGAACGAATGGCGGCTGCGCAGCCGGCGTCTCAGCAGCCTCGTGGTGCTGCTGGCCGTCGTGGCCGTCAGCTGGTTGATGGTGCTGGACCCGAAAAGCGGCGCCGCCATGATGGTGGTGCACCAGCAGCGCGTCGCCTATGAAAGCCAGGCCCTCGCGTTCGCGACCGGCTTGATCGCGTCGCTGCTGTTCGGCTTGGCGGGCTTCTACCTGGCGCGCGGGCGCAGCCAGGAAGACCTGCGCTGCGGCACCGCCGCGGTGCTGGCCGCCACGCCGGTGGGCAACGCGCAGCTGCTGGGCGCGCGCTGGCTGGGCGCGTTCGGCTTCCTGATGTCGCTGGGCACGGTGCTGATGCTGACGATCTGGGTGCTGCAGCTGGTGCGCGGCGAAGGGCCGCTGCAGCCGCTGCCCTACCTGCAGATGCTCGTGCTGGGCCTGGCGCCGGGGCTGATGCTGTGCGCCAGCCTGGCCGTGCTGGCCGATGCCTGGGCGCCGCTGATGGGCAAACGCGGCGACCTGCTGTACTGGCTGTTCTGGATCGCGCAGTTCGCTTTCATGCCGGCCATGCTGGGGCAGGGCGTCGCCCGCCTGAGCGGCTGGCAGGTGTTCGACATCAACGGCGCGTCGCCCCTGCTGGTGGCGTTGAGCCAGCTGCTGGACGTCACGCACATCAGCGTCGGCGGCGGGCCGTTCGACGCGACGCTGCCGGTGCTGCACATGCCCGAGGGGCTGTGGAGCAAGGAGCTGGTGGCGCTGCGCGTGGGGTCCATGCTGCTGGCGCTGCTGCCGCTGGTGCCCGCGGTGCTGCGCTTTCATCGCTACGCGCCAGACTTGGTGAAGCTGCGCAACGCGGCGGGCCGCTGGCGCGTCGTGGCGCTGCTGCAGTGGCTGCTGCAGCCGCTGGTGCGGCCGCTGACGGCCGCGTTGCAGCTGCTGCTGCGCGCCAGCGCCCGGCTGCCGGGCCTGCCCGGCCGCTGGCTGGCGGACGTGAGCCTGGTGCTGCTGAGCCAGCCGCTGCCGGCGCTGGTGATGCTGGGTTGCGCGGTGGCGGCCACCGCCGCGCCGGTGGAGCACCTGCCGACGCTGCTGGCCGTGCTGCTGGGTACCTGGGGCGTGGCCGTGGCCGACGTCAGTTCGCGCGACCTGCAGAGCGGCACGCTGGCGCTGGCCAGCGCCGCGCCGGGTGGCGCCTGGGAGCGCGGCTGGCGCCTGGGCCTGGCGGCCTTCGGCCTTGGGTTGCTGCTGAGCCTGCCGACCCTGCTGCGCTGGGGCGTGGACGACCCAACGCGGGCGCTGGCCTGCGTGGCCGGCCTGCTGTTCCTGAGCGCGGCCGCCACGGCCCTGGGCCGGCTGACGCAGGGCCCGCGCAGCTTCCTGGCCTTGTTCCTGTTCGCGCTCTACCTCGGCCTGCAGCGGACCGGCGTGGCCGGGCTGGACCTGCTGGGCCTGGGTGGCGACGCGCATGCCGGCAGCGCGCTGGGCTATGTGCTGGCGGGTGGGCTGGTGTTCGCGGCGCTGCTGGCGCTGCCCCGGCTGCGTCGGACCTGAGCGAAAGGCCTCGGCCTACACCGGCACCGGGTGGCGAGCGCAAGATACGCAGGCCATGACCACGCGCGCGACCGCCTGCTTCCAGGCACTGGCCTTGAGCCTGTGCCGGGCCGCCCTCGTGCTGGGCGCTTGCTCGGCGGCGCTGGCCGAGGAGCTGCCCAAGACACCGGCCTGCCGCACGGCCCTGCAGGCGCTGGACCAGGCCGAGGAAGCCCTGGCCGCCAGCGGCGCGGCTTCGTCCGCCGTCGCGGCCGACCGTGACCGCCAGCGCTCGGTTGCCGCGCGCCTGCAGCCCTTGCGCGTGCGCGTGGCCAACGCCTGCCTCGGCGGGCTGACCACGTCGCCCCCGCCGTCGCAGCACACCTGGGTCGTGCCCACGCCCGCCCGGCCGACGGCCGTCGCCCCACGCGCACAAACGCCCGCCATGCCGCCGGTGACCGTTCCGCTGCCGCGTTTCGATCCGCCCATCACGGTCAGCAACTGCAATGCAGCCACCTGCCTGGGCAGCGACGGCTCCACGCTGACCCGCATCGGCCCCAACGTCGTCGGGCCGCGCGGCGTGTGCACCGTGCAAGGCATGTTCCTGCGCTGCCCCTGATTCGTGTCACAAACTGCGGGCCTGTTCCGTCTGGTGAGCATCACCAGCAACCCTGGAGCCCGCCCCGATGGCCGACGACACCGATCTCTCTCCCGCCGCCCGCGCCCGCAGCTTTGACCGCGACCATGCGCGCCGCCTGCGCGCGCTGGCCTATCGCATGCTCGGTTCGCGCGCCGAGGCCGAGGACATCGTCCAGGAGGCCTGGCTGCGCTGGGCCGAGGTGGACGAAGCCGGCGTGCAGCATGCCGGTGCCTTCCTGTCGCGGCTGGTGACCAACCTGTGCCTGGACAAGCTGCGCTCGGCCGCGGCGCAGCGCGAGCAGTACGTGGGCGTCTGGCTGCCCGAGCCGCTGCTGGAGGACGAGGAACTGTTCGGCTGGGCACCCGGCCCCGAGAAGCAGGCCGAGTTCGCGCAGGACGTGTCCATCGCCTTCATGCTGGCGCTGGAGCGCTTGTCGCCGCTGGAGCGGGCGGCCTTCCTGCTGCACGACGTGTTCGACCTGGACTACGACGAGATCGCCCGTCACCTGGACCGCAGCGAGGCCACCTGCCGCCAGCTCATCAGCCGCGCGCGCAAGAACGTCAAGGCCGACTACGCACGCCGCGAGGTGGCCAAGGAGGATGGCGAACGCCTGATCGCTGCCTTCATGGACGCCGTGCGCAGCCACGACGTGACGGGCCTGGCCAGGCTGCTGAGCGAAGACGCCGTGCTGATGGCCGACGGCGGCGGCAAGGTCAGCGCGGTGCCGCGCGCGCTGCACGGCGGCGCACTGATTGCGCGCACCTTCATCGGCTTTGCGCAGCTGCCCACCAGCCAGGGCTGGCGGCTGGTGCCGGCGCTGGTCAACGGGCTGCCGGGCTGCCTGGTCATCGACGACGCGGCCGGCGGCCGCATCGTCCAGACCATCGCGCTGGCGCCGGCCCAGGCGCAGGGCCAGGTCGGTGCGCTCTACATCCAGCGCAACCCGGACAAGTTGCAGGCGATTGCGCAAGGCCGTCGCGTCTGATGTCACAACGCGCGGGGCTGCCCCGTCTTGAGGATGAGGCCGGCAAATCCGCCGGCCCGACCAACCTCAAGGACATCCATCATGAGCACGCAGCAACCCCGCCTCGACTACTCGCGCCTCAGTGCCGACCTGTTCAAGAAGTACCTCGCCTTCAGCATGTCCTTCAAGATGGACGAGGGCCTGGCGCTGCTGGTTGACATCCGCGCGTCGCAGCTCAACGGCTGCGCGTTCTGCCTGGACATGCACGTCAAGCAGGCCAAGATGCACGGCGAGCGCGAGCTGCGCCTGCACCACGTGGCCATCTGGCGCGAGTCGCCGCTGTTCACACCCAAGGAGCGCGCGGCCCTGGCGTGGACCGAGGCGCTGACGCGCATCGCCCCCGAGGGCATCTCGGACGCGGCCTACGCCGAGGTGCGCGAGCAGTTCGCCGACGAGGAGCTGTCCGAACTGACCTGGCGCGTTGCCGCCATCAACGGCTGGAACCGCATGAACGTGGCCTTCCGCAACGTGCCCGGTTCGCAGGACAAGATGTTCGGGCTGGACAAGGCGGGGTTGAACTGAGTCGAGCCTCGACCCGCCCAGACGCGCCGCCAACCGGCGCTTGCCGCTACAGCGCCTGGATCTCCTGCGTGAGCAGGTCCAGCATGACTTGCACGCGCATCGGCGGCCGCCGGCGTGGCGGGTAGACGAGGTGCACGGTCTGCGCCGGCCCGGTCCATTGCGGCAGCAGCCGCACCAGCTGCCGGCGCGCGATCGGCTCCTTGACCATCCAGCAGGGCTGGAAGGCGATGCCGGCGCCGTCGCGCACGGCGTCCAGCAACGCCACCGCGTGGTTGACGCGGTAGCGGCTGGCCAGCGTCAGCGCCTGCGGTCCGTCGGGGCCGGTCAGTGTCACGTTGTCGTCGGCCCACAGCGGGTAGCGCAGGAAGCGGTGTTGCGCCAGGTCCTCCACGCTCTCCGGCAGGCCGTGACGCGCCACATAGGCCGGTGACGCGACGATGTAGCGCGGCCAGGTCGCCAGCGGCCGGGCCACCAGGTCGGCGGGCAGCTCGCCGCCGATGCGCACGGTCAGGTCAAAGCGCTCCTCCACGGGGTCCACGAAGCGGTCTTCCAGGATCAGGTCGATCTGCAGCTCGGGGTATTGCTGCAGCGCGCGCAGCATCAATGCGTTCAGCCGCAGTTCGCCCAGCGCCAGCGGCGCGGAGATGCGCACCAGCCCGCGCGGCTGGCGGGCGCGCTCGTCCAGGCTGGCGACGGCCTCCTCGTAGTCCTCCACCAGGCGCCGGGCGCTGTCCAGGAAGCGCAGGCCCTCGTCGGTCAGCACCGCGCGCGCCGGCCCGCGCTCCAGCAGCCGTACACCCAGCGAGGCCTCCAGCGCCGCGATCAGCTTGCTGACGGTGGGCTGCGTCATGGCCATGGACCGCCCCGCGGCCGACAGGCTGCCCAGGTCGGCGGTCCTCACGAAGACGGCCATCGCACGAAGTCGGTCCACGGTATTCCAGTATCGAATGGCGAGGCTTCCATTTTGCTGTCTTCCTATTGAATATGGAATGCAGGAGAGTGGCGCCATGAAACGCCAACTTGCCACCTCCCTCCTTGCCGCCCTGCTCACGGCGCACGCCGCAGCAGCCCCGCCACCCGACGCCCGGCCCGCCTGGCGGCCTGCGTGGCTGTCCAGCCCGCAGCCCGTCTGGGGTGACGACTGGGTGGCGCCGCTGGGCCTGCCCGCGAGCCTGCGCGACGTCACGCTGCGCCAGGTGCTGAAGACCGGCGCCAGCGGCGAGCGCCTGCGGCTGGTCATCAGCAACGAGTACGGCACGACGCCACTGACGCTGGGGCGGGTGGCGGTCCGTGCCGAAGGCGGCGAGGGCGCATCGGCCGTCCGCTTCCAGGGTGAGGACGGCGTCGTCGTCGTGCCCGGCGCGCGTGCCGTCAGCGATCCGGTCGCGCTGCGCACCGTGGCGGGCCAGCGGCTGGAAGTTGACCTGCATCTGCCGCAGCCGACGGCGCTGGCCGGCTTCCACTGGGACGCCCGTGAGCAGACGCTGATCCTGCCCGGCGACGCTGTCGGCCGCCGCGACACCGTGCCCGTGCAGACGTCCACCGCGCGCGGCTTCGTGTCGGAGCTGCTGGTCGAGTCGGCCGCCGACCGGGCCGTGGTCGTCGCCGTCGGCGACTCGATCACCGATGGCAATGGCTCGACCCCGGGCGCCGACCAGCGCTGGCCCGACCACCTGGCGCGGCGCTTCATGGCGCAGCGCGTGACGGTGCTCAATGCCGGCATCTCGGGCAACAGGCTGCTGAGCAATGGCTGGGGCGACAGCGCGCTGGCCCGCTTCGAGCGCGACGTGCTGCGCCACGCCGGTGTGCGCGCGGCGCTGGTGCTGCTGGGCACCAACGACATCGGCATGCCGGGCAGCCCGTTCGCGCCCCGCGAGGCGCCGGTCTCGCTGCAGGCCTTGACCCAGGGCTTCCGGCAACTTGTCGCGCTGGCGCATGCGCGCGGCGTGCGGGTCGTGGCGGCCACCGTGCCGCCGTTCGAGAACGCGCTGCAGGGCACGCCGCTGGAGGGCCACTACAGCCCGCAGAAGGAGGCGCTGCGCCAGGCGCTCAATGCCTGGCTGCGCAGCAGCGGTGTCTTCGACGCGGTGGTCGACTTCGACGCCGTGTTGCGCGACCCCGCGCGGCCCTCGCGCCTGCGCGCCGACCTCGATTCCGGCGACCACCTGCACCCCAACGATCTGGGCTACCGGCGCATGGCCGAGGCCGTGGACCTGGGCGCCACGCTGGGCGCCGCTGCACCGGAGCTGCGGCCATGAGCCCGCGCTGGACACTGCCCTTGCCGCTGTTGGCGCTGGCGCTGGCGGCCTTTGCCATCGGCACGACCGAGTTCGTCATCGTCGGCCTGCTGCCGGCCGTGGCCGCGGACACGGGCAGCAGCCTGCCTCAGGCCGGGCTGCTGGTGACCGGCTATGCGCTGGGCGTGGCGCTGGGCGCGCCGCCGCTGGCGGTGCTGACCGCGCGGCTGCCGCCCTACAGGGCGCTGTCGGGGCTGATGGTCTTGTTCATCCTCGGCAATGTGCTGTGCGCGCTGGCACCCGGCTATGGCTGGCTGATGGCCGGGCGCATCGTGGCCTCGTTGACGCACGGCGCCTTCTTCGGCCTGGGCGCCACCGTGGCCGTGGCCTTGGTGCCACCGCAACGCAGCTCCTCGGCCATCGCGCTGATGTTCAGCGGGCTGACGCTGGCCAATGTGCTGGGCGTGCCGGCGGGCGCCTGGCTGGGCCAGCAGGCGGGCTGGCGCTCTACGTTCTGGGCCGTCAGCGCGCTGGGGCTGGTGGCGCTGCTGGCCTTGCTGGTGCTGGTGCCCAGGTCCATGCAGTTGCGTGCGGCATCGGCCTCGGCCGGCAGCTGGGCCATCCTGCGCCGGCCGCGGCTGCTGGCGGCGCTGGGGCTGACGGCGCTGGGCTTTGGCGGCATCTTCACGACGCTGACCTTCCTGGCGCCGATGCTGCAGTCCGAGGCCCAGTTCAGCGCCGCGCAGGTCAACGGCGTGCTGGTGCTGTTCGGCCTGGGGTTGACGGTGGGCAACGTGCTGGGCGGCTGGGCCGCGGACCGCTGGCCGCAGCGCGCGATGGCCGCCATCCTCGTGGCGCTGATGCTGGTGGAGCTGGCGCTGCACGCGGTGCTCGCGGTGCCGGCGCTGGTGGTGGTCTGCATCGTGCTGTGGGGCATGGCCGCCTTCGCGACCGCACCGGGCCTGCAGAGCCGCGTGCTGGTCGAGTCGGCCGACGCGCCCTCGCTGGGCTCCACGCTCAACATCGCCGCCTTCAACCTGGGCAACGCGGGCGCCGCGTGGCTGGGGGCCGAGGCGCTGCGCGCGGGCATGGGCCTGGCCTGGCTGCCCGTGCTGTCCGCCGGCCTCGCTGCCGCCGCGCTCGCGCTGCTGGCGCTGGCGCAGTCGGCCTGCGCCGGCCGGCCGTTGTGGCGCCGGCCAGAACCCTGCCATGAGCGCAGGTGAACCCAGCCCGGCGGACCTGCTCGCGCAGACGCGCGCCCGGCTGGGCCACTAGCGCGGCGGGCGCGTGTTGCGCGACTTGCTGGCCAGCACCAGCGCAATGCCGCCAAGGATGGCCGCCGAGGCCGCCAGCAGGCGCGGCGTGAGCGCTTCCGACAACAGCGCCACGCCGCCCAATGCGGCAATCAGCGGCACCGACAGCTGCACGGTCGCCGCGCGCAGCGCGGGCAGCCCGCGCAGCGCCGCGTACCAGACGACGTAACCGATGCCCGACGTGACGGCCCCCGAGATGACGGCCAGTGCGACGCCGGCCGTGTCCGCATGCGCCTGGCGGGCGAGCAGCACGCTCACCAGCAGGGCGAGTGGCGTGGCGCGCAGGAAGTTGCCAGCCGTCGCGGCGAGCGGGTCGCTCACGCCACGACCACGCAGCGAGTACACGCCCCAGGCCATGCCCGCCAGCGCCATCATGGCCGCGCCGAGGAGGGGTGGCGCGGCGACACCGGGCGATACCAGATAGACCAGCCCCGCGACGGCCAGCGCGAGGCCGAACCAGGCCAGCGGCCTGAACGTCTCGCCGGCGCGCAGGCCCGCGCTGAACATCGTCACCTGCACCGCGCCAAACAGGATCAAGGCGCCGGTGCCCGCGGACAGGCTGAGATAGGCGAAGGAGAAGCAGGCGACGTAGGTGAACAGCATGGCGGCGGCGCGCCAATCGGAATGAACCGCGGCGGCTGGGCCCGGCCGGAATCGCACGATGGCCGCCAGCGTGAGAGCCCCGGCGACCAGCCTGATGCTGCCGAAGCTGGCCGGATCGATGAGCGCCTGCCGCAGCGCGAGCCGGCACAGCAGCGAATTTGCCGCGAAGGCCAGCATCGCCAGCGCGGTGAGGGCCACGGTTTGCGGCAGCGGCGGGCCGGCGCGCGGCTCAGACATGGGTGGTCACCAGGGCGGCCGCCCAGCCCAGCAGCGCGACGCCCAGCGGCGTGCTCAGCCGGTGGCCCCAGCGCACATTCTTCTCGACCGCCATCACGGCGGCCAGCAGCAGCATCCAGCCGAGGCTGCCGGTGCCCAGCGCGAACATCAGCAGCATCAGCGCCCAGCAGCAGCCGACGCAGAACAGCCCGTGGTGGGCGCCGAGGGCAAAGGCGTGGCGCGCCTCGGCCTGGCCGCGCCAATGTTCCATGACGAAGCTCAAAGGCGTGCGGCACTTTTCCAGGCAGCGGTGCTTGAGGCGGCTGAACTGGAAGACCCCGGCCAGCGCAATGATGGCCGTGGCGATCAGCCAGCCATGCCAGGCCAGCGTGGGCACGCTGTTGACCAGCGACAGCAGCCCGGCGTGAAGCACATGCGCGGCCAGCCCGAAGGCGCCCCACACCGCCATGTACCCCAGGCCCAGCAGCACGAGGAGCCGCCGGTGGTCCGCGCGCCGCGCCGTCAGGCGATCGAAGGCGTTGAACAGGGGCAGGGTGGTCGGCAGCATCATGGCCGTGGTCATCAGGATCCACGCGACGGCGTAGAGCAGCGCGGGCACGATGAAGTCGCCGCCGGGAATGGCTCGGCACACGAAGGCGGCCGGACCTGACGTGGTCCAGTCGCCGTGATCGAGGTAGCGCCCGTAGGGGCTGCGCGCCCAGGCCCACAGCGCCAGCCAGGCGAGCACCGCCAGGGCGCTCAGGACCGCGAGGAACACGCGGCGGTGGCGGGCGTCGCCGGCGGGCGGGCGCGCCGGTACGGCGCCGCCAGCGGCGCTCATGCGTCGAAGACGAAGGTGCTCTGCAGCGCGTTGTGGTTCTTGAGGTCCAGGTCGATGCCCAGCGCGGGATTCCTGGATCGATAGGTCGGCGCCTTGCCGACAAACACGGGCGCTCCCGGCACCGTCGAGAACACGGTGTCGGACAGGGTGGTCAGGCCGCCCATCGCGCCGCGATAGGGCTCGAGTTCCGCGTAGTAGTCGGTGCCGATCTCAAGAATGCCCTTGCCGTCGGACACGGTGAACTTGATCGGTGCCCGCTCCACGGAAACCACCTTGCCGATGAGCGCGGCGAGATCGGCGACCGGCCCGCCGGCCTGACCCGTGTAGACCTTGAGCAGCGCCGCTTCCTGCGCCGCGGAGGCCTGGTCGTCGACAAAGATCGCGGCGGTCCAGTTGCCTTGCAGGATGTTGCCGGGGACATGGGCCACGGCCGCAATGGTGTTGCCGCTGACGTCGACACCGTCGACCACGCCCTTGTCGATGCGCCACGCGACGATGGTGTCGCAGGTGCCGTTGTCGGGGTCCTCGCCTATCCAGCAGGGACACAGCACGTTGCAGTTGCAAACCTCGAGCAGACGACCTTCCAAGTGATAGCTCATATGACGCTCCGTCAAAGCCAAACACAATGAACTTGTCGCCGCGGCTCGGCCGGCAAGGCGAAAAATGATCCTACGCCGCGCACCAGGCCGAGTCCAGGCCGACGACGCTCCTCCGGCGCCGTGCTGGCACGAGCGGTGGGGCGCCCGGGTCAGTAGTCGATGCCGACGCGGATGCCGTAGGTGCGCGGGTCGTTCCAGTAGCCGCGCACGAAGCCGCCGCCGTCCTGCACCGCGTTCTTGGTCATCTTGTTCGTCGCGTTCAGCACGTACAGCTCGGCGTGCCAGGTCTTGGGCGCCTGCAGCTTGAGGCTGGCGTCGATCTTGGTGAAGGCTTTCTGCCCGTCGGAGATGTGCGGGTTGTCCAGGTTGAGCAGCGTGAAGTACATCTTGTCCTGCCACTTCAGGTTGACCCAGGGCGTCAGCTCCCAGCCCTCGGCGAAGACGAAGTTCTGCGAGAAGTTGATGCCGAAGCTGTACTTGGGCGACAGCGGCAGGTGGTTGCCGGTGATGTCCAGGATCTGGCGTCCGGCGAACTCGCGGATGGGGCCGCTGTAGGGCTCGGGGCAGTGCGGCGCGCCGACCTCCTCGCGCACGCCGCAGTTCCAGCTGTCGCTGTACGACGGGTAGTTCTTCATCTTGCTGTTGATGTAGCTGAAGAACGCGCCCACGCGCGCGCCGGGCCAGGGCTTGTAGTCGACCTCCAGCTCCAGGCCGGGGATGCTGACGACGCCCACGTTGACCGTCTGCCACTTGGTGACGATGTCGCAGGTGGGGTTGTCGTCGGGGCAGGGCTCCGTGCGCTTGATGCGCGAGGCGAAGTTGTCGCCGGTGACCTGCATGTCCTTGTAGCGGCTGAAGAAGACGGTGGCCGACAGGCTCAGCCGCTTGTTCAGCATCAGTCCCTTGTAGCCGAACTCGAGGTTGGTGACGGTCTCGGGCTTGTACGAGAAGAAGGTGTACTGCGGGCCGGCCGGCCCGTCCACGCAGTCATGGCCGCCGCAGCGGTCGTCCTTGTCGCCGAAGCCGCCGGCCTTGTAGCCGGTGGACAGCGACGTGTAGATCATGTCCAGCGGCGTGAGCTGCTTGGCCAGGCCCAGGCGGTAGGTGATCTTCTTCCAGCTCTCCGAGTTGTCGTTGCCCGCGGGCGCACCCCATTCGGCATAGGCGCCGGTGCCGGCGAACGGGCCCATCTTTTCGGTCAGGTCGCGGCCGTTGTGGGCGCGGAAATCGGGGTCGCCCGGCGTGCCGGGATGGTAGAGGCCGTTGTAGTAGGCCGGCGTGGAGCCGTCCCAGCCGCCGAAGACCTGGCCGTTCCGGTCGGTCTTCTTGTCGTAGCTGTAGCGGGCACCGAGCGTGGCCGTCCACGTCGGCGCGAACTTCCAGTCGGCCTGGGCGAACACGGCCTTGGCGTCGATCTGGCGGTCGGGCTGGTGATAGAACTGGCTGGTCGGGAAGCCATAGGGCGCCGTGACGAGCTGCTCCTGCGCGTAGTCGATGGCGTTCTTCTCGTGCATCCAGAACAGGCCGGTGACGAGCTGCAGGTTGTCCGTGTGGTGCTTGAACTGCAGCTCATGCACGCTGGACTTGTAGGTCGAGCCCAGCGTGAACGAGGTCATGTCGGAGACGGGCCAGGTGCCCCAGTCACCATCGGGGCCCACGGGCAGGCTGGCTGTCACCTGGCTGGCGATGGGGTGGTAGCCGCCGTCGTCGTCGGCCTGCTGCGAGCGCTTCTGGTTGGCGAAGGAAAAGCCGTACTCCACGCTCGAGCTCGGGCTGAGGTTCCACACCAGGTTGGAGCGCACGGTATCGATGGACATGTCGGTCTTGCCCGGCACGTTGACCTTGACGTCCCATTTGCCACCGGTGCAGGCGAAGGCCGTGCCGGCGGCCATGTCGCAGTCCTTCATCGCGATGTCGCCGGCGCTGTTGTTCTGGAACTTCTCGTAGGCGAGCAGCCACTCGAGGTTGTCGGTGAGCTTCAGGCGGCCGGCGATGCGGGCGGCCCACTCGTCGCGGTTGTAGTAATACTTGCTCTTGGAGACCAGCGTGTTGCGGCGCTGGTCGACGTCGGGGATGCCGTCGGCGTGAAAGCCGTGCTCGGGGATGTCGACGTCGGTGAAGTCCTGCTGCTGGTTGATCCAGCCGTCACGCTTGACCTTGCTGAAGGTGGCGCGCAGCGCGAACTTGTCGTTCACGCGGATGTTCTGCACCAGGTTGAGCTGGCGCTTGCGGTAGCTGCCGAAGTCGGTCTCGACATTGCCGTAGGTCGAAGCGAAGTCGGGCTTGGCCGGGATGATGTTGACGCTGCCGCCGGTGGAGTTGCGGCCGAACAGCGTGCCCTGCGGGCCGCGCAGCACTTCCACCTGCTCCAGGTCGAACATCAGCGCCAGCGCCCCCTGCGGCCGCGGCGAATACAGGCCGCCCACGTGCAGGCCCACGGCGGGGTCGCCGATCTCGGTGAAGTTGGTGGAGCCGACACCGCGGATGTTGATCTGTATGCCGGAGTCGGCGCCGGAGGAGATCTGGAAGTTCGGGATCGTGCCGGACAGGCCGCGCACGTCGTGGATGCCTTCGCGGCTCAGCGCCTCCTGCGTGATGGCGGTGACGGCCACCGGCGTCTTCAGCAGGTTGGAGTTGACACGCGTCGCGTTGACGACGACGGTGGGCAGCTCGTTCTTGTCCTGCTTGTCGGTGGCTTCCTGCGCCAGCGCGGCGCCGGCGTGGCAGGCCAGCAGCGCGGCGGCCGTGGCGGTGACGGTTCGGTGGAATCCAGCTCGGTTGGGTCTCATCACGGTCGCTCCTTGGTTCATGTCGGGCAGGAGGCATCCCGGCCGGTGGCCGCCAGATGCCATGCAGGGAATTCAGGCCCTGGGTCTTGGCTTGGGCTTGATCTGGGAAAGCAGTTGCGCCACGGACAGCGTCTCGTTGCGCACGAGTGGCCTGGCCCACGCGCTGACGCTGAGGATGTAGGCCAGCGTCAGGAAGACGAGGGCCATCGCGGCGCGCAGGCCGAAGGCGTCGCCCAGCACGCCGACGATCAGCGGCACGACGGCGCCGCCCAGGATGCCGGTGCACAGCACGCCGGAGAACGCGCCGTGGTGGCGGGGCACGGAGTTGAGGCCCAGCGAGAAGGCGATGGAGAACATCACCGACAGGCAGAAGCCCGAGGCGGGAAAGGCCCACAGCGACACATTGGCCGGGCCGAACAGCGCAAGGGCGACGCAACCCATTGCCAGCACCGTGAAGCCGGCCAGCACCGCGCGGGAGTCGAACAGCTTCAGCAGGCCCAGGCCCAGCAGGCAGCCCAGCGACATCAGGCCCCAGAAGCGGCCGACCGTGTCGGCGCCATCGTCGGTGGCCGAGATGCCGTGGTACGTGGTGAGGAATTGCGACATCCAGTTCGCCAGCGTCTGTTCCGTACCCACGTAGGCCATGATGGCCAGGAAGAACAGGCGCACATCGCGCCGCGCCAGCAGCTCGCGGTAGGCCGCCCAGCCGCCGACGCGCTCGTCGTCCTTGAGCTGCACCTGGGGCAGCGGCAGCGTCTGGTTGGCGGCGATGAGGGCGATGAAGCCCGCCGCGAACACCCAGTAGAACGGCACCCAGGCCAGGCCCGCCGCGGCGGCGCCGGGGCGCTCCATCAAGAGCTTGAATGCGAGCGGGCTCAGGAAGGACGCGAGGCCGAACACGAGCTGGCCCATCACCGAGAAGAACGCGAAATGGGCCTCGCCGCCGGCCGTGCGCATCAGCGGGTTGATGACGACCTGCAGCAGCGCCATGCCCAGGCCGATGACGAACAGCCCGGCGATGGCTGTCGCGTAGCTGGGCAGCAGCGCGATGGCCAGCGAGCCGCCGAAGTTCAGCGCGAAGGCGACCAGCAGCGTGAAGCGCGAGCCCCTGGCCTCCACCAGCATGCCGCCGGGAATGGACACCAGGCCGTAGGCGAGGAAGAAGGAGAAGGGCAGGAAGCCCGCCATCGCCAGGCTGAGGTGGAAGTCCTGGATGATGATCGGCATCAGCGGGCCGATCAGGTTGGTGACGAAGGAGATCACGAACCAGATCAGCAGGATGTAGCCGACGATCAGCGCGCGGTGCTTCATGGCTTTGCGGCGGTCAGGCGACGCAGTCGGCGAACTCGCCGGCGTGGATGGTCTTGCGCGGGAAGCGCGACAGGATGGCGCGGGCGGTACGGCAGCCGGAGGCGAGGCCATCGGCCAGCGTGCCGCCACGCAGACGGGCCGCGAGGTAGCCGGCATTGAAGGCGTCGCCCGCGCCTATGGTGTCGAAGATGTCGGCCGGTTCTGCCGCCTGGCTGACGTGGCGGCCGGCTTCGACGCCGATGGCGCCTTGCGCGCCGACCTTGACGATGATGCTGGCACCGGGCTTCAGGTCTTGCACGATCAGCGCCATGGCGGCGTCCAGGTCCTCGGTGCCGGCGATGCTGCGCGCTTCCAGCTCGTTGATGAGCAGGTGGTCGCAGTGCTTCAGCCAGCCGCGCACCTCGTCGCGGTCCCAGCCCTCGGGCGGCCAGCCGGTGTCCAGCGCGATCCGGTAGCCGCGGGTGGCCGCTTCGGCGATCAGGTCGGTGTACCGCTCACGCAGGCCGGCCAGCAGGAAGGGCGCCGTGAAGAGGGCGATGGCCGGTGCGCGCGTTGGCTGCAGATGCTTGAGCACATGCTGTACCGACAGCTGCTGCAGGTGGCCGTGCGTGGTGAAGAAGTTGCGCTCGCCGCAGGCATGCATCAGGCCCACGGAGACTGTGGTCTCGCAGTCGCAGACCTCCAGGTGCGTGCGCACGCCGCCGAACTGCTCGGCGAGCCAGTGGCCGAAGTGGTCGTTGCCCACGGCCGAGATCAGCTGGGTGGCGAGGCCGATGTGGCGGGCGGCGAGGGCGGCGTTGGCGGCCGAACCGCCGGCGCGCAGTTCGCTGCGCGGCATCAGCAGCTCGGTGCCGATCTCGGGCCAGGCCTCCAGCGAACCGAGAACCAGGTCGACGCCCACGTCGCCAACGATGCTGAGGCTGGTGCCCTGGTGGGGGCGAAGGGGTGCGCGATCCGTGTCCATGGCGCTGACTATAGAAGCGCCCCGAATCGTCTGTCAATAAATAAAACCAGTGGTTTTAAATATTTATCCGCCCCGTCTGCCGGTTGGCCGGTGGCCCATCAGTTCGGCCACGTCGACGTCTGCGCGGCGGTCCTGCTGCAGCACTTCCAGGCGCGGTGACAGCATCTCGTAGATGGGCAGCACGGCCGCGCCGAGGATGGAGCTGTCGTCCTGCCGGTCCGACAGCACGATGCGTGTCTCCGGGCTGGCCATGCCGCCGCGCACCGAGCGATGCCAGGGCTGGGCCAGCGCCACCAGGTGCTCCACCAGCACCTTGGGCGCGGAGCCGCCGATGACGATGGCGCGCGGGTCCAGCATGTTCTCGATCATGCAGACGGCGTCCCGCAACCGGTCGGCCGCCTGGCGGCACCAGCGGTGAAGGGCTTCGTCGCCAGGCTGCTGCAGGCGCTGTGCGAGATCCAGCGTCCAGACATCGTGGTCGGACACGCTCAGTGCCTCGGCCAGCGAATGCATGGACACATAGCGTTCCAGGCAGCCGCGGTTGCCGCAGTAGCAGGGCGTGCCGCCGGGCACGATGGGCACGTGGCCGATCTCGGTCGCGTTGCCGTCCGCGCCCGGGTAGGCCGAGCGGCCGATGACCAGCGCGCCGCCCAGGCCCAGTCCCAGGTGCAGGTAAAAGAAGTCGTCCAGGTGCTTGGCAACGCCGAACAGCGTCTCACCAAGCGCACCGGCAACGCTGTCCACGCGGTAGAACAAGGGCAGGCCGGTGGCTTCGTGCAGCTCGTCCAGCACCGACAAATCGTTCCAGCCCTCCAGCGCGGTCGGGCCGATGAAGCTGATGTCGGTGTGGCCCAGCGGGCCGGGCAGGGCGACGCCTATGCCCCACAGCCGCTCGCTCGACTCGCGCCGCAGTTGGGCCACGAGTTGCAGCATCGCGGCCAGCATCTGGCGGCGGTCGCTGGTGTCCATCTCGACCTCACAGCGGTGGCGGATCTCGCCGACGAGATTGACCAGCGCCGCTGACGCGCGCCCGGGCTCCAGGCTGATGCCGATGGCGTTGCCCGCCTGCGGGTTCAGCTCGAAGGCGATGGGCGGCTGGCCGCGGGATTTGTCGACCTTCAGCCGCCGCGAAACGATGAGGCCGATGGCCTCCAGGTCGTTGGTGATGTTGGCGACCGTCTGGGCGCTCAGCGACACCATGTCGGCAATGTCCTTGCGCGACGCGGCGCCTTGCTGGCGGATGAAGTCCAGCACCACGCGGCGGTTGTAGGGGGCGCTGGACTGTTGGGTGGCTCCTCGGCCGGTGGTTCTCATGCGTGCTGACGGCGCTTTCGTGGCGCCCATGATAGGTGGGGGCTGGACTCAGGCCGCGATTCTGTCCGAGGCGGCAGCGTTGTCGTCTGGCGCCTTTGAAATAAATTTAAACAACCATTGGATTTAAATATTGACGATGCCGGCTAGGCGGCCCTACATTCGCGCCCCATGGTCCCGTTGGAGGGACGAGGTCTGGCCCGGCGCATCCAGCAGTGAAGTTGCGCTCTCCTCGCCGGCGGTGCGCTCTTGGCGCCGCTTCTGGGCATCAACAACCCGTGGCCATGGCCACAAGACTTCGTTGAGGCAAACATGCAATCACTCCGGATCGGCTCCTGTGCGGCTGTCGCCCTGTTGGGCCTGTCTTCGCTCGCACTCTCGGCCGGCAACCCCGCCAAGAGCACGGCCTTCGTTCAGGATGGCTGGCTGTACACGCAGACCGAGACTGCCAGCGGCCAGGCCGTGGTCACGGCGGTCCAGCCCGCCGCTGCCAGTGGTGTGATTCCCGTCGGGGACTCGCGCGTGTACGGCAATGTCTTCGACAAGAGCCGCAAGCTGACGGTGGCCCAATGGCAGGCCGTGCTCAGCATGGACGCCTATCCGGAGAACGGCACCACCAACTACCAGGACGTCGGCCCCTGGCGCTACTGCGAGGTGGACTACGAAGCCAGCGTGGGCATCTCCGACTACCGCGGCAACACCTTCGGTCCGGTGGGCGTGACGACGGTGGGCGACTTTCCCGACTACTTCAAGAACGCCTTCGCGCCCTATGTACTCGGCAAGACGGGCGCGACCAACACCGACATGAAGAACTGGGGCGTGCAGGTCACCGGCGTGTCGGCCGGCAACTTCAAGGCCGACGACTCGCAGCTGGACCCCTATCCCAACCTCAGCCGCTCCAACTCGACCAAGCGCGCGGCGCTGACCAAGATCTGCAAGGCCCTGCAGTCGGCCTTCGACAGCCAGCAGGACAAGTATGTGATGAGCCATTACGCGCACATCAACAACGACAAGCTGCTGCCGGTGCTCGCCGCCTTGAAGGGCATAGGCTTCACCGCCTTCAACCAATACAACCTCGTCGGCCTGGCCTTCCAGGTGCAGGTCAACACCGGCTCCATCGCCAGCATCTCGGCCTTCACCTCGGTCAAGAACGCCGGCAACTGCGGCAGCATGAGCAACGAGACCTGCTTCGCCACCTACCTGACCGACCAGTACATCCGCTGGCTCAAGTCCGGCAGCCTGGGCGACGATGCGGGCAACTGCTGGCGCGCGAGCATGGCGCTGGACATCTACAAGAAGAATCCGGCCATGAACAGCGTCAGCGTCGTCAACCAGGTCATCAACAGCAGCTACCCCGACAACAGCGGCAAGTGCCCGACCTCCGGCGTCAAGTGGTCCAAGAACATGGCCTGGCAATGAATCGAGACCGCATGAACAGGCGCCACGCCATCGCCCTCGCCGCGGGGGCGGCGCTGCTGCCCGCCGGCCTGCGGGCCCAGACGCCGGCGCCGGTGACGACGGTCTCGGTCAGCCTGCCCACCGAGCCGCTGCTGGTGCAACTGAACCAGGTGGCACTGGAGCGCGTCGGCCCCAAGCGCGCGATCGTCGAGTCCACGGGCCCGGCGCAAGCCGGGCGCTACCGCGTGCTGGCCGGCGGCAAGGTCGTCGCGCAGGGCGCGCTGAAGGCGCTGCCGGACTTCTCGGCCTGGGGCGCCGGCAAGCGCTACTTCGAGGTCGATTTCTCGTCGCTGCAAGCGTCGGGTGTCTACCGCGTCGAGGTCACGCTGGGCAGCGCCCGCGTGCTGTCCGCTCCCGTGCGCGTGCAGGACCGGGCGCTGTTCACGACCATTGCCGACAAGACGCTGGACTACTTCCACCGCAGCCGCCACACCGGTGACGGCGATCGCCGCATCCGCATCTTCGAGACGGACCGCCACGTCAACGTCTGGGGCGGCTGGAAGGACGCCGGTGGCGACACCGGCAAGTATTTGTCACACCTCGGCTACGCGAACTTCTTCAACCCGCAGCAGACCTCCATGGTGGCCTGGGTGCTGGCCTACACGGCCCACACCTCGGCAGACCTGTACCGCCGCGCGGGCCTGCAGCGGCGTGTCGAGGACGAGGCCTTCTGGGGCGCCGACTACCTGCACCGCATCCTCGATGCCGACGGCTATTTCTACACGACCGTGTTCGACAAATGGGGCGGCGAGGGCGCCGAGCGCATGGTCGTCGGCTACGAGGGCGAGGACGGTACCTACACCAAGCTCTACCGCTCGGCCTATCGCGCGGGCGGCGGCCTGGCCATCGCCACGCTGGCGCGGGCCTCGCTGCTGGCCAAGCAGTCCGGCCGGCATGGCGAGTTCGAAGGCGCGACCTACCTGGCCGACGCGGTGCGGGCCTTCGATCACCTGCAGCAGTTCAATGCGCAGTACGGCGCCGACGGCGTCGAGAACATCATTGACGACTACACGGCGCTGATGGCCGCCACCGAGCTGTTCCATGCGACGCGCGAGCCGCGCTTCCTCAAGGCGGCGCGTGTGCGTGCCGGCCAGCTGATGGCGCGCCAGACCCCGGCCGGCGGTTTCGTCAGCGATGGTGGCTCGCGGCCTTATTACCACGGGGTTGAAGCCGGCATGCCTGCGCTGAGCCTGGGCCACTACCTCGACATCGAGACCGACGCGCAGCGCCGCGCGAAAGCGGGCGCCGCGATCACCGCGGCGCTGCGCCACGAGATCGAGCTGACGCAGCGCGTGTCCAACCCTTACGGTTACGCGCGCCAGGCCTTCCAGCTCGCCAAGGGCGGCAGGCCCGACGGCGAGGTGCTGGAGGGCTTCTTCATGCCACACCGCAACGAGACCGGCTACTGGTGGCAGGGCGAGAGCGCGCGGCTGGCGTCGCTCAGCACCGCGATGGTCGTCGCGGGCCGCAAGGTCGGCGCCGGCATGCCGGCCGACTGGGCCGGCTATGCGCAGAGCCAGCTCGACTGGACGCTGGGCCGCAACCCGTATGGCATTTCCATGCTCTACGGCTTTGGCCAGCGCAACCCGCCGGCCGTGCCATCCAGCGCGGGCGACATGTTTGCCGGCGGCATCTCCAACGGCATCACCGGCGCGGTGGGCAGCGACACGGGCGAGGGCATCGCCTTCGGCCCGGGGCCAGACGATGCGCAGTGGCGCTGGGTGGAGCAGTGGCTGCCGCACTCGGCTTGGATGCTGCTGGCGGCGGTGGCGACGGCGAAGTAAGAAGCGGCGAGCCCGTTCCCGTCACAAACGGCGCGGTTGATCCGTCTTGAGAGTGAGGCCAGCGATTCCGCCGGTCCGCCACAAGCCAAGGACATCGCCATGAGCACGCACGCCCTCCGCCTCGACTACTTCCGTCAGTCCGCCGACCTGTCCAAGAAGTACATGGACTTCGGCATGGCCTTCCGCATGGACAAGACGCTGGCCGTGCTGGTGGACATCCGTGCCTCCCAGCTCAACGGCTGCGCGTTCTGCCTGGACATGCACGTCAAGCAGGCCAAGATGCACGGCGAGCGCGAGCTGCGCCTGCACCACGTGGCCATCTGGCGCGAGTCGCCGCTGTTCACACCCAAGGAGCGCGCGGCCCTGGCCTGGACGGAGGCGCTGACGCGCATCGCGCCCGAGGGCGTCTCCGACGCCGCCTACGCCGAAGTCAGCAAGCATTTCCCGCCCGAGGAACTGTCCGAACTGACCTGGCGCGTTGCCGCCATCAACGGCTGGAACCGCATGAACGTGGCCTTCCGCAACGTGCCCGGCTCGCTGGACAAGATGTTCTGGCTGGAGAAAGCAGGCCTCGCCTGATCTGGCGCAAACCGGCCGCAGGCCTGGCGTCCTACCCTGCAACGGCGCTCCCAGCCTCGACGCCCGGCATGCCTGGGTTCAGGATGGTCTGACGTCATGGAACCCTTCCAGGCGCGTAGCGCCTTTTGGAGGATTTCCCATGGCCATGATGAAAGCCGCCGTCTTCGTCGAGCCCGGTCGCATCGTGCTCGACGACAAGCGCATCCCCGATGTCGGCCCGCAGGACGCGCTGATCCGCGTCACCACGACGACCATCTGCGGCACCGACATCCACATTCTCAAGGGCGAGTACCCGGTCGAGCGCGGCCTGACCATCGGCCATGAGCCCGTCGGCATCATCGAGAAGCTCGGCTCCGGCGTGCGCGGCTACCGCGAGGGCCAGCGCGTCATCGCCGGCGCCATCACGCCCAGCGGCTGGAGCACCGCCTGCCTGTGCGGCTGCGGCTCGCAGGACGGCGCCGGCACGGCGCATGGCTGGAAGGCCATGGGCGGCTGGAAGTTCGGCAACACCATCGACGGCTGCCAGGCCGAGTACGTGCTGGTGCCCGACGCCATGGCCAACCTGGCGCCGGTGCCCGACTCGCTCACCGACGAGCAGGTGCTGATGTGCCCCGACATCATGTCCACCGGCTTCAGCGGTGCCGAGAGCGCGGGCGTGCGCATCGGCGACACGGTGGCGGTGTTTGCGCAAGGCCCCATCGGCCTGTGCGCCACGGCCGGCGCCAAGCTCAGCGGTGCTTCGATGGTGATCGGCGTCGACCGGCTCGCCAACCGCCTGGCCATCGCCACGCAGATGGGCGCCGACCACGTCATCGACGCCAGCAAGGTCGACCCCATCGAGACCATCATGCGGCTCACCGGCGGCCGCGGTGTGGACGTTGCCATCGAGGCGCTGGGCACGCAGCAGACCTTCGAGGCCTGCCTGCGCGTGCTGCGGCCGGGCGGCACGCTGTCCAGCCTGGGCGTCTATTCCACCGACCTGACCATTCCGCTCGGCGCCTTTGCAGCAGGCCTGGGCGACCACAAGATCGTCACCACGCTCTGTCCCGGCGGCAAGGAGCGCATGCGCCGGCTGATGTCCGTCATCGCCGCGCGGCGCGTCAACCTGGAGGCGATGGTGACCCACCGCTTCAAGCTCGACGACATCGAGGCCGCCTACGAGCTGTTCGGCCATCAGCGCGACGGCGTGCTGAAAGTGGCGATCACGCCCTGATCCCCATGAGCATCCGCCACCTCGACCAGCTTCTCTCACCGCGCTCGGTCGTGGTGGTCGGCGCCTCCAACCGTCCCGGCAGCGTCGGCGCGACCGTCTGGCGCAACCTGCGCGCCGGCTCGTTCGCGGGCCGCGTGTTCGGCGTCAACCCCAAACACGCCGAGCTTGACGGCGTGGCGCTGGCGGCCCGCGTCGGCGACCTCACCGAGGCGCCCGACCTGGCCGTGCTGTGCACGCCGCCCGATACGGTGCCCGGCCTCATCGCCGAGCTGGGTCAGCTCGGCACGCGCGCCGCCATCGTCATGACCGCCGGCCTCAGCGCTGCTCAGAAGCAGGCCGCACTCGACGCTGCCCGACCCCACCTGCTGCGCCTGCTCGGCCCCAACTGCCTGGGCCTGCTGTCGCCGCGCATCGGCCTGAACGCCAGCTTTGCCCACGTCGATGCCTTGCCCGGCGACATCGCCTTCGTGTCGCAGTCGGGCGCGCTGGTCACGGCGGTGCTCGACTGGGCGCGCTCGCGCCGCATCGGCTTCTCCCACATGGTGTCGCTGGGCGAGCGGGCCGACGTGGACTTCGGCGACCTGCTGGACCATTTCGCCAGCGACCCGCACACCCGCGCCATCCTGCTCTACATGGAGTCCATCGAGTCGCCGCGCAAGTTCATGTCGGCGGCGCGCGCGGCGGCGCGCAACAAGCCGGTCATCGTCGTGAAGGCCGGGCGCGCCGGCAATGGCTTGCAGGCTGCGGCCTCGCACACCGGTGCGCTCGCCGGGTCGGACGTGGTCATCGACGCGGCCATTCGCCGCGCCGGCATATTGCGCGTCGACACGCTGCAAGACCTGTTCATGGCGGCCGAGACGCTGGCGCACTTTCGCGGCAGTCCGCGGCGCGGCCTGACGCTGATGACCAACGGCGGCGGCGCGGGCGTCATGGCGGCCGATGCAGCGGCGCTGGCCGGCGTGGAGCTGCCGCCGCTGAGCGAGGCGCTGCGCGGCAAGCTGGACGCGGTGCTGCCGCCCACCTGGTCTCGCGGCAACCCCGTCGACATCATTGGCGACGCCCCCGTCGAGCGCTACACCGCGACGCTGCGCGCGCTGCTAGCCGACCCCGACACCGGCACGGTGCTGTTCATGCATGCGCCGACGGCCATCGTGCGCAGCGAGGACATCGCGCGGGCCTGCGCCCCGTTGGCCCGCGAGGCGGCGGGCCGGCTGGTGAGTAGCTGGCTGGGCGACGCCGGCGTGGCCGAGGCGCGGCGCATCTTCGAGGGCGCGGGCGTGGCCACCTACGACACACCCGAGGAAGCCGTGCGCGCTTTCTCCATGCTGGCCCGCTACGCCAGCAACCAGGCGCTGCTCACCGAGGCGCCCACTGCCAGCGAGGCCGGGCCGGCCGACCGGGCGGCGGCTCGCGCCGTCGTCGAGGCCGCGCTGGCTGACGGCCGCGACATGCTCGACGAGCTGGAGGCCAAGACGGTGCTGCAGGCCTATGGCATCCCGGTCGTGCCGACGGTCGCGGTCGGCCCCTCGGCCGACGAAGCGGTCACCGCCGCAGGCGCCATCGGCTACCCCGTCGCGCTGAAGATCCTGTCGCCCGACATCAGCCACAAGTCGGATGTGGGCGGCGTCGTGCTGGGCCTGACCGACGACGCGGCCGTGCGGCTGGCCGCCCGGCAGATGCTGGCACGCGTCCGCTCGGTCAAACCGTCAGCACGCATCACGGGCTTCACGGTGCAGGCCATGGTGAGCCGGCCGCATGCGCAGGAGCTGATCGTCGGCGCCAGCGTGGACGCGGTGTTCGGCCCGATCATCCTGTTCGGCCAGGGCGGCACGGCGGTGGAGGTGATGGCCGACCGCGCCATCGGCCTGCCGCCGCTGAACCGCGTGCTGGCGCGCGAGCTGGTGGCCGGTACGCGCATCGCCCGGCTGCTCGCCGGCTACCGCGACCATGCACCCGCGCGTATGGACGCCATCTGCGACGTGCTGGTGACCGTCTCGCAGATGCTGGCCGACCTGCCGGAGCTGGCCGAGCTGGACATCAACCCGCTGCTGGCCGACGGCGACGGCGTCATCGCGCTGGACGCCCGCCTGCGTGTCACCCCGGCGGCCAGTGCCGGCACGTCGCGCTTTGCCATCCAGCCTTATCCGGCTGAACTCGCCGAGACCTGGGCCTGGCAGGGCCGGCAGCTGCTGGTGCGGCCGATCCGGCCCGAGGACGAGGCGCGGCACCTCGCCTTCGCCGCGCAGCTAGCGCCCGAGGACATCCGCTTGCGCTTTTTCAGCATGCGCCGCGAGCTGCCGCGCAGCGAGCTGGCCCGGCTGGTGCAGATCGACTACGACCGCGAGATGGCCTTCGTCGTGCTGGAAGCGCAGCCCGATGGCGCGCAGCGCACGCTGGGCGTGGTGCGCGCCGTGGCCGACCCCGACAACATCGAGGCCGAGTTCGCCATCATCCTTGCGGCCGAGGTGCAAGGGCAGGGCCTGGGCCAGCGCCTGCTGGACAAGATGGTGGCCTACCTGCGCGGCCACGGCACACAGCGCCTGGTCGCCGTGGTGCTGCGCGAGAACACGGCCATGCGCGAGCTGGCAACGCAAGGCGGCTTCACGCTGGACGAAGCAGGCTCAGATCGCGACGTCTATCGCTATGTGCTGAAGCTGACGGGACGCGCAGCGCCCGCCACGCCGGCCGGGTGAGCGCGCCTTTTAGACGCGCCTCTGCGATGAGGCGTGGTCTGGACGGGCCTGGCGATGGCGATCGCCACGCTGGCGACGATTCATCTCGACCTGCCCGGCGGCCTGATTGAAGGGGAAGGCGACCTCGCAACCGCGCGCACGGCGGACTTCACGGTGCTGGTGCTGGTGCTGGCGCAGCTGTTCATCAACTGCGTCAACGCGCGATCGAAGACGGCCAGCGCTTCTCGCAACTTGTTCGTCAGCCGCTGGCTGTAGAGCGCGGTGGCGCTGTCGGCGTTGCTGCAGGTGGCGTTGGTTCCACGTCTGCGGTGCGGCCATCCTGCCGGTCGCCGTCATCAAGGACGATCACTTCCTGCGGTGGTGTGGTCTGCCCGGCCACGCTGCCCAGCGCCCTGGCCAGCAGCGCGGGCCGGTTGCATGTCGAGATGAGCAGCGTGATTTGCGGGCTGGTCATTGGGCGGCCTTGCTAGCGGCAGGCCGGTGCAGTTTGACGGGTTGAAGGCGGCCGTCCACAACCCCCATGCCCACCGCTGTGCCGCTGGGGTCCACGCTGGTCACGAACCTCAAGCTGTCGGCAACGTTTCCTGGCAGCTTGACGTCGCTGTTGCTGCGTCGGTCGCGCGCGTAGATCCGGCTGACGGATTTGTCGGGATCGGTAACGAAGCCATAGAGGGTGTCGGCGTCGCCTGCGTTGAGAGTCATCATCGACGGCGAAGGCACTTCCAGTGTGATTTGTGCTCCCGCGTCCCAGCTGGCGGCCAGCGACGTCGCGCCGCGATAGATTTGACCGACGAACTGTCCGGGGGCGATGCGCGCAAGGGCTACGCCGCGCGAATTAGACAGCAGCGTCGGCATCGAGACATCGCAGCGTGCGTCAATGCGCCAGTAAGCTGGATGAAAACCGTCGGACATGCCCACAGCACCGACGATGTAGCCATCATCCGTGATGGCATGCGCCGCGGTCACGCCGCTGTTGATGCTCGGATCTGTTGCGGCGACCAGGCTCGGCAGCAATTTGGGCGTGGAGTCGTGTGAACACCACACCATGGCGACTGACCGGGACATGGTGTGGTTCACCGCCGGGATCTGGCCAATGCCGATGATTCGGCTGGACGAATCGATGCCGACCGCCTGCGTCTGCTCGACATGGGCGAGCGTCGCCAACCGTTTCGCGGCTGCACCGCCCGGCCAGACGACCGGTAAGAACAGCGGTTGGAAGGTTGCGGCGTCATACGCGTATCCGACAGCCGTGCCATCGTTGGCCACGGCCATCGCGACGCCTTCGGCGAAGCCGTTGATCGACGGCATCGGAATTGCGTCACCCTGCTTGAGTGCGAACGCCGTCGAGCACTGCCGGGGGCGGTGGCATGGGGCGGTCCGGCTCAGCAGGTCTTCGCCATTGGCAACAACATGGGTCCCGTCGACGCTCATCGCGACGACGCTCGCCCATTTGACAGAGTTTCCACATTGCGTGCACAACGGTTCGAGTGAGACCGCGTCGGCGAAGCTTGGCGTCCATGAACCGGTCAGAACTCCGAATAGAGCCGCGAGCCGAAGTGGGTAGTACATAGCATTCTTTCCTTAGTGAAGATCCGGGGTCCATGATGATCAGCTGCACATCGCCGTAAGGGGCTACGGAATCACGATGCGTCGCAGGCTGCCTTCGTTCCACTCGCGCCAATGAAGTAGGTAACTCGGGTCGCGCTGGCAGGTCGACAAGACGGCATCGGTGAGAAGGGCCCAGGCCACGAAGCCGACTGGGGCATCGTCATCGTTGAAATACACGATGAACTGGCGCACGGTGATGGCCGGTTGGAGGAGGGCGACGAGTCGCTGCGTGAACCCGTCTTCATGCGAGCGCGTGACCGAGCACAGCGCTGCGGCATGGCCGATGTCCAGGAACTGGACCTCGGTCGATTCGCGTGCCCAAGGAACGACACACGATCCGTTGCCGTCGGTCATCAGAGCTTCGCTTTCAGGCTCACGTAGTACTGGGCTCCTTGCAATAGACGGCGCGCGGCTCGCTTTCATTGGCACCGTAGTATCGAAGGATCGGGTTGTTTAGCAGCCGCCTCACCTTGCTTCACCTCCCCAGCCTAGCGCCGCGCCCGCGCTCCCAGCGCCGCTAGCATCCGCCGCACACATGCCGTGAGCTTTGCCATGCTGGAAGTCCAAGTCGCCCGAACCCTGTCCGTCGGAACAGATGCCGCGCTGGGCCACGTCAGCGCCGCCAGCGGCTTGGTTCAGGTGGGGCGGCGGCTGTTTGTCGTGGCCGATGACGAGCACACGCTGGCCGTGTTTGACCTCGCGGGCGAGCACCCCGGCCAGCTGCATCGGCTCTTCGACGGCGAACTGCCCCACAAGCCCAAGGCCCGCAAGGCCGCCAAGCCGGATCTGGAGGCCCTGGCCCACCTGCCGCCCTGGCCGGGCTGCCCCCAGGGCGCGCTGCTGGCCATGGGTTCCGGGTCGCGGCCGCAGCGCCAGCGTGCGGTGCTGCTGGCGTTCGATGACGAGGCAGGTGAGCTGCACGGCTCTCCCCGCGACATCGACCTCTCGCCCTTGTACGAGCCGCTGCACGCCCGGCACGAGCAGCTGAACATCGAAGGCGCCTTTGTCGCGGACGGCCATTTCTGCCTGCTGCAGCGGGGCAACCAGGCCACCCCGGTCAATGTGCTGATCAGTTACGACTGGCAGGCGATCCACGCCTGGCTGGACGGCGCGGGGCCGGCGCCCGAACCGGTGTCGGGCAGTCAGTACGAACTGGGCGACATCGACGGCGTGCCGCTGTGCTTCACCGATGGCGCGGCGCTGCCGCACGGGGGCTGGGTGTTCTGCGCGGCGGCGGAGGCCACGGATGACAGCTATCTGGATGGCCCCTGCCGAGGGTCGGCCGTGGGTGTCGTGGCCGCGGACGGGCGCCTGCTTGGCGTGTGGCCACTGTCCTTGCGCTGCAAGGCCGAGGGCATCGCCGTCATCGTGGAGAACGGCACGCTGCAGCTGCTGCTGGTGACCGACCCGGATGACCGCGACGAGTCGGCCCTGTTGCTCTCGGCGACGCTGGTCATTGACTAGGATCGCGGCACCCGACTCCACCCTTCCCATCATGGCTTCCAAGAACGCTTTCGTCGCCGCCGCGCTGGCCGCTACCTGCCTGACTGCCTTTGCCCAGCTTGCGCCCGTCGATGCGGCCGACCCGGTCGCCCCGCTCGTCAACCAGTTGGAGCTGGGCAAGTACAAGGCCACCATCAAAGGCCTGACGCAGTTTGGCGACCGGCGCCAGGGCACGGCGCGCAACCGGGCGGCGCTGGACTGGATCGAGGCGCAGCTGAAGAGCTACGGCTGCACGAACACCGAGCGGCTGCGCTACGACTTCACCGAGCCGGCCAAGCGCGGGCCGGTGCAGCTGCAGCCAGTGCGGGCCGGCGGCCCGGCCGCGCAAGGCGGTGGCACGCTGTTCGGCAAGCGCGCCCCCATCGGTGTGAACACCGACCCCATGGCCCAGCCCGACGAGAAGCTGCGCGCGCTGAACACCGAGCAGACACCGGTGGGCACGTCGCCGCGCGAGAGCGTCTATTGCACGAAGGTGGGCGCCACCCGGCCGGACGAGATGTACATCGTGTCGGCCCACATGGACGGCATCGGCTTTGGCGAGGCGGCCAACGACGACGGCTCGGGCACCGCGCTGGTGATGGAGCTGGCGCGCATCTTCAGCGCGCCGGGTGTGACGACCGAGCGCTCCATCCGCTTCATCCTCTGGAACAACGAGGAGACCGGCCTGAACGGTGCCTACGCCTATGTGGCCCAGCGCCAGGCGCTGCAGGGCATCGAGTCGCCCAAGGGCTCGGGGAAGTATCCGGAGCCGACCTGGTTGGGCGTCATCCAGCACGACATGCTGCTGTTCGACCACGGCATGCCCATCCCCAAGCTGGACGCCGCCGGCAAGCCGGTGCTCGACGCGCGCGGCCAGCCGGTCTACACAGCGCCCAGGGAGCAGCGCGCCGAGGCCGACGTGAACATCGAGTTCCAGGTCAACGCCAAGCAGGCGGACGGCGCGGCCAAGCTGGCCTGGACGATGCGCGCCGCCAACGAGAAGTACGCGACCGACTACCCCGCGGCGGTCGGCAACCGCATGACCAACACCGACTCGACGCCGTTCATGGACGTCGTGCCGGCCATCTCGGTGCGCGAGAACGAGCGCGGCATGCAGATCGGCGCGGGCTGGAACCCGCATTGGCACCAGCCGACGGACCTGTACGCGACCTACTCGGACAAGGATTTCCTGCTCGGCCTGAACGCGGCGCAGACAACACTGGCAGCTGTCGCGCAGCTGACGGGAGCGCGGATCAAGCCCTGACCCTCCCCTGAGCGTTTGCCCGCATTCGCGGGGATGCGGAGTTGTTGCAAATGGATACAGTTGCGGCCATTGCGTGGTTGCGAAAACGTATTCATGCGCAGGTAGAGATGTAGCGGGGCCCTGGGAGGGGCCCGAAGCGCACGCAGGGGGAGCTAGGCCGTCGGAACACAACGTCCACGGCCGTTCGGGAGTCCACCGTGGTGGGCTCATTCAGTTCCCGATGTCGTGCGGACAGCAGATGCAAGGCGCTCCAGCAGCGCAATGCCCATGCCTTCGCTCGGCGTCCTATTGCCTGCTGCACCGTGGAATCCAATACTGTTCTTGCCCTGGCACCCGAACCGACGTGCGAACCCGCAGCGCGTGATGCGGCCGACCTGCTGGTCGATGCGCTGGCGGCGCTGGGCGTCGAATACGTGTTCGGCGTGCCCGGCGGCGCCATCGAGCCGCTGTACAACGCCCTGGCCCGCAGTGGCCGGCGTGGCGGTCCGCAGGCCGTCGTGGCCCGCAACGAGCAGGGCGCCGCCTACATGGCCGACGGCTATGCCCGCGAGACCGGCAAGCTGGGCGTGTGCATCGCCACGTCCGGCCCCGGCGCCACCAACCTGATCACCGGCGTGGCCTGCGCCTACGACAACAACGTGCCGATGTTGGTCATCACCGGCCAGCCACCGATCAAGAACTTCGGCAAGGGCGCGCTGCAGGAGTCCAGCTGCACCGGCATCAACACGATGGCGATGTTCCGCCCCTGCACGCGCTACAACTCGCTGGTCTCGCACGCCGAGCAACTGCCCACCAAGCTGTTCAACGCGCTGATGCAGGCGCAGCGCGCACCCAGCGGCCCCAGCCACCTGTCCATCCCGGTGGATATCCTGCGCGAGCCGCTGCCGGCCGACATGGAGACGCCCGACTTTGCCGGCCTGCTGCGCCGTGCGCCTGCCCTCGTCGACCTGCCTGCCGTGCGTCAGCTGGCACGGCTGCTGTTCTCGGCCAGGCAACCCGTCTGGCTGATCGGCGACGGCTGCGGCGAGGCCGCCAACGACTTGATGCAGCTGGTGCAGCGCACCGACGGCACCTTCATCACCACGCCCGACGGCAAGGGCTTCATCAACCCCCGTCATCCGCGGTATCAAGGGGTGTTCGGCTTCGGCGGCCACGCCAGCGCGGCCGAACTGCTGTCCAGCGAACCCGACCTGGTCATCGCGCTGGGCACGGGCTTTGGCGAGTTCAACAGTGGTGGCTGGTCCACCGCGCTGCTGAACAGCCGCCTCGTGCACGTGGACGACAGTGACGAGAACCTGATGCGCTCGCCGATGGCGCGGCTGCACGTGCGCGGCCACATCCGCTCGGTGTGCGAGCAGCTGCTGACGCTGCTGGCCCCATCCAATGGCGGCCAGGACGCAGCTGTGCTGCCCTTCATGCATCCGCAGGTGGCGCGCCAGGCCTACGAGGCCATGGTCGACAGCCCGCAGGCTCTGCACAGCGACAGCGCGCCGGTGAAGCCGCAGCGGCTGCTGGCCACCTTGGGCGAGCGCTGCCCGCCGCAGACGCGCTTCGTTGCCGACGCCGGCAACAGCGCCGCATGGGCGGTGCACTACCTGGCGCCCCACGACAAGCGCAGCCGCATGCCCGGTGGCGCCTACCTGCCGTCCGGCAAGGAGAGGCGCCTGCGCAGCTCCAGCTGGCTGCGCGTGACGATGGACTTCGCGCCCATGGGCTGGGCCATCGGCTCGGCCGTGGGCATCGCGCTGGCCAACCGCCGCTGCCCCGTCGTCTGCCTGACGGGCGATGGCAGCTATCTGATGAACGGCCAGGAGATCACGGTGGCCGCCGAGCTGGGCTTGTCGGTGCTGTACGTCGTGCTCAACGACGGGGCGCTGGGCATGGTCAAGCACGGCCAGCGCCTGGCCGGTGCCGAGCCCATCGGCTTTCAGCTGCCCAAGGTGGACTTCGCCGCGATGGCCGCGGCCATGGGCATCCCCGGGTATGTGATCCGCTCCCCGCACGACCTGGACGCGCTGGACTTCGGCGCGCTGCTGTCGCGCCGGGGCCCGACGCTGCTGGACGTGCGCATCGACGGCGAGGAGGTGCCGCCCATGAATGTGCGCATGAAGACGCTGGGCACGGCGCGATGAACCAGCTGCAGACGCGCATCTGGCACGAGGAGCCCGAGCCCGACAACGCCTTCGCGACGCGTGCCGCCCATTGCCACGGCTACGACGTCTACGGCGACATGCTGGGCCAGGTGCGTTGGACCGAGATGCTCTTCCTGATGTTCTGCGGCGAAGCGCCGTGGCCCGAGCAGACCGAGCTGCTGGAGCTGCTGGCCGTGGCGCTGGCCAACGCCGGCCCGCGTGACGCGGCCGTGCAGGCGGCGATGGCCAGCAGCACGGGCGGCGCGCCCGCGGCGGCGGCGCTGATGGCGGCGCTGTCCGTGGGGGCTGGCCGCTACGGTGGCGCACGCGACGTGTTCGACGCGATGGCCGGCTGGGCTGCCTGCGGCACCGACCTGGCTGCCTGGCAGGTGCGGCTCGCCGACGGCGGCTCGCAGCGCCTGGACATCTGGCCATCGAGCGAACGCGCGGCAGGCTTCGACCCGCACGGCCGGCGCCCGGCCGGCATCGTGCTGCAAACGCTGGCGCGGCTGTCCGCCAACCCGCAGGCGCAGCGCCTGCGCTGGCTGGCCGAACATCGCGCGGCGCTGGAAGCCGCCGCTGGACTGCCGCTGGCCATGACCAGCGTCGCCGCGGCGGCGCTGGCCGACCTGGGTTTCAGCCCAGAGCAGGGCGAGATGCTCTACCTGCTGCTGCGCCTGCCTGGTGCCGCCGTCCATGCGCTGGAGCAGCGGGCGCTGGGCTACAAGCGCTTCCCGTTCCCGCCCGTGCAATTGCAGGACGACCCGGCGGACCAGGCGGTGGCCGCATGACCGGGCCCGATCTGCTGAGCCAGCACGCCGACGTGCTGCACACCCGGGTGGGCGCCTGCTGGCCGGGCACGCGGGCGGTGTTCCGCGGGCAAGACCTGCACCGCGACCTGCAAGGCATGGGCTGGATGGGCCTGTATGTCTTCGGCATCACGGGGCGGCGCTTCGCGGCCAACGAGTTGCGCGTGCTGGAAGGCATCTGGACGCTGACCAGCTACCCCGACACGCGGCTGTGGAACAACCGCGTCGCGGCGCTGGCGGCCAACGCACGCAGCGCCTCGGTGCTGGGCTTGTCGGCCGCCATCGCGTCGACCGAAGCCGGCGTGTTTGGCGGCGGGCCGGGCCTGCAGGCCATCGACTTCTTCCTGCGTGCCGGGGAGCAGCTGCGCGAGGGTGCGCCGGCCGAGGCCATCGTCGCCGCCGAGCTGCTGGCGAACCGGCGCATCCTGGGTTTCGGCCGACCCATCCATGCGACCGACGAGCGCCTGCCGCCGCTGATGCGCCTGGTCGAGCGCGAGGGCCTGGATCAAGGCCGGCACTACCGCCTGGCCTTCGACGTGGAGCAGGCGCTGCTGCGCCGCAAGCCCTTCCTGAAACTGAACTTCGCCGGCCTCACGGCCGCGCTGGCGGCCGACCTCGGGTTCACGGCCAGGCAGTACCAGCTCTACAACATCCTGAAGACGCTGGCCGGCATGCCGCCCTGCATCGTCGAGGCTGCGGAAAAACCCGAGGGCACCCTGATGCCCATGCCTTGCGTGAATGTGGTTTATGAGGGGCATGCACCCCGCAGTTGGTCCGAAAGGGGCGCGGTGCGCGTCTCATAATCGCGGCCCCGAAACCCCTTCAGCAGGTGCGGCATGCCACGTGGTTCTGCAGGTCTTGTGGGTCTGGTCGCCGCGTTCGCGATCGGGCCGGGCCTGGCGACGGCGCAGACCGATGAAGACGAGTTGGCGCTGGCCTATGGCGACCAGCGTTCGGTGAGCATTGCCGCCGGCAGTCGCCAACCTCTGCGCCAGGCACCGGCAGTGGCCAGCGTCATCACGGCCGAGGCCATCCAGGCCATGGGCGCCGTGGACCTGGACGAGGTGCTGGAGTCGGTGGCGGGCCTGCACGTGGGGCGCGCGGCCAACCAGTACATGCCGCTGTACATCTTCCGCGGCATCTACAGCCAGTTCACGGCCCAGGTGCTGCTGCTGCAGAACGGCGTGCCGATGACGACCTCCTTCGTCGGCAACAAGGGCAACGTCTGGGCCGGGTATCCGGTCGAGCACATCGCGCGCATCGAGGTCATCCGCGGCCCCGGCTCGGCGCTGTACGGCGCCGATGCCTATGCCGGCGTCATCAACATCATCACCAAGTCGGCCGCCGACACGCCAGGCACCCGCGTTGGCCTGAGGGGCGGTTCCTTTGGCAGCCGCGACGCCTGGGTCATGCACGGTGGCAAGCTCGGCGGCCTGGACGTCTCGGCCTATCTGCGCGTGGGCAGCACCGATGGCGCGCGCGACATCGTCGAGAAAGACGCGGCCCAGGCGGCGGTGACCCGCGCACCGGGGCCGTTGAACCTCGGCCATGACGCGGTGGACGGCAACCTGGAAGTCAGCCAGGGCGCCTGGCGCGCCCACGTGGGCTACAAGCTGCGCAGCAACGTCGGCACCGGTGCGGGCGTGGCCTCGGCGCTGGACGCGACCGGCAAGAGCCGCAGCGAACGCACGCATGCCGACCTGTCCTGGACCGAGCCCAAGCTCACGCCGGACTGGGGCGCCGGCCTGCAGGCCAGCGTGCTGCACTATGCCGAGACCGCCAGCACCAACTACGTGCTGCTGCCCGCGGGCACGGCACTGGGGCCGGGCAATGTCTTCACCGACGGCCTGATCGGCGGGCCGAACAAATGGGAGCGGCAGCTGCGGCTGTCGGGCTTTGCCACCTATTCGGGCTTCAGCGGCCACGCGCTGCGGCTGGGTCTGGGCTATGACGACCTGGACCTGTACAAGACCACCGAGTACAAGAACTTCAACCCCAACTACAGCCGCATCGGCACCGGCTCGTTCGCCGACGTGACCGACTTCTCCAACACGGCGTTGAAGTTCATGCTGCCGCAGCGGCGCCGGGTGGACTATGTCTACGCCCAGGACGAGTGGCGCTTCCATCCGGACTGGATCCTGACCGCCGGCGTGCGCCGCGACCACTACTCCGACTTCGGCTCGACGACCAACCCGCGCCTGGCCCTGGTGTGGAGCGCGGCCTACGACCTGACCGCCAAGCTGCTGTACGGCCAGGCTTTCCGGGCGCCGTCCTTCAACGAGCAGTACAGCATCAACAACCCGGTGCTGGGCGGCAACCCCGCCATCAAGCCGGAGAAGATCCGCACCACCGAGGCCGCGCTGGCCTGGACGCCGGCCGACAGCCTGCAGCTGAACCTGAGCCTGTTCCGCTATGCGATGCGCGACATCATCCGCGGCGCGCCCAACCCCGCGGCCCCGCCCGCCAACCTGATCCAGAACCGCGGCGGCCAGGACGGCCACGGCGCCGAGCTCGAGGTCATCTGGGACGCCTCGCGCAACCTGCGCGTGTCGGGCAACTACGCCTTCCAGCGCTCCGTGGACGAGGCCACGCGGCTGGATGCCGGCTATGCGCCCCACCATCGCGGCTACCTGCAGGCTGACTGGGCCATCGTGCGCGGTGCCACGCTCAGCGGCCAGGTCAACCATGTCGCCGGGCGACGCCGACCCAGCGGCGATGCACGCCCGGCGATCAAGGACTACACGACGCTGGACCTGTCGGCGCGGTTCAAGCTGGGTGGCTCGGACTGGGAACTCTCGCTGATGCTGCGCAACCTGTTCAACGCCGATGCGCGCGAGCCCAGCCTGGCCAATGGCGGCATCGTCAACGACCTGCCGGTGGCGCCACGCGCCGGCTATGTGCAGGCCATGTACCGCTTTTGAACCTCTGCCGAGCCAGGAACGCATCCGTCCCCTTTGCATAATGCCGCCCACCCGACCTGGCTTCGCTACGCAGTCCCCTCCACTTGATTGAACCCGCCGCCCAAGCCACGCGCCGCGCCTTGTTGCGACAGGCGCTAGGCGGTGCCTTTGCGCTGTCCGCCGGCGCAAGCGCAGCGGCCGATCTCGGGCGCTCGCTGGCCGTGGTCTACCCGGAGCTGGGCGAACCCTTCCGGCAGGTGTTCACGACCATCATCGAAGGTATCGAGGACAGGCTGGGCGGGCCGGTGGCCAGCTTCGCCGTCCCCAGCAACGCCGTGCCGGCGCAGGTGGCCGAGGACATCCGCAAGCGCGACGTGCAGGCGCTGATCGGCCTCGGCCGCGGCGGCATGCGCATCGCCGCCGCCCTTGCCGGCGAGTTGCCCGTGATGGTGGGCTGTGTGGTGTCGGTGCAGGAGTCCGAGGCCAAAGCCTTCCCCATCCACACGCTGGCCCCCGACCCCGCACTGCTGCTCGCGCGGCTGAAGCGCCTGCGGCCCGCGACGCGCCGTGTGCACCTGGTCTACGACCCCAAGTTGAACGCCTGGCTGGTGCGGCTGGCGCGCGACGCTGCGCGCGCCGAGGGGCTGGAACTGCTGGCCCAGGAGGCGGCCGACCAGGCCGAGGCCTTGCGCGCCTACTCGCAGCTGCTGGCGTCCGCCGACCCGGCCCGCGACGCGCTGTGGCTGCCCCAGGACCCGACGACGGTGGACGACAACACCGTGCTCGCTCTCGTGCTGAGGGAAGGCTGGAACCGCAACATCACCGTGTTCTCCAGCCACCTGGCGCATGTGAAGCGCGGCGCGCTGTTCTCGCTTTACCCGGACAACCGCGAACTGGGGCGTACGCTGGCCGCCTCGGCACAGCGCCTGGTCGCCAGCCCCAAAGGCGTGGCGGCCGGCGTGTTGCCGTTGCGCCAGGCGCTCGCCGCCATCAACATCCGCACCGCCGCGCACCTGGGCATCGATGTGGCCGTCGCGCAGGCCGGCTTCGATCTCGTCTACCCCTCCAACTGAGGCAAGCGTTTGTCGCCATCACATCCCCTCGACAGCCAGCCGGCCAGCACCCTGCGGGATGAGGGTGTGGGCACAGCCACGGCGACGGCAGCGCAGCGGCCATGGCTGCTTCGCGTCTACGCGCGCTGGCTGCGCGAGGCCTCGTTCCGCCGTCATCTGAGCGTGGCCGTCACGCTGGGCGCGCTGTGCCTGGCGCTGCTGGTGGCCGCTGTCAACGCCTGGCAGGGCGGGCTGCAGGTCCGCGCCATGCTGATGGACCAGGGCGGGCGCGTGGCGGCCAACCTGGCGTCCAACAGCTCGCTGGCGCTGCTCTACGCGGCGGCGGACAACGCCGACGAAGCCGTCCGCGCGTCGCTGGCCTTCCCCGACGTCATGGGCATAGAGATCCGTGACGCCAACGGCCGCCTGTTGTCGGCGCTGGGGTCGGCGCGGGACGGGCTGCCTGCGGCCCGGGCACCGGTCCCACCGACCCGGGCGGCCAGCGAACCCTGGCTGGACCAGGAGACCGAGGACAGCTGGGCCTTCGCCGCGCCGGTCTGGACGCGCCCGGAGCCTTCGCCTTTCGAGGTCACGCTGCGTCCGGCCCAGCTGCTGGGCCATGTGCGCGTCATCCTGAGCAAGGCCACGCTGCATCGCACGCAGACCTCGCTGTTCATCGCGAACTTCGGCGTGGCGCTGCTGTTCGCGACGCTGTTCCTGTTCGCCGTGCGCTTCCTGGCGCTGCGCCTGACGCGGCCGCTGGCCGCCTTGTCCGACGCGATGGAGCGGGTCGAGCGTGGTGAGAGCGACGCACGCGCGCCGGCGGGCGGCCCGCGTGACATCGCCGCCATGGCCGACACCTTCAACCGCATGATCGCCTCGCTGCAGGAGCGTGAGGCCGAGCTGGGCGCCCACCGGGACCATCTGGAGGACCTGGTGCGCGAGCGCACGCTGGAGTTGAGCGATGCCAAGGAGCGCGCCGAGATCGCGAGCCGCGCGAAGAGCCAGTTCCTGGCGCGCATGAGCCACGAACTGCGCACGCCGTTGAACGCCGTCATGGGCTATGCGCAGATTCTGAAGATGGACGCCAGCCTGACGCCCAAGCAGCGCAACGGCCTGGACATCATCCACAGCAGCGGCCAGCACCTGCTGACGCTGATCGTCGACATCCTCGACCTGTCGCGCATCGAGGCCGGCAAGGCCGAGCTGCGCCTGGGCCCCGTCGAGCTGGGCGCGCGCCTGCACGCGCTGGTCGACATCGTGCGGGTCATGGCCGCGGACAAGCAGATCGAGCTCGAGCTCGATCTGCACCCGCAGCTGCCGGCCGTGGTGCTGGCCGACGAGAAACGGCTGAGCCAGATCCTGCTCAACCTGCTGGGCAATGCGGTGAAGTTCACGCACGCCGGCGGCGTGACGCTGCGCGCCCAGGCCGTGCCCTCGGCCGACGAGCTGCCAGGCCAGGTGCTGCTGCGCTTCGAGGTGCACGACACCGGCGTGGGTATCGCCGCGGACCAGGTCGAGCGGCTGTTCGAGCCTTTCGAGCAGGCGGGCAATGCCGAGCAGCGCGTGGGTGGCACGGGCCTGGGCCTGGCCATCAGCCGGCAACTGGTGCGCATGATGGGCGGCGAGATCCGCCTCGAGAGTCGTCCCGAGCAGGGCAGCCGCTTCTGGTTCGAGATCAGCGTGCCGCTGCACCCTGCCGCCTGAAAGACGGGGCGGCCGGCGTGCCCGCTGCCGGTGCACTCCTACAGGCGCACGCGCCGCTGCGCACCGCCGCTGCACGCCAGGGCCTACAAGCGTGCAGGCCCGCTCGGCGCACAGTGACTTCACGCTGTCATTGCTACCGAGGAGGTCACGATGTCCCAGCTGATGTCACAACGATCAACCACCCCGACGCCCCATGTGGACATGCCCGGCGGCACGCCGCGTGAACAAGGGCCACAGGCGGTCCACCTGCTGCATTTCGAGCCGCTGACGGCCGGCGACGCCGGACTGGACATCCCGTGCGACCCGCACGGGCGGGTCGGCCTGGATGCGCTGGGCGAGAAGCTGCGCAACGACTACTTCTTTGCCCGCACCCTCATCGGCCGCCTGTTCGCCGCCCCGACGGTGCGCGTGCGACCCGCGCTCGCCGCGCGCGTCTGACCGAAGCGGCTTTGTCCTACGCCCGCGCTGCGGCCCGCCCGACGGCGGCCGCGGCCCCAGCCTCGCAGCATTGCGCCCCATGTCCCAGAACCCACCGCCCTTCATGCCGCCGCTGCAGCCCTTGCCCGTGGCGCCCGACGATGTCGTCGATGCCGACCTCGACGTGAGCCTGCGCACGCCGCTGACCCTGGTCGTCAATGCCCGCCTGGAAGTCGAGGCGCTCGACGCCAGCGGCCCGCGCAGCCTTGACCTCGCGCTCGTCATCCCGCGCTCCAAGTGCTGCGGCGAGCGGCCGCGCCTGGCCGCGCTGCTGGACGCCGCCCGCGCCGCCGTGGCGCGCGCCACGCGCAGCGGCACGACGCCGTTGCTGTGGCTGCCGCGTCGCGTCGTGACGCTGGTCGCCGGCCGGCCGCACCTCATCCCGGTGTTCGACGCCGCCTGAGCGGCGGCACTCAAGTTCCGTCGTCGCGGTTCAGCTTCAGAGCGCGCGCCAGTGGCGCCAGCGTCGGGCCCTGGATCAGCAGCGACAGCAGCACGACGAGGAAGGCCACGTCGAACAGCCGCCACGCGCCCGGAATGCCGGCCAGCACCGGATAGGCGGCCAGCACGATGGGAACGCCGCCGCGCAGGCCCGACCAGGCCACGAAGCACTGCTCGCGCCAGCCGAACCCCAGCGGTGCCAGGCACAGCACGACACCCAGCGGCCGCGCCAGCAGCATCAGCCCCGCGGCCACGACCAGGCCTGGCCCGGCCAACTGCCAGACCTCATGCGGCGTGACCAGCAGGCCCAGCAGCAGGAAGAGGGCGGCCTGGGCCAGCCAGGTGTAGCCGTTCAGGCCCGGCAGGCTCTGCACGGCCACCTGCTCGGCGCGGTGGCGCACCAGCAGGCCGGCTATGTAGACGGCCAGAAAGCCCGAGCCACCGCAGCGGTTGGTGGCGGCAAACAGCAGCAGCCCTACGGCGGCCATCAGCAGCGCGGCCAGGCCGTCGTGGTCGTCGGCGAAGGGCAGGCGCCGCACCCAGGCCGCGATCAGCAGCCCGCCGGCCACGCCGATCACCAGACCGAGGCCCAACTGCTGACCCAGCAGCGGCATCAGCACCGCCAGGCCTGAGGCCGCGCCGTCGTCGCCGCGCGACGTCATCCAGGCGATCAGGCCCAGCGTCAGCACCATGGCCATCGGATCGTTCATGGCCGACTCGACCTCGATCGTTGCCGACAGTCTTTCCTCCAGCCGCAGCCGGCTGGCGCTGAACTGCGCGAACACGGCCGACGCGTCCGTGGACGACACCGCCGCGCCCAGCAGCAGGCCCTGGGCCCAGGGCACGTCCAGCGCCAGGTTGGCAATCAGCGCCACGCCGCAGGCGGTGGCGGCCACGCCGGCGGTGGCCAGCAGGCTGGCCGGCAGCATGCCTTCGCGCACCAGCGCCCAGCGCGTGCGCAGGCCGCCGTCGAACAGGATCAGCGCCAGCGCCAGGTTGCCAACATGCACGGCGAACGCGTGGTTGTCGAAGGGCAGGCCCAGCGGTCCGTCCACGCCGGCCAGCATGCCGACGATCAGGAAGACCAGCAGGTGCGACAGGCCGAAGCGGTGCGTGTACAGCGCGCCGGCAATGGCGACGAGCACCAGCGTGGCCGCTGCCGCCGTGAGCAGGTCGGGGCCTGCCGACACGACGCCAGCGGACATCGCTCAGCCCGCCGCCGGCAAGGGGTCTGAGCCGCGGGTCGGGCGCTTGGGCGCGCCCTGCGGTGCGGGAGCGACGCCGTCCACCTGCTGCTGGAAGCTGCCGACCACGTTGAGGGTCTGTGTCGCAAAAGCCAGCCGGATGCCGCGCTCCTGCAGCGCCCGCATCAGCGCGAGGTTGAGTGCCTGCTGGCGGTCCATGTAGACGTCGTAGCTGGGGTCCTGAACGCGGTAGACGACCTCGAAGTTCAGCGAGCTTTCGCCGAAGCCCTTGAAATGCGCGCGCACGAATTCCAGCTTGGGGTCGGCCTCGATGAGCGCCTTGATCAGTGGCGGCACCGCGGCCGCGTCATCGGCCGTGGCGTCGTAGGTGATGCCGAAGGTGAACAGCGCGCGCCGCGTCTGCAGCCGCTTGAAGTTGGCCACCGTGCGCTTGAGCAGCTCGGCGTTGGACATGACGATCTGCTCGCCGCCCAGGCTGCGGATGCGCGTGGTCTTCAGGCCCACGCGCTCCACCGTGCCGGTCACGTCGCCCACGGTGATGGAGTCGCCCACCTCGAAGGGCTTGTCCACCGCGATGGCCAGCGACGCGAACAGGTCGCTGAGGATGTTCTGCACGGCCAGTGCCAGCGCGATGCCGCCGATGCCCAGGCTGGCGACGAAGGCGGTGATGTTGACGCCCATGTTGGACAGCACGGCCAGCACCACCACCACCCACAGCGCGCCACGCAGGCTCCAGCTGAGCAGCGTGGCCGAGGCCGACAGCGCGCTGTTGCCCGTGTTGCCATTGCTGTGGCGCTGTTGCTGGGCCGCCAGCGCCAGCGCCACCGCCTGCTGGCCCCACAGGCCGATCTGCAAGGCGACGACGGCGAACCACAGCTGCGCGACGCGGCCATGCCAGCGGTCGTCCAGCGGTAGCAGGCTCAGGCCCACCAGCAGGCCCACGATCCAGATCAACGCCGCGTTGGTCTGCTCCAGCACGCGCACCAGGCCGTCGTCCAGCGACGTGCGCGTGCGTTTGGACAGCGCCTGCAGGCGCTGCACGGTCAACCGCAGGCCGGCCTTGATGACGAGGACGGTGACGATGCCCGCCAGCACGGCGGGCAGCACGTCGGTCCAGTCCACATCGGGCAAGGACGCCGCGGCGCGGTTCAGCATGTCGTTCCAGGTCATCGCAACAGGCGCCAAGTCCACATGCGAAGACGGTAGGCGCGCGCGGCGCAAGCGTCTGTCAGCCAGCGGCCCGTCGGCCTTGTGGGCGCGGGCTGACAGCGCAACGCCGTGTATCACGCCGCGAGCAGCTGTCGCAAAACGAACGGCAGGATGCCGCCGTGGAAGTAGTAGTCCACCTCGATGGCGGTGTCGATGCGCAGCGTCAGCACGACCGGCTGCGTGCTGCCGTCGGGCCGCGTGATGGTCATGACGGCGTCGCCCTGCGGCTTGATCTCGTCGGCCAGCGTGATGTCGATGGTCTCGGCACCGGTCAGGCCCAGGCTTTCCCAGCTGGTGCCGGTCTTGAACTGCAGCGGCAGCACGCCCATGCCGATCAGGTTGCTGCGGTGGATGCGCTCGAAGCTCTTGGCGATGACGGCCTTGATGCCCAGCAGCTGCGTGCCCTTGGCGGCCCAATCGCGGCTGGAGCCGGTGCCGTACTCCTCGCCGGCAAAGATGACGGTGGGCGTGCCCTCGGCGATGTAGGCCATCGCGGCGTCGTAGATGGTGGTCTGCTCGCCGTTCTTCAGCGTGTAGCCGCCTTCCTCGCGCGAGCCGTCGGGCAGCGTGGGCAGCATCAGGTTCTTCACGCGCACGTTGGCGAAGGTGCCGCGCATCATCACGTCGTGGTTGCCGCGGCGCGCGCCGTAGGAGTTGAAGTCGGCCTTGCGCACGCCGTTGGCGATGAGGAACTTGCCGGCCGGCGTGGTCTCCTTGAACGAGCCGGCGGGGCTGATGTGATCGGTGGTGATCGAGTCGCCGAACAGCGCCATGATCCTGGCGCCCTTCACGCCGCTGATCAACTGCTTGGGCTCCATCGTGAAGCCCTCGAAGAAGGGCGGCTGGGCGATGTAGGTGCTCTTGGGCCAGTTGTAGACCTGGCCCCCGTCCTTGCCGTAGCTGCCCTTGATCGCGTCCCACAGCTTGCCGGGCTCCTTGGCGACCTTGTCGTAGTTGGCCTTGAAGGCCTTGGCGTCCATCGCGTACTTCATCAGCGCGTAGATCTCGTCGCTGCTGGGCCAGATGTCGCCCAGAAACACGGGCTTGCTGTGCTTGCCGTAGCCCACTGGCTGCGTCATCAGGTCGCGCGTGACGTTGCCGGCGATGGCATAGGCGACGACCAGCGGCGGGCTGGCCAGGAAGTTGGCCTTCAGGTTGGGGTGGATGCGCGCCTCGAAGTTGCGGTTGCCCGACAGCACGGCGGCGCAGACCAGGTCGTTGTCCTGGATGAGCTTGTTCAGCTCGGGCGTCAGGTCGCCGGCGTTGCCGATGCAGGTCGTGCAGCCGTAGGCCGCGACGTTGAAGCCCAGTTTTTCCAGGTAGGGCAGCAGGCCGGCCTTCTCCAGGTATTCGGTGACGATGCGCGAGCCGGGCGCCAGCGAGGTCTTGATGTGCGGCGCGACGGTGAGGCCGGCCTCCACCGCCTTCTTGGCCAGCAGGCCGGCGGCCAGCAGCACGCCGGGATTGCTGGTGTTGGTGCAGGACGTGATGGCGGCGATCAGCACGTCGCCGTTCTTCACCGGAATGCCGGACTCGGTGACGAAGTTCTGCGCCAGCTTGTCCGCCGGCTGGTTGAAGCCGTTCTCGGCGATGGGCTTGCTGAACAGCTGCGCGAAGGTGGACGCGAGGTGGGTAATCTCGATGCGGTCCTGCGGGCGCTTGGGGCCGGCCAGGCTGGGCGCCACGGTGCCCAGGTCCAGCGACACGACGGAGGTGAAGTCGATGTCCCCGGCCTTGGGCACGCCGAACATCTTCTGCGCGCGCCAGTAGGCCTCGAAGGCCTCGATCTCGGCGGGCGTGCGGCCCGTGCCCCTGAAGTAGTCGACGGTCTTTTCGTCGACCGGGAAAAAGCCCATCGTCGCGCCGTACTCGGGCGCCATGTTGGCTATCGTTGCGCGGTCGGGCAGCGCCAGCGTGCGCGTGCCTTCGCCGAAGAACTCGACGAACTTGCCCACCACCTTGTGCTTGCGCAGGATCTCGGTGACGGTCAGCACCAGGTCGGTCGCGGTCACGCCCTCGCGCAGTTGGCCGGTCAGCTCGAAGCCGACGACATCGGGCGTCAGGAAGTACACCGGCTGGCCCAGCATGCCGGCCTCGGCCTCGATGCCGCCCACACCCCAGCCGACGACGCCGATGCCGTTGATCATCGTGGTGTGGCTGTCGGTGCCGACCAGGCTGTCGGGGTAGTAGACGCCGTCCTTGCCCTGGTGCACGCCGCGCGCCAGGTATTCCAGGTTGACCTGGTGGACGATGCCGAAGCCGGGCGGCACGACGCCGAAGGTGTCGAAGGCCTGCATGCCCCACTTCATGAACTCGTAGCGCTCGCGGTTGCGCTCGAACTCCAGCTTCATGTTCAGGTCCAGCGACTTCTTCGTGCCGTAGTGGTCGATCATGACGCTGTGATCCACGACTAGGTCCACCGGCACCAGCGGCTCGATGGCCTTGGGGTTCTTGCCCATCGCCGCGGCGACGTTGCGCATCGCCGCCAGGTCGGCCAGCAGCGGCACGCCGGTGAAGTCCTGCAGCACGACGCGGGCGACGACGAAGGGGATCTCGTCGACGCGGGCGGCGGTGGGCTTCCAGTTGGCCAGCTGCGCCACATGCTCGGCCGTCACCTTCTTGCCGTCGCAGTTGCGCAGCACGCTTTCCAGCACGATGCGCATCGAGATGGGCATGCGTGCGACGTTGGGGTGCGTCTCGGCCAGCTTGGGCAGCGAGAAATACTGGCCGGACTTGCCGGCGGCGGTCCTGAAGCTGGCCAGGGTGTTGGCGAATGCGTGAGCGGCGGGTTTCGGCATGGTTACTCCTATAGGATTCCGGGCCATTCTGGCGAGCTTGTCGTGACTTGTGTGAATCCCGTCTTTAGGACTTGGTCATGACGGCCTTGTCCGCTCGCCCCCGCCTCTTCGCGCTGACCTGGCCCATGCTGCTGGAGCTGCTGCTGGGCATCGGCATCGGCATCATCGGCACGGCGCTGGCCGCGCGTCTCTCCGACAACAGCGGTGCCGCCTTCGGCCTGGCCAACCAGGTGTTCGCGGCCGTCTTCGTGCTGTTCCGTGTCATCGGCGCCGGCGTCAGCGTGGCCGTCACGCAGGCGCTGGGCGCCGGCCGGCGCGACCAAGCCGACGCGGTGGCGCGTGCCGTCGTGGGCGCCAGCAGCTGGCTGGGCGTGGGTGGGGCCGTGGTGGCGCTGCTGGCCGCCGGCCCGCTGCTGAACCTGGTCAACGCGCCGCCGGAGGTGGCGCCGCTGGCCAAGACGCTGCTGCAAGCCCTGGCACCGGCGCTGATGCTGGACGCCTGGAACGCCAACATGTCCAGCGTCATGCGCTCCCACCTGCGCAGCCGCGAGGCGCTGGCCGTCGTCGTGGTCATCCAGGTCATCACGCTGGCGGTGGCCTTGCTGGCCATGCCGCGCCTGGGGCTGGTGGGCTATGCGCTGGCCTGCGCGCTGGGGCGCGGCGTGGGCCTGGCGCTGCACATCCTGCTGTGGCGAACGCGGCTGGACCTGCGGCTGCAGGCGGTCGACTGGTGGCGGCTGGTGCGCGCGCCGCTGGCTGCGGTGCTGCACATCGGCATCCCCGGCGCGGCCGAGAATATCTCCTGGCGCCTGGCCTTCATGACCAGCCTGGCCGCCGTCGCGCAGCTGGGCGCCCATGCGCTGGCGACCCACGCGTACACGATGCAGTTCCTGCACGTGATCCTGATGTTCAGCCTGGCCATCAGCTTCGCGGTCGAGATCATGGTGGGCCACATGATCGGCGCCGGTCGGCTGCATGCAGCCAACCGGCTGGTGCGGCGTTCGCTGGCGCTGGGCATCGTGCTGGCGCTGCTGGTGTCGACGTCGTTTGCGCTGGCCGGGCCGTGGCTGCTGACCCAGTTCACGTCCGACCCGGCCATCGTCGCGCTGGGCTGCACCTTGCTGTGGTGGACCGTGCTGGTTGAACCTGGGCGCAGCTTCAACCTGGTCGTCATCAACGCGCTGCGGGCCGCGGGTGACGCACGCTACCCGGTCGTGGTGGGCTCGGCCTCGATGGCCATCGTGCTGGCGGGCGGCAGCTGGTTCCTCGGTGTTTACCTGGGTTGGGGCCTGGTTGGCGTGTGGATTGCTTATGCCGCTGATGAATGGATTCGCGGTCTTTTGATGTGGCGGCGTTGGGCGACACTCGGCTGGCTGCCCCATGCCCGTGCGGCTCATCGGCGCCTGCGCCACAGCCAGGCTCACTGAGTCACGGGGAATCCGTAGGCCGAGCACCGGGCCGCCCCAAGCCGGCCTGCGTCCCCTCGGGGGACCGAACGCCGAAAGGCGAGCGAGGGGTCAGTGTTTTCCTACCCAGTAAAACTTGAGGGATGTTTTCTACAATGCGCCCCTTTCGCCTTGCTCACCCCACGCCCATGACGATCTCTCTGCCCCGTCTTGCTGCCTTGACCCTGCTGGTCGCCTCGGCCCTGGCCCAGGCCCAGCAGCCCGCGGTGATCTTCGACATGGGCGGCAAGTTCGACAAATCCTTCAACCAGGCCGGCTACCAGGGCGCGGAGCAGTGGAAGAAGGAGACCGGCAAGACCTATCTCGAGTTCGAGATCAGCAACGACACCCAGCGCGTGCAGGCCATCCGCCGCATGGCCGAGCGTGGCGCCAGCCCCATCATCAGCATCGGTTTCGCCCAGGCGTCGGCGCTGCAGCAGGTGGCGAAGGACTTCCCCAAGACCCAGTTCGCCATCATCGACGCCAAGGTGGACCTGCCCAACGTGCAGTCGCTGCTGTTCAAGGAGCATGAAGGCAGCTACGTCGTCGGCGCCATGGCGGCCCTGGTCAGCAAAACCGGCAAGGTCGGCTTCGTGGGTGGCATGGACATCCCGCTGATCCGCAAGTTCCAGTGCGGCTACGAGCAGGGCGCCAAGGTCACCAATCCGAAGATCGAGGTGTTCTCCAACATGACGGGCACCACGTCCACGGCCTGGAACGACCCGACGCGTGGCGGTGAGCTGGCCAAGTCCCAGTTCGCCAAGGGCTCGGACGTCGTCTTCGCCGCCGCCGGCGGCACCGGCGTGGGCGTCTACCAGGCGGCCAAGGACGCCGGCAAGCTGGCCATCGGCGTGGACAGCAACCAGAACCACCTGCAGCCCGGCACCATGCTGACCTCCATGGTCAAGCGCGTGGACGTCGCCGTCTACAACGTGCTGAAGGGCTGGAAGCCCGGCGTCAGCGTGCTGGGCCTGAAGGAAGGCGGCGTCGACTACGCCGTCGACGACAACAACGTCAAGCTGCTCAATCCCGCGCTGAAGGCGAAGGTCGACGCCGTGAAGGCGGACATCATTGCCGGCAAGGTCAAGGTGGCCGACTACATGGCGGACAACGCTTGTAAGTTCTGAGGGGCGCCATGACGTCCGCTGTTCGCCTCCAGGCGATTTCCAAGCGCTTCGGCGCGGTCCAGGCCAACCGCGAGGTGTCGTTCGACATCGGCGCGGGCAGCGTGCATGGCCTCGTCGGCGAGAACGGCGCCGGCAAGAGCACGCTGATGGCCATCCTGTACGGCTACTACCACGCCGACTCGGGCCACATTGAGGTCAACGGCCAGCCCGTCCACATCGCCAACTCGCAGCAGGCCATTCAACTGGGCATCGGCATGGTGCACCAGCACTTCATGCTGGTGGACACGTTGAGCTGCCTGGAGAACGTCATGCTGGGCGCCGAGGGCGGCTTCTTCCTGACGCCGTCCAAGGCCAAGGTCAGGGCCAAGCTGGAGGCGCTGATGGCCGAGACCGGCCTGCATGTGCACCTGGACGCGCTCGTCAGCGAGCTGCCCGTGGGTGAGCTGCAGCGGCTGGAAATCCTGAAGGCGCTGTACCGCGGCGCCAAGATCCTGATCCTGGACGAGCCGACGGCCGTGCTGACGCCGCAGGAGACCGACCAGCTGTTCGTCACGCTGCGCAAGTTGAAGGAGCGCGGTACGACGCTGATCCTCATCACGCACAAGTTGCGCGAAGTCATGAGCCTGTGCAGCGCCGTCACAGTGATGCGCGCGGGGCAGGTCGTCGAGACGCGTCCGATCTCTGAATGGAGCGAAGAGGCGCTGGCCGAGTCCATGGTCGGCCGCAAGGTCACGCTGGGCCGGCCCGAGGGGCTGGAAGTGCATGCCGGTGAAGTCCGCCTGCAGGCCAGCGACCTGAGTCTCAAGCATGCCAACGGCGTGCCGGCGCTGAAGGGCGTCAGCCTGACGCTGAAGGCCGGCGAGATCGTCGGCGTGGCCGGCGTGTCGGGCAACGGTCAGAGCGAGCTGCTGGAGGTGTTGTCCGGCCTGCGTGCGCCCGAGGGTGGTCGCATGGACCTGGGCGGCGCGAGCTTCTCGCCCGACGCCTGGCTGGACACGGCCCGCGCCCGCACGCTGCGCCTGGCGCACGTGCCCGAGGACCGGCATGCGGTGGGCCTGGTCATGAGCTTCCCGGCGTGGGAATCGGCCGTGCTGGGCTACCAGACCCTGCCCAAATACCGCCGTGGCGCGTCCATGAACCATGCGGCGATGCGCGAGGCCACGCGACAGATGCAGGAGCGCTTCGACGTGCGGCCGCGCGACGAGAACCTGGGGTCGTCCAAGTTCTCCGGCGGCAACCAGCAGAAGCTCATCCTGGCCCGCGAGATTGGTGAGCAGCCGACCGTGCTGCTGGTGGGTCAGCCCACGCGCGGCGTCGACATCGGCGCCATCGAATTCATCCACGGCCAGTTGCGCGCGCTGCGCGACGCCGGCTGCGCGGTACTGCTGGTCAGCAGCGAGCTGGACGAGATCCTGGCGCTGGCCGACCGCGTCGTCGTCATGAACTGCGGCCGCATCACCGGCGAGCTGGCCATCGAAGACTGCGACGAGAAGCGCCTCGGCCTGCTGATGGCCGCACAAGAAGAACGAGCGGCCGCATGAGCCAACCTTTGACTCTCCCCCGCTGGATCGACATCGGCCTGCTGCCGTTGTGGAACCTCGCCATCGCGCTGGTCGTGACCGGCCTCGTCGTCATGGTCATCGGCCACAGCCCGCTGCAGGCGCTGACGGTCCTGCTCAACGGCGCCTTGGGCAGCGTGCGCGGGCTGGGCTATTCGCTGTACTACGCGACGACCTTCATCTTCACCGGCCTGGCCGTGGCGGTCGCCATCCACGCCGGCCTGTTCAACATCGGCGGCGAAGGCCAGGCGACGCTGGGCGGCGTCGGCGTGGCGCTGGTGGCGCTGTGGCTGGGCGCCAAGCTGCCGGCCATCGTCGTGCTGCCGCTGCTGGTGGTGGCCGCCGCGCTGTTCGGCATGCTGTGGGCGGCGCTGCCGGCCTATCTGCAGGCCTGGCGCGGCAGTCACATCGTCATCACGACCATCATGTTCAATTTCCTCGGCGCGGCGCTGAACGCCTACCTGCTGGTGAACTGGCTGCGCCCGGCGGGCAGCATGTCGGTGGAGTCCGCCGAGTTCGCCGACAGCGCCCGCATGCCGGCCCTGCACCAGATGGCGGCAGCGCTGGGCTATGAGCTGCCGTCGTCGCCGCTGAACCTCAGCCTGGTTATCGCGCTGGTCGCCTGCGTGGCGGTCGGCTGGTTCCTGTGGAAGAGCGCCGCCGGCTACGCGGTCCGCTCCGTCGGCAGCGCACCGCGCGCGGCCCATTACGCCGGCATCCGCCCGCGGGCCCAGGTCATGATCGCCATGGCCATCTCCGGTGCGCTGGCCGGCATGGTCGGCATCAACGAGATCTCCGGCGTGCAGGGCAAGCTGACGCTGGACTTCGTCGCCGGCGCCGGCTTCACCGGCATCGCCGTGTCGCTGATGGGCCGCAACCATCCGGTCGGCATCGTGCTGGCGTCGCTGCTGTTCGGCGTGCTCTACCAGGGCGGCGTCGAGGTCAGCTTCGAGCTGCAAGGCTTCAGCCGCGAGATGGTCGTCACGGCGCAAGGCCTGATCGTGCTGTTCTCGGGCGCCATGGCCACCGTCAGCGCGCCGCTGTTCGCGCGGGTCTACGCTGCCGTCAAGGGAGGCCGCTGATGGATGAAGTCCTGATCGCCTCGGTGCTGGCGTCCACGCTGCGCGTCAGTGCGCCGCTGTTGCTGTGCGCGATGGCGGGCGTGCTGTCCGAGCGCGCCGGCGTCGTCGACCTGGGCCTGGAGGGCAAGATGCTGTTCGCGGCGTTTGCCGCCGCGGCGACGGCCTCGGTCACGCACTCCACCGGGCTGGGCCTGCTGGCCGCCATCGCCGTGGCCAGCCTGGCGTCCTTGCTGCATGGCTTCGCCTGCGTGACCAACCGCGGCGACCAGGTCGTCTCGGGCGTCGCGCTGAACATGATTGCCGCCGGCCTCACTGTCGTGCTGGGCATCGCCTGGTTCCAGCAGGGCGGCCAGACGCCGCCCATCGAGCCCGACGTGCGCCTGACCGCGCTCGCCAAGGGCTTTGCGGAGCCGCAGCCCGGCAACTGGCTGGCGTCCGTCTTTGGCCACGGCCTGCTGAGCCACAACGTGCTGGTCTACGTCGCCTTCCTGATGGTCGCGGCCGTGTGGTTCTTCCTGGAGCGCACCCGCCCGGGCCTGCGCCTGCGCGCCGTGGGCGAGAACCCGGCGATGGTGGAAGCGGCCGGCATGTCCGTGCAAAGCCTGCGTTACCAGGCGCTGCTGATGAACGGCGTGTTGTGCGGCTTGGCGGGCTCCTACCTGACGCTGGCGCAGAACGCGTCCTTCTCGCCCAACATGACGGCAGGGCGCGGCTTCATCGCGCTCGCGGCCATGATCTTCGGCAAGTGGAAGCCGCTGCCGACCATGGGTGCCTGCCTGCTGTTCGGCTTCCTGGACGCGATGGCCATCCGCATGCAGGGCGTGCAGTTGCCGGGCGTCGGCGAAGTACCCGTGCAGCTGATCCAGGCATTGCCCTACATCTTGACGGTGGTGCTGCTCGCTGGCTTCATTGGTTCTGCCGTCGCCCCCAAGGCCCTCGGCCGACCGTACGTGAAGGAACGCTGAGATGGAACTTACGCAACACCTGCTGGACCGCCTGCTGGCCGAATCCCTGAAGGCGCGCGAGTTCTCGCATTCGCCGTATTCCAAATACAAGGTCGGCGTGGCCCTGCTCGACGAGCAGGGCCGCATCCACCTCGGCGCCAACATGGAGAACGCCTCCTACCCGCAAGGGTGGTGCGCCGAGCCGTCGGCGCTGACGGCCATGATCATGGCCGGCGGCAAGCAGGCCCGGGCCGTCCTCGTGACCGGACCGGGCCCGGACATCATCACCCCCTGCGGCGGCTGCCGACAGAAGCTGCGCGAGTTCTCCGTGCCGGAAGAGCTTGTCATCATTGCCGGCGATCCTGGCGGCATCCGCCAACGCTGGACCCTGGCCGAACTGCTCCCCCACAGCTTCGGACCCAGCCATCTGAATTTCTGAGGTTTCCCATGATCAACAACACCCAGCTCGACGTCGCGATCACCGCGAGCGTCGAGAAGCTGCAATCCCTGTTCGGTGAAGCCCCCGCCGTCGCCGTCGTGCTCGGTTCCGGCTGGGCTGGCGCCGTCAGCCATGTGCAGGACGCCAAGAACCTGCCGTACACCGAGCTGCCCGCCTTCCCGCAGCCCAAGGTCGAAGGCCATGTCAACGAGATCGTCGTCGGCACCATCGGCGCCCAGCGCGTGATCTTCCTGCGCGGCCGCGCCCACACCTACGAGTCCGGCGACTGCACCGGCATGGCCGGCGCACTGCGCTCGCTGAAGCGCTGGGGTGTCAAGCTGGTGGTGCAGACCAATGCCTCCGGCTCCCTGCGCGGCCACATGCCGCCCGGCAGCCTGATGCTGATCGCCGACCACATAAACGCGCCGCAGCGCAGCCCGCTGGTGGGCGAGCAGGGCAGCCATCGCTTCGTCGACATGGTCAACGCCTACGACGCCGACCTGCGCAAGCACGCGCTGGCGCTGGCCAAGCGCGAGAACCTGATGCTGGGCGAGGGCACCTACTGCTGGGCGCTGGGCCCGCAGTTCGAGACGCCGGCCGAGATCCGCATGTTCGCCGCCTGGGGCGCCGACGCCGTGGGCATGAGCACCGTGCCCGAGACCATCCTGGCCCGCCATGCCGGCCTCAAGGTCATGGGCGTGGCGCTGATGACCAACATGGCGGCCGGCTTGTCCGCCGAGGCGCTGACGCATGACCTGACGCTGAAGCAGGCGCAGATGTCGGGCGAGCGCGCGTCGGCCTTTCTGGCGGCGCTGATCGCCAGCTTCGCGGACCTGACGCTATGAGCACGGACCTGAAGGCAGCGGCCCGTACCGCGCTGGCCTGCCTGGACCTGACCAGCCTCAACGACGCCGACACCGCCGCCGACATCGCGGCGCTGTGCCAGCGTGCGCAGACCGTCAACGGCCCCGTGGCCGCCGTCTGCGTCTGGCCGCGCTTCGTTGCGCTGGCCCGCGCCGCGCTGCCAGCGTCCATCAAGGTCGCCGCGGTCGCCAACTTCCCCGACGGCGCGCTGGACGTGCAGCGCGCGCTGGCCGACGTGGCCGTGATCGCGCAAGCCGGTGGCGACGAGGTTGACGTCGTGCTGCCGTACCGCGCGCTGATGGCCGGGCAGACGACCGAGGTGGCGGAGTTCCTGTCCGAGGTCCGCTTCGCCAGCCGCCCGCTGACGCTGAAGGTCATCATCGAATCCGGTGAGCTGGGCTCCACCGATCGCATCGCCCAGGCCACGCGCCTGGCGCTGGCGGCCGGCGCGGACTTCGTCAAGACCAGCACCGGCAAGACCAAGACCGGCGCGACGCCCGTCGCCGCCGCCACGATGCTGAAGGAGATCAAGGCCAGCGGCCTGTCCGCCGCCGGCTTCAAGGCTTCCGGCGGTGTGCGCTCGGTGGCGGATGCCGCCGGCTACATCGCCCTGGCCGAAGCCGCGCTGGGTGCCGAAGCCCTGAACCCACAACGCCTGCGCTTTGGCGCAAGCGGCCTGCTCACCGACATCGAAGCCGTGCTGGCTGGCGCTGAATCCGCCGCCGTCACCGCCGCTTACTGAACCATGCTTGCTCAAGAAATCATCCGCGCCAAGCGCGACGGCCTCGCGCTCAATGAAGCGCAGATCAACCACTTCGTCCGCGGCCTGGTCGACAACTCCTGGAGCGAAGGCCAGGTCGCCGCGCTCGGCATGGCCGTGTTCCTGAAGGGCATGGGCCGCGACGAAGCGGTGCTGTTGACGCGCGCGATGATGAATTCCGGCCGCGTCATGCGCTGGCCCGGCATGCCCGGCCCGGTGCTGGACAAGCACAGCAGCGGCGGCGTGGGCGACAAGGTCAGCCTGATGCTGGCGCCCATGGTGGCGGCCTGCGGCGGCTATGTGCCGATGATTGCCGGCCGCGGCCTGGGCCACACCGGTGGCACGGTCGACAAGCTGGAAGCCATCCCCGGCTACACGACCACGCCTGACCCGGCGAAGTTCGACCAGATCGTGCGTTCGCTGGGCTGCGCCATCATTGGCCAGACCGCTGACCTGGCGCCTGCCGACAAGCGCTTCTACGCCACGCGCGATGTGACGGCCACGGTCGAGAGCGTGCCGCTGATCACCGCCAGCATCCTGTCCAAGAAGCTGGCCGCCGGCCTCGAAGGCCTGGCGATGGACATCAAGTGCGGCAACGGCGCGTTCGCGTCCACGCCCGAGTTCGCGCAGGAACTGGCCGAGAGCATCGTCGCCGTCGCCGGTGGCGCGGGCCTGAAGACACGCGCGCTGATCACCGACATGAACCAGATCCTGGGCACGGATGTCGGCAACTCGCTGGAAGTCATCGAGACCATCCGCTACCTGACCGGCGAGCACCGCGAGCAGCGCCTGCACGAGGTGACGCTGGCGCTGTGCGCCGAGATGCTGGTGCTGGGTGGCTTGGCCGGCAACATCGCTGCCGCCCGCGTGAAGCTGCAGGCCGCGCTGGACTCCGGCGCCGCCGCCGAGAAATTCGCCAAGATGGTCGTGGCCCTGGGCGGCCCGGCCGACCTGATGGAACGACCCGAGGCGTATCTCACCGCCGCACCGGTCGTGAAGCCCGTGGCTGCACCGCGCGCCGGTGTCATCACGACGATGTCGACCCGCGACCTGGGCGTGGCCATCGTCGAGCTGGGCGGCGGGCGCCGCAAGGCGGGTGATGCCATCGACATGCGTGTCGGCTTCTCCGCCGTCAAGCCGCTCGGCACGCGCGTCGCCGCCGGCGAGCCGCTGGCGCTGATCCACGCGGCCGATGACGCCGCCGCCGACCGCGCGATCGCCTCGTATCTGGCCGCCTGCACGCTGGGCGATGCCGATGTGGCAGCCACGCCCATGGTCATGGCCGAGGTCGGCTGATGAGCGAAGAGCAAGGCCAGCCACCGCAGGATCCGCCACGCCGCGCGATCAAGAGCTTCGTCACCCGCGCCGGCCGCATGGGCACCGGCCAGATCAAGGCCCTGGCCGAACTGGGCCCGAAGTTCGTGCTGCCCTACAAGCCCGAACGCATCGCTCCTGAACAAGTCTTCGGCCGCAAGGCCCCGCTGGTGCTGGAGATCGGCTTCGGCATGGGCGGCGCCACGGCCGAGATCGCGCAGACGCTGCCCGATCATGACTTCATCGGCTGCGAGGTGCATGAGCCCGGCGTGGGCGCGCTGCTCAAGCTCATCGACGAGAAGCAGATCGCCAACATCCGCATCGTCCAGCACGACGCGGTCGAGGTGCTGCGCGACATGATCGGCCCGGACCTGCTGGCCGGCGTACACATCTTCTTCCCCGACCCCTGGCACAAGAAGCGCCACAACAAGCGCCGCCTGATCCAGCCCGAGTTCGTCGCCAAGCTGGTGAAGCACCTGGCGCCCGGCGGCTACCTGCACTGCGCGACCGACTGGCAGCCCTACGCCGAGCAGATGCTTGAAGTGCTGTCGGCCGAGCCCCATCTCCTGAATACCGCGGCCGCTGCAACGGGTTACGCTGACAAGCCCGCCTACCGCCCGCTGACCAAGTTCGAGAACCGTGGCATCAAGCTCGGACATGGCGTGTGGGACCTGGTGTTCAGGAAGCGCTGATGACGACAAGCAGTCCCCTTTACGGCAAACACATCCTTCTCGCGATGACCGGCGGCATCGCCGGCTACAAGATCGCCGAGCTGACGCGCCTGTTCGTGAAGGGCGGCGCGACGGTGCAGGTCATGATGACCGAGGGCGCGCAACAGTTCATCACGCCGGTGACGATGCAGGCCTTGTCCAACCGGCCGGTCTTCACGGACCAGTGGGATGCACGGCCCGACAACAACATGGCCCACATCAACCTCAGCCGCGAGGCCGATGTGATGCTGGTGGCGCCGGCCAGCGCCGATGCGATCGCCGCGCTGGCGCAGGGCAGGGCGGACGACCTCGTCAGTCTGACCGCGCTGGCGCGCCGCATCCATGAGTGCCCTCTGCTGGTCGTGCCGGCCATGAATCGCGAGATGTGGGCGCACCCGGCCACGCAGCGCAACGTCGCGCAGATCACCGCCGACGGCGCGACCGTCATCGGCCCCGCCAACGGTGACCAGGCCTGCGGCGAGATCGGCGATGGCCGCATGCTGGAAGCGCAGGAGATCTTCGACGACGTCGAGGCGTTCCTGGCGCCCAAGACCTTGCGCGGCAAGAAGCTGCTGATCACCGCCGGCCCGACCTTCGAGCCCATCGACCCGGTGCGCGGCATCACCAACCACAGCAGCGGCAAGATGGGCTTCGCCATCGCCCGCGCTGCGGCCGAGGCCGGCGCCGAGGTCATGCTGGTGGCCGGCCCCGCGCACCTGCCCACGCCACGCGGCGTGCAGCGCATCGACGTGCAATCGGCGCAGCAGATGTTCGACGCCGTGCTGCCGTTGGCCACGCACCAGCACGCGTTCATCGCGACCGCTGCCGTCGCCGACTGGCGCCCCGCGCAGACGCACGAGCACAAGCTGAAGAAGGCCGAAGGCGGCGCCACGGCGCCGACCATCGCGATGGCCGAGAACCCCGACATCCTTGCAGCCGTCGCCAAGCTGCCGAAAGCTCCTTACTGCGTCGGCTTCGCCGCCGAAAGCGAGAAGCTCGCCGAGCACGCCGATGCCAAGCGCCGCCGCAAGGGCATCCCGCTGATCGTCGCCAACCTCGGCCCGGCCACCTTCGGCCGTGACGACAACGCGCTGCTGCTCATCGACGAGCAAGGCCAGCGTGAATTGCCCCGCGCCGACAAGCTCAGCCTCGCACGCGAGCTGATCCAAGACCTCTCCACCCGACTCTGATGCACGCTATCGATTTGCAAGTGCTCGACGCCCGCATGGCCGAGCAGATCCCCGCCTACGCCACGCCCGGCAGCGCTGGCCTCGACCTGCGCGCCTGCCTGGACGAGGCGATCACGCTGGCTCCCGGCCAGACGACGCTGATTCCCACGGGTCTGGCCATCCACATCGCCGATCCGGGCCTGGCGGCCATCATCCTGCCGCGCTCCGGCCTGGGCCACAAACACGGCATCGTGCTGGGCAACCTCGTCGGCCTGATCGACAGTGACTACCAGGGCCAGCTGATGGTCAGCTGCTGGAACCGCGGCCAGACCGAGTTCGTCATCCAGCCTTTCGAGCGCATCGCGCAGCTGGTCATCGTGCCGGTCGTGCAGGCGCAGTTCCGCCGCGTGGACAGTTTCGACACCTCCGAGCGGGGTGCAGGCGGCTTCGGCTCCACCGGCAAGGCATGAAAAAGGCGCCTGCGGCGCCTTCGGTTCAGTGGAGGGGCTCGTCCGGCGGCGCGCCGGTCTGCACCATGAAGATGGGTTCGCCGACCGAGCCGGCCTGAGCCTCTGCCTCGGTGGCTGGGCGCACGTCCAGCAGCGTCACATGCATGCGCAGGCCGATGCCGGCCAGCGGGTGGTTGCCGTCCAGCACGACATGCTCCGGGTAGACCTCGGTGACCGTGTAGACCACGTCTTCGGGCATGCCTTCGGTGGCAGCGCCTTCGGGCAAGCCCTCGATCTGCAGGCCCGGCTCCACGCCATCGGGAAACAGGCTGCGCGCTTCGAAGCAGACGAGGTTGGAGTCGTAGTCGCCAAAAGCCTCCTCGGGCTGCAGCGCGAGGCTGGTCTCGAAGCCGACCTCCTGGCCTTCCAGCGCTTCTTCGACCTTGGCGAACAAGTCATCCCCGCCGTGCAGGAATTCCATGGGCTCGGCCAACTCGTCGATGAGTTGGCCCTGGGCATCTTCGAGTCTCCAACGCAGGGAGACGACACAGGGGCGGGTCACTTGCATGGGCGCGATTTTCGCACGTGCCCTCGGCACAATGCCCGCATGCAGATCGCACTCCCTACCTCGATGCTCGCCGGCCTCAGCCCGGCACAGTTCATGCGCCGGCACTGGCAGAAGAAACCGCTGCTCGTGCGCCAGGCTTTTGACGGCGTGACGCCGCCGGCTTCGCTGAAAGACCTCGCGGCTCTGGCCGCTCGCGACGATGTCGAATCGCGCCTCGTCACGGCCTTCGACGGCGAGTGGAAACTCAAGCAAGGCCCCATCGCGCGCCTGCCCGCCATGAGCAAGCCCGGCTGGACGCTGCTCGTGCAGGGGCTGGACCAACACCTGGCCGAGGCGCGTGCGCTGCTGGACCAGTTCCGCTTCGTGCCGGACGCGCGGTTGGACGACCTGATGCTGTCCATCGCCAGCGACGGCGGCGGCGTCGGTCCGCATTTCGACTCCTACGACGTGTTCCTGATCCAGCTCGCAGGGCGTCGGCGCTGGCGCATTGCGCCGCAGCGCGACGCGGTCTTGCGCGACGACGTGCCGCTGAAGATCATTGCGAACTTCGAGCCCGAGGAAGATTTCGTGCTGGAACCCGGCGACATGCTCTACCTGCCCCCGGGCTGGGCGCATGACGGCATCGCCGTCGGTCCCGGCTGCGTGACCGGGTCCGTCGGCTTTCGCGCGTCGACGGCCGAAGGCATGGCGGCCGAGCTGCTGCCGCGGCTGCTGGACGACGTCGATGCCGCCGGCAAGCTCTACGCCGACCCGCGCCAGGAATCCGTGACCGAGCCGGCCCGCGTGCCGACGGCGCTGCTGGACTTTGCGCGCCGCGCCGTGGAGGCCGCCGTGCAGCGTCCGCTGGCGCTGGAGCGGGCGCTGGGCGAGGCGCTGACGGAGCCCAAGGCCCAGGTCTGGTTCGAGCCCGGCGAGCCGCTGTCGCCGGGTCAGGGCGCCGCGCTGGACCGTCGCAGCCGCATGCTCTACGACACGGCGCATGTGTTCCTCAACGGCGAGAGCTTTCGCGCCGGTGGCCGCGACGCCGCGCTGATGCGTTCGCTGGCCGACCATCGCCGGCTGTCCGCGGCCGAGGTCGCCCGGCTGTCGGCGGACGCGCGCGAACTGCTGGACCAATGGACCGAGGACGGCTGGGTGCAGCCGCAACCGCAATGACGCCGCAGACCTTCGCCGGCCGGGCCGAGTTCCAGCGCCTGCTTGTCGAGACCGTGGTGTGGTCGTGCGAGCAGGGTTACCGCGAGTTCCATGCCTGGGACGCGAACTTCGTCGACTGGCCGCTGTCCGACGGCGCCGTGCTGGCTGCTTTGACCGCCTGGGCCGGGGCCGGCCGCCAGCTGCACCTGCTGGCGCTGCAATATGACGACCTGGCGCGCCGGCATCCGCGTTTCGTGCGCTGGCGGCGCGACTTCGCGCATTGCGTGACCGCGCGCGCCGTCGAGCCCGAACTGCGGCTGGAGGCCGCGCCGCAAAGCCTGCTGCTGGTCACCGGTACGCAGGGCGTGCTGAACATGCGGCTGTTCGACCGGCACCTGTGGCGCGGTGAACTGAATCTCGACCCGGCGGACCGCCTGCGTGGCCTGGAGTGGTTTGATGCCCTGGCGCAACGGTCCAGCGAATCATTTGCCCCGACAACTTTGGGCCTCTGAATCTTTGTGACATTGGTAGCCCTATAATCATTGGCTAGGCGAGGGAAGCGCTCGAGGTTTTCCGCGTCTTGTTCTGTCGGGGTCGCCCGTTGGTGCAGGAAAGCACCGGCGCTCGACCCCAAAGTTATGGTGTGCACCGTCGTTTAAACGTTTGAGGACAAGTATGAATAAGTCGATCCTGTTGGCTTCCCTGCTGGCTGCTGCTGCTCTGACCGCTTGCAGCAAGAAGGAAGAACCCAAGGTTGAGGCCCCGGTCGCGACCGTCCCGGCCGCAGCCGCTTCGGAAGTGGCTTCGGCTGCTGCCAGCGCCGCTGACGCTGCCGCTTCGGCCGTCGTCGACGCCGCCGCCTCGGCCGCTTCGAAGTAATCGCTTCGTCCCCACGGAAAAAGCCGCCGCTGCGTGAGCAGCGACGGCTTTTTTCTTTGTCGCGCCGCGAATTCGAGTTGTGGCGAGATTGAATTACAAAACTTTGCGCTGAATGGCCCGGCTGTCAGCCGACCACCAGCCAGTCCGAACCGAGTACCGGATCGGCAACGCGAATATCGTCATTCGCGCCCTGCAGTACCCGCGCCAGGGCTTCGCGGGCCAAGGTCGGCGAGTTGTTTCGCTCACTGAGGTGAGCGGCGATGACCGTGCCCAACGCAGCGTGCCGGCAGCGCGACAACAGGTCCGCAGCGGCCTCGTTGGACAGATGGCCATGCGTGCCCAGGATGCGTCGCTTCAACATGGGCGGATAAGGCCCTGAGCGCAGCATCGCCTCGTCGTGATTGCATTCCAGCAGCAAGGCCTGGCAGCGCTGCAGCGCCTCGGCCACGCTGGCCGGCGCGCTGCCCAGGTCGGTCACGACGCCCAGGCGCGCCACGCCGTCGCTGAGGCACAGCTGCAGCGGCTCCTGCGCGTCATGCGGCACGGCGAACGGCTGCAGTTCCAGGTCACCCAGCGAGATCGCCTCGCCGCAGCGGGTCAGGCGCAGCAGATCGATGTCGAAGTCTTCCCGCCCGACGGCCCGCCAGGTGCCGCGGCTGGTGATCAGAGGCTTGCGGTGCCGGCGCGCGAACGCCAGCGAGCAGCCGACATGGTCGCCGTGTTCATGCGTGATGAAGAGGGCGTCGACATCGGCCGGCGTGCAGCCGGCGCGCGCCAGGCGCCGCGTCAGTTCGCGTTCACTGAAGCCCGCATCGATGAGGACGCGGGTGGTCGTGATGCCCTGGCTGGCCTCGACCAGCGTGGAGTTGCCGCCGCTGCCGCTGCCGAGGCTGCAAAAGCGCATCACGGCAGCGGGAGGGCGCTGCGCTGGATCAGCGCAGGTCGTCCATCAGCAGGCTGAGGATGCGCTTGGCGTTGTCGTCCGCGATCGCTTGGCCGCGGTCGTCCAGCACGCGCACCGTGCTCTTGTCGCCCTCGGCCTTGACGGAGACGCGGTAGCGCACCGGTGCCGCGGCCTTGGCGCCGAACAGGCGCTGGAAGAAGTTGGGCTCGTCCTTGCCGGCTTGCTCGGGGTCGGCATAGCGCAGGTAGAACAGGCCGGCTGCGCGGTCGCGGTCTTCGATCGTGAAGCCATGGCGGTCCAGCGACAAGCCCGTGCGGCGCCAGGCGCGCTCGAAGCCGTCGTTGACAGTGAGGCTGTCGGGCACTTCGGACAGCGCACGGCGCGGGCGATTGGCTTCGCCGCCCACGGCCTGGGGCGACGGCTTGGCGGTCGGCGTGGTGGGGGCTTCGGCCACAAGGGCCTTGGCGGCCGTGTCCTGGCCGCCCAGCTTGAGCATCAGGCGCGACAGCATCTCGGCTTCCAGCGACGGGTCGCTGGGGCGGTTCTGCCAGGACGTCGAGTCACGGCTTTGCGAGGTGTAGACCTCCTGCATGCCGCGGTGGCTGATGAAGATGTCGGTGCCGCTGGCGCTGCGCTCGATGCGGGTGCGGTACATGTCGCGCTCGCCGGTCGAGTACAGGCCGTCGAAGACCTTGCCGATGGTCTGGCGGATGAAGTCCTGCGGCAGCTTGGCGCGGTTCTCGGCCCAGCTGGTCTCCATGACGCCGACTTCGGGCTGTTCCTTGACAACGTCCAGGCCGCGCTCTTGCCAAAAGTTGCGCAGCTGCGGCCAGAGTTGCTCGGGCGTGGCCGAGGTGTGCAGCCAGCGTTCGGTGCCGCTGCGCTCGATGCGCACGTCGCCGGCCGCGTTGGGTGCCACGCTGTTGGCCGACAGGCCGGGGCCTGCGCTGCCTGCGGTGGGTTTGGCCGCGGACAGCGCCGAGGCGGTGATGGAGCCGCCTTGCACCTGGGCACGGTTGTCCTTGGCGAGCTGGGTCAGGTCGGGCGGGACGTCCAGGCCCTGGGTCTGGCGCGAGGCCGCCTTGTAGTCGACCTTGTCCGACGAGAAGATGTCGAGTGAGCTGCAGCCGGCGAGCGACAGGACGAAGGCCGTGCAGGCCAGGCGGGTCGCCGTGGGGCGAAGCGAGGAAACAGACATCACGCTGGAAATCTCCGGGGAACAAAGACGCCGGTCTTGGCCGGCGCAGCCGCGCATTAGACCAGAGGACTCAGAGCAGTCCGGCTTCGATGAGCGCCTGCCCGACGCTGGCCTGACCGGCGGCCGTCAGCGGCGTGATCGGCAGGCGCAGCGCAGCGCCGCAACGGCCCAGGCGCGACAGCGCCCACTTGGCCGGGCCGGGGCTGGGTTCGCAGAACAGCTGCTTGTGCAGGCCCAGCAGCTTGAGATGGATCTTGCGGGCCTCGATGGCGTTGCCGGCCAGCGCCAGGCGGCACAGCTCGGCCATCGCGCCGGGCGCCACGTTGGCCGTCACGCTGACGTTGCCATGGCCGCCCAGCAGCATCAGCGCCACGGCCGTGCCGTCGTCACCCGAGTAGATGTGGAAGCCCTCGGGGGCGTGCTTGATCAGGAAGGCTGCGCGCTCGATGTTGCCGGAGGCCTCCTTGATGCCGAAGACGCCGGGCAGGCTGGCGCAGCGCAGCGCGGTCTCGGGCGCCATGTCCGCCACGGTCCGGCCGGGCACGTTGTAGAGCATCATGGGGATGTCCACGGCCTCGGCGATGGCCTTGAAGTGCTGGTAGATGCCTTCCTGCGAGGGCTTGTTGTAGTAGGGCACGACGGACAGCGTGCAGTCCGCGCCGACTTCCTTGGCGTAGCGGCTCAGCTCGATGGCCTCGGCGGTGGAATTGGCGCCGGTGCCGGCCAGGACGGGCACACGGCCCTTGGCGTGCTCGACCGCGACACGGATGATTTCGCGGTTCTCTTCCATGCTGACCGTGGGCGACTCGCCGGTCGTGCCGACGACGCCGACGCAGGCCGTGCCTTCCTCGACATGCCAGTCGATCAGGCGGCGCAGGGCCGGGTAGTCGATGCTGCCGTCCTCGTTCATGGGCGTGACGAGGGCGACGATGCTGCCGAGGATGGGCTTCATGGTGGGAATGTCTTAAGGGATCTGGCGATTTTAGGCCGCTGGCGGCGGTCGAATGGCGGCGATGCGCTGGACGAAGCGCGGCGAGGTTTCGATTCCAGCGCCGCCTTCGAACAGGTCTTCGTAAGCCACGATATGCCACCCCTCGCAGATGCGCAGCAATTCGCCCCGCTGCAGCAGGAAATCGGGCCGTGACGGCCGGCCTATCGTCTGCTGGCCGTCGGCAAAGGTTTCCCAGATCAGCCAGCCGCCGGGTTTGACGGCGTGCTTGATTGTGTCGAGCAGCGGCCGCCACAGATAGTTGCAGACGACCACGAGATCGAATTCGCGGTCCGGCAGCGGCCATGGGCCGGCCTCGATGTCGGCGTCGACGATCTCGGCGCGCTCTCGCAAGGGCGCCGTGGCGGCCGTGTCTCGGTCGACACCGGTGACGCGCCAGCCGGTCTCGGCAAGCCATGTGAGATTGCGGCCCGAACCGCAGGCCACGTCCAGCGCGACGCCAGGCGGTTGAGGTGCGAAGCGCTGCAGCCAGGCCGAGGGCGTGCCGCTCATCCGAAGCAGGCCCAGATCTGTTCGCTGAGCTGGATCATGACCGCCGGGTGGCGGTAGGCCATCACCGTGGCGGCGAGCACCGCCGCGGCGAGCACCGGCAGGATCCAGCGGCGCGGCTTCATGCCGGTTGCGCTCCCGGCGCCCTCAGGATCGGTGCCTCGCGCACCGGCAGGTTGGCCAGCATCGCCATGACGCCCAGCGCGATCGCCAGCCACCACACGACGTCGTAGCTGCCGGTGGTGTCATAGAGCTTGCCGCCCAGCCAGACGCCCAGGAAGCTGCCGATCTGGTGGCTGAAGAACACGAAGCCGCCCAGCATGGACAGGTGTTGCGCGCCGAAGATCTGCGCGACGACGGCGTTGGTCGGCGGCACGGTGGACAGCCACAGGAATCCGATGACGGCCGCGAAGATGTAGACGCTCAGCGGCGTCAGCGGCACCGAGATGAAGATGACGATGGCGATGGCGCGCAGGCCGTAGATGGCCGACAGCAGATAGCGCTTCGGGAAGCGCTGGCCCAGCATGCCGGCGGCGTAGGTGCCGAAGATGTTGAACAGGCCGATCAGCATCAGCGCGCCGGTGGACACGCCGATGCCCAGCCCGTGATCCTTCAGGTAGCTGGGCAGGTGCACGCCGATGAAGACGACCTGGAAGCCGCAGACGAAATACCCCAGCATCAGCAGCTGGAAGCTGCGGTAGCCGAAGGCCTCGCGCAGCGCCTGGCCGATGCTCTGGTGGGCGCCGCTGAAGGCGGCCACGCTGCGCTCGCGCACGCCCAGCGCCAGCGGCAGGATCAGCAGCGCGGCGCCGGCCAGCAGGTACAGCGCGCCCTGCCAGCCGAGATGGCTGATCAGCCAGGTCTCGATGGGGATCATGACGAACTGGCCGAACGAGCCGGCGGCCGCCGCCACGCCGAAGGCCCAGGAGCGCTTCTCCGGCGCCACCGTGCGGCCCAGCACGCCGTAGATGACGGCGTAGGTCGAGCCGGACTGGGCGATGCCGATCAGCACGCCGGCGCCCAGCGTGAAGCTCAGCGGGTGACTGGTCACGGCCATCAGCAGCAGGCCGCAGGCGTACATCACGCCGCCGGCGATCAGCACCTTCCAGGCGCCGAAACGGTCGGCCAGCATGCCGGCGATGGGGCCGGCGATGCCCCAGGCCAGGTTCTGAACGGCCATCGCGAAGGAGAAGGTCTCGCGTGTCCAGCCGCGCTCCGTGATGATGGGCTGCAACCAGAAGCCGAAGCCATGGCGTATGCCCATGGACAGCGTGACGATCATGGCGCCGCACAGCAGCACCTGCTGTACGGACAGGCCGGGGGAGGCGGTGCGGGGGGTGTTCATCGGGCGACTGTAATCAGCGCCGTTTGGCCTTGCTGGGCGTCTTGGTTTGCGCCGTGGCCTTGCCGCCCTTCTTTCTGGTCGCAGCCTTCTTGGGCGTATCGGCGGTGGACGTGCTGGCCTGCGAGCTGGCCGCGGCCACGTCGGCCAGGCGCGTCAGCAGCCGGCCCTGCTTGACGCGCAGCAGCGGCATGTCGACGGTCGCCAGGTCGGCCAGCGGGTCGGCGCCCAGCACCAGGAAGCTGGCCTCGCAGCCGGGTTCGAAGCAGCCCAGCTTGCGGCCCGGGAACAGCGCCAGCGGCGTGTCGCGCGTGGCCAGACGCAGCAGCGTGGCGCGGTCGAGGCCCAGTTCGTCCAGCGCGTGCAACTCCGCCCGACCGGTGCCGACAAAGACGTCGGAGCCGATGAGCAACTGCACGCCCGCCGACTGCAGCCGGGCCAGGTTGGCACGTTGCACGCCCCTCAGTGCGGCCAGCGGCGCGGCATCGAGCTTGAACAGGGCGGTGGCGGCCGTCGTCGTGATGACGGCGGTGTGCTGGCGCGCGGCCTGGCTGGCTGCGGCCTCGCTGATCACGAAGCGCTCGGGCGCCTCGTCCAGCGTGTTGGCGTAGCCGGGCAGGTGGGCGATGGCGTCGACGCCGGCGGCCAGCGCGGCGTCGAAGTCGGCCGCCGTCTCCACATGGGCGACGACACGCCGGCCGTCCGCGCGTGCCAGCCGGGTCAGCGCGCTGGCGGTTTCGGGCGTCAGGCCCAGGCGGCCGAACATCTCCGGCCGGCCGCGCAGCTCGGGGCGCTCGCTGTGGGCCAGCACGATGCGAAGCCAGCTGCCGCCACGGGCCTTGATGGCGGGCCATTGCGCCAGCGCTTGCTCGGGGCTGTCGATGAGGACGATCTGCTTCTGCGCCGCGGCCGCTTCGGCGCTGGGGTCGGGCAGCACGGCGGCCAGCGGGTAGCCGTCGCTGGACGTGATGCAGGCGGTCACGAAGCTGACGTCCGGCGCCGCTGGCGTGGCGGCCAGCGGCCTGACCTCGGCGACGCTGGCCGGGTCACCGCACAGCATGGCGGCGTAGAAGACACCCTCGTCCAGATAGGTCTGGGCGTACTGGCCCCAGCCCCAGGCGGTCTGCAGGTTGTGGTTGTGCGCCTCGGCCAGCGGGTTGATGAGCACCTGCTGGCCGTGGATGTCCATCTTGCGGTTGACCTTGGCCGGCTTCTTGGCGACGAAGACGCCGTTCTCGACGTAGAGGTTGCCGCGCTGGATCCTCTGGCCGTCGAACCAGCGTGCATTCTTCAGTTCCCAGGACAGCGGGGCGCTGGCCTGATAGGGGGCGTCGGCCTGCGCGAGTCCGCAGGCCAGCAGCAAAAAGGCGGTCAGGAATCTCAAGCTCGAACACTCGCTCTTCGGGGGCCGCGAATCCTAGCGCTAGCGGGTTCATAGAATCCCGCCCCTATGTCGACCCGTCCGCCTTCCTCTCCCTCGTCCTATGGCGAAGCCTCGATCCGCGTCCTGAAGGGCCTGGAGCCTGTCAAACAACGTCCGGGCATGTACACCCGGACCGAGAACCCGCTGCACTGCATCCAGGAGGTCATCGACAACGCCGCCGACGAGGCGCTGGGCGGCTTCGGCAAGCGCATCGACGTGACCTTGCATGCCGACGGCTCGGTGTCCATCGCCGACGACGGCCGCGGCATCCCCTTCGGGCTGCACCCGGAGGAAGGGGTGCCGGTCGTCGAGATCGTCTTCACGCGGCTGCACGCCGGCGGCAAGTTCGACAAGGGCTCGGGCGGCGCCTACAGCTTCTCGGGCGGACTGCACGGCGTGGGCGTGTCGGTGACCAACGCGCTGGCCAAGCGGCTGGAAGTGGCCGTCTGGCGCGACAAGCAGGTGGCGGGCATCGCCTTCGAGCACGGCGACGTGGTGCAGCAAGTCGTCAGCCGCCCCGCCGCCAGCGGCGACCGCAAGCAGGGCACGACGGTGCGCGTCTGGCCCGAGGCCAAGTATTTCGAGAGCGCCGAGCTGCCCAAGCACGAACTGGTGCATCTGCTGCGCTCCAAGGCCGTGCTGATGCCGGGCGTGACGGTCACGCTGAAGGTCGAGAAGACCGGCGAGACGACCACCTGGCTCTACAAGGCCGGCCTGCGCGACTACCTGTCGCAGTCCATGAACAGCGACCCGCTGATCCCGCTGTTCGAGGGCGAAGGCTTTGCCACGGCCGGCGAGAGCGAGAACTTTGCCGAGGGCGAGGGCGCCGCCTGGTGCGTGGCCTTCACGGAGGACGGCGCACCGCTGCGCGAAAGCTATGTGAACCTGATCCCGACGGTGGCCGGCGGCACGCACGAGTCGGGCCTGAAGGACGGCCTGTTCGGCGCGGTCAAGGGCTTCATCGAGATGCACTCGCTGCTGCCCAAGGGCGTGAAGCTGATGCCGGACGACGTGTTCTCCCGCGCCAGCTTCGTGCTGTCGGCCAAGGTGCTGGACCCGCAGTTCCAGGGTCAGACCAAGGAGCGGCTGAACTCGCGCGACGCGCTGCGGCTGGTGTCGGCCTATGTGAAGCCGGCGCTGGAGCTGTGGCTGAACCATCACGTCGACCATGGCAAGAAGCTGGCCGAGCTGGTCATCAAGCAGGCGCAGACCCGCCAGCGCGCCAGCCAGAAGGTCGAGAAGCGCAAGGGCTCCGGCGTGGCCGTGCTGCCCGGCAAGCTGACCGACTGCGAGAGCCGCGACCTGCTGCACAACGAGGTCTTCCTCGTCGAGGGCGACTCCGCCGGCGGCAGCGCCAAGATGGGCCGCGACAAGGAGACGCAGGCCATCCTGCCGCTGCGCGGCAAGGTGCTGAACTCCTGGGAGGTCGAGCGCGACCTGCTGTTCAAGAACAACGAGATCCACGACATCTCGGTGGCGCTGGGCGTGGACCCGCATGGCCCCAACGACACGCCGGACCTCTCCGGCCTGCGCTACGGCAAGGTCTGCATCCTGTCCGACGCCGACGTCGATGGCTCGCACATCCAGGTGCTGCTGCTCACACTCTTCTTCCGCCACTTCCCCAAGCTGGTCGAAACCGGCCATGTGTTCGTTGCCCGTCCGCCGCTGTTCCGCGTCGACGCGCCAGCGCGTGGCAAGAAGCCCGCCGCCAAGCTGTATGCGCTGGACGACGGCGAGCTGACGGCGACGCTGGACAAGCTGCGCAAGGAAGGCGCGCGCGAGGGTTCCTGGAGCATCAGCCGCTTCAAGGGCCTGGGCGAGATGAACGCCGAGCAGCTGTGGGACACGACGCTGAACCCCGAGACGCGCCGCCTGTCGCGCGTCGAGTACGGCCAGCTCGATTTCGGCGCCACGGTGGAGGCCTTCAACAAGCTGATGGGCAAGGGCGAGGCGGCGTCGCGGCGCGAGCTGATGGAGTTGCACGGCGACGCGGTCGAGATCGACGTCTGAACCCCCTGGCCTAGGGGGCGGGGCGATCCTGTGTTGACGCGGCGAATGGGCGGCGAAGAATGGCTGCCACCTCATCCCAAGGAGCTGCCATGCGTCAGCACAAGTTCGCCCTCCGTGCCGTTGTCCTCTGCCTCGGCGCCGCCGTCATGTCGACGGCGTTCGCGGCCGGCAAAGATGAAGTCCAGCTCATCGTGGGCCACAAGGCCAACGGCGGCGGTGCCGTGCGCGCCGAAGTCGGCCGCGGCGGCGGGCGGGTCGTCGAGGACTTGTCCGAGATCGACGCCCTCGTCGTCAGCATGCCGCGCGGCGCCGCCAAGGCGCTGGCCCGCCACGCGCAAGTCGATTTCGCCGACGAGCCGGTGGAGCGGCACGTGCTGGGCAACCGCAGCATCCGCGTAGCCGGCTCGCAGGCCCAGGTCGCGCCCTATGGCATCGCGATGGTGCAGGCCGACCAACTCTCCGACGCGCAGGCCGGCAACCGGCGCCTGTGCATCGTCGACTCCGGCATCGACGGCACGCACGAGGACCTGGCCGGCATCCCGATGACTGGCCAGAACTTCACCAAATCCGGCGCCTGGAACACCGACGAGAACTCGCACGGCACGCATGTCGCCGGCACCATCGCGGCGCTGAACAACGCGGTCGGCGTCGTTGGCGTGGCGCCGTCGGGCCGCCTGAACCTGCACATCGCCAAGGTGTTCGACGCCAGTGGCAGCGCCAGCGACGCGGTGATCGCACGCGCCATGCTGGGATGCGGCCGCGCGGGCGCCAACGTCATCAGCATGTCGCTGGGCGGCCCCACCGGCAGCCGGGCCGAGGCCCGTGTCGTGGCCCGGCTGGCCAAGCAGGGCATCCTCGTCGTGGCGGCGGCCGGCAACGAGGGCGACAACACGCTGTCCTATCCGGCGGCCTTCCCGGAGGTGGTGTCCATCGCGGCGGTGGATGCGAACAAGGTCGTGGCTGATTTCTCGCAGTTCAATGCCGACGTCGAGCTGGCCGCCCCCGGCGTGGCCGTGCTGTCGACCGTGCCGGCCTACAGCCAGACCGGTGGCTCGCTGAACGTGGGCGGCGCTGGCTTCACGGTGCAGTCCATGGACGGCTCGCCGCGCAGCAGCGCCAGCGGCGCATTGGCCGACTTCGGCCTGGGCAGCTCTGCCACGCCGGGCAGCATGACCGGCAAGGTCTGCCTGATTCAGCGCGGCAGCATCGCCTTCGCCGACAAGGTGCTGAACTGCCAGAACAGCGGCGGCGTCGGCGCCGTCATCTACAACAACGCCGCCGGCGACCTGCTGGGCACGCTGGGCGAGACGGTGACGACCATCCCATCCGTCGGCGCCACGCAGGCCGATGGCGCGACGCTGCTGGGCCAACTGGGCCAGGCGACCAGCGTCGCCGTCTTCGGCCTGCCCGACCTGTACGCCAGCTACAACGGCACGTCGATGGCGACGCCCCATGCGTCCGCTGTCGCGGCGCTGGTGTGGAGCCTGCATGCGGGTTGCACGGCGCCGCAGCTTCGCGCGTCGCTGAACAAGAGTGCGCTGGACCTGGGCGCCCCCGGCCGTGACGACCACTACGGCAACGGCCTGGTGCAGGCCAAGGCGGCGCACGACCGCATTGCCGCGCTGGGTTGCGGCAACTGAGGGAGGCGCGCCGGGACAGTGGCGGGGAGGGGCGGATTCAAAGCGCGGCACAATCCCGCGCCGTGACGACCGCCCCCGCCTTCAGCCCACGCCGCACGACGCCCCGCGTCGCACGCGGCTGCGCCCGCCCCGGCGGAACGAGGGCTTGATGCGCACCGTCTACAACGCCCGGCACGCGCAGCACGCGGCCACGCACGAGTTCTTCCGCGGCCGGCTGGTGCCGGCCTTCGAGATCCCGGCACGTGCCGACTACATCCTGCAGGCGCTGCAGGTGGCCGGGCTCGGCGACGTGCTGGCGCCGGTGGACCACGGCCGCGAACCACTGGCGCGCGTGCACGCGCCGCGCTATCTGGATTTCATCGCCGGCGCGCATGCCGGGTGGCTGGCCACGGGCGGTGAGGGCGACGCCTTCCCGGCTGTGTGGCCCGTGCGCTCGCTGCGCAGCGATGTCGAGCCGGCCAGCTTCGCGGCCCGCATGGGCCTGTATTCGATGGACAGCGGCACGCCGCTGACGGCCGGCAGCTGGGCCGCGGCCTACGCCGGCGCGCAAGCCAGCCTGACGTCCCTGGACCTTGTGCTGGCCGGCGAGCGCGCGGCCTACTGCCTGACCCGCCCGCCCGGCCACCATGCCGGTGCCGACTTCTTCGGGGGCTACTGCTTCATCAACAACGCCGCTGTCGCCGCGCAGGCCGCGCGCGACGCGGGCCTGGCGCGCGTCGCCATCCTGGACGTGGACTACCACCACGGCAATGGCACGCAAGCCATCTTCTACGACCGCGCCGACGTGTTCTACGCCAGCGTCCATGGCGACCCGCGCACCGAGTTCCCGTTCTTCCTGGGCCATGCCGACGAGACCGGCGCGGGCGAGGGTGTGGGTTGCAACGCCAACTTCCCGCTGCCGGTGGGCGTGGCCAACGACGACTGGTTCGCGGCGCTGGAGCAGGCGCTGGCGCGGCTGACGGCCTACAAGCCGGAGCTGCTCATCGTGTCGCTGGGCGTGGACACCTATGGCGGCGACCCGATCTCGCACTTCAGGCTGGACGAGCCGGAGTTCCGCCGCATGGGCCGGCGCCTGGCCGCGTTCGGCGCGCCGACGCTGTTCATCCAGGAAGGCGGCTATGCGACCGAGGCCATCGGCCGCAACGTCGTCGCCGTGCTGGCCGGCTTCGAGGGCGCATGAGCCTCAGGCTGCGTCCGACCATGCTGTCCGACCTCGACTGGGTGGTCTCGGTCGAGCGCGACGGCGTGAACCTGCCCTTCATCACGCCGTGGGAGCGGCCGCAGCACGAGGGCGCGATCCGCTTTCCAGACTCGCGCCACTTCATCCTGGAGGAAGGCGACCAGCTCGAACGCATCGGCTTCGTCATCCTGCAGGGCTGCCGCAACCCCAACGGCTCGGTCGAGCTGAAGCGGCTGGTGCTGCAGCCCAAGGGCCGCGGCCTGGGCCGCTCGGCCGTGCGGCAGTTGAAGGCCATGGCCTTCACGCAGCTGAAGGCACACCGCTTCTGGCTGGACGTGAAGGCGCTGAACACGCGCGCGCTGAAGCTCTACCAAAGCGAAGGCTTTGTCGAGGAGGGCCGGCTGCGCGAAAGCGTGCGGGTCACCAGCGACCTTGCCGATGGCTACGACTCGCTGGTCGTCATGTCGCTGCTGGACCGCGAATACCAGGCGCGCATGGCGCTGGGGCTGGAGGTCACCCCATGAAGGCCTGGCTTGCCGTGCTGCTGGCTTGTCTGGCGCTGCCCGCTCACGCTGAGCTGTGGGGCTTCGTTGACGCCGCCGGCGTGGCGCACTTCGCGCCGCGGCGGCTCGACGCGCGCTACACCCCCGTGCTGGGCAGCGTGGGCATGCAGCGCGTGCCGGGCAAGACCGACGCCGGTCTGGCCTTGCTGGCCTGGCTGGAGATTGCGCCCGAGGTGAAGGCCGTGCAGCCCTGGGTGCGTGAGGCGGCGCTGCAGCATGGCGTGGACGCCGAGCTGCTGAAGGCCGTCATCGCCGTCGAGTCCGGCTACCAGCGCGGCGCCGTGTCGCCGCGTGGCGCGCTGGGCCTGATGCAGATCACGCCCGAAACCGCCAGCCGCTACGCCTCGGCGGCCGACGCCGCACGGCTCATCGAGCCGCGCATCAATATCCACACCGGCGCACGGATGCTGGCCGACCTGATGCGCCGCTTCGGCCGCATCGACGCGGCCCTGGCGGCCTGGAATGCCGGCGAGGGCGCCGTGCGCCGCGCCGGCAACCGCGTGCCCGACATCGACGAAACCCAGGCCCATGTGCATCTCGTGCTCGAGCTGTACTGGGCCTTGCTGCAGCAGAGCCAGCCGGCCCGCGCGCAGCGCTTGACCTTGCATCCATGAGTTCCCAGACCCCCATCGACTTCAATCCACCCACCGACGGTGGTGATGACAACGCCCTGACGCTGGCCGCCTATGCCCAGCAGGCCTATCTCGAGTACGCGCTCAGCGTCGTCAAGGGCCGCGCGCTGCCGTCCTATGCGGACGGCCAGAAGCCCGTGCAGCGCCGCATCCTCTATTCCATGCACCGCCTGGGCCTGGGCTGGAGCGGCAATGCCGGCGCCAAGCCCGTCAAGGGCGCCAAGGTCGTTGGCGACGTGCTGGGCAGCTTCCACCCGCACGGCGACCAGTCGGTCTACGACGCGCTGGTGCGCATGGCGCAGGACTTCTCGCTGCGCTATCCGCTCATCGACGGCCACGGCAACTTCGGCAGCCGCGACGGCGACGGCGCCGCGGCGATGCGCTACACGGAGGCGCGTCTGGCGCCCATCGCCCGCCTGGTGCTGGACGAGATCGACGAAGGCACGGTGGATTTCCGCCCCAACTACGACGGCACGACACAGGAGCCCGTCGAGCTGCCGGCGCGGCTGCCCTTCGTGCTGCTGAATGGCGCGAGCGGCATCGCGGTGGGCCTGGCGACCGAGATCCCCAGCCACAACCTGCGCGAAGTCGCTGCCGCGGCGGTGGCGCTGCTGAAGAACGACAAGCTCTCCGACGACGAGTTCTTTGACCTGATCCCCGGCCCGGACTTCCCCGGCGGCGGCCAGCTCATCAGCGCGCCGGAGGACATCCGCGCCGCCTACCTGTCCGGTCGCGGCAGCCTGAAGGTGCGCGCGCGCTGGAAGATCGAGGACCTGGCCCGTGGCCAATGGCAGCTCGTTGTCACGGAATTGCCGCACGGCACCAGCGCGCAGAAGGTGCTGGAAGAGATCGAGGAGCTGTCCAACCCCAAGGTCAAGGTCGGCAAGAAGGCGCTGAGCGCCGAGCAGCTGCAGTTGAAGGCCAGCCTGCTGGCCGTGCTGGACGGCGTGCGCGACGAGTCCAGCAAGGACGCGGCCGTGCGCATCGTCTTCGAGCCCAAGAGCCGCACCGTCGAGCAGCAGGACTTGATCAACACGCTGCTGGCCCACACCAGCCTGGAGAGCAGCGCGCCGGTCAACCTGACGATGATCGGCGATGACGGCCGGCCGACGCAGAAGAGCCTGCGCGAGGTGCTGGTCGAGTGGGTGGGCTTCCGGCAGACGACGGTGCGCCGCCGCACCGAGCACCGCCTGGCCCACGTCAACGACCGCATCCATGTGCTGGAAGGCCGGCAGCTGGTGCTGCTGAACATCGACGAGGTCATCCGCATCATCCGAGAGTCGGACGAGCCCAAGCCGGCGCTGATCGAGCACTTCAAGCTCAGCGATCGCCAGGCCGAGGACATCCTCGAAATCCGGCTGCGCCAGCTGGCGCGGCTGGAGGCCATCAAGATCGAACAGGAGCTGTCCAAGCTGCGCGATGAACGTGCCAAGCTGGAAGACATCCTGGGCTCCACCAGCGCGCTGCGCCGCACGGTCATCAAGGAGATCGAGGCGGACGCCAAGCAGTACGGCGATGACCGACGCACGCTGATCCAGGCCGAGAAGCGCGTCGTCGCCGAGGTCAAGATCGTCGATGAGCCCGTCACCGTCATCGTCAGCCAGAAGGGTTGGGTGAGGGCGCTCAAGGGCCACGAGGTCGACGTCGCCGCGCAGACCTTCAAGGCCGGCGATACGTTGTGGGGCGCGTTCCGCTGCCGCAGCGTCGATCCCCTCATCGTCATGGGCGGTAACGGCCGCGTGTACTCGGTGCCGGTGTCGGCGCTGCCGGGTGGGCGCGGCGATGGCCAACCCATCACGACGCTGATCGAGCTGGAAAGCGGTACGCAGATCGCGCACTACCTGGCCGCTGCGCCGGCGCAGCGCCTCGTCATGGCCGGCAGCACCGGCTATGGCCTCATCGCCCAGGTCGGCGACCTCGTCGGTCGCCAGAAGGCCGGCAAGACCTTCCTCGCCTTGGACGACGGCGAAATACCGCTGCTGGCCGCCGTGCCCGGCGACGCCGTGGCCTTGCAACTGGGCGTGCTGAGCGCTCAAGGGCGGCTGCTGAGCTTCCCGCTGGAAGAACTCAAGCACCAGCCCAAGGGCGGCAAAGGGCTGATGCTGATGGATCTGGAAGCCAAGGACAGCGTGCTGTCGGTGGCCTGCTTCACGACCCAGTTGCGCGTGCTGGGCAGCGGCCGTGGCGGCAAGCCGCGTGAAGAGGTGCTGAAGAACCAATCTTTGGCCGCTCACGCCGGCAAGCGGGCTCGCAAGGGCAAGGCGGTCGAAGGCCTCCAAAAGTTCATAGGGCTTGCACTTCCGTGAGGCATGTGCTCAGAATTGGTTTCCGCCAGCGTTGACTTGGTGCAGATCTCACAAAATCGGGCGCGTGTACTTACAAGCGGCTACAAGGAAATGAGGTCGTACCCCTAGGCCGAAGGGGGTGGGACCCCTTTTCAGGTCTTGGTTGCACTGCACAATGATTTCCGGCGGTTGTGCTTGACCGTCCAAAGTCAGGAGCTACGCAAATGAAATTGAAATCCATCGCCGCCGCCTCGTTGGTGGCACTAACTGCACTGAGCAGCCACGCTGCCAACTTCAGCTGGGGTTCGCATGCTCCGCTCGAGCTTGGCGGTAACACCGTTGCTGGCGCTTTCCTCGACACCTACGCGTTCAGCCTGGGTGCGGCATCCACGGTGACGAGCGGTGCCTTGTCGTTTGGCGGCATCGTCGGCGGTACCTATGGCCTCTGGTCGTATGGCGCTGACGGCCTGTTTGCGACGAGCGACGACACCAACGTTTTCGCCTTCGCGGTGAATTCGGGCACACATGTCGCGTCCCTGGGCGCTGGAAGCTACTACTACACGGTTGGCGGCTCGGCGATCGGCTCGCAGTCGTACGCCATCGCTTCGGCCACGGCTCCGGTGCCGGAACCCGAAACCTACGCTCTGCTGGGCGCTGGCCTGGGCATCGTCGGCTTCGTCGCTGCACGTCGTCGTCGCGAGTACTGATCGGAAGTTGCGGGATCGCCCTTCGGGCTGATCCTGCAGGGGGCAAATGTCTCTCACTAGCCCCGGTGCTGAAAAGCACCGGGGCTTTTTTCCGCCTGGATCAGTCGTCCATGCCGGGAAACAGGCGGCTCGGGAAGACCATGCTTTGACCGGCGCGCACGACGCGGCCGTCCTTGAAGTAGACGTTGAAACGCAGGCCGTAACCGGACTGGTCGGGCTCTATCGTCCAGTCCCAGACGTCTTCGCCGCTCTGGCGGAACAGCACACGGCTGCGTTCGGTGCCCAGGATGCGGCTGACTTGTTCGGGGGTCATGCCGGGCTCGATGCGTGCCCGGTTCGCGGGGGACAGCCCGTCGTCAATGCTGACCAGTCGTCCGTCTGCCGCGAGCCTGACCATGTAGCAATGTCGGCCCATGGGCTGGCTTGAGTACTCCAGCGTGCGCCCGCCGTCGGCCTCGGGCCAGACGCGCCTGGGTTGGCCATGGATCGCGATGACGTCTTCGCTGCGGCTGCTGCCGGGTTGCAGGCGCGCGTCACGGTCCAGCGTGGCGCAGCCGGCGAGCAGCAGTGCGGCGAGCAAGGGCAGCAGCGTGCGTCGCATGGTGACGGGCTTTCAGCGTCGAGCCAGGGCCTTCGCGCAGTCGCTGACGAGAGCCGGGCCCTTGTAGATGAGGCCGGTGTAGACCTGCACAAGATCGGCGCCGGCAGCGATCTTGGCGCGCGCGTCCGCGCCGCTCATCACGCCGCCCACGCCGATGATGGGATAACCCGCCGGCAGCGCGGCGCGCAGCAGGCGGATGACGCGGTTGCTGGCCTCGAAGACCGGCGCCCCCGACAGGCCGCCCATCTCGTTGGCATGCGTCAGGCCTTGCACCTTGTCGCGGGCGATGGTCGTGTTGGTCGCGATGACGCCGTCGATGCCGTTGGCCGTCAGCGTCTGCGCGATGACGGCGACCTGGTCTTCCTCCAAGTCCGGTGCGATCTTGACGAGCATCGGCACCTTGCGGCCGCTCTCGCCTTCCAGCTGCAGCTTGCGTTGTTGCAATCGGGACAGCAGCGCATCCAGCGCCTCGTCGCTCTGCAGTGCGCGCAGGTTCTTGGTGTTGGGGCTGGAGATGTTGACGGTGATGTAGTCGGCGTGCGGGAACACGCCCTCCAGCCCCAGCAGGTAGTCGTCGGCCGCGTTCTCGATCGGCGTGGCGGCGTTCTTGCCGATGTTCAGCCCCAGGATGCCACCGGCCTTGCGGAAGCTGTGGGCGCGCTGCACGTTGGCGATGAAGCTCTGCAGGCCCTCGTTGTTGAAGCCCAGCCGGTTGATCAGCGCATTGGCCTCGGGCAGGCGGAACATGCGCGGCTTGTCGTTGCCTGGCTGGCCCTTGGGCGTCACGGTGCCCACCTCGATGAAGCCGAAGCCCATCGCGCCCAGGCCGTCGATGCAGCGGCCGTTCTTGTCCAGGCCGGCGGCCAGGCCGATGCGGTTGGGGAAGCGCAGGCCGGCGATGGTGACCGGATCGCTCACGCGCTCGCCGCACCACAGCAGTTGGGCCGGCGTGTTCTGTAGCCTGGCAATGCTGCCCAGCGTCAGTTCGTGGGCATGTTCGGGGTCCAGGCCGAACAGGAATGGGCGGGTGAGGGCGTAGGGAATCAGCGGCATAGCCCGCAATTCTCTCAGGGGCCGTTCAGTCCCGATCCCAGGGCGGCATGTCGCCCATCTTCTCCAGCATGTAGTCGATCAGCGCGCGCACCTTCGGCGCCGGGTGGCGGCTGGGCAGGTAGACGGCGTACAGCGTGTCCGCATCCGCCAGGCCGCCCACCGGCTGCCAGTCGGGCAACACCGCGCGCAACCGGCCGGCGCGCAGATCGGCACCGATGGCATAGGTGGGCAGCACGGCAAGGCCCATGCCGGCCAGCGCCGCGACGCGCAGCGATTCGCTGCTGTTGGCCGTCAGCCCGCTTTCGAAGCGCAGGGCGCCGCGGGTCTCGACGTCGGCTTCGCCCTGGTCGGCGTGGCGGAAGCGCCAGCGGTCGGGCGACTGCAGGTAGCCGAAGCGCAGACAGCGGTGGCCGGCGATGTCGGCGACCTGCTGCGGCTCGCCGTGGGCTTGCAGGTAGGCCGGCGCCGCGCACAACACAAAGCGGACCGCTGCGAGCCGCCGCGCCACCAGCCCGTCCGACGGCTTGTGCGTCAGCCGCAGCACAACGTCGAAGCCTTCCTCGGCCAGGTCCACGTAGCGGTCGTTCAGCCCCAGCACGACGTCCAGCTGCGGGTGGCGGGCGCAGAACTCGGCCATCAGCGCCGTGAACTGCAGGTTGCCGAAGGCCGTGGAGGTGGACAGCCGCAGCACGCCGCGCGGCTCGTCGTGGCGGCCGGCCAACTCGGCCTCCAGTGCCTGGGATTCATCCAGCAGCCGCAGTGCGCGCTCGTAGACGGCGCGGCCCTCGGCCGTGGGGCTGACGCTGCGCGTCGTGCGGTGCAGCAACCGTGTGCCGAGCTGGTCCTCCAGCCGCACGACCTGCTTGCTGATGGCCGACTTGGTCGTGCCCAGCAGCCGCGCGGCGCCGGAGAACCCGCGGGCGTCGACGACGCGCGCAAAGGCATGCAAGTCTTCAAGGCGGCCCATGTGATGTTCTCCGTTTGGAAACTCTGAATCTATTTTGTGCTGGATTGTGTCCTGAAAAGGTATTTTCTAGAGTCGAGACCTGTCTTCAAGGAGCCTGTCATGTCCACCGCCTTGTCCGCCTGCATGGCCCGATCGTTCCGGCCCAGCCTCTCGGCCCAACTGCTGTCGGCCGTCGCCGCGTCCAGCCTGCCACTGCTGTTCATCCTGCTTTGGAGCAGCGGCTATGTGGCCGGCAAGCTGGCACTGCCGCACACCGGGCCGTTGACGCTGCTGACGCTGCGCTTCGGCCTCGCCGCCGTCGTGCTGCTCGCGGTGGCCGCAGCCACCGGGGCACCGTGGCCACACCGTGCGCGCGGCTGGGCGCATCTGGCCGTCGTCGGCCTGCTGATGCAGGTGCTGCACTTCTCCTGCATCTACTTCGCGCTGCGCGCAGGTTTGAGCGCCGGCGTGGCCGGCCTGCTGATCGGTCTGATGCCGCTGGCGACGGCATTGGGCGCCCACCTCTGGCTGGCCGAGCAACTGAACCGCCGGCAGATGCTGGGCCTGCTGGGCGGGCTGGCCGGCGTGGCGCTGGTCATTGCGGACAAGCCGCTGGGCGGCGCCTGGACGGCCTACGCGGTCGCCGGCCTGGGCCTGCTCGGCCTGGTCGCCGGCACGCTATACCAGAAGCGCTTCTGCGCCCACATGGACCTGCGCAGCGGCGCAGGCGTGCAGATGGCCGTGTCGGCGCTGGCGGTCGCCGCGTTCGCGGGGCCGATCGAGGGCTTCGCCATCGACTGGACGCCCGAGCTGATCGGCTCCTGGCTGTGGCTGGGCCTGGTCAACTCCATCGGCGCGTTCAGCCTGATGTTCATCATGATCCGCCGCGGCCAGGCGGGGCAGGTGGCGCGGCTGTTCTTCCTGATCCCGGGCGTGTCTGCATTGATGGGCTTCGTGCTGCTGGGCGAGCGCCTGGAGCCGCTGGCGCTGGCCGGTTTTGCGCTCTCTGCACTGGCAGTGTGCACGGCTGCCGCCAAGCGGTGAAAATGGCGGGCTTCTCTGGAGCCCCGCCATGAAACCCCTCGACGATCCTCGCCACGACCGCGAAGCCGGCTCCCGCGACGAAACCCGCGACACCACGCGCACCGACGACACCCGCATCGGCGCCGTGCGCGCGCTGATCAGCCCGGCGCTGCTGCTGGAAGAGCTGCCCATCCCCGACGCGACGCTGGAGCTGGTGGAGCAGGCGCGCCAGGAGATCAGCGCCATCCTGCACGGCAGGGACGACCGGCTGCTGGTCATCGTCGGCCCCTGTTCCATCCACGATCACGACCAGGCGATGGATTACGCGCGACTGCTGAAAGCTGCGCGCGACGAACTGAGCCGCGACCTGCTGGTCGTCATGCGCGTCTACTTCGAGAAGCCGCGCACGACGGTGGGCTGGAAGGGCTACATCAACGACCCGCGCCTGGACGGCAGCTTCCACATGAACGAGGGCCTGCGCCTGGCGCGCCAGCTGCTGCTGGACGTCAACGGCTTGGGCCTGCCCGCCGGCACCGAGTTCCTGGACCTGCTGTCGCCACAGTACATCTCCGACCTGATCGCCTGGGGCGCCATCGGCGCGCGCACGACCGAGAGCCAGAGCCACCGCCAGCTGGCGTCGGGCCTGAGCTGCCCGGTCGGCTTCAAGAACGGCACGGACGGCGGCATCAAGGTCGCCAGCGACGCCGTGCTGGCCGCCAGCAGCGCGCATGCCTTCATGGGCATGACCAAGATGGGCACGGCCGCCATCTTCGAGACCCGCGGCAACGCCGACTGCCACGTCATCCTGCGCGGCGGCAAGGCGCCCAACTACGACGCGCCTTCCGTCAACGCCGCCTGCGACGCGCTGAAGGTCTCGGGCCTGCGAGAGCAGGTCATGATCGACTTCTCGCACGCCAATTCCAGCAAGAAGTACGAGCGCCAGATCGACGTCGGCCATGACGTGGCGGGGCAGATCGCGGGGGGTGACCAGCGCATCACCGGCGTCATGATCGAGAGCCATCTGCAGCCCGGCCGGCAAGACCTGGCCGAGGGTCAGACCAAGGCCGACCTCAAGCCCGGCGTCTCCATCACCGACGCCTGCCTGGGCTGGAGCCAGACCGAGCCGCTCCTGCGCGAGCTGGCCGCTGCCGTCCAACAGCGCCGCGGCTGAGGCTGCCCCTCGCCCAGTCCGGCCGCGCTGAACGCGGGCCAGCCTGGTCGGTCTTGCAGACCGCGCTGCGGCCGTGCTGCAGCCCCTCGGCAGGCACATGCCGCCCACTGGGCGCCATGTGTCCGGCCTCAGCCCCCGAGGGGACGGCGATGTTTGCCGGATTGACCGGCAAGCACATCGCCGTGGCGGGCCGGCTTGGCAGCGGCCCGGGGCTCGGCCCGGAAGTCACCACGAATCGCGAGTGGCGTCGCAACGCGGCGTGTTGACGCCGGCCCCGACCCCACTCGCGCCGTGAGGCACCCGTCCGTCGCAGCGCGCTCGCGCCGCGGCGGGGCGGTTCCCATCATTCAGCCATTCCCACTGCTGAATCTGGAGACCGCGATGAAACAAGCCCTTGCCGCCGCCCTGATCGCGCTGCTGCCGCTGTGCAGCCACGCGGCGGATGTGACGCTGGACGTCGAAGGCCTGGACGCGAGCCGCCTGCAGGGCGCCGCGTTGATGGTGGCCGTGTTCACCGAGCCCGCACAGTGGCTGCGCCAGCCGCAGACCAGCCGTCGTTTCGCACTGGATGCGGGTGCCGCCAGCGGCAAGGTCAGCGTCGTGCTGAAGGACCTGCCCGACGGCCCGTTGGCCATCAGCCTGTTCCAGGACGCCAACGCCAACGGCCGCATGGACATGAACGCCATGGGAATTCCCGTCGAGCCCTATGGCTTCTCGAACAACGCGGCGGGCAACTTCGGCCCGCCGACGTTCGAGCAGGCCCTCATCACGCCGGTGGCCGGCGCGCCCGTCAAGGTCAAGCTGAACTGAAGGAGGCGGCCATGAGCAGCATGCTGACCCGCCGTTGCGCCCTCGGCAGCCTGGGCGCCTTGTTCGCCGGCGGCTTCAGCCCCGAACTGCTGGCGCTGGGCCTGCCGGCCGGTGGCTTCGCGTCCGGCGCGCCGGAACTGGCGCCCTTGCGTGGCCTGGATGGCCAGGGGCTGGACGGCGCCGCCGTCATCGAGGGCCGGCTGCCGGCGGCGCTGCGCGGCCGCTATTTCCGCAACGGCCCGGGGCTGATGCAGCGGGGCGGGCAGCGCTACCGCCACTGGTTCGACGGCGATGGCCTGGTGCAGGCCTGGACGCTGCAGGACGGCCGCGCCAGCCACCGCGCCCGCTTCGTGCAGACCGATAAATTCCTCGCCGAGCAGGACGCCGGCCGCTTCCTGCTGCCCGCATTCGGCACCGCCATCCAGGCCGAGCGGCCCGTGCGCGGTCCGGACAGCGTCAACGCGGCCAACACCAGCGTGCTGATGCAGGGCGACCACCTGTACGCGCTGTGGGAGGGCGGCAGCGCCCACGAGCTGGACCCGGCGACGCTGGCCACGCGCGGCATCAAGACCTGGGCGCCCGAACTGCGCGGCATGCCGTTCTCGGCCCACCCCAAGGTCGAGCCCGATGGCACGGTGTGGAACTTCGGCACGGCCAACGGCCGGCTGGTCGTCTATCAACTCGACGCCGCCGGCAGCGTGCGCCGCCACGCGGTGCTGGACGTCGGCGCGCCGGCCATGCTCCACGACTTCGCCGTGTCGCAGCGCCACCTGGTGTTCCTGCTGGCGCCCATCACGCTGGACATGGCGGCCGTGCGCGCCGGGTCGTCCCTGCTCGACGCGATGCGCTGGGCCGGCGAGCAGGCCACGCGCGTGCTGGTTGTCGACAAGGCCGACTTCGCGAAGCAGCGCATGTTCGAGATGCCGGCGGTCCAGGTCTTTCACTTCGGCAATGCCTGGGACGACGGCCGCACGCTGCGGCTGGACTATGTGCAGAGCACGCCGCTGCCCGAGTTCAACACCGCGGCGCAGCCGATCATGCGTGGCGAGCGGTCGACGCGCGACGTGTCGACGCCGCGCCTGCTGGACATCGACCTGCAGACCGGCCGGTTGCGCGTCGCGTCGCGCGATGAGGCGGTCGAGTTCCCCGTCGTCGACCCGCGCGTCGTCGCGCGGCGGCACCGCTTCGTCTGGTACCCCACGGCCGTCGACACCGGCGCGCGCTGGGGCTTCAACGGCCTCATGCGGCTGGACATCGACAGCGGTGCGCGCGAGCGCTTCAGCTTCGGCAACGACGTCGTCGTGGAGGAGCATGTGCTCGTGCCCAAGCCCGGCAGCACGCGCGAAGGCGAGGGCTGGCTGGTCGGCATGGGCTACGACGTCAAGCGCCGGCGCAGCTTCCTGAACGTGTTCGATGCGATGCGCCTGGCCGACGGCCCGCTTGCTCGCGCCTGGCTGCCCTACTGGGTGCCTTACGGCTTCCACGGCCGGTTCTACGCCGCCTGACGTGCGGCGATCCCCTGATCCCGGGCAGGACAGGGGACTCCGCATTGACAGCCTTCAGCAAGGCCCCTATGGTCGCGCCGTTTGCTGAAAGCGCTTTCAGAAAGCGCTTTCACTTTCGGCGATTGACAGCAGTTCGTCGTCGCCCCGTGACGGGATCAACCCGTATCCAAAACCAAGGAGACGACATGCTGAATCTGAAGGCCCCTGTGGCCATCGCCACCCTTTTGCTCGCCGGCGCTGCCAGCGCGGCCACGAGCAACGGCATTGCCAATGGCGGCTTCGAGACCGTCAATGGCGCCAACCAGCCCGCCGGCTGGGTGGGGGCGGACTCGTCCCCGGCCGTGCTGTCCAACGACGCCCACTCGGGCGCGCATGCCATGTTGCTGAGCGCCCCTGGCGGCTTCGGCGGTTCCGGGCTGCTGCAGCACTCGGTCACGCATGGCGGCCTGGCGGCGTTGACGGCCGCCAACGTCGGCGATACGCCTGTGCTGAGTTTCTGGGCCAAGGGCGACGCCAGCCCCACCGGCAACGCCAAGTACGCGCTGAGCTACCTGGGCGAGGGCGACGCCATCCTGTACGACAGCGGCCTGCAGTTCTTCCAGAGCGACCTCAAGAGCAGCGAATGGAAGCAGATCAGCTTCACGGCCGCCGCCATTCCCGCCGGCACCAAGGCCGTCTACCTGCTGATGAACACGGCCGTCGGGCCGCTGCAGGACGGTCGCATCAACGCGATCTACATCGACGACGTCCAGCTCACGCTGACCACCGCCGTGCCCGAGCCCGAGAGCTATGCGCTGCTGATCGCCGGCCTGGCCGTCGTGGGCGCCGTCGCACGCCGCCGTCGCGCCTGAGACCCAAGGAGACAACCTCGATGAACACCCAGATCCACACCCTCGCTAAGGTCGCCTCGGCGCTTCTGCTCTGCGGCCTCGCCGCCCAGGCCGGCGCACAGACCGTCGTGCTCAATTCCTATGGCCCCGACGTCGACTTCCTGGATGGCTGGCCCAACCCGCTGAAGGCCGGCAACAGCCTCGCCGTGCCCTTCCAGATCGACAGCGCCACGTCCGTCCAATCCATCCTGACCGCCATCGAGCGCAACCCCGATTGGGACAGCACAGGCGGCGTCACGCTGGGCGTCGTGACCCGGTCGGGCGCGCTGCCGGCCAGCGGCAGCTGGCTCTACAGCACCCACCTCGACAACCCCGTCGTCAACACGACCGTGACGCCCACGGGTTGGTCGTTGGCCGCCGGCAACTACTGGCTGGTCGCCACCGCCGACGCCGGCTTTGCCGGGCAGTGGATCAGCGCCACGCAGGACTACAGCGGCAACTGGGCCTACACCACGGCGCCGGGTGTCTGGACGGAAGAAACCTCGACCTTCCTCGGCATGCCGGGCGTGCGCATCACCGTCACCAGCGCCGTGCCCGAGCCATCCACCTACGGCCTGATGGTCGCCGGCGGCCTGCTGCTCGCCGCCGTCGCCCGTCGCAAGTCCAACGCCAAGCAAGGATGAACGCCATGACCCGTCAACACATCGTTCGCGCCCTCGCTGGCGCCGCGCTGGTGGCCGCCAGCGCCGCCGTGTCCGCCAGCGTCACCAGCCCCGTCATCGGCAAGCTGCTGTGGTCCGACGAGTTCAACGGCGCGAGCCTGGACACCACGCTGTGGACCGCCACCACCGGCAACGGCTGCCAGATCGGCCTGTGCGGCTACGGCAACCAGGAGCTGCAGTACTACAGCCCTAACAACCTCAGCATCGCCAACGTGCCCTTCGAGCCCGGCACGCGCGCGCTGGCCATCACGGCCCGGCGCGAGACCATCGGCAGCAACCAGTTCACGTCCGGCAAGATCGACACCGCCGGCAAGCTGCAGGTGAAGTACGGCCTCGTCGAGGTCCGCATGGCCTCGCCCAAGGTCGGTGTAGGCCTGTGGCCGGCGGCGTGGATGCTGGGCACCAGCCCGCAATCCTGGCCGCGCAAGGGCGAGATCGACATCATGGAGCAGGGCGGCCGCCAACCCGCCGGGCTGCCGCCCATCTCGCCGGAGCAGTTCGTCGGGGCCAACGTCATCACCTTCAACGAGGCCGCCTGTGTGCCCGGCAACGAGAGCTGCGCCGCGTCCACCGCCTGGCAGACCAAGAACTGGTACACGCCGTCGCGCTCGCTGGCCAACCGCTTCGTCACCTACCGCCTGTACTGGACGGACACGCAGATCCGCTTCAGCGTGCTGGACAACGGCCGCGAGTACGACATGTACAAGGCGCCCATCTCCACGGTCGGCTCGCCCGCGCTGCAGGCGCCGTTCTACCTGCTGCTGAACCTGGCCGTGGGCGGCAACTTCACGCCGGCCGCCACGCCGGAGCAGATCACCGCACCGCTGCCGGGCACGGCCTATGTGGACTATGTGCGCGTCTATGAACTGGACGGCAAGGGCGAGGTCAAGCTGGGCCTGGGCATCGCGCCGGAGGTCGGCAAGTTCGGTGTCTTCACCGACAACACGCCGGTCGACAACAAGCAGGTGCCGGGCGTGTCGTCGGACATCTACGTCTGGAACCAGGGCTCCATGACTGGTGGCGACCTGCCGCCCTACGAGGGCTCGGGCGTGATGGCCTTCAAGTACTTCGCGCCGGGGCAGTGGTTCGGCGGCAGCATCCAGTCGCGCCAGGTGCACGACATGAGCGGCTTCCGCAACGGCAACATCAAGCTGAAGATCAAGGCGCCGGCCAACGTGGCTTTCAAGATCGGCATCTACGACACCTACACCAACCAGAGTTCGGTGACCTTCCCCGCCAACACGACGGCCTACGGCCTGGTGCGCAACGGTGAATGGGGCACGGCCACCATTCCGGTGGCCGAGATCGCCGGCCCGCTGATCGCGCTGCAGTCCATGCTGGACCTGTTCCAGTTCTTCAGCGTCGACGGGGCGTTGCCGAACGCGCAGTTCCAGATCGCCTTCGACGACATCATCTGGGACTCGGGCACCGGCAGCACCGTCCAGGTGGCGGCAGCCAAGGCCGCCGCGCCAGCGCCGGCGGTGGCGACCGACGCCGCGCAGTCGGGTGCCAGCACCCTGGGCTTCGCCGTGGCCACCACCGGCTGGGCCGACGTGCACTACACGGTCAACGGGGGCAGCACCCAGACCGTGCGCCTGCGCCAGGACGGCAAGAGCAGCCGCTACACGGCCGGTGGCCTGAAGAAGGGCGATGTGGTCGAGTACCGCTTCACCTACTGGAACGGCCAGGTCGCGGTCGACACCGCCGCCAAGACGGTCGTGCTGAAGTAAGCCTCGGCTGGGAGAAAACGGGGTGGGCGCGAGTCCACCCGCTCATCCGCGAAAATCGCGGCCATGAACCAAGACCAGCTCAAACAACTCGTCGGCCGCGCGGCCCTGGACTACGTCACGCCCGGCCAGATCGTCGGCGTCGGCACCGGCTCCACGGTGGACTGCTTCATCGACGCGCTCGCGGCCAGCGGCATCGCGGTCGCCGGCGCCGTCTCCAGCTCCGAGCGTTCGACGCAGCGCCTGCAAAAGCACGGCATCCCGGTGCTGGACGCGGCTGAAGTGACCGGCCTGACCGTCTACATCGACGGTGCCGACGAGATCGACCACCACGGCTTCATGATCAAGGGCGGCGGCGCCGCGCTGACGCGCGAGAAGATCGTCGCCGACCTGGCCGAGCGCTTCGTCTGCATCGCCGACGAATCCAAGCTCGTGCAGGCGCTGGGCCGGTTCCCGCTGCCGGTGGAGATCATCCCGATGGCCGCGGCGCAGCTGACGCGCCGCTTCGCCAAGCTGGGCGGCACGGCCAAGCTGCGCGCCGGCGTCGTCACCGACAACGGCGGCCACATCCTCGACGTGACGGGCCTGGCCATCACCGACCCGCTGGGCTTCGAGACCGAGGTCAACCAGTGGCCCGGTGTCGTCACGGTCGGCGTGTTCGCGCGCCACAAGGCCCAGGTCTGCCTGCTGGGCGGCACGGGCGGCGTGAAGACGCTGAGCTTCTGAACAAGCAGCGCACGCCGCTCGGCTTCGATGCGGCATCGCACGAGCGCCACCACTGGTGGCGCAGTCTGCTGTTTCGCTTCGCGCTGTGCGCTGGCGTGACGGGCCTGCTGTGGTGGGCCAGCGGCTGGATCGGCCTGCTGGGCAGCTTGCCACTGTGGGGCCGCGCCTTTGCGGGCGACCTGATGGCGCTGGGCGAGACGGGCTGGCGCGGCCTGCGCCTGCTGGCGTTCAAGCCGGTGCAGGGGCGCTTCTACCAGTTCAAGGGCCACCGCATCCGCGTCGTCGAAGACGAGGTCGATGCGCAGCGCTGGCTCGCGCTGGCCGACCTCGCGACGGCGCTGGACGCGCCCATGCCCGCGGCGGTCTTCAGGCGCCGCCAGCCGCAGTCGCTGCGCGAACGGCCCGACGGCCTGTATCTGCTCGACGAAGCCGCCCTGACTTGGCTGGGTGAGCAGCGCGGCGAGCGCGCGGGCCGCCTGCGGCTGTGGGTGGAGCGAGAGGTCTGGTATCCGGCGCGCGGCCGCAAGGCCGGCCTGATGAAAAAAGGGGCGCCCGGCACCCGGCCAGACGCCCCCGCGGACTGAGCCGGTCTCAGTTGCGGCCGACGGCGCTCCAGGCGGCAGCGACCTGGGCCGAGTAGTCGGCGCCCAGTGTCGCGGTCAGCTCCTGTGCCGCGGCGATGGTGGCGGTGCGCGCACCGGCGTAGTTGGTGCTGGACGTCATCTTGGTCGTCAGCGCGCGGTACCAGATCTTGGCCGCCGCGTTGCGGCCGATGCCGGTCAGCGTGCCCGTGCCGGTGGCCACGCGCGTGTTGCCAGCCACGCAGGTCGGGCTCTTGCCGTAGGCGCTGTTGGTGCCTTCGGCCAGCAGGAAGAAGAAGTGGTTGGCCACGCCCGAGCTGTAGTGCACGTCGATGCTGCCCACGCCGGAGTACCAGCAGTCCGCCGAGCCGCCATCGCTGCTGGGCTTGACCATGCTGCGCAGCGAGCCGCCGCCAACCATGATCTTCTCGCCGATCAGGTAGTCGCCCGCGTCATTGGCGTTGTTGGCGTAGAACTCGACCATGGTGCCGAAGATGTCCGACGTGGCCTCGTTCAGGCCGCCGGATTCGCCCGAGTAGGTCAGGTTGGCCGTGCGGCTGGTGACGCCGTGGCTCATCTCGTGGCCGGCCACGTCCAGCGACACCAGCGGCTTCACGCTCGTGCCGTTGCCGTCGCCATAGGTCATGCAGAAGCACGAGTCCGACCAGTAGGCATTGGCGTAGTTGCGGCTGTAGTGCACGCGGTTGTAGGCGCCCTTGCCGTCATTGGCGATGCCCGTGCGGCCGTGCACGTTCTTGTAGTAGTCCCAGGTCACCGCCGTGCCGTATTGGGCGTCCGTCGCGGCGCTGGCGGCGTCGCTGGTGGCGTTGTTGCCCCAGCTGTTGTCGGCGTCAGTCAGGATGCTGCCGCCGTTCTTGCGGCCGCCCATGTTGATCGTGTAGGTGTTGCCACGGCTGGGGTCGCGCAGCTCGTAGCCGCCGCTGATGCTGTTGGTCGTCAGCGCGACGTTGCCGCTGTACAGCGTGCGGCCCGTGCCGGCGGCTGCAGCGGTGTGCACGTCGTCCCACAGGTCCAGCTGGCGGCCGGTGGCAGCGTCGACGATGACATGCTTCTCGAAGGGCGTGCCGTCGGCGTTCTCGCCCGACACCGGCACATCCCAGGCCAGCGCGGGGACCTGGTCGCGGGCGTAGAGCACCAGCTCGGGCTTGCCGACGTCACCCGCCTCGGTGCGGGTCACCACCATCGCGGCGCGCTGGGCGTTCAACGCGGGCCTGCCGCCGGCGCCGGCCTGCCAGCGCATGTTGTGGTGCATGGCACGCAGGTTGCCCTGGCGGTCGGTCTGCACGACCAGATCGCCGCCGATGACGCGCAGGCCGCCGATGCTGCGGTCCAGCCGCACATGCTGGCCGCCGTCGTCGTCGACGACGATGTCGCGTACCTGGTAGCGGTGGTCGCCGCCGTGCATGCTCAGGCCCGGGAACTGGCGCACATGGCCTTCGGCGCGGCTCTGGGCCTGGGCGAAGTCGGGACGGTGGGTCTGGGCCTGGGCCACGGAGGCCGAAAGCGCCACGCTCAGCAGCGTGAGGCGAAGGGTGGAATGCATCGAAGACTCCTGTCTTGTTGGCTGCGCGGCGGATCGGCCGCTTTGCTGCGCCGGTGCGGCGCGCCAATGACTTTGCTCACCCCCGGTGGCGTCTTGGCCCGGGGTCATCCCGAGTTGGCGCCCAGGCACAACAGCTGCGGGCAAATCGGGGCGCCGCAAAGCGGTGGCGGCGCCCACTCGCGCACAGGAGCCGGCGGCCCGCGCCCCTGAATCAGCGGCGGGCAGCCCCTGATTCACAAACCCGTGAAAGCCGGGCAGTCGCCGCGTTCAGAAGGTTTCCCAGTCGCCGTCGTTGGCGGGCGCCGGTGCCGGCGCGGCCGGGCGGGGTGCCGCGACCGGGGGTGTCGCCGCCTGGCGCGCCGGGGCGGCGGGCTTGGTGATGGGCTTGGGGCTCGCGGCTGGCGCCTTGCCGGCCGCAGGCTTGGCGGCGGGCTTGAACGCTGCGGCCTTGGGCGCGCTGGGGGCCTTGGCCGGCAACGGGCGTTGCGCGCCGCCGCTGAGCTTGAACACGCCGATGGCCTCGGCCATGCGGGCCGACTGCTCGCGCAGGCTTTCGGCGGCGGCGGCGGACTCCTCCACCAGCGCCGCGTTCTGCTGCGTCATCTGGTCCAGCTGCACGACGGAGCCGTTGACGACGCCGATGCCCTCGCTCTGCTCACGGGCAGCGGCGCTGATCTCGCCAATGATGTCGGTCACGCGCTGCACGCTGGCGACGATCTCGGTCATCGTTGCGCCCGCAGCCTGCACCTGCTGGGTGCCGGAATCCACGCGCTCGACGCTGGCGCCGATCAGCGTCTTGATCTCCTTGGCCGCGCCGGCCGAGCGCTGCGCCAGCGAGCGCACCTCGGCGGCGACGACCGCGAAGCCGCGACCCTGCTCGCCGGCTCGCGCGGCTTCCACGGCGGCGTTCAAGGCCAGGATGTTGGTCTGGAAGGCGATGCCGTCGATGACGCCGATGATGTCGTTGATCTTGCGCGAGCTCTGGCTGATTTCGTCCATGGTCGCGACGACCTGGGACACCGCCTCGCCGCCGCGCTGGGCCACGCTGGCGGCCGAGCTGGCGAGCTGGTTGGCCGTCATGGCCGCATCGGCCGTCTGCTTGACCGTGCCGGTCAGCTCCGACATGGACGACGCCGCGTTCTGCAGGTTGCTGGCGGTCTGCTCGGTGCGCTGGCTCAGGTCCAGGTTGCCGGTCGCGATCTCGGCGCTGGCCGTGCCGATGCTGTCGGCCGCGCCGCGCACCTCGCCGATCAGCTTCTTCAGCGCGCTCTGCATCTCCTGCAGCGCGTTCAGCAGGCGGCCGACTTCATCGCTGCCGCCGGCGGGGATGTCTTTGGTCAGGTCGAAATGCGCGATCGCCTCGGCCACCTCGGCCGCGCGGCGCAGCGGACCGGTGATGGAGGCGCCCAGCGCCAGCGACAGCCACACGGCCAGCGCCAGCGCGATCAGCGCGAACACCACCAGGCTGGTGCGGGCCTTGGCGTTGGCGCTGTCCAGCTCCTTGGCGGAGGCGTCGAGCTGTTCGCGCTGGGACTTGACGATGGCCAGCGTCGCTTCGCTGAGCTTGGCCACGGCGGGCTGGAACTCGCTGGTGTAGGCCTGCTTGGCGGCCGCCTCGTCGCCGGCCTTCTTGGCCTTCATCAGCGCCTCGCGGCCGGTGCGGTAGCCGCCGCGGGCCACGTCCAGCGCCTTCAGCAAGGCCTTCTCGGCCTCGGTGTCCATCTGCAGCTCGAGCTTCTTGAAGATGGCGTTGGCGGCCTCGGTGGCCGTCGCGGCCGTGGGGGCCAGCTGGTCGGCCAGCGTCGCGTCGGCCGACAGCGCGATGGCCTGCGAGCGAGCCTCGCCGCCGCTGACCAGCCGGTAGTACTCCGCCGCGTCGCGCTCGGCGGCGAGGTAGTCGGTGTACATCGTGTGCGACTGCGCCGCCACGCGGCTGAGCGCCACGAAGCCGATGCCGGAGCCGATGAATGAGATCAGCAGCACCAGCCCCAGCACGAGGGTCAGGCGTTGCGCAATGCTGCGGGAACCCAGCAAACCGTTGAACATGGCGTCTCCTCGTTGAGCCCGTGAGGCAAGCCGACGAGTGTGCCTCTGCACCCTGGCGCTGAACAGCGCTTCAGGGCCGTGAAACCGGGTCTAAACCGCTGCTATTGCACGCCGGCTGCGCCGCAGCGCGAAGCGAACGGGGTCGACCGCATCGAGCAGTTCGGCCTCCAGCGGCCGCGGCGCGCCCAGGGCCAGCGCAGCGACGAGCTGCCCGGCCAGGGCCGCCCAGCCGATGCCGCGCGATGCGAAGGCCGTGCAGACGACCAGGCCCGGCTGGCGCGGCTGCAGGCGCAACTGCTCGGCCGGTGTGCCGGGCGCGGCCAGGCCGCCGATCAGCGGCAGGCGGTCCGGCGCGATCAGCCGCCAGGCGACGCGGCCGGCGAGTGCCGCGTCGGGCGGTGCCGCCAGGCCCGCCAGGCGGGCATAGCGGGCCAGGTTGTCGGCCTGGTCGGACTCGCGCAGCGCGGGGTCCAGGTCGCCGTCCTGCGTCGTCGCGCCGCACCACACGCCGCCGCGGCCATCGGCGATCGCATAGCCCTCGCCGGCAATGGGCACCGCGGGGCACCAGGGGGCGTCCTGCAAGTGGCTGAGCTGGCCGCGCTGCACGACCAGGCCGTCAGCCAGACCGTGAGCCAGACCGTCCAGTTCGCCCAGCAGGGGCAGCTGCGCATGGCCACCGGCCAGCACGACGAGGGGCGCGCTGTCGATGACATGACCCGTGGCGTCCAGCAACTGCCAGCCCTCGCCGCCCTGCCGCAGCGCCGCCACCGCGGTGCCCAGCCGCAGCTCGGCGCCGCTGGCCGTCAGCATCGCCCGCGTGTGGGCCGCCGGGTCCACGGCGCCGCCGCCGGGGTAGAACCAGGCCGGGTGGGCGAGGGCGGTGCCGGCCAGGGCCGATGCGGCGTCGGCGGACAAGGCTTGCACATAGCCCGGTGCGCCCCGCATGGCCGCCAGCGGCAGCCGGGTCTCCAGCCGCAGCAGGCCCCGCTGGTGCGCCAAGCCCAGCTCGGCCAGCAGTGCTTGCGTGGCCAGCGCGGCCGCGCGGTTGAAGCGGGCGTGCGGGCCGTCGTCGGGGTTGACGGTGCCGTGGAAGAGGCCGGCTGGGTTGCCCGAACTGGCCTGGGCGGGGCCCGCGAGCGCGTCGACGACGGTGCAGGACAGGCCCTGACGCGACAAGGCCAGCGCGCAGGCCGCACCCGCCAGGCCGGCACCGAGGATGACGGCCCGGCGCGCACCCGGCGCCAGCGGCTCGCGCCCGGCCGGGCGCTGCGGTGTGTGCCGCGGCGCGAAGCGGGCGACAGTCATCTCCGGCTTGTTGGCAAAGCCCGGCGCCAGCTCGACGTCGAAGCTCAGCGCCGCCAATGCTCTGCGCATGGGGCGCGAGATGCTCCAGGTCGCGGCGGTCATGCCGGGCGCCGCGTGGCGGGACAGGCTCTTCAGCAGCCATTCGTCCCACAGCTCGGGGTTGCGCGACGGCGCGAAGCCGTCGAGGTAGAGCGCGTCGGCGTCCAGCACGAGTTCGCGCACCAGGGCGCGCGCCTCGCCCAGGCCCAGCAGCAATTCCACGCGGCCGCCCTCGAAGCCGAGCGTGTGCAACCCGGCCGTCAGCGGCGGCCAGCGGGCCATGAGCTGCGCCGCCAGTTCGGCCAACGGGCTGGCGGCATGCACACGGGCCAGGTCCTCGCGGCGCAGCGGGTGCTTCTCGACGCTGACGAACACCAGCCGCTCGCAGCGGGCCGGGTCTTGCCGCCAGGCGTCCCAGGTCGCCAGGAAGTTGTTGCCCAGGCCGAAGCCGGTCTCCAGCACGACGAAGCGCTCGCGCCCCTGCCAGCGCGCGGGCAGGCCGTTGCCGGCGACAAAGATGTGGCGGGCCTGCGGCAGCGCGCCGGCGCGCGAGTGGTAGACGTCGCCGAAGTGGGGCGATGCGGGCGCCGCGGGGTCGGAGAAGTCGACCTCGGCCGGCGTGACGGCCGGGGACTTCATTGGCCCAAACGCTGCATCTCGCCGGACTCGATGATGCGCACGGCGGGGCCGGGGGACTGCAGCGTCAGGCGCAGCGCGCGCGCGATGCGTTGCGGCGAGATGGGGCGCCAGACCGCCGGGATGAGGCCGGCCAGCGGCCGCACGAGCTTCAGCGTCCAGGCTTCGGCGCTGCGGCGCGGCTGGTCGAGCTGCTCGCGTTCGCCGTCCAGCAGCGACGGCCGCGCGATGACCAGGCGTTCAAAGCCCAGTGCGATCAACGCGTCCTCGGCCTCGCCCTTGACCTGGTTGTAGAACACCGTCGAGCGCGCGTTGGCGCCCAGCGCGGACACCAGGCCGCAGTGCGTGGCGCCGGCTTCACGGGCCGCACGGGCCACGGTCAGCACGGCATCGAAGTCCGCGGCGCGAAAAGCCGCCCGCGAGCCGGCCTGCGCCATCGTCGTGCCCAGCGCGATGAACACGCGGCCCGGCGCGGGCAGCGCAGAAAAGGAAACGGGACTGCCGTAGTCCACCGTCGCGGTGGGCACAGGCAGTCCCGTGGTGGGCCGGCGCACCAGCGCCAGGCCTTGCGGCAGCTCGGCCGCCAGCGCCCGACCGACCAGCCCGGTCGCGCCGGCAATCCAGTCGGGACGGGGCGTGGCGGCCATGCGCTTTATCGCTTCGGTTGCGTCAGGCGCGGGCCGTTGTTGTGGCGCGGCGCGCTGCCGTCACCGCGGCTGGGCTGGCTGGAGGCCGAGCGCGGCGCGTGCTGCGAGTGCGGCTTGGCCGCTGGCTTGGCACCGCCAACGCCGGTGTGGCCGGCGGTCTTGGCGCCGCCATGGCCGGTGTGGGCGCCGCCCGGCTTGCCTGCATGCCCACCGGGGCGGCCGCCGTCACGAGAACCGCCGCGGTTGTCGCCACCACGGCCACCACCACCACCGCCGCCATGGCCACCACGGCCGCTGCGGCCGTTGGCACCGGCGGGCGGGTTGGGGTTGCGGCCGCGGCTGCCGTTGGGGTTCAGCACGGTGCGGCCCAGCACGATGGGCTCGGCGCGCTCATTCGGGTCGGGCGCGAAGCCGGGCACGATTTCCTTCGGGATCTCGCGCTTGATGAGGCGCTCGATCTCCTTCAGGAAGCCGTTCTCGTCGACGCAGACCAGGCTGACCGCCTCGCCCGTGGCGCCGGCGCGGCCGGTGCGGCCGATGCGGTGCACATAGTCTTCGGCCACGTTGGGCAGCTCGAAGTTGACGACGTGGGGCAACTGGTCGATGTCGATGCCGCGGGCGGCGATGTCGGTCGCCACCAGGCAGGTCAGGTCGCCGGTCTTGAAGTCGGCCAGCGCCTTGGTGCGGGCACCCTGGCTCTTGTTGCCGTGGATGGCCATGGCGCTGATGCCCTGGTCGTTCAGGTAGTCGGTCAGCCGGTTGGCGCCGTGCTTCATGCGCGTGAAGATCAGCACCTGGTGCCAGGGTTGGCCGTCGACACCACCCTTGATGAGGTGGGCCAGCAGTTCCTTCTTGCGCTCGCGGCCAACCGGGTGGACCTTCTGCGCGATGGCGTCGTTGGTCTGGTTGCGGCGGGCCACCTCGATCAGCGCCGGGGCGTTGAGCAGGCGGTCGGCGAGGTTCTTGATCTCGTCGCTGAACGTCGCGCTGAACAGCAGCGACTGCTTCTTGGCCGGCAGCAGCGCCAGCACCTTCTTGATGTCGTGCACGAAGCCCATGTCGAGCATGCGGTCGGCTTCGTCCAGCACCAGGATCTGCACCTGCGACAGGTCCAGCGTGCCTTGCTGCGCGTGGTCGAGCAGGCGGCCGGGCGTGGCGACGAGGATGTCGACGCCGTCGCGCAGCTTGTTGATCTGCGGCTGCATGCCGACGCCGCCGAACATGACCATGCTCTTGAGCGGCAGGTACTTGCCGTAGGTCTGCACGCTTTCCTCGACCTGGGCGGCCAGTTCGCGGGTGGGCGTCAGCACGAGGGCGCGGATGGCGATCTTGCCGCGCTTGTTGAGCAGCTTCTCGCCAGTGGACAGGCGGTGCAGCAGCGGCAGCGTGAAGCCGGCCGTCTTGCCGGTGCCGGTCTGGGCGCCGGCCAGCAGGTCACCACCGTTCAAGACGGCGGGAATGGCCTGGGCCTGGATGGGGGTGGGGGTGGTGTAGCCAGCGTCGGCAATGGCCTTGAGCAGCGGCGCTGCCAGGCCGAGGGAATCGAAACTCATTCGGTAGGGGGAGTGAGCACGCCTGGTCGCATCGCCTGCCGCGCCGCGGAGAGCGGCGCCAGTCTTCGGGCAGGGCGGGCAGCGTGCAGGGGCTGAAAAGAGAACGCCGCGCAAGACTGAGAAGCGCGGCGGATGTCGGCATTCTACTTGCCCGCGACCTGCACCCAGTCGACGCTGAGCCAATTGGCCGGGGAATGCGGCACGGAGATGTCGGCGCGCATGGCCCAGGGGATGACTTGCCGGTGCAGCGGGATCAGGTTGACCTGCTCGCGGTAGGCCTGCAGCGCGGCCTTGACGAGGCCCTGGCGCTTGGCGGCGTCGGTCTCGATGCTGGACGCGGCGGCCAGCGCGTCGCCCTTGTCGTTGATGATGCCGCTGTAGTTGCCCACGCCCACGCCCTGCTCGCCGCGGTTGCGCAGCACCGGGGTCAGCATGACCTCGGCGTCCACGGTGCCGCCGCCCCAGCCGGCCAGGTACAGGCTGGTGTCGAACTTCTCGACCTTGGGGAAGAAGAGCGCACGCGTCATCGCGTTGACGCGCACCTTGACCTTCAACTGCGCCCACATGCTGGCGATGGCCACGCACAGCTTCTCGTCGTTGATGTAGCGGTTGTTGGGGCAGTCCATCGTCACCTCGAAGCCATCGGCATAGCCAGCATCAAGCATCAGCTTCCTGGCGGCGGCCAGGTCGTAGGGCAGGCGGGTTTCCAGGGCCGGGTCGTTGTAGCTGCCCAGCGGCGACGGTGTCAGCGCGCCGGTGGGCACCGAGTAGCCAGCCATCAGCTTGGTCTTGATGGCCTCGATGTCGATGGCCTGGTACAGCGCGCGGCGCACGCGGATGTCCTTGAACGGGTTCTTCCCGCCTGGCGCCTGGCCGTACAGCAGCGAGTCGCGCGTCTGGTCCATGCCGAGGAAGATGAGGCGGTTTTCCGGGCCGTCGATGACCTTGAGCCCGGACGAGCGGCGCAGCCGCTCGATGTCGCGAGAGGGTGGATCCAGCACCAGGTCGATCTCGCCGGTGATCAGCGCGGCAGTGCGCGTCGAGTCGTTGCTGATGGGCACGAAGGTGAAGGCCTGCACATTGCCCTGGTCCGGTGCCGTCCTGCCCCACCAGTCCGGGTTGCGCTTGTAGCTGGTCTTCACGCCGGGTTCGCGGCTGACCAGCATGAAGGGGCCGGTGCCGTTGGTGTGCAGGTTGGCGTAGTTGTCTTCCTTCTCCTTGAAGTTCAGCGGCCGGGTGATCTTGTGCTGCTCGCACCAGCGCTTGTTCATGATCATCAGGTTGATCAGGTGCTCGGCAAAGATGGGGTTGGGCTTGGTCAGCGTGAACTCCACCGTCAGCGGGTCGACGGCCTTGGGCATGCCCACCGCGTTGGCGTAGACGCGGAACGGCGAGTTCGCGTCGCGCAGCCGCTGCATGGAGAACACCACGTCCTCGGCGCTGAAGGGGCTGCCGTCGTGGAACTTGACGCCGGCGCGCAGCTTGACGCGCCACAGCAGCGGGTTCACCTGCGTCCATTCGGTGGCCAGCGACGGGCCCAGGGTCTGGTCGCGCATGCGCCGCACCAGGTATTCGTAGACCTGGTTGTTCAGCGAGTTGGTCATCAACTCGTTCTGCGAATGCGGGTCCAGCGTCTGCAGGTCGCCCTGGGCGGTCCAGCGCAGGGTCTGGGCGGGCGCGGCAAGCGCCGTCAGCCACAGCGGGAGGAGAAGACAGACGGAGCGCAGAAACGACATGGCCACCTCATCGATACGACGGGTGGCCAGTCTAGGGGCGCTGGGCGGCGGGTTCGCCGCGTGGGGTCAGCTGCGGCGGCGCTTCAGCAGTGCAAGGCCGCCCAGGCCCAGCAGCAGCAGCGCGGCGCTGGCGGGTTCCGGCACGGCGGCGGTCAGCGTCACGTTGTCCAGGATCGCGCCCTGGTTGTCGCCGCCGGCGTTGGCAAAGCTCAGCGTGTAGGAGGAGGTCACGCCGGGGGTGAAGGCCAGCGACAGCGTCTGGTACGGCGCGGCGCTGCTGCTATCGGCGAGGCTGTAGTTCAGGCTGGTGGTGCCCAGGCTGACGGTGCCGGTCTCAGTGCCGGCGCCGCGGCGGTTGCCGGCGATGTCGAAGCTCAGCGTGTAGGTGGTGCCGGCTGTCAGCGTGACGCTGCGGCTCAGCACGCCGGACAGACCGTTGCTGCCGTCCAGGTCGATGCAGGTGCCGCTGCCGGCGCACAGCTCGCCGTACAGGCCCGGGCCGATGACGTCGACGGTGCCGGCGTTGGTGACGGTCCAGCCCGTCGGCACGCTGTTCAGATTGAGCGCGTTGGCTTGAAAGCTGTCGCTGAACACAGTCTGCGCTTGGGCAGCGGTGGCGAGCAGGGCAAAGGTGAGGGCGGCAAGGGATTTCATGGGTTGAATTGTTGGAGAGCACAGCGCGGGTCCCATCCCCGTGAGCGCGGGGTGAGGCGCCGCGGCGTGTGCAATCCAGCACGGCCGGGGCCGGCAGCGATGGCCGGCCCCGCATCGGCGACAATCACGGCAACCCTTTTGATCCGCAGGCCCCGAGCCGTTTCGGGGCCTGCGTTGTTTTTGTCCGGAGCAGGTCCATGGCCCAGTACGTTTTCTCGATGAACCGCGTCAACAAGACGGTTCCCCCCAAGCGCCACATCCTCAAGGACATCTCGCTGAGCTTCTTCCCCGGCGCCAAGATCGGCGTGCTGGGCGTGAACGGCTCGGGCAAGTCGACCATCCTGAAGATCATGGCCGGCGTCGACAAGGAGTACGAGGGCGAAGCCATCCCGATGCCCGGCATCAAGATCGGCTACCTGGAGCAGGAGCCGCGCCTGAACCCCGAGCAGACCGTGCGCGAGGCCGTGGAAGAGGGCATCGGCGGCGTGCTGGCCGCCAAGAAGCGCCTGGACGAGGTCTACGCGGCCTACGCCGAGCCGGACGCCGACTTCGACGCGCTGGCCGCCGAGCAGGGCGAGCTGGAAGCCATCATTGCCGCCGCCGGCTCCGAGAACACCGACCTGCAGCTGGAACTGGCCGCCGACGCGCTGAACCTGCCGCCGTGGGACGCCGTCATCGGCGTGCTGTCCGGCGGCGAGAAGCGCCGCGTGGCGCTGTGCCGCCTGCTGCTGTCCAAGCCTGACATGCTGCTGCTGGACGAGCCCACCAACCACCTGGACGCTGAAAGTGTCGAGTGGCTGGAGCAGTTCCTGCAGCGCTTCCCTGGCACCGTGGTGGCCATCACCCACGATCGCTACTTCCTGGACAACGCGGCCGAGTGGATTCTTGAACTCGACCGCGGCCACGGCATCCCATGGAAGGGCAACTACTCCGACTGGCTGGACCAGAAGGAAAAGCGCCTGGAGACCGAGCAGAAGTCCGAAGACGCGCGCATGAAGGCGATGAAGGAGGAACTGAAGTGGGTTCGCTCCAACGCGAAGGGCCGCCAGGCCAAGAGCAAGGCGCGCCTGGCCCGCTTCGAGGAACTGTCGGACGTCGAATACCAGCAGCGCAACGTGACCAACGAAATCTTCATCCCCGTGGCCGAGCGCCTGGGCAATGAAGTCATCGAGTTCGAGAACGTCAGCAAGAGCTTTGGCGACCGCGTGCTGATCGACAACCTGTCGTTCAAGGTGCCGGCTGGCGCCATCGTCGGCATCATCGGCCCCAACGGCGCCGGCAAGTCGACGCTGTTCCGCATGCTGCAGGGCGTGGAGCAGCCGGACTCGGGCACGGTCAAGATCGGCAAGACGGCCAAGATGGCCTTTGTCGACCAGAGCCGCGAGAGCATGGAAGCCGACAAGACCGTGTGGCAGGACGTCTCCGGCGGCCTGGACAACATCATCGTCGGCAAGTTCATCATGCCCAGCCGCGCCTACCTGGGCCGCTTCAACTTCAAGGGCAACGACCAGCAGAAACTCGTCGGCGCGCTGTCCGGCGGTGAACGCGGCCGCCTGCACCTGGCCAAGACCCTGGCGCAGGGCGGCAACGTGCTGATGCTGGACGAACCGTCCAACGACCTGGACGTCGAAACGCTGCGCGCCCTGGAAGAAGCACTGCTGGAGTTCGCCGGCTCGGCCATGGTCATCAGCCATGACCGCTGGTTCCTGGACCGCATCTGCACGCACATCCTGGCCTGCGAAGGCAACTCGCAGTGGTTCTTCTTCGACGGCAACTTCCACGAGTACGAGGCCGACAAGAAGAAGCGCCTGGGCGAGGAAGGCGCGCGCCCGAAGCGCATGCGCTTCAAGCCCATCAAGTGATGCCTTGGGGCGGCCTGGCGCCGCTTCAAGTCGGGTGCGTGTAAGGCTGGCGACGACAACGGGACACAGTTCTTTACGCCACCCCCAAAGATGCCACACAGGCCGCCTGGAAGATGACCTCACTCACTCTTCTTCCAGGAGACCTCTGATGAAGTCCTTCCAGATCCACAACCTGTTGCGTGTCGGTGCGGTGGCTGCGGCCCTCGCCCTCGGTGGTGTTGCCGCCCAGGCCCAGCCCGGCGGCCCTGGTGGTCATCACCGCGGTGGCCCGGCCATGATGGCCCCCGGCGGCCTGTTCGGCGGCCACCTCGAGCATGTGCTCGACCTGGTCAACGCGACGGATGCCCAGCGCAGCCAGATCGAAGCCATCTTCAAGGCCGCGCGCCAGGACTTGTCCGGCCAGCGCGAGGCCGGCATAAAGTTGCATCAGCAGATGGCCACGCTGTACACGGCCACCAACATCGACGCCGCCGCCATCGAGGCCACGCGCGCGCAGATCAGCGCCCAGCATGAGGTGGCCTCCAAGCGCCTGAGCCAGGCCAGCATCGACGCGGCCCGCGTGCTGACGCCCGAGCAGCGCACCAAGATCGCCGAGGTCATGAAGAAGCGCCAGGCCCGCCACGCTGGCCACAAGGCCGGCTGATTGGCCGAGGCGAGGAGTTCTGCGATGCTTGAGCCCCGCTCCTCCGGCGCCGATGCGCGCCGGCCCTTGTTTTCTTCGCTCGCGCCCTTGATGAGTAGTGCCCGCCTGCTGTTGATCGACGACGACGCCCGCCTGACCGGCATGGTGGGCGACTACCTGCGAGCCGCCGGCTTCGAGGTCAGCACGGCCGGCAACCTGGCCCAGGCGCGCGAGGCGCTGGCACACAGCCGCTTCGAGCTGCTGGTGCTGGACCTGATGCTGCCCGATGGCGATGGCCTGGACTTCTGCCGCTGGCTGCGGGGCGACCCGCGCTGGCGCCACCAGCCGGTGCTGATGCTGTCAGCCCGCGGCGAGCCCATGGACCGCATCCTGGGCCTGGAGCTGGGCGCCGATGACTACCTCGCCAAGCCCTTCGAGCCGCGCGAGCTGCAGGCTCGCATCAAGGCCTTGCTGCGCCGGCTGGAGCCCAAGCTGGACGGCGACGAGGTGCTGCGTTTCGGACGCCTGGAGATCGACCTCGCGGCCCGCGTGGCGCGGCTGGACGGCAAGATCTGCGACCTGACCAGCCACCAGTTCGACCTGCTGGTCGTGCTGGCGCAAAGCCCCGGCCGCGTGCTGAGCCGTGACCAGATCATGGACGCGCTGAAGGGGCATCCGCTGGAGGCCTTCGACCGCTCCATCGACGTGCACATCTCGCGCATCCGCGCCGTCATCGAGGACGATGCGAAGAACCCGCGCCGGGTGCTGACGGTGCGCGGTGCCGGTTATGTCTTTGCCCGCAAGCAGGACGCCGACGCCGACGCGGCCTGAATGATGCCCCTCGCCCAAGGAGTGCCTTGGTCGGTTCCCCACGGGGACGGCGATGCTTGCCGGATCAACCCGCAACCACATCGCCCGTGCGGGCTGGCTTGGGAGCGGCCCGGCGCTCGGCCGGCGAATGCCATGGACGTGGATCACTGAATTGAAATCGCTCTACGTTCGCATCTACCTGACGCTGGTGGCGCTGCTGCTGGCGTTTGCCTTCGGCTCGGCCTGGCTGTTCCAGCGCCACATCGAGCAGGAGCGTGGCAACGTCGAGCTGGCGGCCGGCGAGCGGTTGAACGCGATGGCCGGGTTGCTCAAGCTGGCGCTGCCGCCGGTGACGGCGCCGCGCGAGGAGCAGGCCGCCGTCTTCGCCGACTGGGGCCAGCGCCTGCGCATGCCCATCGCACTGGAGGATGCCAATGGCAAGCGCATCGCGACGACACAGATGTACCAGCGCCGCGTGGACGACCCCGGCGCCATCATCGTCAACGCCAGCCTGGGCGATGGCCGCAGCCTGGAGATGGTGCGCAGCGTGCGTCCGCCCGGTCCGCAGGCTGGTGCGTCCGGTCCCGGTGGCCCGGGCGGCCCGGGTGCTCGCCCGCAGCGCGCGGACGAAGGCCCCTGGACCGGCCCCTGGCTGCACCGTCCCGTGTCGCCGGGCGCGCCCGCGGTGTCGACGCTGGCTGTCGTGCTGGTGCTGCTCTTCATCGGCGTCGCCGTCGGGGCCTACCCGGTCGTGCGTCGCCTGACGCGCCGGCTGGAGGCGCTGAAGCGCGGCGTCGAGCAGTTCGGCTCCGGCCAGCTCGCGCACCGCGTCGATGCCAGCGGCAGCGACGAGGTGGCGGCGCTGGCGACCAGCTTCAACCAGGCGGCCGACCGCATCGAGACACTGCTGCGCTCGCACCAGACGCTGCTGGCCAATGCCAGCCACGAGCTGCGCTCGCCGCTGGCACGCTTGAAGATGGCGTTCGCGATGCTGGACGACGCGGCGCCGGTGCAGCGCGAGCGCCTGGCGCACGAGATCGACGTCAACATCGCCGAGCTGGACGCCCTCGTCGAAGAGGTGTTGCTGGCCAGCCGGCTGGAGGCCGGCAGCGTGGTCGGCGAAACGCATGCCGTCGAGCTGCTGGCCTTGGGAGCCGAGGAGGCCGCACGGGCCGAGGCCGCGTTCGAGCCGGAGGCCGACTCGGCCCTGGTCGATGGCCAGGAGCGGCTGCTGCGCCGCGCGCTGCGCAACCTGCTGGACAACGCGCGCCGCTACGGCGGGCCCGACGTGGAGCTGGCATTGCGCCCGGTTGCCGGTGGTTATGAATTCATCGTCGCCGACCGCGGCCCCGGCGTGCCGGCCGAGATGCGGGAGCGCATCTTCGAACCCTTCTACCGCCTGCCCGGGCACGCCGAGATGGCGGGCGGCGTGGGCCTGGGCCTGAGCCTGGTCAAGCAGATCGCCGAGCGCCATGGCGGCAGCGTGCGCTGCCTGCCGCGTGACGGTGGCGGCAGTCGCTTCGTGCTGTTCCTGCCGAGCTCGCGGTAGGGCCCATTGCCGTAGCGTCAGCAGGCCCTAGCGGTTCTGGTCGAACACACGCCGCAGCAGCAGGCTGAGCAGCAGCGCGGCGGCGATCAGCCCGGCCGTGGCAGCTTGCCAAAAGCCCACGGCGCCCCCGCCATGGGCGCCGAAGGCGAGCACATAGCCGCCGCCTATGCCCAGACCCCACAGCGCGACGACGTAGATGATCATGGGCAGCGTCGCGACCTGGTAGGCACGCAACACATAGGCGGCCACGGTCTGCAACGCGTCGCCGAGATGGAAGAACCACACCCACACCAGCAGCGGCAGCGCGGCCGCCGCCGTCGATGCGTTCGAGGTGTAGAGGGCGACGATGGGCTCGCGCGCGAGCGCGACGACGGCGCCGACGCCAGCCGCGGTCAGCGCGGCCAGCGTCATCGCATGCCGGCCGACGATGCGTGCCTCGTGTTTCTGGGCCGCGCCGAGATGCTGGGCGACCAGCGTCCCGGCAGCGGTGGCCAGCGCGAGCGCGATCATGAACATCATCGCGACGAGATTGACGGCGATCTGGTGGCCGGCCACCGGCGTCGCACCGAGCCGCGCGATGAAGAAGGCCATGAAGGTGAAGCCCGTCACCTCGACGAGGATGGACCCGCCCATCGGCAGCCCCAGCTTCACGAGCGCTGCCAGCTCGCCCCAATGCGGCCGTGTCTGCCACAGGTGCGGGATCTTGAACGGCAGGTAGAAGCCGTCGCGCCTGAGCAGCAGCATGGCGACACCGGCCTGGCCGATCAACGCAATGGCCGTCGCCCAGCCGCAGCCCGCCACGCCCATCGCCGGGATCGGCCCCCAGCCGAAGACGAGGACGGCGTTCAGCGGCACCTTGGCGGCCAGTCCGGTCAGCTGCATCGCCATGACGGCCTTGGGCCGGCTGACGGCCGTCGAGAAGCCGCGGAAGGCGGTGAAGAGCAGGGCAGCCGGCAGCGCGAAGGCCTCGGGCCGCGTGTAGGCCCGCACCTTGTCCGCCTGGGCGGCATCGAGCTGGGCCAGCGCCGTGAACGGGTCGGGGAACCACAGGGCCAGGCAGCCCGGGATGCACAGCAGCAGAGACAGCCACTGCGCTTGCACGAAGCTGCTGCCGGCGCCGGCCAGGTCCTGGGCGCCGAATTGTCGACCGGCGATCGGCCCGACCGCGAGGATGACGCCCATCAGGCCGACGAAGATCGATACATAGGCCGCCGAGCCCACCGCCAGCGCGGCCAGGTCCTCGGGGCTGACGCGGCCCATCATCAGCGTGTCGATGGTGCTGAACATCATCACGGCGATCTGGCCGACAAGGACGGGCCAGGCCAGCGGGACGAGGCGGCGGACGCTGTCGACGAATCGGATGCGGCTCATCGGGTGGCACGCTCCGCGTAGCGATTGAAGCGCCACGCCGTGCCCTCGTGCGTGATGCGGTGCCAGACGACGCGCTTCTCGAACGGGTCGAGCGCCGGCCAGTGCTGCACTTCGTCGAATGTGCGGCCGCAGCCCTTGCAGACCGGGTCGCCCTGCGCCGTGGAGCAGATGGCGATGCAGGGCGAGTCCGGCGTCGTCGTGTACCAGGCCAGCCAGGCATCGAGCGCCTTGTCGCTCAGCGAGCCGACCTCCAGCTCGGCCGCGCGGTTCCACGCGAGCAGCGCATAGGCTGTGGCTAGCGCACGCACCTCGGGCGCGGCGCTGATGCCGTCGGGCGACGGCGAACGCTCGCGCCACCAGTTGATGGCGGCCTCAAGGTCGGTGACGTGGATCAGGGAACTCAAGCCACCAGCCCCATCGCCGCGCGCACCTCGCGCAGCGTCTTGCGAGCGACGGCGCGGGCGCGCTCGGTGCCGACCTCCAGCGTCCACTGCACCTGTTGCGGGTCCAGCGCCGCGGCGCGCTCGCGCCAGGGCGCCTGCTCTCGCTGAATGGCCTCGATCAGCGGCTGCTTGCAGTCCAGGCAGCCGATGCTGGCCGTGCGGCAACCGGTGTCGCAGGCGGCGCGCGTCGCGTCGTCGGTGTAGATCTGGTGCAGCGGCCACACGGGGCAACGCGCCGGGTCGCCGGCGTCCGTGCGGCGCACGCGCTGTGGGTCGGTCGGCATGGTGCGGATCTTGGCGGCCGTGGCCTCCGGCGCGTCGCGCATGGCGATGGCGTTGTCCCCGCTCTTGCTCATCTTCTGGCCGTCCAGGCCGGGCACGCGCGACGTCTGCGTCAGCAGCGCCTGGGGTTCGACGAACACTGGCTGGTACAGCCGGTTGAAACGGCGGCCCACCTCGCGCGTGACTTCCACGTGGGCGGCCTGGTCCTCGCCCACCGGCACGCCGGCCGGCTTGTAGAGCAGGATGTCGGCCGCCTGCAGCAGCGGGTAGCCCAAGAAGCCATAAGTCGCCAGCTCGGGGTCGGCGGCGACCTGGTCCTTGTAGCTGGGCATGCGAGCCAGCCAACTGGACGGCGTGCACATCGCCAGCAGCGTGAACAGCTCGGCATGCTCGGGCATGCGGCTTTGCAGGAACAGCGTGCAGCGCTCGGGGTCGATGCCCGCGGCCAGCCAGTCGGTGACCATGTCGTAGACATGGCGGCTCAGCGTGTCGCGGTCGGGGTGGGAGGTCGTCAGTGCATGCCAGTCGGCGACGAAAAAGAAGCAGTCGTGGCTGTCCTGCAGCTGCACCCAGTTCTTGATGGCGCCGTGGAAGTGGCCGAGATGCAGGGCGCCGGTCGGGCGCATGCCGGAAAGCACGCGCGGGCGGGTGAGGGCGGGAGTGGACATGGGGCGCGGATTGTCGGCCAAGGCCGCCGGCCTGCCGGTCGGCATGGTTGAGAGACCTAAACTGCTGGCCCATGAAAAGACTGGTTGTGCTGATTTCGGGGCGTGGCTCCAACATGGAGGCCATCGTCAAGGCCTGTGCCGCTGAGGGCTGGCCTGCCGAAATTGCCGCCGTCATCAGCAACCGGCCCGATGCCGGTGGCCTGGCCTTTGCGGCCGAGCGCGGCATTGCCACGGCCGTCGTCGACCACAAGGCCTACGCCAGCCGCGAGGATTTCGACGCCGAGCTGGCGCGCGTCATCGACGGTTTCTTGCCCGACTTGGTCATCCTGGCCGGCTTCATGCGCATCCTGACGCCCGGCTTCACGGCCCGTTATGCGCGCCGCATGCTGAACATCCACCCGTCGCTGCTGCCGGCCTTCACGGGTCTGCACACGCATGAGCGCGCGCTGGCCATGGGCTGCAAGCTCGCCGGCGCGACGGTGCATTTCGTGACCGCCGAGCTGGACCATGGCGCCATCGTCATGCAGGGCGTGGTGCCGGTGCTGCCGAGTGATGACGCGAAGACGCTGTCCGCCCGCGTGCTGACGGCCGAGCACCGCATCTACCCGCAGGCGGTGCGCTGGTTCGCGGAAGACGCGCTGGTGTGGGAGGGCGAGGTCGTGCGCCACCGGGACGGCGCCGCGCAGCAGGTGTTCGTCAGCTGATCAGCCCGGCCAGGATGTTGACCGTCAGCGCCAGCACGCCGGTGTTGAAAACGAAGGCCAGCAGGGCCTGGGCGAGCACGAGGCGGCGCATGGCCCGCGAGCTGACGCCGACGTCCGAGGTCTGTGACGTCGCGGCGACGGTGATCGAGAAATACAGGAAGTCGCCGTAGTCCGGCGGCCCTTCGTCGTCGCCGGGGAACTCCAGTCCGTGCGCGGCCTTGCCGCCGCCGTGATACAGGCTCGCGTAGGCAATGCCGAACTCGACAGGCAGCAGCAGCCAGGAGCTGCAGACGGTGGCAATGGCGAACGCCAGCGTGGGCGCGCTGGTTGCATGCGCTTGCTTGGCGGCGCTGAGTTCCAGCGCGATGGCGCCAAAGCTGGCCAGCGCGCCGGTGACGGCCAGCAGCAGCATCACCGGCAGCCCTTCCGCCAGCCCCTTGGCGCGCTGTTGCACGTCCACCGACCCCGTGCGGCCCAGCATCATCCACAGCGCCAGCGGCAGGTAGATCCACAGCGTGAAGTCCCAGTCCAGCAGCAGCCGCGTCGTCGTCGGCAGGTTGCCCGGCCACAGCGCGGCGAGCGCGCTGCCAGCGAGGATGGCCAGCAGCAGTCGGGGTCGCAGCCGCAGCTGGGTCCAGAGGTTCATGCAGGGCGGTGGAAAGGGCTTGGGATAATGGGCCGATGCATCCTAATGCCCTCCTGGAGCTGAGCGCCGAGCTGATCGCCGTCGTCAACCAGCTCGAAGCCCCGGCCGACGCCACCGTGTCCGCCTTTTTCCGTCAACACAAGAACCTCGGCCAGCGCGAGCGCGCCAGCCTCGCCGAGACCGTCTACGCGCTGCTGCGCGAGCGCATCAAGTTCCAGAACCTGGCCCAGAGCGGCACCGGCCCCATGAACCGCCGCCTGGCCATGCTCGCCTGGCGCGGCAATGCGGCCTTCCTGCGCGGAGCGCTCAGCCCCCAGGAGCAGCAGTGGCTGGAGCAGGTCCAGGCCATCGACCCGATGAGCTTGGCGTCCAAGATGCGCCACAACATGCCGGAGTGGCTGGCCGAGCCGCTGCTGGCGCGACTGGGCGAGGACGAATTCTGGAAGCTCGCCAACGCGCTGAACGAGGCCGCCCCGCTGGACCTGCGGGTCAATGCGCTCAAGATGAAGCGCGAGGACGCCCAGGCCCAACTCAAGGCCGCGGGCATCGACGCCGTGCCGACGCCTTACTCGCCGCTGGGGCTGCGCATCGAGGGCAAGCCGGCACTGAACAAGCTGGAGATCTTCACCAGCGGTGGTGTCGAGGTGCAGGACGAGGGCAGCCAGCTGCTGGCCCTGCTGCTGGCGCCCAAGCGCGGCGAGATGGTGGTGGACTTCTGCGCCGGCGCCGGCGGCAAGACGCTGGCCCTGGGCGCGGCCATGCGCAACACCGGCAGGCTCTATGCGTTCGACGTCTCCGGCCACCGGCTGACGGCGCTCAAGCCGCGCCTGGCGCGCAGCGGCCTGTCCAACGTCTACCCGGCCCAGATCGCGCATGAGCGCGACGACCGCATCAAGCGCCTGGCCGGCAAGATCGACCGCGTGCTAGTGGATGCCCCCTGTTCCGGCCTGGGCACGCTGCGCCGCAACCCGGACCTGAAATGGCGCCAGTCGCCTCAAGGCGTGGCGGAACTGCAGGACAAGCAGCGCGCCATCCTGGCCAGCGCGGCTCGGCTGGTGAAGCCTGGTGGCCGTCTGGTGTATGCGACCTGCAGCCTGCTGGACGCCGAGAACGAAGTCATCGCCGCCGAGTTTGCTGCTGCCCATCCTGACTTCCAGCCGCTAGCGGCGGACGAGGCGCTGGACAAGGCCCAGGTCGCGCGAGCGAGCGAACTCGTGGAAAACGGCGCACTTCGCCTGTGGCCGCACCGCCACGCCACGGACGGCTTTTTCGCCGTCGCGTGGGAGCGCAAGGCTTGATTGACGTCAAGAACCGCGCCGATTCACACGCAGACGCCCGAATGTGGGCTACCGAACCCCTTGTTTTTGGGGGCGCTACTCTACAATTGAGATTCCTTCGCATGGCCGCTGTGGCCGAGGTCCTGGACGCATGAACGACATCCTGAACGCGCTGCTGAACTGGTTGGCCGATGGCCTGCTGGGCTTCAGCGCCTGGCAATTGGTGATCTTTACGCTGGTTGTGACCCACATCACGATCGCATCGGTCACGATCTTCCTGCATCGCGCCCAGGCTCACCGCGCGCTGGATCTCGGCCCCATCCCGTCCCACTTCTTCCGCTTCTGGCTCTGGCTGACGACGGGCATGGTCACCCGTGAATGGGTCGCCATTCACCGCAAGCACCACGCCAAGTGCGAAACCGAGGAAGACCCCCACAGCCCGCAGACCCGCGGCCTGAAAAAGGTGCTGGCCGAGGGTGCCGAGCTGTACCGCGCCGAGGCGAAGAACGCCGAGACCATCGCCAAGTACAGCCGCGGCACGCCCGAGGACTGGATCGAGCGCAACCTGTACACCAAGTACAGCTGGCAGGGCGTGGCGTTGATGCTGATCATCAACATGGCGTTGTTCGGCGCCGCCGGCGCGACGATCTGGGCCATCCAGATGATCTGGATCCCGATCTGGGCGGCAGGCGTCATCAACGGCATCGGTCACTACTGGGGCTACCGCAACTTCGAAGCGCCCGACGCCTCGACCAACCTGACGCCCTGGACGCTGATCGTGGGTGGCGAAGAACTGCACAACAACCACCACACCTATCCGACGTCGGCCAAGTTCTCCGTCAAGCCCTACGAGTTCGACATCGGCTGGATGTACATCCGCGGCCTGGAAATGCTGGGCATGGCCAAGGTCCGCAAGACGGCGCCCAAGCTGAGCCTGGGCGAGATCAAGCCGGCTGACGCCCGCACGCTGGAGGCGCTGATCGCGAATCGCTACGAGGTCATGGCGAACTACGCCCGTGACCTGAAGGCCGCCTGCGCGGCCGAACTGGCCAAGGCCCAGGCCGAAGGCGGCAAGCACAGCGAGCGTTTCACGCAGTTCAAGCTGGCCAAGCGCTGGCTGCACCGCGACGAGGACCGCATCCCCGCCGCCGTGCACGGTGAACTGGCCCATGTGCGTGCTGCCAGCCCCGTCATCGACAAACTGGTGACCATGCGCGAAGAGCTGCGCCAGATGTGGACCCGCACGAATGTGTCGGCCGAGCAACTGGTGGCCGACCTGCAGGCCTGGTGCCGCCGCGCCGAGGAAAGCGGCATTGCTGAGTTGCAAGCCTTCTCGATGCGCCTGCGCGCGGCTCACGCCTGAGCGAGGTTTCGGCGGTGTAAAGGGCGCCCTTCGTGGCGCCCTTTTTCTTGGTCTGGCCTAGACTTGGCATACGCAGTCGCTGAATTAGGAGGCGTGCCATGAAATACCGCTGGATCGCTCTGGGCCTGCTGGCCTTGGTTGGCGCGGCACACGCCGATGTGCAAGTCAAGTTCGTCGAGCCGGATAAGTTCTCCGATATCAAGGACAACAACGGCTTTCGTCAGAAGGAAGTGTTGAAGGACATCGAGGCCCACCTGATGGAGCAGGCCGGCAAATACCTGCCGGGCCGCGATGTGCGAATCAACGTGACCGACGTGAACCTGGCCGGTGAGGTCGAGCCCTTCGGGCGCCGGGTGGAATGGCTGCGCGTGATGCGCACCGTCACGCTGCCGTCCATCGCCATGAACTACGAGGTGCTCGAGGGCGGCAAGGTCGTTCGTCAGGGCGAGGTGAACCTGCGCGACATGAATTACCAGGACGGCTTCAACAGCTATTCCAGCGGCGACACGCTGCGCTACGAGAAGCGCATGATTGATCGCTGGTTCAAGGACGAGTTCAACCCGAAGGTGGCGGAAGCCGTTCGCTGAAGTCTCCGCCCAAAAGCAAAACCCGCCAGCGTTGCCGCTTGGCGGGTTTTTTTGCGAGTGTCGACGCGGCTTGCGCCGCGCGTCGTCACTTCAGCTTGATTTCCTTGTACAGCACGTGCTTGCGTGCCTTCGGATCGAACTTCATGAATTCCAGCTTTTCGGGCGTGGTCTTCTTGTTCTTGTTCGTCGTGTAGAAGTGGCCGGTGCCCGCAGTGGACTCCAGCTTGATCTTTTCGCGGCCGCCTTTGGATGCCATGGTCTTGTTCCTTCAGTAGGTCAGTGAACGGCGCGCTTTACAGCTCGCCCTTGGCGCGCAGGTCGGCGATGACCTGGTCGATGCCGACCTTGTCGATCAAACGCAGAGCGGCGTTGCTGATGCGCAGGCGAATCCAGCGGTTTTCCGATTCCACGAAGAAACGGCGGTATTGCAGGTTCGGCAGGAACCGACGCTTGGTTTTGTTGTTGGCGTGGGAAACATTGTTCCCGACCATGGGCTTCTTGCCCGTGACTTGACAGACGCGTGCCATGACGCTTCTCCAGTTTGATGACCTTGACCAGTCGCTGCGAACGGTTCGTCAGCAACCCATTGACCGCAAATGCCTGCTAAACCCAACCCCAGACCATTACAGTCGAAGGCAAGGCGCGATCCATCCGGCAGGCAAGCCCGCGAGTATAGCGGTAAACCCCTGAAATCGGAAGGGGCTCGCCGTGAGGTCGGCGCTCAGCCGTTCTCTTGCTCGAGGAAGCGCTGTGCGTCCAGTGCCGCCATGCAGCCCGTGCCGGCACTGGTGATGGCCTGGCGGTAGACATGATCCTGCACGTCGCCGGCGGCGAAGACGCCAGGCACGCTGGTCATCGTCGCAAAGCCGGCCAGGCCGCTCTTCGTGATGATGTAGCCGTCCTTCATCTCCAGCTGACCCTTGAAGATGTCGGTGTTGGGCTGGTGGCCGATGGCGATGAAGCAGCCGTGGACGGTGATCTCGGCCTTGCTGTCGTCCTTGACGTTGTGGGTGCGCACGCCGGTGACGCCGGAGGCATCGCCCAGCACTTCGTCGAGCTGCTGGAACAGGTGCAGCTTGATCTTGCCGGCCGCTGCCTTCTCCATCAGCCTGTCGACCAGAATGGGCTCGGCGCGGAACTTGTCGCGGCGGTGGATCAGGTGGACGGTGCTGGCGATGTTGGACAGGTAGAGCGCCTCCTCGACAGCGGTGTTGCCGCCGCCGACGACGCAGACTTCCTGGCCACGGTAGAAGAAGCCGTCGCAGGTCGCGCAACCACTGACCCCGCGGCCCATGAAGGACTGCTCAGACTCCAGGCCCAGGTATTTGGCCGACGCGCCGGTCGCGATGATCAGTGCGTCGCAGGTGTAGGTGCCGCTGTCGCCCGTCAGCGTGAAGGGGCGCTTGGAGAAGTCGACCGCGTTGATGTGGTCGAACACGATCTGTGTCTGGAAACGCTCGGCGTGTTGCAGAAATCGCTGCATCAGCTCGGGGCCTTGCACGCCCATCACGTCGGCCGGCCAGTTGTCGACCTCGGTCGTGGTCATGAGCTGACCCCCTTGGGCCATGCCGGTAATCAGCGTAGGCTTGAGATTAGCGCGTGCAGCGTAGATGGCGGCGGTGTAACCGGCGGGGCCCGAGCCGAGGATGAGCAGGCCGTGGTGTTGGATGGATGCGGTCATGACGGAAGAGGTGAGGGCGGTGGCGTGTCTCGCAAGGGTGTCCGGCTGGCACTTAGGGGTGAAAACCCCGGCCTTACCCGATGCGGCGAAGCTTGCCGCGTGTGCACAATGCACGCCATTTTAGGCAGGCGTCTTTCTGGCCGTCGGCCTGGGGCCCCAAACCTGGAGAGTGCATATGGCGATGATTTCCAACCTGGACCTGATCCGGCGCGTTCCGCTGTTCTCGATGCTGACCACCGACCAGGCCCAGTCCATTGCCGACAGCGTCGTCAAGCGCCGCTTCAAGCGCGGTGAACTGATCGTCGAGCAGGGCACCAAGTCCAACGCGCTGTTCATCCTGCTGAACGGCCGCGCCCGCGTGCTGACGGCCGACCACCGCGGCCGCGAGGTCATCCTGGCCGTGCTGCAGTCCGGCGACTACGTCGGCGAGATGAGCCTGATCGACAACGAACCGCACTCGGCGACGGTCCGCGCCGAGGTGCAGACCGACATGCTGGTGCTGGGCCGGCTGGAGTTCGCGCGCTGCCTGCCGGAGAGCAGCAGCCTGTCCTACGGCATCCTGCGCGGCCTGGTCGCGCGACTGCGCAACGCCGACCGCCAGATCGAGTCGCTGGCGCTGCTGGACGTCTACGGTCGCGTCGCGCGCACGCTGCTGGACATGTCCGAGGACGAGAAGGGCATCAAGCTGATCCGCGGCAAGGTGTCGCGCCAGGACATGGCCAAGGTCGTGGGCGCATCGCGCGAGATGGTCAGCCGGGTCATGAAGGACCTGGAGGAGCGCGGCGTCATTGAAACGCTTGAGAACGGATCGGTCGTCATCAAGGAACGACTGACCCACGATTGACGGTGACAATGCGGGGATGAGTTTTCCCCTCGGTTCCCTGCTGGGCGGTGACGCGGCCGCCAGCGAAGCCGCCGCCCCTGCCAAACCCACCCGCCGCCAGGCGCCCAAGCGCGAGGCCGCCCCGCCGTCCGCCGCATCGCGGCTGCTGCGCACGCCCCTTTGGCTGGCCTTGACGGCCTTGCTGTGGGCCTTGCTGGTGCTGGCACTGGCCACGCACGACCTGCGCGACGCGGCCTTCTCGACCAGTGGCCAACGCGCGCTGGTCGGCAACCGTGTTGGCGGCTTCGGTGCCTGGCTGTCGGACGGCCTGCTGTTCCTGTTCGGCTTTTCGGCCTGGTGGCTGCCGCTGCTGACGCTGCGCGCCTGGCTGCGCAGCCTGGCCGGCCTGTTGCGCCACGATGTCGCTCCGGCGCCGCGCTGGAGCCAGCGGGCCCGTTGGTGGGTCGGTGTGCTGCTGCTGATCGGCGCCAGCTGCGCGCTGGAGTGGAGCCGCCTCTACGCCCTCGAGCCCCGCCTGCCGGGCCACGCCGGTGGCCTGCTGGGCTACACGCTGGGGCCGCTGGGCATGAAGGGCCTGGGCTTTGCGGGCTCGGGTGTCGTCTGGATCGTGCTGCTGCTGACCGGCATGGCCTGGGCCATGCGTTTTTCCTGGGGTCATCTGGCCGAGTCCATCGGCGAGCGCATCGAGCAATTCCGCGATCAGCGCCTGGAAAAGCGCGAGATCAAGGCCGACCAGAAGGCCGGCGAGCAGGCCGTCAAGGAGCGCGAGCAGGAGGTCGAGGTCGAGCGCCAGATCGAGCGCCAGGTCGAAGCCGAGCATGCGCCGCTGGTCATCGAGGCACCGATCGTCGAGGTGCCGCAGTCCACGCGCGTCGCCAAGGAGCGCCAGCAGACGCTGTTTGTCGATGCCGGCGACGCCAAGCTGCCGCAGGTCGACCTGCTGGACGCCGCGCCGGGCCGCCAGGAGACGGTGACGCCCGAGTCGCTGGAGATGACCAGCCGCCTCATCGAGAAGAAGCTGCGCGACTTCGGCGTCGAGGTGCACGTGGTCGCGGCGTCGCCTGGCCCGGTCATCACGCGCTACGAGATCGAGCCGGCCACCGGCGTGAAGGGCTCGCAGATCGTCGGCCTGGCCAAGGACCTGGCGCGCTCGCTGAGCCTGGTGTCCATCCGCGTCGTCGAGACCATCCCGGGCAAGAACTACATGGCGCTGGAGCTGCCCAACGCGCGCCGCCAGACCATCCGCCTGTCCGAGATCCTGGGCTCGCAGGTCTACGCCGATGCCGCATCGCAGCTGACGATGGGTCTGGGCAAGGACATCGTGGGCCTGCCCATCGTCGCGGATCTGGCCAAGATGCCGCACTGCCTGGTCGCCGGCACGACCGGTTCGGGCAAGTCCGTGGGCATCAACGCGATGATCCTCAGCCTGCTCTACAAGGCCGAGGCGCGCGACGTGCGGCTCATCCTGATCGACCCCAAGATGCTGGAGATGAGCGTCTACGAGGGCATCCCGCACCTGCTGGCGCCCGTCGTGACCGACATGAAGCAGGCCGGCAACGCGCTGAACTGGTGCGTCGGCGAGATGGAGCGGCGCTACAAGCTCATGTCCAAGATGGGCGTGCGCAACCTGGCCGGCTACAACAAGAAGATCGACGAGGCCAAGGCCAACGGTATCAGCATCCCCAACCCGTTCGCGCTGAACAACGACGACCCGGAACCGCTGGAGCGCCTGCCCTTCATCGTCGTCGTCATCGACGAGCTGGCCGACCTGATGATGGTGGTCGGCAAGAAGATCGAGGAGCTGATCGCCCGCCTGGCGCAGAAGGCGCGGGCGGCCGGCATCCACCTGATCCTGGCCACGCAGCGTCCGTCGGTGGACGTCATCACCGGCCTGATCAAGGCCAACATCCCGACGCGCCTGTCCTTCCAGGTCAGCTCCAAGATCGACAGCCGCACCATCCTCGACCAGATGGGCGCCGAGGCGCTGCTGGGCATGGGCGACATGCTCTACATGCCCTCCGGCACGGGCCTGCCCATCCGCGTGCATGGCGCCTTTGTCAGCGACGACGAGGTCCACCGCGTTGTGGAGTACATCAAGTCCCAAGGTGAACCGAACTACATCGAAGGCATCCTGGAAGGCGGCGTGCTCGACGGCCTCGACGGCGAGGCGCCGGCGCCGGGTGAGTCCAGCGGTGAGCAAGACCCCATGTACGACCAAGCCGTCGCCATCGTCCTACAACATCGCAAGGCGTCCATCTCGCTGGTGCAGCGCCATCTGCGCATAGGCTACAACCGCGCCGCGCGGCTGCTGGAGCAGATGGAGAACTCAGGCCTCGTCGGCGCGCTGGCGTCCAACGGCAGCCGTGAACTGATCATCCCCAAACGCGACGAATGATTCGAGACGAATGAAGCGCATCCTTGTCACCCTCAGCCTCTTGCTTGCCGGCGCGGTCCATGCCGACGCAGTCGACGCACTGCGCGACTTCGGTCGCGACGTGAAGAGCGGCAAGGCCAACTTCACGCAGACGGTCACGTCGCCCGACGGCAAGCGCAAGAAGGTGTCGTCCGGCTCCTTCGAGTTCCAGCGCCCCAACCAGTTCCGCTTCGCCTATGCCAAGCCCTTCGAGCAGGTCATCGTCGCGGACGGCCACAAGGTCTGGATCTACGACGCCGACCTGAACCAAGCCAGCTCGCGCAAGCTGGCCGATGCGCTGGGCGCCACGCCCGCCGCGCTGCTGGCCGGCAGCAACCTCGAACGCGATTTCACGCTGAAGGCCCAGCCTGCCGAGGCGGGCCTGGACTGGGTGTTGGCCGCGCCCAAGCAGGCCGAGTCGACCATCCAGTCGCTCAAGCTGGGCTTCAAGGGTAAGGAGCTGGCGGCGATGGAGATCGTCGACGGCTTCGGGCAGCGCTCGCGGCTGGATTTCAGTGCGGTGCAGGCCAATGTGGCGCTGCCTGCCGAGCGCTTCCAGTTCAAGCTGCCGGCCGGGGCCGATCTGATCGAGCAGTGAGCACCGCGTCTCTCTTCGACGCCGACCCGCCTGCGCCGCCGCTGGCCGAACGGCTGCGGCCGAAGACGCTGGACGAGGTCATCGGCCAGCGCCACTTGCTGGGGCCTGGCATGCCTTTGCGCGCGGCTTTCGAGGCCGGGCGGCTGCAGAGCATGATCCTGTGGGGCCCGCCGGGCGTCGGCAAGACGACGCTGGCACGGCTGGTGGCCGGTGCCTTCGACGCGCAGTTCATCGCCATCTCGGCCGTGCTGGGCGGCGTGAAGGACATCCGCGAGGCCGTGGACCGCGCGCAGATCGCCGCGCAGCAGGGCCGGCGCACGGTGGTCTTTGTCGACGAAGTGCACCGCTTCAACAAGGCCCAGCAGGACGCCTTCCTGCCGCATGTCGAGTCGGGCCTGTTCACCTTCATCGGTGCGACGACGGAGAACCCGAGCTTCGAGGTCAATTCGGCGCTGTTGTCGCGCGCCCAGGTGCAGGTGCTGAAGAGCCTGGACGCCGAGGAGCTGGGCCAGCTGATCGCGCGCGGCGCGGCCGAGCTGGGCGTGCAGCCGCCGACGCAGGATGCCGCGAGCCGTCTCATCGGCTATGCCGACGGCGATGCGCGCCGGCTGCTGAACGCACTGGAGTCCGCCGCGTCGCTTGCCAACGGCCAGCTGATCGACGAAGCACTGTTGGAGCGCACGTTGGGCGAGCAGCTGCGCCGCTACGACAAGGGCGGCGACCAGTTCTACGACGTCATCTCGGCCCTGCACAAGTCCGTGCGCGGCAGCAGCCCGGACGGCGCGCTGTACTGGTTCGCGCGCATGCTGGATGGCGGCGTCGACGCCCGCTACATCTCGCGTCGCCTGATCCGCATGGCCAGCGAGGACATCGGCCTGGCCGACCCGCGCGCGCTGCGTATCACGCTGGACGCCGCCGAGGCCTACGAGCGCCTGGGCTCGCCCGAGGGCGAGCTGGCGCTGGCCGAAGCGGTGGTGTTCCTCGCCATCGCGCCCAAGTCGAACGCCGTCTACAAGGCGTTTGGTGCGGTGCGCAGTTTCATCAAGCAGGACACGTCGCGCCCGGTGCCCGAGCATCTGCGCAACGCGCCGACGCGGCTGATGAAGGACCTGGGCTATGGCAAGGCCTACCGCTATGCGCATGACGAGCCGGGCGGCTACGCGGCGGGCGAGCAATACCTGCCCGACGGCCTGGAAGACCAGCGCTGGTACGCACCGGTGCCGCGCGGCCTGGAGCAGAAGATTGGCGACAAGCTGGCTGAACTGCGCCGGCTGGATGATGAAGCGGCTGGCGAGGCTTAGCGCGGCGCTGGCTGCGCTGTGCGTCGGCCTGGCGCATGCGGCCGACGGCCCCACGCTGACGCGCGTGCGGGACACCGGCGTCATCGTCATCGGCTACCGGCCGGCGTCGCTGCCGTTCTCCTACCTGGACGCGCAGCTGCGCCCCACCGGCTACACGGTCGAACTCTGCGACCGCATCGTCGCCGCCGTGCGCATCAAGCTGCAGATGCCCGACGTTGAAGTGCGCCGCGTGGAGGTCGCATCCGCCACGCGCATGCCGCTGGTCATCAACGGCACGCTGGACCTGGAATGCGGCATCACGACGCACACCGCCGAGCGGGCGCGCAACCAGGGCTTCTCGCTGACCATCTTCGTGGCCGAGACACGGCTGATGACGCGCGGTGGCGAGCGCGTGCAAGGCCTGGCGGACCTGCGCGGCCTGGCCGTGGCGTCCACCATCGGCACGACCAGCATCCAGCACCTGGCCAAGGTCAACGAGCAGCAGGGCCTGGGCATCCGCATCCTCGGCGGGCTGGACGACCCCGAGGGCTTCCAGATGCTGCGCAGTGGCCGCGCGTCGGCCTTCCTGATGGACGACGTGCTGCTGCGCAGCCTGCTGGCGCAGCAGGGCCCGGGCGCCGACGACTATCGCATCTCCGACCAGGCGCTGACCGTCGAGCCCTATGCCATCGGCTTGCGCAAGGGCGACCCGCAGTTCAAGGCGCTGGTGGACGAGGTGCTGGCGGGCCTGTACCGCAGCGGTGAGATCCATGCAATCTATCGCCGCTGGTTCGAGCAGCCGCTGCCGGCACTTGGGCTGAACTTGAAACTGCCCATGAGCGCAGCCTTTCGCCGCGTCATCGCGAAGCCGACCGATTCGCCGGACCCGGACAAGTACCGCTAACGGAAGGCATCCAGCTGGATGCCATGCCGGTTCAGCTTGTCATACAGCGTCTTGCGTGGCGTGCCCAGCAGTTCCATTGCCGCCGGCACCTTGCCCTGCGTGCGGCGCAATGCCTGCTCGATCAGCGTCTTCTCGATGAGGTCCATCTGCCGCGCCAGGTTCAGCGACGGTGCAGCCTCAAGCGCGGCTTGCGGGTCCAAGTCGTCCAGCGCCAGCACGAAGCGGTCGGCCGCGTTGCGGATCTCGCGCACGTTGCCGGGCCAGTCGTGCGCCATCAGCTCACGCAGCTTCTCGGGCGTCAGCTCGGGCGCTGCGCGCTCGTAGCGGGCACAGGCCTGCACGACGAAATGCTCGAACAGCAGCGGGATGTCCTCGCGGCGCTCGCGCAGCGGTGGCAACGTCAGCGTGGCGATGTTGAGGCGGTAGTAGAGGTCGCTGCGGAACTCGTTCTTGGCCGCCTGCTCGCGCAAGTCAGACTTGCTGGCCGCGATGAAGCGCACATTGATCGGCAGCTCCTCGTTGGAGCCCAGCCGCTCGATGCGCCGCTCCTGCAGCACGCGCAGCAGCTTGATCTGCAGCGCGATGGGCATGGTCTCGATCTCGTCCAGCAGCAGCGTGCCGCCGTTGGCATGCTCGATCTTGCCGATGCGGCGCTTGGCAGCCGACGTGAACGAGCCGGGCTCGTGGCCGAACAGCTCGCTTTCGAACAGCGCCTCGGGCAGGCCGCCGCAGTTGATGGCGACGAAGTGGCGGTCGYGGCGGGCGCTCTGGTCGTGCAGGCAGCGCGCCACCAGCTCCTTGCCGGTGCCGGTCTCGCCGACGATGAGCACGTCGGCCGAGGTGCCGGCCAGGTTCAGCACCTGGCGGCGCAGCTGTTGCATGGCCGGCGACTGGCCCAGCAGCGCAGCCTCGATGCCGCTGGCGCGCTGCAGCTGCGCGCGCAACTCGTCGGCCGAGTGGCGCAGCGTGCGCAGGTCCAGCGCGCGGCAGGCCACGTCCAGCAGGCGCTCGGGTGCAAACGGCTTCTCGATGAAGTCGTAGGCGCCGGCGCGCATGGACTGCACGGCCATGGCCACGTCGCCGTGGGCGGTGATCAGGATGGTCGGGATGCCCGGGTCGGTGGCCTGCACATGGGCCAGCAGCGCGCGGCCGTCCATGCCGGGCAGGCGCACGTCGGTGATGACGATGAGCGGTGCGCCGGGCTGGATGTGGGGCAGGGCCTCCTCGGCGCTGCGGCAGGGCACGACGGTGAGGCCTTCCAGCTCCAGCGTCTGCGTGAGGCTGACCCGCRCCGGCAGGTCGTCCTCGACGAACACGACCTTGTAGCCTTCAAACATCGACTGCCTCCGCTTCCCAAGAGTCGACGGCGAGGTCGAACTCGAAACTCATGCCGTGCTGCAGCCGCTCCGCGCGCAGCGCACCGCCGAACTCATGCACGATCTTGGCCGAAATCACCAGGCCCAGGCCCAGCCCTTCGCCGGCCGGCTTGGTGGTGAAGAAGGGCTCGAAGAGGTGTTGCAGCTGCTCGTCGCTGACGCCCGCGCCGCTGTCCTGCACCTTGACGAGCACGCGCCGGCCCGCGTCCAGCGAGACGGCTTGCACGCGCAGGTGGCGCTCGGGCTCGTTCTGCATCGCGTCGATGGCATTGCCGAACAGGTTGACCAGCACCTGCTCCAGCCGGTTGGCCTCGGCCCGCACGCGCAAGCCCGCGGCGACGTCGATGTCGCAGCGCAGGTCCAGTGCGCGGCTGCGGTGCTCCAGCAGCAGCAGCGCGTTGCGCACGCAGCCCAGCAGCGGCACGGCGCCCGTCACCTGGTCGTCGGCCTTGCGCGCGAAGCTCTTCAGCTGGCGCGTGATCTGGCTCATGCGCTCGACCATGTCGTCCATGATCTGCAGGTTGGCGGCCACGGCGTCCTGGCGGCCGCTTTCCAGCAGGCGGATGGAGTTGCGCGCCAGCGCGCGCAGCGCCGTCAGCGGCTGATTGACCTCATGCGACAGGCCGGCCGACATCTGGCCCAGCACGGCCAGCTTGCTGGCCTGCAGCAGCTCGCCCTCGGTCTGCAGGCGCTGCGCGATCTGGCTCTTCAGCGCGTCGTTGGTCTGGCGCAGCTCGGCTGTGMGGCTGTCCACCAGTTGCTCCAGCTGGGCGTGGGTTTGCTGCAGGTCGGTCTGCGCCTTGAAGAGCTGGCGCAGGGCGCGCCGGCGGGACGACAGGTACAGCGCCAGCAGACCGATGCTGGCGCCGAACGCGGCGCCGCCCCAGGCGGCGAGCTGCGCGCGCTGGCGCACCTCGGTCAGGTCCGACAGCGCCACCAGCCGCAGCCCCAGCGGCACGATCTGGCGCTGCTGGGCCAGCATGGGCCGGCTGCCCGGCAGCGGCAGCCGCACCTGCTGGCCCTGGTGCACCTCCAGCGTCACCGGCAGCTCCAGGTCGGGGCCTATGGCCTGCGGGTAGCGCGCGCTGGCCTGCAAGGCCTGGCGGCGCGACGGGTCGGCGTGGTCCAGCACGGCGTACTTCCAGGCCTGCACCGAACTCATGATGACCACGTCCTGGTCGTCGGCGACGAGGATGCGTTCGCCCTGCGTGCGCAGGCCCAGGTCGATCCACGTCGCCTCCAGCGGCGCGAGGTTGAAGCGCACGACGATGACGCCCACGGGCGCGCTCGCCTGGCGCAGCGGGTGCAGCAGGTAGAAGTCCGTGCTGCCGGTGCTGGGGTCGGCGGCGAAGAAGTGGCTGCGGCCCTGCGCCAGCGCCTCGGTGAGGCGAGCCGGCGGCGTCAACACCTCGCTGGCGGACAAGACCTGGCCCTGGGTGTCGGCGACGAAGATCTGGTGCGTGCCGGCGCGCACGTTGACGCGGGCCAGCATCTGGCTGGCCGCACGGCGGCGCTCCGCATCCTGCGGCGCCTGCATCAGCGCCTGCAGCGTCGGGTCGATGGCCAGCAGGCTGGGTAGCGACGCCTGGCGGCCCAGCTCGGCGGCGAGGTTGGACGCGTACAGCTCCAGCCGCTCGGTGCTGAGGGCGGACAACTGCTCGCGGCCGCTGCGTTCGCTCAAGCGGTGCGCCAGCACGAAGCCGAGCACCATCAGCAGGCCCGTCGCGAACAGATGAAAGCCTGGCCGGCTCAGCAGGCGCAGCAGGCGCAGCGCAGGGGCGCGGGGGCGGGAGAAAGAAGAGGACACAACCATGGCAGAGGGCCGTGTAGTTTGCCCACGCCGCAGGCGTGATGGCGCGCGCCGCGGCAGTTTTTTAGGTCCTGGCGGAGAACCGCCTGCGTGCGCTGCGGTTTGTGCGGATTTCCGCCCAGGTTTTGCTGCTCCACACTCGTGAAATCCGACCGCAGCCAGCGCCGTGGGCCGGATCGAACGGTTGGTTGTTTCAGGCCGTCGGTGAATACCCTTGAAACGCCGTGATTGGCATGAGGGTTGCGATTCACCCCAGGTCGCGTGGCGCATGCTGCGCCCAACAAAATCTTCTGGAGCCCTCATGGAGACTCTGATTCAACAGATCATCAACGGCCTGGTGCTGGGGAGCATGTATGCCCTCGTCGCACTCGGCTACACGATGGTCTACGGCATCATCAACCTCATCAATTTCGCCCACGGCGAGATCCTGATGGTCGGTGCGATGGTCAGCTGGACGCTGGTCACGCTGCTGGCCGATTCGGGCATCCCCGGCTGGCTGTTGATGCTGATCGGCCTCGCGGCCGCCATCGTCGTCTGCTCGGTGCTGAACTACGCGGTCGAGAAGATCGCCTACCGCCCGCTGCGCAACGCGCCGCGCCTGGCGCCGCTGATCACTGCCATGGGCATGTCGCTGCTGCTGCAGGTGCTGGCGATGATCATCTGGAAGCCGAACCCCAAGCCCTTCCCGCTGCTGCTGCCGACGACGCCGTTCGACCTGGGCGGCCCCGTCATCACGGTCACGCAGTGCCTGATCCTGGGCCTCACCGTGGTCATCCTCGCGGGCCTGATGTACCTCGTGAACTTCACGAAGCTGGGCCGCGCGATGCGCGCCACCGCCGAGAACCCGCGCGTGGCCGGCCTGATGGGCGTGAAGCCCGACTTCATCATCTCCACCACGTTCGTCATCGGCGCCGCACTGGCGGCCGTTGCCGGCCTGATGTGGGCCGCCAACTACGGCACCGTGCAGCACACCATGGGCTTCATGCCGGGCCTGAAGGCCTTCACGGCTGCCGTGCTTGGCGGCATCGGCAACCTGGCCGGTGCCGTGGTGGGCGGCGTGCTGCTGGGCCTCATCGAGGCCATCGGCGCCGGCTATCTGGGTGACCTGACCGGCGGCGTGCTGGGCAGCCACTATGCCGACATCTTCGCCTTCATCGCCCTCATCCTCGTGCTGACGCTGCGCCCCTCGGGCCTGCTGGGCGAGCGTGTGGCCGATCGCGCCTGAGGGAGGAAACATCATGCAAGCCAAGAAACTCGTCACCTTCCTCGCCGCGGCCGTGGGCCTGCTGGTCGTGCCGCTGTTCGCGCAGCAGCTCGGCAACGGTCCCGTCCGCATCATCGACCTCGCGCTGCTGTACGTGCTGCTGGCGCTGGGCCTGAACATCGTCGTCGGCTATGCCGGCCTGCTGGACTTGGGCTACGTGGCCTTCTACGCGGTCGGCTCCTACATGTTCGCGCTGCTGGCCAGCCCGCACCTGAGTGAGAACTTCGAGGCCATCCAGGCGGCCTTCCCGACCGGCCTGCATTCGCCGATCTGGTTCGTCATCCCGATGGCGGCGGGCATCGCGGCGCTGTTCGGTGTCGTGCTGGGCGCGCCGACGCTGAAGCTGCGTGGCGACTACCTTGCCATCGTCACGCTGGGCTTCGGCGAAATCATCCGCGTGTTCCTGAACAACCTCGAGTACCCGCTCAACATCACCAACGGCCCGCGCGGCATCGGCCAGATCGACTCCTTCCACATCTGGGGCGTGGACCTGGGCAAGTCCTGGGAAGTGTTCGGCTTCACGCTGCCGTCGGTGACGCTGTACTACTACCTGTTCCTGGCGCTGGTCGTGGCCAGCGTGGTGATCTGCTACCGGCTGGAGAACTCGCGCATCGGCCGCGCGTGGATGGCCATCCGCGAGGACGAGATCGCGGCCAAGGCCATGGGCATCAACACCCGCAACCTGAAGCTGCTGGCCTTCGGCATGGGCGCCACCTTCGGCGGCGTGGCGGGCTCGATGTTCGCGAGCTTCCAGGGCTTCGTGTCACCCGAGTCGTTCAGCCTGCAGGAGTCGGTCATGATCGTTGCGATGGTCGTGCTGGGTGGCATCGGCCACATCCCCGGCGTCATCCTCGGCGCGCTGATGCTGTCGGCGCTGCCCGAGGTGCTGCGCTACGTGGCCGGCGACATCCAGAGCATGACGGGCGGCCGCATCGACGCGTCCATCCTGCGCCAGCTGCTCGTCGCGCTGGCCATGATCTCCATCATGCTGATCCGGCCGCGCGGCCTGTGGCCGTCGCCCGAGCACGGCAAGGCGGCTCCGGCTGCCGTGAAGTGAGGAGGGGCACAACATGAGCACACACGACAACATCGTTCTCAACGTCAGCGGCGCGTCCAAGCGTTTCGGCGGCGTGCAAGCCCTGTCCGACGTCGGCATCCAGATCCAGCGCGGCCAGGTCTACGGCCTGATCGGCCCCAACGGTGCCGGCAAGACCACCTTCTTCAACGTCATCACGGGCTTGTACACGCCCGACGGCGGCAGCTTCTCGCTGGGCGGCACGCCCTACACGCCGCAGGCCGTGCACCAGGTCGCCAAGGCCGGCATCGCGCGCACCTTCCAGAACATCCGCCTGTTCGCCGACATGACGGCGATCGAGAACGTGATGGTCGGTCGCCACATCCGCACCAAGTCCGGCCTGATCGGCGCCGTGTTCCGCACGCCCAAGTTCAAGGCCGAGGAGGCCGCCATCAAGGCACGTGCCCAGGAGCTGCTGGACTATGTCGGCATCGGCAAGTACGCGGAGTTCAAGGCGCGCACGCTGAGCTACGGCGACCAGCGTCGCCTGGAGATCGCCCGTGCGCTGGCCACTGACCCGCAGCTGATCGCGCTGGACGAGCCCGCCGCCGGCATGAACGCGACCGAGAAGGTCGTGCTGCGCGAGCTCATCGACCGCATCCGCAACGACGGCCGCACCATCCTGCTCATCGAGCACGACGTGAAGCTGGTCATGGGCCTGTGCGACCGTGTGACGGTGCTGGACTACGGCAAGCAGATCGCCGAAGGCACGCCGTACGACGTGCAGCGCAATGAGAAGGTGATCGAGGCCTACCTCGGCGCCGGCCACAAGAACCACTGAGAGGGACGAACGACATGGCACAAACCCTTCTCAAAGTCAGCGGCCTGAAGGTGGCCTACGGCGGCATCCAGGCCGTCAAGGGCGTCAGCTTCGAGGTGCGCGAGGGCGAACTGGTGTCGCTGATCGGCGCCAACGGCGCCGGCAAGACGACCACGCTGAAGGCCATCACCGGCCTGCAGCCGGTGGCCGCCGGCAGCGTGGAATACCTCGGCAAGGCCATCAAGGGCCAGGGTGCCTGGGACCTGGCCAAGCAAGGCCTGGTCATGGTGCCCGAGGGCCGTGGCACGTTCACGCGCATGACCATCACCGAGAACCTGCTGATGGGCGCCTACAACCGCAAGGATGGCGAGATCCAGGCCGACATCGACAAGGTCTTCGGCCTGTTCCCGCGCCTGAAGGAGCGCGCCAAGCAGCTGGCCGGCACGATGTCCGGCGGCGAGCAGCAGATGCTGGCCATGGGCCGCGCGCTGATGGCCCGCCCCAAGGTGCTGCTGCTGGACGAGCCGTCCATGGGCTTGTCGCCCATCATGGTGGACAAGATCTTCGAGGTCGTGAACGACATCCACCAGCAGGGCGTGACGGTGCTGCTCGTCGAGCAGAACGCCAGCCGCGCGCTGCAGCTGGCCAACCGGGGCTATGTGATGGAGTCCGGCGAGGTGACGATGGAGGGCGACGGCAAGGCGCTCTTGAACGACCCCAAGGTCCGCGCCGCCTACCTCGGCGAGTAGACGCCCACCCCCGAGGCGCTGACGCGCCTCCCCCTCAAGGGGGCGCCGCCAGTGGCCTGGCAAAGCCAGTTCCACGGCGGCCGCTCGATGAACAAACGCCTGGCAGTGCCAGGCGTTTGTGTTTGGAGCCGGTCCGGCTCAGACCACGGTCACGTCCGTCACGCCGGCTGCCACGCGCACGCGCTTGACGCTGGCCACCGGCGTCGTCGGCGCCACGCCGCCGACCTGGCGCGCGACCTTCTTGAAGTCACACAGCAGCTCGGTCTTGCTCAGGGACACGACCGCATAGCCCTGGGCGTCGCTGTCCACATGCTTGATCCACGGGTTGTTGACCGGCGGCGGAGCGGCCGTGGTCGAGTCGGCGAACGGGTTCAGGCGCTTGACGATCTCGGACACCGGCACGGCCGAGGTCGGGATGCCCAGCGCGGTGGCCAGCTTCTGCCGGATCAGCCCGAAGAGCGTCATCGCGGCGACCGACTTCGCTGCACCGGCCAACCCGGCGATGGTATTGGCGACGATGGTGCCCATCGTGCCGGCCTGCGTCTCGTCGAAGGTGACGATGACGGCCGTGGACAGGCCTGCGGTCGGCGCAAAGGCCGCGGCCGGCACCAGGCCTGCGCCGATGGCGGCCGCCACCGCCGCCTGGATGGCGGCCGTGTTGCTGAGGTCCGTCACGCCCGCGCCGATGGCGATGGCTGCGCTCAGGATCTGGATCGCGATGGCTTCGGCCTCGGCTTCGCTGGTGGCCACCAACGGCTTCAGCGCCGCGAAGGCCGGCTGCGTGGCCGCACCGTAGAAGTAGCTGAAGTTGGAGTTGCTGGACACGCCGGCCGTGACCAGGTCCACCATCGCCGGCACCGGCGTGGCGGCGTTGTAGTCGGCCATGACGACGCCGGCGTAGAAGGCGTGGATGTCGCCCGTGACGGCCACGACGTTCTTCACGCCCTTGGCCAGCAGTTGGCCCATCAGGTATTTGCGCTCGCCGTTGAAGCCGTCCCACTGGTCGGCGTTCAGCACGAACTTGGCCTTGAAGGCGGCCGGTGCGGCCGGGATCTTGTTGCCGTCGATGCCCATCTTCAGCAGCGAGACCTCGTTGCCCCAGACCTTCCACAGGGCGGTCGACGTGGTCATGGTCTGCACCCACCACTGGCGCTGCGCGCCGCCCAGGATGCTGACCAGCGCCAGCGGGTCGGGCAGCGACGCGCCGGCCGTGATCTTGGCGGCCTCGACGGCGGCCAGCGTGTCGGCCGGCACCATGTAGCGCGCGCCGATGGAGCCCAGCGGCTGGCCCGTCAGCGGGCTGGGCGCGGCCTCGGGGATCAGGTGGTCGGCGCGGTACAGGCGCTCGTCGGTCATGACGAGGTGCAGCAGCTTGCCGAACTTCAGGTCGCGGTAGATGCGGATGGCGGTGATGCCCTGGCCGGGGTCCAGCGTGAACGAAATGTCGGCCGGCATGTTCTCGAACCAGGCCTGGTTGGCGGCCATGCGGCGCGAGGTCTGCGCCGTGTTGTCGCCGACCTGCGTCGTGGTGTTGAACGTGCCGTTGTCGTAGGTCTCGCGGTCCTGCCAGCAGTCGTCGCTGAACTCGTGGTCGTCCCAGACGGCCACGTAGGCGAAGCGCTCGTGCAGCGCCTGCAGGCGGCGGTCGGTGCGGTAGCGCTTGTAGAGGTAGCGGTAGTCGGCGATGGTCGTCGCGTACTTGCCGCCACCGGGCAGCGTCGTGCCGTTGGGCAGCGCCAGTGCGGTGTGGGCGCTCTCCACGCCGCCGGCCTGGTAGTCGGCGCCGACGGCCTCGTAGATGTAGTCGCCCAGGTGGACGATGAAGTCGATGTTCTCCGCGGCCAGTGCGTCCAGCCCGGCCCAGTGGTTGACGCTCCAGTCCTGGCAGGAGATGAAGGCGAAGTTCAGCGCGCTGTTGTCGGCGTCGTTGGCCGGCGCCGTCTTGAAGCGGCCCACGCGCGAGCGGCTGTCGCCGGCGGTGAACTGGTAGTAGTAGACGGTGGCCGGCTGCAGACCGCTGATGCGGTGGCGCAGCGTGTGGTCGTAGAACTCGTAGACCGGCACATCGGCCGTGGCGTCCGCGGTGCCGGTCAGCGTCGTCGTCGTGCCGAGAAGCCCGGCGTTGCCTGCGGCGGCGCTGACGTTCAGCTTGACGGTGTAGCTGCCGCCGCCGGTGGCGCTGGCCACGTCATCGGCGCTGCCCGGCACCACGCGGGCCCACAGCACGGCGCCGTCGGGCTTGGGGTCGCCCGAGGCGACCGACTGCGGGAACTTGTAGGCGCCGGTGGCGGCCGGCGTCGCCGGCAGCGGCGTGCTCGAGCCGGGGAAGGTGTCCGGCAGCGGCTGGATGGGGGCACCGGCGTCGCCACCGCCGCCGCAGCCGACGAGGCTGGACAGGGCCGTGGAGGCGGTGATGAGGGCGCCCGCTTGCGCGGCACTGCGGCGGAGAAAACTGCGTCTGTCCATGATGTCCGCGTCCTCAGAACTTGTGGTTGAACTGGACACCGAAGATGGTGGCCTTGGTCGTGTAGTTGCCGCGTGCGGTCGCGTACGAGCAGTTGCAGGGCGTCTCGCCTTCTGCGTCGTCGGTCGCATTCATCGCCGCGTCCTTCAGCTTGACGTGGCCAAACGAGAAGTCGACGCTGGTGGCATCGGTGACGGCCCAGTTGACGCCCAGCGCCAGCCAGGTGCGGTGCGCGTCGGGCAGCGCGGGGCTGCGCGTGCTGGAGGGCACGGGCGACAAGTCCTTGCTGTAGCCGGCCCGCAGCAGCAGCGCGGGCAGCACCTTCCACTGCGCACCGACGGACACCTTGGTGCTGTCCTTCCAGTGCTCGGGCGTGATGGAGTCGGCCGTCGAGTTCGCGAAGTCGATGCGCAGCTGCTGCAGCCGCGAGTCGCGCGTCCACATGAAGTCGGCCATCACGGCAATGGTCGGCGTCAGTTGCTGGAAGCCGTGCAGCGAGACGGACTCGGGCGTGCGCACCGCGAGGCTGGCGTCGGAGTCGTTGTGGTCCAGCGCCGACGTGCCGTTGTAGGGGGTGCCGGTGATGGCCGCCAGCACGTTGGCGGGCAGGTTGGTGGGCTGTGTCCAGTCGGCGCTGCCCTTGAGCTTGTGGCTGACGCTGCTGCGGTAGGCCAGGCCCACGCGCGTGCCGGGCGCAGGCTCCCACAGCATGGACAGGTTGAAGCCCAGGCTCCAGTCCTTGCCTTCCACGGCGATGGAGCCGTCATAGGCCGGGTTGCCGAACACCTGCGCCGCCTGCTGCTGCAACTGCAGCGCCAGGCCGGGCGCGCCGCCGGCCGCCGCCTGTTGCGCGGCACCCAGCAGGCCCTTGGCGTAGGCCGAGGCATAGGGCACCGCGCGGCGCAGCTTGCCCTCCATGTATTGCAGGTTGATGCCACCCGCCAGTGACAGCTCCGGCGTGGCCTTCCAGGCGACGTTGGGGTTCAGCGAGAACGACTTCAGCTCCACCTTCTGCAGGTTGTAGCGGCCGCCCCAGTCGGCGCGGTAGTCCAGCTTGGTGCCCCACGGCACGAAGAAGCCGACGCCATAGGCCAGCGTGTCGGAGGCCTTGTAGGCGGCGTACAGATGGGGCACGACCGCCGCCTTGGCGAAGCTCATCGTGTCGCCGACGGTGCCCGTCGATCGGGGCTGCAGGCCCGTGCCGGGCAGGGAGATGTAAGACCCCTGGTCGGTGAACTTGGTCTTGGGGTCGACGTAGTCGATGACGCCGGAGAAGTTCCAGCCGCTCAGGCGCGTGATGCCCGCGGGGTTCGCGAACAGCGTGCTCGCATCGGCTGCCTCGGCGGCGTTGGCGTTGGCCGTGCCTTCGGCGGCGGCGCTCTGGGTGCCGAAGCGGTAGCCCGCTGAATGGGCCGTCAGGGCCAGGGGCAGCAGGGCCATGCCTGCCAGCAAGGGTCGCAGCGCGCGCGCTGGACGGGGATTGCGTCGCATAGGGTTTGTCTCCGGTTATCTGGCGTAACTCGCACCGATTGTGCGCAGCGCCCGTGTCACCCGAAGGACAAACCGGTCGAGACAAACCCTGGACTTGAGAGGTCTCTCTAGATGTTGGCTGGGCGCAACCCCAGCCAACCCAGGGGCAGGCTCAGGCCGGGCGGACGAGCTTGGAGCGCGCCCAGTCGTCGGCCACGCGGGCCGGTGTCGAGTCGGCGCGCTGCACGCGCTGCAGCAGCTCCTCGACACGCTCGGCGATCTTGCTGACCTCGGCCATGACCTTGGCCTCCTCGCCCTCGCCGCGGTACTCGCGCGCCACGCTGATGATGCCGCCGGCGTTCACCAGGTAGTCGGGCAGGTAGCAGATGCCGCGGCGCTGCAGCGCGTCGCCGTCGGCGGCCGTGGCCAGCTGGTTGTTGGCGGCGCCGGCGATCAGCTTGGCATGCACGGTCGGCACGGTCTGCTCGTTCAGCGACGCGCCCAGCGCGCAGGGCGCCAGCACGTCGACATCGGCCGCGAGGATCTCGGCCACATTGGCCCGCGTCGCGCCGAACTGCGCGACGGCGCGCTCGACCTTGGCCGCATCCACGTCAGCCACGACCAGCTTGGCGCCGGCCTGGTGCAGGAATTCGGCCAGATGCCAGCCCACGGCGCCCAGGCCTTGCAGCGCGACGCGCACGCCTTCCAGCGACGAACGGCCCAGCACCAGGCGGGCACCGGCCTGGATGGAGACGAACACGCCCCAGGCCGTCTTGGGGCTGGGGTCACCGCCGAAGGCGCGTTCGCGCGGGATGCCGCTGACGTAGGAGGTCTGGGCCTGCATGCCGCGCATGTCGGCCGTCGTCGTGCCGACGTCTTCGGCCGTGATGTAGGCGCCTTGCAGCGACTGCACCGCGCGGCCAAAGGCGGCGAACAGGGCAGGGCGGTCGAACTGGCCTTCGGGCTTCAGGATGACGGCCTTGCCGCCGCCGAAGGGCAGGTCGGCCAGCGCGTTCTTCAGGCTCATGCCTTGCGACAGGCGCAGCGCGTCGTTCAGCGCGGCGAGTTCCGATTCGTAGTGCCACAGGCGGCAGCCGCCAAAAGCGGGGCCGCGGGCGGTGCTGTGCACGGCCAGGATGGCCTTCAGGCCGGTGGCCGGGTCGGTGGCGAGCAGCACGCGCTCGTGGGCGGCTTGCTCGGGCAGGCCGAAGATCGAAGAGGGGTTCATGACGGTCAGGCGCTTTTGGCGCGGCAGTGAAAGAAGAACGGCCACGCTTTTGGCGCGGCCGTTCGGGAGTTTATCGGGGCGAGGGCTCAGGGGCCTTGAAAGCCGCCGCTGCGCAGGGTGATGACCAGCGTGTCGCGCCAGCCGCGCTCGCCGGCCACCAGCGGCTGGATGGGCGTGGTTTCGTGGATCACGCGGGCGTCGTCCAGCAGCAGCGTGGTCCACGGCTGGGTCATCGTGAAGCGCTGGCCGGCTGGGCCGGCGGCGTCGAACACGCGCGACTCGCCGCCCTTGACGCCCTGGCGGCCGACGAACAGCACGGCCACCAGGTCCACGCCGTCGCGGTGCGCGCCCTCGGGGGTGGGCCGGCCGATGCCGTCGCTGGTGTCGATGCGAAACGGATGGGCCTCAATGAACCAGGGCTGTTCACCTTTCAGCGCCGACGCGGTCCTGGCCAGGCCCAGCAGCAGCGCGGCCCATGCGGGTGAAGTGACCATCTCCTGCGCCAGCGGCACGAACCAGCGCTGGATGCCGCCGTGCAGCGCGTTGTAGTCCAGCGGCTGCCAGTGGGCGCGATGGGGCTGCAGCGTCAGCGTGTTGCCGTCGGCGACGAAGCAACCGTGGCGGCGGAAGCGGTAGCGGCCGCCATCGCGCAGGTAGCCGTCGGGCGGCAGGTCGTCCCAGCAGGGTTTCAGCGCGTCGAGCTCAACCGCCGACACGCCCAGCGTCGCCAGGGCATCCGGCGCGATGACGGCTTCGCCGTCGCGTTGCAGCGAGCCGATCAGGTCGGCAGGATCGGTCCACGGCGGTTGGAACATGTCAGTGCTTGTCTGCTTCGGAGGTGAAGGCGTCGGCGTAGAACTCTTCCGCCGGCAAATTGCATTGCGACACGAAGTCGCGCTGCGCCGACTCGACCACGATGGGCGCGCCGCAGGCGTAGACCTGATGGCCGGTCATGCTCGGCAGGTCCGCCATCACCGCGCGGTGGACAAAGCCGGTGCGGCCCGTCCAGCCCTCGTCGGGCTCGGACAGCACGGGCACATAGGTCAGTTGCGGCCACTCGGCAGCGACCTGCGCGGCCCAGTCGTTCAGGTACAGGTCGGCCTGCTTGCGGGCGCCCCAGTACAGCACCATGGGGCGGGTCGACTCGATGTGACGGGCGCGCTCCATGATGGCCTTGATGGGCGCGAAGCCCGTGCCGCTGGCCAGCAGCACGATGGGTTTGTCGCTGTCCTCGCGCAGGAAGAAGCTGCCGAACGGGCCCTCCATGCGCAGGATGTCCTTTTCCTTCAGCGCGCCGAACACGTGGTCGGTGAACTTGCCACCCGGCATGTGGCGGATGTGCAGTTCGATCTGGCCGGGCAGGCTGTGCGGCGCATTGGCCATCGAGTAGCTGCGGCGCGAGCCGTCGCGCAGGATGAATTCGACGTACTGGCCGGCGCGGAACTGGAAGTTCTGGTTGGCGGCCAGCTGCATCGTCAGAACGGCCACGTCGGGCGCGGGCTTCAGCATCGCGACCACGCGCGTGGGCAGCTTCAGCACCGGAAACTCGCCGGCGCCGGGCACCGTGCGGGCTTCGATCGTGCAATCGGTCTGCGGCCGCGCGCAGCAGGTCAGCACGAAGCCGGCAGCCTCTTCCTCGGCCGACAAAGCCTTGGGCTGGTGGTTGCCGTGGATGACGGCGCCTTCCAGCAGCTTGCTCTTGCAGGAGCCGCAGGCGCCGTCCTTGCAGCCGTAGGGCAGGCCGACGCCGTTGCGGATGGCCGCGGCAAGCAAGGTGTCGTCGCCCTCGGTCGTGTAGACGCGGCCGGCGGGCTGGATGGTGATCTGATGGGACATGGGCTCAAAAAGCAAGCGGCCCCGCAGGCAAAGTCCGGGGCCGTAGACTGCCCGCCATTTTGCCCGACAGTGCCATGACCCCCATGTTCGCTCCGCTCTCTGCCCGCCGCCGTTGACATGACCCCAAGGCTGTTGATCATCGGCTGCGGTGACGTGGGCCTGCGCGTGCTTCGGGCGCTGGCGGGTCGCTGGCAAGTGTTCGCGCTGACGTCCAGCCCGGCGCGAGCGCCTGCTTTGCGCGCCGCCGGGGCCGTGCCGCTGGTGGGCAATCTGGACGAGCCGGCGACGCTGGCGCGACTCGCCGGGCTGGCCGACCTCGTGCTGCATCTCGCGCCGCCGGCACGTGATGGCAGCGCGGACCTGCGCACCCGCCATCTGCTCGCCGCGCTGGCGCGCAAACCACCTGCGGTTCTGGTCTACGGCAGCACGACCGGTGTCTACGGTGATTGCGGTGGCGCCTTCATCGACGAAACACGGGCCTTGCTGCCCGCCACCGACCGTGCCGCGCGCCGCGTTGACGCCGAGGCCCAGCTGCGCGCCTTCGGTCGTCGCCACGGCACGCGCGTGAGCCTGCTGCGCATCCCGGGCATCTACGCCCCGGACCGCGAGGGGGGGCACCCGCGCGAGCGACTGGCCAAGGGCACGCCGGTGCTGCGTCGCGAAGACGATGTGTTCACCAACCACATCCACGCCGACGACCTGGCGCGTGCCTGTGTGCTCGCGCTGCTGCGTGGCCTGCCGCAGCGGGCCGTGAACGTCTGCGATGACAGCCAGCTGCTGATGGGCGACTACTTCGACCTGGCGGCCCATCTCGCCGGCCTGCCACGGCCCGAGCGCATCTCGCGCGCCGACGCGGCCGAGCGCATGAGCGCGATGCAGCTGAGCTTCTGGAGCGAGTCGCGCCGGCTGGCCAACGAGAGGCTCAAACGCGAGCTGCGTTTGAAGTTGCGCTACCCGACGCCGAAAGACGGCCTCTAGCCGCGCCGCCGCGGCGAGCGCCAGTGGCGGATCAGCAGCCAGGCGCCCAGCATGCCGCCCAGGTGGGCGAAGTGGGCGATGCCGCTGGAGCGGCTGAAGCCCAGGATCAGCTCCAGCCCGCCGAAGATCGCGACGAAGTACTTGGCCTTCATCGGAATTGGCGGGATCAGCGGCACGATGATGCGGTTGGGGAACAGCATGCCGAAGGACAGCAGCAGCCCGAAGATGGCGCCCGAGGCCCCCACCGTCGGTGCGCGCGCGCCGATGGCCCACGTGAACATGAGTTGCACGATGGCCGCGGTCAGCGTGCTGGCAACGAGGATCTGCGTGTAGCGCTTCGGGCCCCAGACGCGCTCCAGCTCGCCACCGAACATCCACAGGCCCAGCATGTTGAACAGCAGGTGCGTGAAGTCGCCGTGCAGGAAGGCATAGCTCAGCAGCTGCCAGGGCATGAAGGCACCTGAGGTCAGCGGCCAAAGTTCGAACCAGGGAGCGAGCCCGCGGAATGGTTCAAGCTCGAAGAAGCAGAAGACGCCGACGCAGGCCAGCAGGAAGGCTTTGGTGACCGAAGGCAGCGGGGGCATGAGGTCGCGACGGTGCGCCAGCTGTAGGCGCCTGCACCGGAGGGGCCGATGCTTACCGTTTGAGTGTATGCCAGCGGATGCTGGCGGCTGTTTCGCCTGGTGCCCGGGGCCGGACTCGAACCGGCACACCTTGCGGCGGGGGATTTTGAGTCCCCTGCGTCTACCGATTTCGCCACCCGGGCCCGTCGGAAACAGCTTTCCTCTCGCCGTTGCAGCGAGGGGCTGGATTATGCACTCGCAAAGGCCCGGGTCTTGGAGCCGCTGCCACAATCGTCGCCCATGAACTACCCGACCCTCGAAGACGTCATCGGCGCGACGCCGCTCGTGCGCCTGCAGCGCCTGCCGGGCGACGATGCGCGCGGCAATGTGATCCTGGCCAAGCTGGAGGGCAACAACCCCGCGGGTTCGGTGAAGGACCGCCCGGCCATCAGCATGATCAAGCGCGCCGAGGAACGCGGCGAGATCAAGCCCGGCGACACGTTGATCGAGGCGACCTCGGGCAATACCGGCATCGCGCTGGCGATGGCCGCGGCCATCCGTGGCTACCGCATGGTGCTGATCATGCCGGAGGACCTGTCCATCGAGCGTGCGCAGACGATGAAGGCTTTCGGCGCCGAGTTGATCCTGACGCCCAAGACCGGTGGCATGGAGTACGCCCGCGACCTGGCCGAGCAGATGGCGCGCGAGGGCAAGGGCCGCGTGCTGGACCAGTTCGCCAACGCCGACAACCCGCGCGTGCACTACGAGACCACGGGCCCGGAGCTGTGGAAGGACACGAACGGCCAGATCACGCACTTCGTCAGCGCGATGGGCACGACGGGCACCATCACGGGCGTGTCGCGCTACCTGAAGGAGAAGAACCCGGCCGTGCGCATCGTCGGTGCGCAGCCGGCGGAAGGCTCGCGCATCCCCGGCATCCGCAAATGGCCCGAGGCCTATCTGCCCAAGATCTACGACCCCAGCGGCGTGGACGAACTGGTGCTGGTCAGCCAGAGCGACGCCGAGGACATGGCGCGGCGCCTCGCCCGCGAGGAGGGCTTGTTCGCCGGCATCTCGGCGGCGGGCGCCTGCTGGGTGGCGCTGCAGATCGCGCGCAGCGTCGAGAACGCGACCATCGCGTTCATCGTCTGCGACCGCGGCGACCGCTACCTGTCGACGGGTGTGTTTCCCGCATGAAGCCTTATCGCTTCTGCCCGGACTGTGCCAACGAACTGGCGCTGATCACGCAGGCTGAGGACGGTGGCGACAAGGAGCGGCTGCGCTGCGTGGCCTGCGGCTTCACGCACTGGAACAACCCGACGCCGGTGCTGGCGGCGGTCATCGAATGCGTGGACCGCGACGGCCAGGTGCTGCTGGCGCGCAATGCGGCCTGGCCGGGGCGCTTCTTCGGCCTGATCACCGGTTTCCTGGAGGCCGGGGAGTCGCCCGAGGACGGCATCCGGCGTGAGATCGCGGAAGAGACTTCGCTGGAGGTCGACGCGCTGAACCTTCTGGGCGTCTGGGACTTTCAGCGCATGAACCAGATCATCATTGCCTATCACGCGGCAGCGCGGGGCGACATCCGCCTGTCGCCCGAGCTGGCCGAATACAAGCTCATCGCGCCCGAGGATGTGCGTTGCTGGCCGCAGGGCACGGGCCAGGCGCTGGCGACCTGGCTGCGTTTGCGCGGCATAGAGCCGCAGTGGTTGGACCTCAAGCGAGAATGACGAGATGGATGCAAAGATGGACATGCAGCGCGAACTCGACACCCGGGGCCTGAATTGCCCCCTGCCCATCTTGAAGGCCAAGAAGGCGTTGGCCGAGATGCTCAGCGGCGAGTTGCTCCGTGTCGTGTCGACCGACCCGGGCTCGATGCGCGATTTCCAGGCCTTCGCGCGTCAGACCGGCAATGAACTGGTCGCGCAGAACGCGTCGGGCGACGAGTTCATCCACACGCTGCGCCGGCGCTGAACGGGTGGCCGCGGGGCGGGCGACCCGTTCAGCGTTGCCTCACAGGCTCAGGCCCTGCAGGAATTCCTTGAAGCCCGGGCCCAGTTGCGGGTGGGCCAGTGCCAGTTCGACGTTGGCCTGCAGGAAACCTTCCTTGCTGCCGCAGTCATAGCGCTTGCCTTCATAGCGATAGGCAAACACCTTCTCGCGGCGCAGCAGGCCGGCGATGCCGTCGGTCAGCTGGATCTCCCCACCCACGCCGCGCGGCTGGTTGGCGATCTCGTGGAAGACGCCCGGCGTCAGGATGTAGCGGCCGGCCACGCCCAGGCGCGACGGCGCGTCCTCGGGGGCGGGCTTCTCGACGATGCGGGTCACGTCCATCAGGTTTGCGTTGACCTGGGTGCCGGCCACGATGCCGTAGCGCCGCGTGTGTTCGGCCGGCACTTCCTGCACGGCGAGGATGGAGGCGCGCCAGTCGGCGAACTGGTCGACCATCTGCTTCAGGATGGGCGTCTCGCCCACCATCAGGTCATCCGCCAGCAGCACGGCAAACGGCTCATTGCCCACCAGGCGCTGCCCGCACAGCACCGCGTGGCCGAGGCCCAGGGCCTGGGCTTGGCGCACGTAGATGCACTCCATGTCGTCGGGCTTGACGCTGCGCACGACGTCCAGCAGCTCCTGCTTGCCGGCGTTCTCCAGCGCCACCTCGAGCTCGAAAGTCATGTCGAAGTGGTCTTCGATGGGGCGCTTGTGGCGCCCGGTCACGAAGATCATCTCGCGCACGCCGGCGGCGTAAGCCTCCTCGACCGCGTACTGGATCAGCGGCTTGTCGACCACCGGCAGCATTTCCTTGGGCTGGGCCTTGGTGGCCGGCAGGAAGCGCGTGCCGAGACCGGCGACCGGGAAGATGGCTTTGGTGATCGGCGATTTGGAGGCCATGGGTACACTGGTTGGACAAGGGCGCGGCGATTGTGTCACGCGGGTTGTGACGGTTATGACCCTTGAGTTGGGCACAAAAGAGCATGACCGTCCTGATATTGGAACCTTTGGAAGCCGACGTCGTGCAGTGGCTTGCCGAACGTCACGATGCACGTTTCGCGCCAGAGCTCGTCGGCGACTTCGACGGACTGCTGGAGGGGCTGCAGGACTCGCGCGCCCTGATCGCGCCGCCCGAGGTGCGCATCGATGCCGAGTTGCTGCGTTCCGCGCGCACGCTGCGCGCCATCGGCCGCGCCAGTGGCGGTGCCGAGAACATCGACATGGAAGCCTGCCGCAAGGCCGGGGTGGAGGTCGTGCGTTCGCAGACGTCGACGGCCAGCGCAGAGGCGGAGTTCGCCATCGGTGCGCTGTTGAGCCTGCTGCGCCGTGTCCCCATCGAGGGCAGTGATGGCCTCAAAGTGGGGCGCGAGCTGGGTTGTTCGACGATAGGCCTGCTGGGCCTGACGCCCACGGCCCAGGTGCTGACGCAGCTGCTGCAGGCCTTCGGCTCGCGCGTCATCGGTTATGACCCCGCCGTCCACCCCAGCGACGCGATGTGGGCGCGCTGGGGCATCGAGTCCGTGAGCCTGTCGGACCTGGTCGAGCACAGCGACGGGCTGGTGCTGCTGTTGCCGTACTTCCAGCGCTTTCGCGGCCTCATCGGCGAGCGCCAGCTGGAGAGCGCCAGGCCCGGGCAGGTGCTCGTCGGCCTCAGCCAGTCAGGCCTGATGAACGAAGTCGCGCTGGCGCAGGCCCTGCGCAGCGGCAAGCTGCGCGCGGCGTGGTTCGACAGCATGGAGCCAGGCTGGCTGGAGTCGGGCCGGCCGCTGCATGGCCTGGGCACCTTGCAGGTGACGCCGCGGCTGGCGGGCACCACGCGCGAGTCGCGCGTGCGCGCGGCCTGGGCCGTGGCGCGCAGCATCGACGAGCTGCTGGGCCCGTCACCCAAGGGCAACAAGGCCAAACCCAAGGTCGTCGACTACTACTGAGGCGGCAGGCGCTTGATCTGCTCCAGCAGCCGTGCCACCGTCTCCTTGAAGCCCGCCACGCGGGCGCGCTCCTGCTCGACGACGGCGGCCGGCGCGCGGGCGACGAAGCCCTCGTTGGAGAGCTTGGCTTCGGCCTTGGCGATCTCGCCTTCCAGGCGCGTGGCTTCCTTGGTCAGGCGGGCGCGCTCGGCCTCGACGTCGATCTCGATCTTCAGCGCCAGCTTGGCCGCGCCATGCACAAGGACGGGCGAGGTTGCGCTCTGCTTCACGAACTCGGCCTCGTCGGCGATCAGCTCGACGGCGCTCAGCTTGGCCAGCACCTTCAGCACGGCGGCGGCTTCGGACAGGAAGCTCAGGTCGCCGCCCACCAGCAGCGGCACGCGCTCGGCAGGGCTCAGCGCCATTTCGCTGCGCAGGCTGCGCGTGGTGCCGACGACGTCCTTCAGCTGCGCCATCCATGCATCGGCCGCGGGGTCGATGCGCTCCGGCTGGCTGACGGGGTAGGGCGCCTGGCCGATGTAGTCGGTCGCCTTGCGGCCGGCCACGGGGGCGACGGTCTGCCACAACTCCTCGGTGATGAAGGGCGCAATCGGGTGCAGCAGGCGCAGCGTCGTCTCCAGCACGCGGATCAGCGTGCGGCGGGTCGCGCGCTGCTGGCTCTCGTCGCCGGTCTGGATCTGCACCTTGGCGATTTCCAGGTACCAGTCGCAGTACTCGTCCCAGACGAAGCTGTAGATGCCGTTGGCGACGTTGTCGAGGCGGTATTCGGCAAAGCCTTGCGCCGCGGCGGCTTCCACGCGCTGCAGCTCGCTGCTGATCCAGCGGTCCGCCTGGCTGAAGAACATGTAGCCGGGCGGGCAGTGGCCTTGCTCATGGGCGAGGCCGCAGTCCTGGCCCTCGGTGTTCATCAGCACGAAGCGCGTCGCGTTCCAGAGCTTGTTGCAGAAGTTGCGGTAGCCCTCGCAGCGCTTGGTGTCGAAGTTGATGTTGCGGCCCAGGCTCGCGTAGCTGGCCATCGTGAAGCGCAGCGCGTCAGCGCCGTAGGCCGGCATGCCTTCGGGGAACTCCTTCTTCACGCGGGCCGCCACCTTGGGCGCCGTCTCGGGCTTGCGCAGGCCTTGCGTGGATTTCTGGATCAGCGTGTCGAGGTCGACGCCCTGGATCAGGTCCACCGGGTCCAGCACATTGCCCTCTGACTTGCTCATCTTCTGGCCCTGCGAGTCGCGCACCAGGCCGTGGATGTAAACGTCCTTGAACGGCACCTTGCCGGTGAAGTGCGTGGTCATCATGATCATCCGGGCGACCCAGAAGAAGATGATGTCGTAGCCGGTCACGAGCACGGACGAGGGCAGGAACAGCTCCTGCTCCAAGGTCTTCTCGGGCCAGCCCAGCGTGGAGAACGGGACGAGCGCCGACGAGTACCAGGTGTCCAGCACGTCGGGGTCGCGGGTCAGCTCGCCGAGGTAGCCGGCGGCCTTGGCGCGGGCCTGCGCCTCCTCTTCGCTGCGCGCGACGAACAGCTCACCGCCCGTGCCGTACCAGGCCGGGATCTGGTGGCCCCACCACAGCTGGCGCGAGATGCACCAGTCCTGCAGGTTGCCCATCCAGTGGTTGTAGGTGTTGACCCACTGCTCGGGGTGGAACTTGACGGCGCCGGTCTCGACGGCGGCGATGGCCTTGTCGGCGATGCTCTTGCCGTCGGCGCTGGGCTTGGTGACGGCGACGAACCACTGGTCCGTCAGCATGGGCTCGATGACCTGGCCGGTGCGCTCGCAGCGCGGCACCTGCAGCTTGTGCTTCTTGACCTCGACGAGCAGGCCTTGCGCGTCCAGGTCGGCCACGACGCGCTTGCGGGCGACGAAGCGGTCCAGGCCGCGGTAGGCCACGGGCGCGTTGTCGTTGATCTTGGCCTGCAGGTCCAGCACGGCGATCATCGGCAGGTTGTGGCGCTGGCCGACGGCGTAGTCGTTGGTGTCATGCGCCGGCGTGACCTTGACGACGCCGGTGCCGAACTCGCGGTCCACGTAGTCGTCGGCGATGACCGGGATCTCGCGATCGGTCAGTGGCAGCTTGACCAGCTTGCCGATCAGCGCGGCATAGCGCTCGTCCTCGGGGTGGACCATGACGGCCACGTCGCCCAGCATGGTTTCAGGTCGGGTTGTTGCGACCACCACCGAGCCCGAGCCATCGGCAAGGGGATAGCGGATGTGCCACAGCGAGCCGTCTTCCTCTTCGCTGGTCACTTCCAGGTCCGACACGGCGGACTGCAGCACCGGGTCCCAGCTCACCAAGCGCTTGCCGCGGTAGATCAGGCCTTCCTCGAACAGCCGCACGAAGGTCTCGACGACGACGGTGGACAGCTTCTCGTCCATCGTGAAGTACTCGTGACCCCAGCTCACCGAGTCGCCCAGGCGACGCATCTGGCCGGTGATGGTGTTGCCGCTCTCCTGCTTCCAGTCCCACACGCGGGCGACGAAGTTCTTGCGGCCCAGGTCGTGGCGGCTCTGGCCTGCAGCCTGCAGCTGGCGTTCGACGACGATCTGCGTGGCGATGCCGGCGTGGTCGGTGCCCGGCACCCACAGCGTGTTGTCGCCCTTCATGCGGTGGTAGCGCGTCAGCGAGTCCATCACCGTCTGGTTGAAAGCGTGGCCCATGTGCAGCGTGCCCGTCACATTGGGCGGCGGCAGCTGGATGGAGAACGACGGCTTGGCCGGGTCCAGCGTCGGCTCATAGAGGCCGGCGGCTTCCCACTTGGGACCCCAATGGGCTTCCAGGGCGGCGGGTTCGAAGGACTTGGCAAGTTCGGTCATCGCGGCGTCGCCCGCCTGCAAAGAGGGGCGAAAAAGAGGCGTTTTGGGGGTCCGCGATTGTAGGGGGCCGCTCCGCACGGCCCCCTGGGTGGATCAGCGCGTCTGCAGCTTCAGTTGCAGCGGGCTGCCGGCACCGAAGTCCAGCGCCATGTCGAAGCGTTCACCGGCGCGCACCGGCGGGCCGTAGAGGCTGTCCTGCGTGTCGAACACCAGCACCAGCCGGTGGCCGGCCGGCACGTCGTAGCCGGTGGCGACCATGTCGAAGCTGAAGTCCTGCGACTGCCCCGGCGTGGCGGCATGCACCGCACGGGCGCCGTGGGTGATCAGCGTGCCGAAGCCGGCGATGTCGACGTCATAGAGGTAGGCCACCAGCATGCCGCGCTTTTGCGAGGGGATGGCCCGCAGCTTCAGGGCCGGCACGCCGCGAACCTTCAGCGGCTGGCTGAGCCAGGGGCCCTCGTAGCGCACGCCAAAGGCGGGCAGCACGGTGGCCAGCTGGTTGATCACCGGCAGGCCGACGCTCTCGGCCAGCGGCGACAGCACGGGGATAGGCCCAGTGGTGGCCGACGTGTCCAGCGCGTTGTTGATGCTGTCGCTGCCGCTGGTGGCGCGCAGGCCGGTCTGCAGGCCACCGCTGATGCCGCGCCAGCACAGGCAGGAGAGTTCCCAGCGCACGGCGCCGCGCGGCGTGAGCTGGTAGTCCAGGTTGCGCAACTCGGGCGCCGGCCAGCTCGACAGCGTCTCGCGGTAGCCGCTGAACTTGGGTTGCAGCGAGACCTTGGGCTCGTTATCGATGCCGTTGGCCCGGCCCTTGAGCCAGCGGTCGAACCAGCGGTGCGCCTGGTCCCAGATGGCGTTGTCCACATCCAGCAGCGCGCCGGGGATCTCGGCCGACGCGTGGATGCCGGGCTGCAGCATCAGCTTCTTGGGCACGGTCAGCGCGCTGAACATGGCCAGCGTGGAGTTGGGCGAGAACATGTCGTCCTGCCAGTTCTTGCCGATGAAGACCGGCGCGCCGCGGCGGTTGATGGCCGCGACGGCGCTGCTGGGCGAGCGTGGCACACCCCAGGCCGTGATCTCGGCGATCTTGGCTGCCGGTGTGTCGGGGTTCTGAATGGCGGCGTTGTACTCGGCCACGATGGGGTCCAGCCGGCCGGTGATCTGCCCCGACAGCTGCAGGATGTTCAGCCAGGTGGGGTTGGGCACCTGGTTGCCGTACATCTGGTCGACCAGCGTCGCCCAGCCCGACAAGGCCACGGCGGTGCGCAGGCGCGGCTCGTTGCCCAGCGCCAGCAGCGACAGCCCGGCGCCGTAGGAGATGCCCGCCGCGCCGATGCGCGCCGGGTCGGCCGGCGTCTGGGCCAGCGTCCAGTCCAGCACGCCACTGACGTCGGCCACGTCCAGCGGGCCGGCCACGCCGATGACGCCTTCCGAGTCCCAGAAGCCGCGGGTGGTGTAGGCCACGGCGATGTAGCCATCGCGCGCCAGGCGCTGCTGCTGGCCCAGGTATTCAAAGAAGTCGGCCACGGCCCAGCTGGTCACGAAGATCACCGCGGGGTAGGTGGCCGGCGCGCTGCCGCTGCTGGCGCCGGCCGGCAGGAAGACGTTGGCCGCCAGGCGCACACCGTCAGGCCGCGTGACCTTGAGCCCGCTGATGAAACAGGTGCCGTCCCTGGGCGAGACCACGCCGGGCATCGCCAGCGGCGTGGTGTAGGTGGCCGCCTCCAGCGGCGTTGCGGCACGGCAGCTCAGGTTCGCGGCCTGGGCATGGCCCAGGCCCAGGGCCAACAGGCCGCCAAAGAAGGCGGCTCCCCGGGCGGCGCGGCGGCGCCAGCCCTGCATCGAAACGTTCATGGGTTGTCTCCGTCGGGGTGGAATGAAGACGGTCGTCTTCCCCAACAAAAGCACGACCGTTCGTTTTATTTTTCGGAATGTCGGCCAGGCAGTGCCTGGGGAAATCCCGCCCGCCACGGTTGACGTTGCGGTGACGGAACGGTCCTGCGGGTTTGGGGAGAGCGACGCGCTGGCCCGGCGTGCTAAACGGCGGCCGCGTCGAAACAAAACGAAACCCGGCGATACCGCGTCGAGATGCTCTGCGCGGCGCCGACCGGAATCATGAGTGCCATCCCAACCCCGGGCCTCGAGCGCCCCCACGGAGCACCCCATGAACTTTTTTCGTCGCTGGCACGCCCACCACGAGTTCCACCACCACTTTGGCCACGGCCATCACGGCCATCATCTGGGCCGTCATGCGGATGGCTTCGCCCATCTCCTCGTCGCACGCATGGGCCGCAAGCTGGACCTGGACGACGGCCAGCAGCGTCGCCTCGGCGCCTGGCTCGAACAACTCCAGCAGCAGCGCGACGCGCTGAAGAGCCTGGCCCGCGGGCCCGAGCTGGCGGGCCTGGTCGCCGGCGAGCAGTTCGCCCGCGCGTCGGCCCAACAGCTGCTCGATGCCAGGCTGGACGCGCTGCGCGCCGCCGGCCCGGGTCTCGTCACGGCCTTTGCCGACTTCTTCGACTCGCTCGACGCCGAGCAGCGCCAGGTGCTGCGCTTCATGATGCGGCGCTTCGGCTCTGCCGGCCGGCACGCAACCGCGTGATGGACGCGCACTGCGGCACGCAGCCCCGCGGCCGATTCATGCCGCACATCGATCGCAACCGCTGCGAGGGCAAGGGCGAGTGCATCGCTGTCTGTCCGTTCAACGTGTTCACCTTGGTCAAGGTGGCGCCCGAGGAGCGCCAGGGCCTGACGCTGTTCGGCAAGCTCAGGGGCATGGCCCATGGCTGGGAGCAGGCCTTCACGCCCAACGCCGCCGCCTGCGAAGCCTGCGGCCACTGCGTCACGGCCTGCCCCGAGCGGGCCATCACCTTGGTTCGCGCCAAATAATCGCGACATGCACCGACTGCTGCTGATTGACGACGACGAGGCCCTGGCGGGGCCGCTGACGCAATACCTGGCCCGCTTCGACCTGCAACTCGAAGCCGTGACCCGCCCCAGCGCGGCGCTGCGACGCCTGGCCGCCGAGCGCTTCGATGCGCTGATCCTGGACGGCATGCTGCCGGAGATGGACGGTTTCGAGTTCTGCAAGCGGCTGCGCGCCGGCGCCGATGCCTGGCGCGACATCCCCGTGCTGATGCTGACCGCGCGCGGCGACCTGACCGACCGCGTGGTGGGCCTGGAGCTGGGCGCCGACGACTACCTGCCCAAGCCCTTCGAGCCGCGCGAGCTGGCCGCGCGGCTGCAGACCATCCTGCGCCGCACGCGCCTTGCACCGGTCGCGGCGCCCGCCGTGCCGCAGACGGCGACGCGGCTGTGCTTCGAGGGCCTGGAGATCGACGCGGCGCGCCGCGAGGTGCGCTGCGCAAGCGGCCTGGTCGAGCTGACCGGCACCGAGTACGAACTGCTGCTGATGCTGGCCCGCGAGCCGGGCAAGGTCTTCTCGCGAGACGACATCCTGAACCGCCTGCGTGGCCAAGAGGCCGACCTCTACACGCGCGCCGTGGACATCCTCGTCAGCCGCCTGCGCCGCAAGCTGGAGCCGCTGGCGGCGCTGAAGACGCTGCGCAACGCCGGCTACTGTTTCGCGCTGCCTGACAAGCCATGAGGCATCACCCCTACGACCACAACTGGCGCGAGCGCTGGCAGCGCAAGCAGAAGAAGCGCGCCCAGCGCATGCGGCGCGACTGGGACTACCGCTGGCGCGTGCGCCACCGCTGGCACCAGCGCTGGCACCGGCAACACGCGCGGTTCAAGCATTCGCTGGGCGCGCGGCTGATCGCCGTCTTCTTCGTGCTGGCCCTGGCCAGCAGCGCCATCCTGTGGGGCTCCGAGGGCAGCGCCTACGGCCTGCTGTGGGCCGTGCCGGCGCTGCTGGTCGTCACGGGCCTGGCCTTCGGCATGATCCGCCACATGGTCGGGCCGCTGCATGCACTGGCCATCGGCGCCGAGGCTTTTGGCCGCGGCCATTTTGCGCACCGCGTGCCGGTCATCCACCGCGACGAGATCGGCGACCTGGCCATGCGCTTCAACCAGATGGCCGCCGACATCCAGGCCATGCTGGACGGCAAGCGCGCGTTGCTGCTGGCCATCAGCCACGAGCTGCGCAGCCCGCTGACGCGCGCGCGCCTGCATGCCGAACTGGTGGGCGAGGGCGAGTCGCGCGATGCGCTGCTGCTGGAGCTGGCGCAGATGCGTGACCTCATCACCGCGCTGCTGGAGAGCGAGCGGCTGGGTTCGGGCCACAGCGCGCTGCAGCTGTCGGACGTCGACCTGGCCGTGCTGGTGCAGGAGCAGGCGCAGCCGGGCGTGCAACTGCACATCGAACCGGGCCTGCCGTTGCTGAAGCTGGACCGGCTGCGCGTGCAGCTGTGCCTGCGCAACCTCGTGCAGAACGCGCTGCGCCACAACGACGCCGCGCGCGGCGCGGTGCAGCTCAGCCTGCAGCGCTCGGGCGAGGGCGTGGGGCTGACCGTGCGCGACTTCGGCACCGGGGTGCCGGCGGATGCCTTGCCGCACCTGGGTCAGCCGTTCTACCGACCGGACTCGGCGCGCACGCGCGGGGAGGGCGGCGTGGGCCTGGGCCTGTGCCTGTGCCGGCTCGTGGCCGAGGCGCACGGCGGGCGGCTGGAGCTGCGCAACGCCGAGCCGGGGTTCGAGGCGTCCGTGCGTTTCGGCTAGCCGGGCGGCACGCGGTCGAACCAGGGCCGCGCCCGCTCCAGCTCGGCGGCCAGTTGCAGCAGCAACCCATCCTGGCCCGGCGCGCCGACGAACTGCACGCCCAGCGGCAAGCCGTCGCTTGTCCAGTGCAGCGGCAGCGACACCGCCGGCGTGCCGGTCAGGTTGGCGAGCTGCGTGAATGGCACGTGACGCAGGCTGTCGGTGGCCATCTGGTGGACCACGCCGTCGAGCAGGCCGGCGCGCTTGAGCAGGCCCAGCAGCCCCGACGCGCGCAGCAGGCCCAGGGCGGCGATCTGCAGCGGCGGTGGGTCACCGGTGCCGTGCAGCACGGGCGGCGAGGCCAGCGTGGGCGTCAGGTAGAGGTCGTGGCGCGCATGCAGCGCCGCCAGCGCGCGGGCATAGTCGTTCCAGCGCTGCAGCTCCAGCGTCAGCCGCTCGGCGCTGGTGGCTCGGCCCAGCGTGGCGATGACGCGGGTCAGCGGCTCGAAGTCGGCCTCGCGGCCGCCCAGCGCGACGGCGCGGTGCAGCGCGGCCGGCACCTGGCCGAAGTAGATGTGCAGGTAGCTGTTGGCCAGCGCCGGGCCATCGATGTCCGGGCGGGCGGGCTCCACCGTGTGGCCCAGCTCGCGCAGCAGGGCCACGGTTCGCTCCACGGCCAGCCGGGCCTCGTCGTGCACGGGCTCGCCGATCGGCGAATCGGCGCACCAGGCGATGCGCAGGCGGCGCAGCGGTGCCTGCGTCTGGGCGACGAAGGCGGTGGACGGCGAGGGCAGGGCGACCGGGTCGCCAGGCTCGGGGCCGCTGAGGATGTCCAGCGCCAGCGCCGTGTCGCGCACGCTGCGCGACAGCACGCCCTCGCTGCTGGCGCCGAACCAGACCTCGCCCTGGCCCGGGCCCACCGACACGCGCCCGCGCGAGGGTTTGAGGCCCACCAGGCCGCAGCAGGCGGCCGGGATGCGGATGGAGCCGCCGCCGTCGTTGCCGGCCGCCATGGGCACCACGCCCGCCGCGACAGCCGCGGCCGCGCCGCCGCTGCTGCCGCCGGTCGTGCGGCGGGTGTCCCAGGGGTTGCTGCTGCGCCCGAAGGCCTGCGGGTCGGTGACGCCCTTGAGTGCCAGCTCGGGCGTGTTGGTCTTGCCGAAGATGACAAGGCCGGCGTCCAGCCAGCGCCGCACGACATGGGCGTGCTCGCGCGCCGGTGCCACGCTCGCGAGGGCGCGGCTGCCGAAGCTGGTGGGCAGGCCGGCGTAGTCCTGGGCGGCGTCCTTGATCAGCAAGGGCACGCCGGCCAGCACGCCTGAGCGGACACCGCGCGCCAGTTGGGCGCGGGCCTCGGCCTCCATCAGCCGGCAGACCGGGTTGAGCTTGGGTTGGACTTCGGCCAGCCGCGCCAGGGCCAGGTCGAGCAGGGATGCAGCGGCCACCCGACCCGCCGCCATCTCGGCGGCCAGTGATGAGGCGTCGTGGCGGCGGTAGGTGGCGAAGTCCATGTCGCGTTACATGAACAAGTGTTCGCCGGCGTTCTCGCCGCCGAGCACGACGTAGTTGACCTTCTTGAGGTCGGTCAGCTGCGTGCCGCCTGCGTAGGAGATGGAACTCTGCAAGTCCTCCTCCATCTCGCGCAGCGTGTCGCCCAGCCGGCCCTTGACCGGCTCCAGGATGCGCTTGCCTTCGACGTGGCGGTACTCGCCTTTGTTGAAGTCGGACGCCGAGCCGTAGTACTCCTTGAACAGCTTGCCGTCGACCTCGACGGTCGTGCCGGGCGACTCCTCGTGGCCGGCGAACAGCGAGCCGATCATGACCATGCTGGCGCCGAAGCGCACGCTCTTGGCGATGTCGCCATGATGGCGGATGCCGCCGTCGGCGACGATGGGTTTGGTGGCCACGCGGGCACACCACTTCAGCGCCGACAGCTGCCAGCCGCCCGTGCCGAAGCCGGTCTTGAGCCGCGTGATGCAGACCTTGCCCGGGCCCACGCCCACCTTGGTCGCGTCCGCGCCCCAGTTCTCCAGGTCGATGACGCCCTCGGGCGTGCCGACGTTGCCGGCAATGACGAAGGCGTCGGGCAGCTTGTGCTTGATGTGGCCGATCATGCGCTGCACGCTCTCGGCATGGCCGTGGGCGATGTCGATGGTCAGGTAGTCGGCGCCCACGCCCTCGGCCGCGAGCCGGTCGACGAGTTCGAAGTCGGCCGGCTTGACGCCCACGCTCAGGCTGACCAGCAAGCCCTTGTCGCGCATGGACTTGGCGTAGGCGAGGCTGTCCAGGTCAAAGCGGTGCATCACGTAGAAGTAGCCCTCGCGGGCCAGCATCTCGGTGATGGGCTCATCGATGACGGTCTTCATGTTGGCCGGCACGACCGGCAGCTTGAAGCGGTGCGGGCCGAACTGCACGGAGGTGTCGCAGTCGGAGCGGCTGTCCACGCGGCATTTGCGCGGCAGCAGCAGGATGTTGTCGTAGTCGAAGATTTCCATGTCAGTGGTGTTCACAGTTGCGGCGCGCGTTTGGCAGTGCGCGACCTGGGCTGCGAGCGCTTGACTTGGCTCTGCCGGCTTTCCCTTGGCCCACTTTTCAAGCGGGCAAAAAAAACCGGACGCCAAAATTTGGGCCCGGTGATTGATTCTACGCAACTGCGGTGGCGGTCAGGGACTTCAGGCTTTCCAGCCCGTGGTGCACCGCCAGGCCACGGGCCAGCGCCGCCTTGAGCATCAGGTCCGCACCGGCGGATTCGCCGCCGATGCGCAGCAGCAGGTCGCAGCGTTCCAGCACGGCTTGCGCGTGGGGGTGGAAGACGCGGTTCCAGACGGCGTCGCCGCGCTGCCCACCCGCGGCTGCGATCAGCGGCAGCGTGACCCATTCGCCCAGCAACGGCACATGGCCCATCGCCGCGACCTGCACCGCAGCGTGCTGCATGGCCTGCACATTGGCGGCGATGGCGTCCTCGCGGTCGCCGGTGCCGCTGCGGTAGGGGCCGGCGATGAAGACCAGCAGCGGGCCGCGCCGTGGCGGCGGGCCGAACACATGGCGCTGGGCCCAGCGCAGCAGCATGATGGTCTTGGCATCGACGATCTCGCCGGCCTCGACCTGGCGCATGGCCTCGTCGAAGTCCAGCTCAAAGCGGGCGATGTCCTCGCCCTCGTCGACCAGCCCGCCCCCCTCCGAAACCAGGTCGGCGTCCTCGTACTCGGCCGCGAAGAAGTGCAGCTTCTCGGTCACCGAGCCGGGGCTCATGTAGGCCTCGAACAGCGGCTGCGGTTCGCGCACGCGCACGCCGGCCTCCTGTTCGGCCTCGGCGCGGATGCAGCTGACCGGGTCGGCTGCGTCCAGCAACCCAGCCACGGCCTCGACCATCAGCCGCTGCCAGCCGTTGACGAACACGGGGTAGCGGAACTGCCGCGTCAGCAGCACGCGGCGGTGCGCGCGCTGGTAGAGCAGCACGGTGGCGCCATTGCCGCGGTCATAGGTCTCGCGGTCGTGGGTCTGCCACTGGCCATCGCTGCGCAGGAAGTCGAAGCGCGTGGTCCTCAGCGTGTACCAGTTGTCCGAGAGCAGCTTCACCTGCTGGACGCGAACGCGCTCGGGCAGCGGCAGGTCGGCGATGCGGGTTTGGATCTGTGTTTGCATGAAAATCCCTGAATTGACAATTAATCATGCAAAATAACGCAAAACCATGCAACCCCACAGATGCTGACCGAACAACGCCACCTGGCCATCCTGGATGAACTGCGCCTGAGCGGCCGCGTGCTGGCGCGTGAATTGGCCGAGCGCCTGCAGGTGTCCGAGGACACCGTCCGCCGCGACCTGCGCGACCTGGCCACGCGCGGCGCGCTGCAGCGCGTGCATGGTGGGGCGCTGCCGGTGTCGCCGGCGCTGGCCAATCTGGCACGCCGCAGCGACATCGCCGTCGATGAAAAACGCGCGTTGGGTCGCCTGGCCGCGTCGCTGGTGACCGACGGTCAGCTGGTCTTTGTCGATGGCGGCACCAGCACGCTGGCCATGGTCCGGCAGCTGCCGGCCGCGCTGCGCGCGACGGTCGCCACGCACAGCCCGGTCATTGCCGCGGCGCTGATCGAGCATCCCGGCGTGGAGGTGTTGATGCTGGGCGGGCGGCTGTTCAAGCATTCCGGCGTGGCCGTGGGTGCTGGCGTGGCCCAGGCCATCCAGGCGCTGCGGGCGGACTGCTATTTCCTGGGCGTGACGGGCGTGGACGCCGGCTTCGGGCTGTCGACCGGCGACGCCGAGGAGGCCCAGGTCAAGGCGCTGCTGATGGCCGGTGCGGCCGAGACGGTGCTGATGGCCAGCAGCGACAAGCTCGGCAAGGTGTCGCCCTACCGCGTCGCACCGCTGACAGCACTGTCGACCTTGATCGTCACGCCGCAAGCCGACGAGGCGCAGCTGCAGGCCTTGCGCGCGCCGGGCCTGGAAATCCTGGTCAGTGGTGGTTGAAGATCTTGCGGTGGATGCGCCGCGTCGTCTGCCACACCAGCAGCAGCACGACCGGGATGGACGCGCCGGCCGCCAGCTCGGGGCTGAACGGCAGCCAGCCCTCGGCCTTCAGCGCCTTGGCGCCGTAAAGCAGCAGGCTGACGACGTAGTAGGTGATGGCGGCCAGCGACAGGCCTTCAACGGTGGCTTGCATGCGCAGCTGCGTGCGCTGGCCTTCGCCCAGCTGGGCCAGCAGCTGCTGGTTCTGCGCTTCGGTGGCGATGTCCACCCGCGTGCGCAGCAGCGCGCTGGCGCGTGAGATGCGCTGCGACAGGGCCGCCAGCCGTTGCGCCGTCGCGCTGACGGTGGCGATGGCGGGCGACAGCCGGCGCTGCATGAACTCGCCCAGCGACTGCGTGCCCGCCACCTTGCCTTCGTGCAACTCCGTGATGCGCTGCTCGACGATGGCCTGGTAGGCCTGCGTCGCGGCAAAGCGGTATTGGTGTGCGGCCGTCGCATGCTCGATGCGCGCGGCCGTCGAGATCAGGTCGTCCAGCAGCTCGGCCTCCGACGCGCCGCGTTTCTCCAGCCGCGCGGTGATGTCGGCCAGCGTCGCCTCCACGTCCGCCAGCGTTGCGCCCAGCGACTTGGCCGCGGGCAGGCCGCGCAGCGCCATCAGCCGGTAGGTCTCCAGCTCCAGCAGGCGCTGGCAGATGCGGCCGGCGCGGGTCTCGGGCGTGCCGGGCTCGGCCAGCACGACGATGTGCTCGAAGCCGGTCGCGCGCAGGCAGAAGTCGGTGACGACCAGCGAATGCCCGCCCATCGTCGACGCGACGACGGCGTGGGCGCCGAACCAGGCCCGGGCTTCGGCCAGCGCGCTGGGGGCAAAGGTCAAGGGCCGCTCGATCATGACCAGCTTGATGGCCGCAAAGGTGCGCCCCGGGATGCGGCCCAGCCAGTCCGGCGCGACGCGCAGTGGCAGCGCATCCAGCGTCTGCGCGCTGGCCTCGGCGTCAGCGGGCAGCGGCTGCACGACCGAATAGCGCGTGAACTCGGCGTGGCGCTCCCACTTCAGCGAGAACTCGCCGCACCGCAGGCGCAGGAAGTTGGCGTTCAACGCCGCCTCGGCCAGGCCCTGCTGGCCGGGCAGGCGCTGCAGGTGCGCATGCTCGTCGGCGCGGCTGATGCCGTCGTTCAGCACGGCGATGTGGACGATGACCGCCGGCAGCCGGATGCGCGCCGGCGGGCGGGCGTGCACCTCGTTGTGCAGCGCCAGGCGCAAGGTGTCGTCGGGAGGGAGCAGGCTGTCGTCGTTCATGTCTTGGCGCATGGCCCCAGGCTAGTGCGTAGAGAGGGCACCAGGTTGGCTCGGTAAAATTTCAGGCTTCGTACTTCAGCAGGCGGCGGCTTCCGTCATCCATATGCAAGCTTCATTCCCGGCCGTGGTCATCAGCGGCACCGGCCTGTACCGCCCGCCCCATGTCATCACCAACGCCGAGCTGGTCGAGGCCTTCAACGCCTATGCCGACCTGCAGAACACCGAGCACGCGACCGCCATCGCCGCCGGCGAACGTTCCGCGTTGACACACTCCAGCGTGGAGTTCATCGAGAAGGCGTCGGGCATCAAGCAGCGTTACGTCATCGAGAAGGACGGCGTGCTGGACCCGACCCGCATGTACCCGCGCTTCACGCCGCGCGGCGATGACGAGATCTCGCTGATGGCCGAGATCGCCGCCGACGCGGCCCGGCAGGCGCTCGCCGCAGCCGGCAAGACGGGGGCAGATGTCGACGCCGTGCTCTGCTCCAGCGCCAACATGCAGCGCGCCTACCCGGCGATGGCGGTCGAGATCCAGCAGGCGCTGGGCGCCGGCGGCTACGGCTTCGATATGAACGTGGCCTGCTCGTCGGCCACCTTCGCGCTGGAGCAGGCCTTCAACGCGGTGCGCTCCGGTGCGTCCAAGTGCGTGCTGGTCGTCAACCCCGAGATCACGTCGGCCCACCTGGAATGGCGCGACCGCGACTGCCACTTCATCTTCGGCGACGTCTGCACGGCCATCATCGTCGAGCGCGCCGAGACCGCGACGGCCGCCGACCAGTGGGAAATCCTCGGCACCCAACTGGCCACGCAGTTCAGCAGCAACATCCGCAACAACTTCGGCTTCATGAACCGCGCCGAGGACCGCGACCCCGACGCCCGCGACCTGACCTTCTACCAGGAGGGCCGCAAGGTCTTCAAGGAGGTGGTGCCCATGGCCGCCGCGCACATCGAAGCGCACCTGGCCAAGCTGGGCCTGGAGCCCACGCAGGTGCGCCGCTACTGGCTGCACCAGGCCAACCAGGGCATGAACCAGCTGGTCATCAAGAAGCTGGTCGGGGCGGACGCCGGCAGCGAGGTCGCGCCGCTGATCCTGGACGAGTACGCCAACACCGCGTCGGCCGGCTCCATCATTGCCTTCCACCACCACCGCGCCGACCTGAAGGCGGGTGACGCCGGCGTCATCTGCTCCTTCGGCGCCGGCTATTCCATCGGCAGCGTCGTCGTCAAGAAGCGCTAGAAGCGCAGCGACAGCCCGATCGTCCACGCCCAATCGGGTGTGTGGCGATTCAGGCCGCGGAAGACGGCCGTGTCAAGCTGAACGTCGGCCGTGGCCTGCCAGGCCACCCCGGTGCCGGCCGTGACGACGTTGCCGCCGTTGCGCACCGACGTGAGCTGCTGGCCGGCGATCTCGGCGAAGCCGTGCAGCTTCTCGCCCAGTGGGATACCGAGGCTGGCGGACAGGACGCCCGCGGTGTAGCGCTGGCCGTCGTCGTTGTGCTCGACGAAGAGGCCCGCCATCGTGCCCAGCGACCAGCCAGCCGGCAGCTCCCACTGCGCCAGGAAGCTCAGCGCCGACCGCAGGCCTTGACCCTTGAACGGCCCGCTGCCGCTGGGCGTCATCACCTCGAACAGCCAGCCCAGGCCCGGTCGCTCGCCGTCACCGTCCTGCAGCTGCCACTTAAAACCCAGACCCAGGTCCGCGCGGCCGCTGGCGCCCGGGTTGCGCTGGCGCAGCGCGCCCTGCGTGTCCAGCCGCAGCTCCAGGTCGTGGCCCACGCCCAGGCGCAGCAGCGTCGGCGTCGAGCGCAGCCGCGCGGCACCATCGCGCTGCCAGGCGCCGCTGGTCTCGACCTGCCAGCGCCCGGCGGCCATCACGTCGGGGCCGTTCGTGAAGTCGGGCCGGTCGGGCGAGATCGCGTCGTCGGCCTGCGCAGCCGTGCAGGCGACGAGCAGCAGCAGGGCAACTCTCATGGCAGGCCACTCTAGCGCTGCGCTATCGTGCCGGCTATGACCGATTTGAGCTTCTTCTGGCACGACTACGAAACCTTCGGCCGCGTTCCCCGACGCGACCGCCCGGCCCAGTTTGCCGGCCTGCGCACCGATGCCGAACTGAACGAGATCGGCGAGCCGCTGATGCTGTACTGCCAGCCGGCGCCCGACTACCTGCCCGACCCCGAGTCCTGCCTGCTGACCGGCATCCTGCCCCAGCACTGCCTGGCCCAAGGCGTGCCCGAGCATGAGTTCGCCGCCAGCATCGAGACCGTGATGGCGCTGCCGGGCACGGTGGGCGTGGGCTACAACAGCATCCGCTTCGACGATGAAGTGACCCGCCATCTGTTCTGGCGCAACCTGATCGACCCCTATGCGCGCGAATGGCAGAACGGCTGCGGCCGCTGGGACCTGCTGGACGTCGTGCGCTGCGCCTATGCGCTGCGCCCTGACGGCATGGAATGGCCGAGGCACGAGGATGGCCGCCCCAGCTTCAAGCTCGAGCATCTGACCGCCGCCAACGGCCTGGCCCACGAGGCCGCGCACGATGCGCTGTCCGACGTGCGCGCCACCGTGGCGCTGGCGCGCAAGCTGCGCCTGGCGCAGCCCAAGCTGTGGGACTTCTGCCTGAAGCTGCGTACCAAACAGGCCGTGTGGGACGAGATCGGCATCGGCAAGCCGTTCCTGCACATCTCCGGCATGTACGGCCCCGAGCGTGGCTGCATCGCGATGGTGTGGCCGCTGGCGCCGCACCCGACCAACAAGAACGAATTGATCGTCTGGGACTGCGCCGTGTCGCCGGAAGAACTGCTGACGCTGAACGCCGCCGCCATCCGCGAGCGCATGTTCACCAAGCAGGACGCGTTGCCCGAAGGCGTCACGCGGCTGCCCATCAAGACCATCCACGTCAACAAGAGCCCCATCGTCATCGGCAACCTGAAGACGCTCAGCCCCGCGATGGCCGAGCGCTGGGGGCATGACGTCGAAGCGCAGCTCGCCAACGCTAAGCTGCTGGCCGACAAGGGCCGGCTGCTGGACGGCCTGTGGGGCGACGTCTTCCAGCGCGAGCCCTTCGAGGCGGCCGACGTGGACGAAGACCTCTACGGGGGCTTCATCGGCAACGAAGACCGCCGCGCGCTGAACCGCGTGCGCACGACGCCGCCCGAGCAACTCGCCGAGCGTGCGGCGCAGGGCAAGCTGGCCTTCCAGGACGGGCGGCTGGACGAGTTGGTCTTCCGCTGGCGCGCGCGCAACTTTCCGCAGAGCCTGTCCGCCGAGGAAGCCGAGCGCTGGCAGGTACACCTGGCGGCTCGCCTGCATGAAGGCGAGGGCGGTGCGCAGACGCTGGCGGCCTTCATGGAGCGTATCGACCAACTGGGCGAGGCCGCCGACGAGCGCGGCGAGGGCATCCTGTCGGCGCTTTACGACTACGCCGAACAGATCGCGCCGTAGGCGCGCGGCCCGTGATCTGCAGCATGGTCGAAAGCGACCAGTCCTGCGATAGTCGGGTTTAAAGACCGATCAGGAGACTCTTATGAGCAGCGCTGCCCCCATCGAGGATCCCACCGTCGCGCGCCTGCGCGCCTTGCTGGTTCGTGCACCCACCGCGGTGGCCTTCGTGTCCGGCCAGCGCTTCGAGGTCGTCAGCGAGGAGTTCAACCACCTGTTCGGCTTCGGCGACGATAGCGACCTGGGCGGCCAGGGCACGCGCGGCGTCCACACCACCGACATGGCCCACACGGCGCTGCACGAACGCGCCGCCGCGGCCTTTGCCGCCGGCCAGCCGCTTGACGAAGAGATCGAATACGTGAAGCGCGACGGCCATCGCTTCTGGGGCCGGCTGCAGGCCTCGCCCTTGAACTGGGACGCGCCGGCCGGCGAGGCGCTGTGGATCGTCGAGGATGTCAGCGCCGCCCGCGCACTGCGCCTGCAGCCGACCTGGACGGCCAAGCACGACGCCGTCACCGAATTGGCCAACCGCCGCGAGTTCGAGCGCCGCCTGGGCGAGCATGTCGGCAGCCGCCGCAGCGAGCCCGTCTCCGTGCTGTGGCTGGATGTCGACCGTTTCGGCGAAGTCATCCAGGGCATGGGGGCCGAGGTGGGCGACCATTTCCTGTACGGCCTGGGCCAGATGCTGATTGGCAAGGTGCGCGCGTCCGACCTCGTGGCGCGGCTGGAGGAAGACCATTTCGCCATCCTGCTGCCCGACTGCGACCAGCACTACGCGCAGATCATTGCCGAGAAGGTGCGTTCGGCCGTCGCCAGCTATCGGCTGCGCTGGGGCCTGCATCGCACCCGCGTGAAGGCGAGCCTGGGCGTTGTGCAGATCCAGCCGACGCTGACCACGGTCGATGCCGTGCTGGGCGGTGCCGCGCTGGCCTGTACCGAGGCCAAGGCGGCGGGGGGCGACAGCGTCCGGGTCTTCGTTTCCGCCGGCGGCTACGAGGAGTTGGCGGGCTGATTTCACGTTTGCTGACGCGGCGATCCTTGGAAATGCAGGGTTTTTTGCCGAATGTTCTAAAGTTCACGTCAGCGCGGCCGATGTAGCGGTCAGAGCGCCAAAAAACTGAATCTCCATGAACGTTGCCCTGTCCACCGCCTTGTCCGGCATCTCGTCTGCCAACGAGCGGCTGCGCGCGTCGGCGGCCAACATCGCCAATCTGGCGAGCAGCAACCAGGCCCGCCCGAGCGTTGAGCCAACCAACGTCGACAAGGTGCCGGAGCGCGAGATCAACCCGGCCAACGAGGTTGTCGAGCAGCAGTCCGCGGCCTATGCCTTTGTCGCGAACCTGAAGGTGCTGCAGACGCAGATCAACACGACGGGCGCGCTGCTGGACATCAAGGCCTGAGCGGCCAACCCCCAAGTGAAAGCGGCCTCGGGCCGCTTTTTCTTTGCCCGCCTCGTCCAGCATCAGGCAGCGGTAGGCCGCTCGTCCGGCAGCCCACCGCTCACGCAGCGCCAGCGCCCACGCCTGAGATTTCACCCCGTTTGCTGCGCGGCTCCGTACAAGCACAGGTCCCCACCTTTGCGAAGGATCCGCCATGAGTTCACCACGTCGCCGCACCGCCTTGCTCCAGCTGGCCGCACTCACGGGCCTGGCCGGCCTGCACGCCAGCTGCGCGGCCGTCTTGCCGCCGCCTCTGCTGGACATGCAACTGGTGGACCGCGACAGCGGCGCGGCACTCGCCCAGTACCCCAGCCGGGGGCGTCACTACAGCCCGGGCACGCCCGGTGCGCGCTACGCCATCCGGCTCAGCAACCGCAGCGGTGAGCGCGTGCTGGTGGTGTTGTCGGTGGACGGCGTCAATGCCATCACGGGTGACACCGCGAGTTGGCATCAGTCGGGCTACGTGCTGAGCCCGGGCGAAAGCTTTGACATCACGGGCTGGCGCAAGAGCGATGAGCGCATCGCCGCCTTCGAGTTCACGTCGCTTGGCGATTCCTATGCCGCGCGCACGGGGCGGCCGGCCCATGTGGGCGTGATCGGCGCGGCAGTGTTCCGCGAGGCAGCGCCGCCGGTGGCCGACGAAAGTCCGGTGGCGCCGCCCGTTGCAGCCATGCCGGCCGCTCCGGCAGCGCCCAGCCTGCTGAGCCGCTTGAACGGCGCCGCGGCCGACTCCGCTCAGGCCTCCGCGGCACGGGAAAGCGCGGGGCGTGTCGAGGCCGAGAGCAGGGCGCGCGTCAAGCTGGGCACGGGGCATGGCGCCTCGGAATGGGCGCCCATCCAGCACACCGCCTTTCAGCGGCGCAGCAGCCAGCCCGAGCAGCTGCTGGAGATCCACTACGACAGCCAGGTCAACCTGGTTGCCGCGGGCATCATGCCCCGCCCCATGGCCGCACTGCCGCGTGCGTTCCCGAACAGCGGCGGCGGTTATGTGCCCGATCCACCGGCACGCTGGTGATGCGGCGGCCTTAGCATCCGCGCCGCATGGCCGCGAGCGAACCCGCCGATGAAGACCTTGTTGCCAGCTATCTGCGCGGCGACATGGGCGCTTTCGACCGGCTCTACCGCCGCCACGACCGCAAGACCTTTGCCTTTGTGCGCCAGATGCTGCACCCCACGGACCGCGCCACGGTGGAAGACCTGCACCAGGACGGCTGGCTGGCCGTGGCGGCCAAGGCCGCGAGCTTCGCGCCGGGCAAGGCCAGGTTCTCGACGTGGCTCTACACGGTGCTGCGCAACCGGGTGCTGGACCATCTGCGGGCGCGGCCGCCGCTGGGGGACGATGAGGCCGATCCGGACGGCCTGGCCTCGTCCTATGCGGCGCCCGAGCAGGCGCTGGCTGAAAAGCGCCTGGTGCTGGCGGTGGAGCGCGAGCTGCTCGCGCTGTCGGTCGAGCAGCGCGAGGCTTTTCTGCTCTTCACCGTGGTCGAGCTCAGCCTGGCCGAGATTGCCGACGTGACCCAGGCCCACCCCGAAACGGCCAAGACCCGGCTGCGCTATGCGCGAGAGGCGCTGCGGCATCGTCTGAAGGAGTGGCGCGATGGCTGAGTTCGACCCCTTCACGCCCAAGGACGACGCCGAGACCGCCTATGCGCGAGCCCTAATGGGGGACGACGGCGGCCGCGAGCAGCGCCGCGCGCGGCTGATGGCGGCCTTGCCTCGGCCGCAGGCGGCCTATGCGGTGCCGGTGGCCCAGTCCGAGCTGGCCTGGCGTTGGCGTCCGTACGCTCTCGGCGTGTTGGCGACGGGCTTGTTGCTGGCTGCCGTCCTCGCTTGGCGGGGCCAGCCTTCCGAGCCACGCGCGCCAGCCGATCCGCGCTTGGCCGCCGGCCAGCCGGCCCCTGCCGGCACTGTCGTGGCCCAGGTGGACCCGGCGGTCGAACCCGCGCCTGCCCGCGCCGCCGAAGCGCCTCGCAATGCCGCCAAGGCCAGCCCGCCGCGGCCACGAGCGGCAACGCCGGCGCCCCTGATCGTGGCGGATGCAACTCTGCCGCAGCCGATGAAGGAAAGCGAAGTGCGCGCGGCGGCGCCAGCGACACAGCTCGACAGCCCGGCGACCTCCCCACCTGCGGCGGTCCGACCCGCAGCAGCACCGGCTGTGACTGCTGCATCCGTCCCGCCACCGACGGCGGTGGCCGAAGCAGCGATGCCTTCCGCGTCCCTGCCACCCCTGGCGCTGTCCGGCGGCGCCGTGGCCCGGGCGCGGATGGCGCCGAAGATGTCGCAAAGCCTGGCCGCCTCGGACGTCGCCGAGGCTGCGTCCCAGGCTTCGCCAGCCAATGCCATGCTGCTGACGGCCGTCACCCGCGCGGATGGCGCGGCAACTCGCGCTGCCCTGCAGGCCGGCGCATCGGTCCACTGGCGAGATGCACAGGGCCGCACGGCGCTGATGCTCGCTGCGCGCACGGGCGAGCGCGCTGTGGTGGAGCTGCTGCTCGCCGCCGGCGCGCGCAAGGCGGACCGCGACCCCCGCGGGCTGACGGCGGCCGAACACGCCGAAGCTCAAGGCCACACCGAGCTGGCGACGCTGCTGCGCTGAGCGCAAAAAAGCCCGCCGGCTTGCGCGCGGCGGGCTGGTTCTTGAAGCCGGTCAGGCTCAGGCGGCCACGGCCTTGGCGGTGTCCGCGTACTCCTCGATCTGGTCGAAGTTCAGGTACTTGTAGATCGCCGCGCCGTCCTTGTTCACGACGCCCATGGCCTCGTGGTACTCCTGCACCGTCGGGATGTGGCCCAGCTTGGACGCGATGGCGGCCAGCTCGGCCGAGGCCAGGAACACGTTGGTGTTCTTGCCCAGGCGGTTCGGGAAGTTGCGGGTCGACGTGGAGACGACGGTCGCGCCTTCACGCACCTGCGCCTGATTGCCCATGCACAGGCTGCAGCCCGGCATTTCGGTGCGGGCGCCGGCCGTGCCGAAGGCGGCGTAGTGGCCTTCCTTGATCAGCTCGCTCTGGTCCATCTTGGTCGGCGGGGCCACCCACAGCTTGACCGGGATGTCGCGCTGGCCGCCCAGCAGCTTGGCCGCGGCGCGGAAGTGGCCGATGTTGGTCATGCACGAGCCGATGAAGGCCTCATCGATCTTGGTGCCGGCGACTTCGGACAGCGTCTTCGCGTCGTCCGGGTCGTTGGGGCAGCAGAGGATGGGTTCCTTGATATCGGCCAGGTCGATCTCGATGACGGCGGCGTATTCGGCATCCTTGTCGGCTTCGAGCAGCTCGGGCTTGGCCAGCCAGGCCTCGACCTTCTCGATGCGGCGCTGCAGCGTCTTCGCGTCGGCGTAGCCGTCGGCGATCATGTTCTTCATCAGCACGACGTTGCTGGTGAGGTACTCCTTGATCGGCGCCGGGTTCAGCTTGATCGTGCAGCCGGCGGCCGAGCGCTCTGCGGAGGCGTCGCTGAGCTCGAAGGCTTGCTCGACCTTCAGGTCCGGCAGGCCTTCGATCTCGAGGATGCGGCCCGAGAACACGTTCTTCTTGCCCGCCTTGGCCACCGTCAACAGGCCGGCCTTGATGGCGTACAGCGGGATGGCATGCACGAGGTCGCGCAGCGTCACGCCCGGCTGCATCTCGCCCTTGAAGCGGACGAGCACCGACTCGGGCATGTCCAGCGGCATCACGCCGGTGGCGGCGCCGAACGCGACCAGGCCGGAGCCGGCCGGGAACGAGATGCCGATGGGGAAGCGCGTGTGCGAATCGCCGCCGGTGCCGACCGTGTCGGGCAGCAGCAGGCGGTTCAGCCAGCTGTGGATGACGCCGTCACCCGGGCGCAGGGCCACGCCGCCGCGGTTGCTGATGAAGGCGGGCAGTTCGCGGTGGGTCTTCACGTCCACGGGCTTCGGGTAAGCAGCCGTGTGGCAAAACGACTGCATGACCAGGTCGGCCGAGAAGCCCAGGCAGGCCAGGTCCTTGAGCTCGTCGCGGGTCATCGGGCCGGTCGTGTCTTGCGAGCCGACGGTGGTCATCTTGGGCTCGCAGTAGGTGCCCGGGCGCACGCCCTGGCCTTCGGGCAGGCCGACGGCGCGGCCGACCATCTTCTGCGCCAGCGTGAAGCCGGCCTTGGTCTCGGCGGGGGCCGACGGCAGGCGGAACAACGTGGAGGCGGGCAGTCCCAGGAACTCACGTGCCTTGGCGGTCAGCGAGCGGCCGATGATGAGGTTGATGCGGCCGCCGGCGCGCACTTCGTCGAACAGCACGTCGCTCTTGAGCTTGAACTCGACGATGGTCTCGCCGTTCTTCACCAGCTTGCCGTCATAGGGCAGCACGTCGATGACGTCGCCCATTTCCAGCTTTGAAACGTCCACCTCGATGGGCAGCGAACCCGAGTCTTCCTGCGTGTTGAAGAAGATGGGGGCGATCTTGCCGCCCAGCGTGACGCCGCCGAAGCGCTTGTTCGGCACGAAGGGAATGTCCTGGCCTGTGGCCCAGATGACCGAGTTGGTGGCCGACTTGCGGCTGGAACCGGTGCCGACCACGTCGCCGACGTAGGCGACCAGGTGGCCCTTCTTCTTCAGGTCCTCGATGAACTGCATCGGGCCGCGCTTGCCGTCTTCCTCGGGCTTGAAGGCTGCATCAGAACGGGTGTTCTTCAGCATCGCCAGGTAGTGCAGCGGGATGTCCGGGCGGCTCCAGGCGTCGGGGGCGGGCGACAAGTCGTCGGTGTTGGTCTCGCCGGGCACCTTGAAGACGGTCACGGTGATCTTCTTCTCGACTTCGGGGCGCGACGTGAACCACTCGGCGTCGGCCCAGCTCTGCATGACGGCCTTGGCGTGGGCGTTGCCCGCCTTGGCCTTGTCGGCGACGTCGTTGAAGAAGTCGAACATCAACAGCGTCTTCTTCAGGCCTGCCGCGGCGACGCCGGCGACTTCAGCGTCATCCAGCAGCTCGATCAGCGGATGCACGTTGTAGCCGCCCACCATGGTGCCCAGCAGCTCGGTGGCCTTGGCCTTGGAAATCAGGCCCACCGAGATATCGCCGTGCGCGACGGCGGCCAGGAACGAGGCTTTGACCTTGGCGGCGTCGTCCACGCCCGGGGGCACGCGGTGGGTCAGCAGGTCCAGCAGAAACGCGTCTTCACCGGCCGGCGGCGTCTTGATCAGCTCGATCAGTTCGGCGACCTGCTTGGCTTCCAGGGGCAGGGGCGGGATGCCGAGGGCGGCGCGTTCGGCGGCGTGTTGGCGGTAGGCGGTGAGCATGGGGGGACTCCTGAAACGGAACGGGATGAAAAAGGCTCAGGGCCTGGGCGCAATGATGCGCAGGCCCTTGAAGTAGTCACGGAAGAAACCGGCATCGCGGGTGATCAGGCCCTGGCATTGCAGCAGGGCGTGCGCGCCGATGAGGAAATCGGGGACGGTGCGTTTGATGTCCTGCGGCGCGGCGTCGGCCGGCAGGCGCTGGCGGTAGCGGCGCTGCATCTCGCCGGCGCGCAGTGCCGAGCGCAGCTCCAACGGCGAGAAGCCGATGCCGATGGCCTCCAGCGTCTCCAGCACGATGTCGCTGTGCCCCAGGCCGGCCACGACCTCGCTGACCACCACGTCGCAGGCGACGACGGGCCCGTTGGACAACGCGCTGCGCAGCAGTTGCTCGGCTTCGTCGGCAGAGGGGCCGTCGCCGATGTAGTCGACGAGCACGGACGTGTCGACAGCGATCATGCCGGTTCGTCCGCAGGGGGCGGGTAGGGGTCGCCGGGCGCGCGGCCGCGCAGCTCGCGCATCACGTCGTCGGTGGTGGTGCCGGCCGGCAGCTTGATGCGGCCGCGCATCTTGGACAGCGCGTCGCCGACATCCTTGCGCAGGATGATGCGCCCGCCGTCCAGCTCGACCTTGAGCGTCGTGCCCTTGGTCAGGCCCAGGGCGTCTCGGACGGCTTTGGGCAGCGTGATCTGCCCTCGCTCGGCAACAGTGGCTTCCATGGCGCCTCCAGCGGCTGGGCGCCGCGGAGGCGGCGACTCAGGTATGCATCAGAAAGTATGCATTCATTCTACATACCGGAGTCGACAGATTCAAGCGAGATGACTCACTTGCCGGCCACGGGCGTGATGCCCAGGCCGTTGCGCGCTGCAGCGGCCGCTTCGGCCTCGGGGTCGTTGATCTTGGCGGCCTTGGCGGCGGCGATCAGCTTTTCCTGCTCGGGGTGGACGCAGTCGTCCAGCAGGCGCTGGCCGATCTTGGTGTCCAGCAGCATGGACTTGTTGGCGATCTGGATCATCAGCGTGCGGCCGGTCACGTCTTCCAGGCGCAGCGCGCCGGTGGACGACAGCACGGGCTTCATCGTGAACAGGTGCTTCTTCCAGGCGACGTTGATGTAACCCGCGACCTTGGGGTGCTTTTCGATGAACACCGTCTCCTTGAACTCGCAGGCGTAGTTGCCGAGGTAGGCGCGCTCGGAGGCGGCGAGCTGGGTTTCGTCGGCGTCGACCAGGACGGGCTCGGGCGGGGGCGGCGGCGTCTTCTTGGCGGGTGCGGCCTTGGCGGCGGCCTTGGGCGCCGGCTTCGCAGCGGCGGGTTTGGCGGGCGCGGTCTGGGCCAGGGCGGGCAGGGCGGCGCAGAGGATCAGGGCGGCGGCGCTGCCGCGAAGAAAGGAGAACTGCATCGGTTTGGAGGTCGAAGGGGAGAGGGGAAACGGCCGCGAATGATGGCCGCAAAGCTGCCGCGCGTGGGTGAGCAGATGTAGGCATTGTCCGACGTGACGGACTGCACACGGCTGCGTGCTTTACCCGATGGCTACGGGGAAAAACGCCGATCGGGCTTCTGCGGGCAGCGGCCGTCCGGTGCGTTCGGCGCGCTCCAGCACGGTCCAGAAATAGCGGTAGCTGGCGCGGTCATGCAATCGATCACGGAAGGAGGTGGGCGCCCATTGCTGCGCTTGCGCGGCGAGCAGCAGTTCGGCCGCCTCGGCGATCTCGTCGGCCGCCGGCGCGAAGGCGTCGACGATGGGGCGGATCTGGTCCGGGTGGATGCTCCACATGCGTGTGTAGCCCAACTCGCGCGCCGCACGGCGGGCCGCGGCGGCGAGCGCGGCGGCATCGCGGAACTCGGTGACGACGCAGTGCGAAGGTGTCTTGCCGAAGGCATGCGCGGCGGCGGCGATCTCCAGCTTGGCGCGCACGACCAGCGGATGCTCGAACTGGCCGGGCAGCTCCATCGCCGCCTTGGGGATCGCGCCGCCGTGGGCCGACACGAAGTCCATCAGCCCGAAGGACAGCGAGGCGATGCGCGGATGGGCGGCGATGCGGAAGACCTCGCGCAGTGCGCCATGGGTCTCGATCAACACCTGCAGCGGCAGCTTGGGCTGGCCGTGGCGCTCGCAAGCCGCGTCGATGGCGGCCGCGGCGCGGTCCACGTCATCGACGCTGTCCGGCTTGGGGATCATCAGATACGCCAGGCGCTGCCCGGCCTTGGCGATCAGCGTGTCGACGTCGGCTTCGAAGGCCGCATGGCCCCAGGGATGCACGCGCGCGCCGACGCGGCCGAAGCGGTTGGCAGCGCTCGTGGCCAGTTCGGCGATCAGCAGCGCGTGCTCGGCCTCGCCGCCGACCGGGGCGCCGTCCTCGGCATCCAGCGTGATGTCGAAGATCGGGCCCAGTTCGGACTGCAGGGCCAGGCTCTTCCTCATGCGGGCCTCGACGCCGCAATAGTGGTCGACGACGGGCAGGGAAGGCCGGGCGATTTCATGGCCGAACAAGGCCTGACGGGGATGCAGGAGGGCGCTCATCGCGCCACTGTACTCAGCCGGCAAGCCGCTGCGGCCGTGACACCGGTCGCGCATTTGCGACGCTTGCCGAGTGACTGGCGGCTTTCCGCACTGTCACATGTTTGTCGGCCGTGACAGGATTGGCGCACACGACATCACGGAGACGAGAAATGACCCTGCTCGAGTCGCTCAGTTGTTCCCGCCGTCTTGCCCTGCAGACCTTGGGCGCCGTCCTTGGCGTGCTGCTGGTCGCCGGCTTCCTGTTGTTCTCCGAGCGCTCGCTGATCATGAACGAGCGCCAGCAGGCCGTGCGCCAGGCCGTGGAGGCGGCGCATGGCGTGGTGGCGCATTTCCATGGCCAGATCGCCAGCGGCAAGCTGACCGAGGAAGACGCCAAGAAGGCGGCGCTCGCGGCGGTGAAAGGACTGAGGTACAGCGGCAACGAGTACTTCTGGATCAACGACATGACGCCGGTCATGGTCATGCACCCGATGAAGCCGGAGCTGGACGGCAAGCCGCTGACGAGCAGCAAGGACCCGACCGGCAAGACCTTGTTCGTCGAGATGGTGGACATCGTCAAGGCCAGCGGCGCGGGCTTCCTGCCCTACATGTGGCCCAAGCCCGGCAGCGAGCAGCCGGTGCCCAAGGTGTCGTATGTGAAGGGCTTTGCGCCCTGGGGCTGGATCATCGGCTCGGGCGTCTATGTGGACACGGTCAACCAGGCTATCTGGCAGCGCGTCTGGCAGGTGGGCATTGGCGTGCTGGTGCTGGTGGGCGTGCTGCTGGCGCTGGGTCTGGCGATCACGCGCAGCATCACGCGCCAGCTGGGCGGAGAGCCCTCTGCGGTCAACAGCATCACGCGCCGGCTGGCCGAGGGCGACCTCAGCGTCGACATCGACGTGAAGCCTGGCGACCGCGCCAGCGTCATGCAAGGTGTCAGCGCGATGCGCGACAGCATGGCCAGCATCGTGCAGCAGGTGCGCGATGGTTCGGAGTCGGTCGCCAACGCCAGTTCCGAGATCGCCAGCGGCAACCAGGACTTGAGCGCCCGTACCGAGAGCCAGGCCAGCGCGCTGCAGCAGACGGCGGCATCGATGGACGAGCTGGGCGCGACGGTGCGCAACAACGTCGACAACGCGCAGCAGGCCAACCAGCTGGCGCAGAACGCCTCGCATGTGGCGGCCGAGGGTGGCCAGGTCGTCAAGCAGGTCGTCGACACGATGAAGGGCATCAACGACAGCTCGCGCCGCATCGGCGACATCATCTCGGTCATCGATGGCATTGCCTTCCAGACCAACATCCTGGCGCTGAACGCCGCCGTGGAAGCGGCGCGGGCCGGTGAGCAGGGTCGGGGCTTTGCCGTCGTGGCCGGTGAGGTGCGGTTGCTGGCCGGGCGCAGCGCCGAGGCGGCGCGCGAGATCAAGACACTGATCTCGCAGAGCATGGAGCGCGTGGACCGCGGCAACACGCTGGTGGACCAGGCCGGCGCGACGATGGACCGGGTCGTCAGCAGCATCCAGCGGGTCACCGACATCATGGGCGAGATCAGCTCGTCCAGCGCCGAGCAGAGCGCGGGCGTGTCGCAGGTCGGCACGGCCGTCACGCAGATGGACCAGGCCACGCAGCAGAACGCCGCCATGGTGGAGCAGATGGCCGCCGCGGCCGACGGCCTCAAGGCGCAGGCCCAGCAGCTGGTGGAGACCGTGTCGACCTTCCGCCTACCCACCGCGCGCTGACCGCAGGCGGCAACGAAAAAGGCCTCCCGAGGGAGGCCTTTGTCTTGGCTGAAGACGACGCTTACAGCAGGTGCTTGACGCCGTCCTGCTCGTCCGTCAGTTCCTTCAGCGTCTTGTTGATGCACTCCTGCGAGAACTCGTCGATGCTGATGCCTTCGACGATCTTGTACTCGCCACCTTCGCAGGTGACCGGGTAGCCGAACATGACTTCCTTGGGAATGCCGTATTCGCCGCCCGACGGGATGCCCATCGTGACCCACTTGCCGTTGGTGCCCAGGGCCCAGTCGCGCATGTGGTCGATGGCGGCGTTGGCGGCCGAGGCGGCCGACGACAGGCCACGGGCGGCAATGATGGCGGCGCCGCGCTTGCCGACAGTGGGCAGGAAGGTGTTGCGGTTCCAGTCTTCGTCGTTGATCAGCGTCTTCACCGACTGGCCGTCGATGGTGGCGTTGCGGTAGTCGGCGTACATCGTCGGCGAGTGGTTGCCCCACACGGCCAGCTTCTCGATCGCGCCCACCGGCTTGCCGGTCTTGGAGGCGATCTGCGAGGCGGCGCGGTTGTGGTCCAGGCGCAGCATGGCGGTGAAGTTCTTGGCCGGCAGGTCAGGCGCCGACTTCATCGCGATGTAGGCGTTGGTGTTGGCCGGGTTGCCGACCACCAGCACGCGCACGTTGCGCGAGGCGACGGCGTTCAGCGCCTTGCCTTGCACGGTGAAGATCTGGGCGTTGGCGGCCAGCAGGTCGGCGCGCTCCATGCCGGGGCCGCGCGGGCGTGCGCCGACCAGCAGTGCGTAGTCGGTGTCCTTGAACGCGGTCATCGGGTCGCTGTGGGCTTCGATGCCGGCCAGCAGCGGGAAGGCGCAGTCTTCCAGCTCCATGATCACGCCCTTCAGCGCGTTCTGGGCCTTCTCGTCGGGGATCTCCAGCAGCTGCAGGATGACGGGCTGGTCCTTGCCCAGCATTTCGCCGGAAGCGATGCGGAACAGCAGGGCGTAGCCGATCTGGCCGGCAGCGCCGGTGACGGCGACGCGAACGGGTTTCTTGCTCATGGAGGTCTCCGAGGGGGCAGTTGAAAAATCGGAAGGCGAATCCCGTCAAGTGTACGGGCATACCCTGTGCTGCAATGCGCGCATGCCCCCAATCAAGCCAAGGCCGCCCGCCCCGCTGTACGAGCAAATCCGCCAGCTGATCGTCGCCGCGCTGGCGGCCGGCGAGTGGCGGCCCGGCGATGCGTTGCCCAGCGAGGCCGCGCTGGCGGAGCGCTTCCATGCCAGCCCCGGCACAGTGCGGCGCGCGCTGGATGAGCTGACAGCCGAGCATCTCGTCGAGCGCCGTCAGGGCCGCGGCACCTTTGTCGCGACGCACACGGCGCCGCGCAATTCCTATCGCTTCCTGCGCCTGGTTGCCGACGACGGTGAGAGCGGCTTCACACGCGAGTTGCTGCATTGCCGTCGCGCCCGCGCCACGGCCGAGACGGCGCGCGCGCTGCAGCTGCGCACCGCCGAGCCGGTCATCGAGGTGCGGCGGCTGTTGCTGCGGCGCGGCCAGCCCGTCGTGCTGGACGACCTGTGGCTGCCGGAGCGGCACTTCGAGGGGCTGACAGCGCCGCTGATCGACGCCTACCCGGGCACGCTCTACGCGCTGTTCGAGGAGCGCTTCGGCGTGCACATGGTGCGGGCGGAGGAGAAGCTGCGTGCCGTCGCAGCGAGTGAGGAGGCGGCGGCGCTGCTGCGCGTGACGGCCGCCGAGCCGCTGCTCAGCGTCGAGCGCGTGGCCTATACCTATGGCGACCGACCGGTCGAATTGCGTCGCGGCCTCTACCACACGCAAGCGGATCACTACCGCAATGAGTTGAACTGAATCTGACAATGCCGCAGTGCAGCAACCGCGAAGGTCGGGCTTTCTCTCTGCCCTAGAATCTTTCGGTTTCACATTGATTACGGGCACGACCATGACGGACAGCGTCAAGAAAAGACCGGTCTACACCAATATTCACGTCACGCAGATCGTCAGCTACCGCCTCCCGCCGGCCGGCATCGTGTCCATCCTGCACCGCATCAGCGGGCTGTTGATGTTCCTGTTGCTGCCCTTCGTGATGTGGATGCTGGACAGCAGCCTGAGCTCCGAAATCTCCTTCGAAGCCTTCACGAACGTCTTCGTCGCGGGTGCCGCAGGCATCCCCGGCTGGTTCGTCAAGCTCGTGGCGCTGGGGTTGATCTGGGGCTATCTGTTCCATTTCATCGCCGGTGTGCGCCACCTGTGGATGGACGTGACGCACAGCGTCAGTAAGGCCCAGGGCCACAGCTCGGCGCTTGTCACGCTGGCACTGAGCACGCTGCTGACGCTGCTGCTGGGCGCCAAGCTGTTCGGCCTGTACTGAGGAGAACAAAAAATGAGTACCTTTGGTTCGAAGCGCATCGTCGTCGGTGCGCATTACGGCCTGCGCGACTGGCTGGCGCAACGCGTCACCGCCGTGCTGATGGCCTTGTTCACCGTCGTGCTGCTGGCGCAGGTGCTGATGCCCGGCGCCCTCGGCTATGACCGCTGGGCGGCGATCTTTTCGCAGCAGTGGATGAAGCTGCTGACCTTCGTGACCATCCTGTCGCTCGCGTATCACGCCTGGGTCGGCATGCGCGACATCTGGATGGACTACATCCAGCCCGTCGGCATTCGCCTCGTGCTGCAGGTGTTCACCATCGTTTGGTTGTTGGGATGCGCCGGCTGGGCGATCCAGGTTCTGTGGAGACTCTGATGGCGCAGCTTGCGACCCGTAAGTTTGATGTGGTGATCGTCGGGGCCGGCGGCTCCGGCATGCGCGCCTCGCTGCAATTGGCGCTGGCCGGCCTGAACGTGGCCGTGCTGTCCAAGGTCTTCCCAACCCGCTCGCACACCGTCGCCGCGCAAGGCGGCATCGGCGCGTCCCTGGGCAACATGTCCGAGGACAACTGGCACTACCACTTCTTCGACACCGTCAAGGGTTCGGACTGGCTGGGCGACCAGGACGCCATCGAGTTCATGTGCCGCGAAGCGCCCAAGGTCGTCTACGAGCTTGAGCACTTCGGCATGCCGTTCGACCGCAACGCCGACGGCACCATCTACCAGCGCCCGTTCGGCGGTCACACGGCCAACTACGGCGAGAAGCCCGTGCAGCGCGCGTGCGCCGCAGCCGACCGCACCGGCCACGCGATGCTGCACACGCTGTACCAGCAGAACGTCAAGGCGCGCACGCAGTTCTTCGTCGAGTGGATGGCGCTGGACCTGATCCGCGACGCCGAAGGCGACGTGGTCGGCGTGACGGCGCTGGAGATGGAGACCGGTGAGGTCCACATCCTGCAAGGCAAGACCGTGCTGCTGGCCACCGGCGGCGCAGGTCGCATCTTTGCGGCCAGCACCAACGCCTTCATCAACACCGGCGACGGCCTGGGCATGGCGGCGCGCGCCGGCATCCCGCTGGAAGACATGGAGTTCTGGCAGTTCCACCCGACCGGCGTGCACAACGCCGGCGTGTTGCTGACCGAAGGCTGCCGTGGCGAAGGCGCCATCCTGCGCAATGCCAACGGCGAGCGCTTCATGGAGCGCTACGCGCCGACGCTGAAGGACCTGGCACCGCGCGACTTCGTGTCGCGCTGCATGGACCAGGAGATCAAGGAAGGTCGCGGCTGTGGTCCCAACAAGGACTACATCAACCTCGACATGACCCACCTGGGCGGCGACACCATCGCCAAGCGCCTGCCGTCGGTGCTGGAGATTGGCCACAACTTCGCCAACGTCGACATCACCAAGGAACCCATTCCCGTGGTGCCGACCATCCACTACCAGATGGGTGGCATCCCCACCAACATCCACGGTCAGGTGGTGGCGCCCAAGAACGGCAACCCCAACGAGATCATCAAGGGCTTGTACGCCGTGGGCGAATGCGCCTGCGTCAGCGTGCACGGCGCCAACCGGCTGGGCACGAACTCGCTGCTGGACCTGCTGGTGTTCGGCCGCGCGGCCGGCAACCACCTGGTCGCCGCAGACCTGGGCAAGCAGTCGCACAAGGCGCTGCCGGCCGACGCGGCGGACCGCTCGCTGGCCCGCCTGGCCCGCCTGGACAGCAGCAGCAGCGGCGAATATGCGCAGGACGTCGCCAACGACCTGCGCGCCGCGATGCAGCAGCATGCCGGCGTGTTCCGCACGCAAGCCATGCTGAACGAGGGCGTGACCCAGATCGCCGCGATTGCGGAGCGGGTCAAGAACATCACGCTCAAGGACAAGTCCAAGGTCTTCAACACCGCGCGCATCGAGGCGCTGGAAGTGGAGAACCTGATCGAGGCGGCGCAGGCCACCATCGTCTCGGCGGCCGCTCGCACCGAGAGCCGTGGCGCCCACACGGTCAACGACTACGGCGACACGCCGGCCCATCCCAACGGCCGCAACGACGAGCAGTGGATGAAGCACACGCTGTGGTACTCCGAGGGCAATCGTCTGGACTACAAGCCGGTCAACCTCAAGCCGCTGACCGTTGAATCGATCCCCCCGAAGGTCCGCACCTTCTGACGGCCGCCGACCAAGGACATTGAAGATCATGAAGCGCACCTTCCAGATTTACCGCTACGACCCGGACAAGGACGCCAAGCCCTACATGCAGACCCTCGAGGTCGAGCTGGACGGCTCGGAGCGCATGTTGCTGGACGCCCTGAACAAGCTCAAAGCCGTCGACCCCAGCCTGTCCTTCCGTCGCTCCTGCCGCGAAGGCGTGTGCGGCTCGGATGCGATGAACATCAACGGCAAGAATGGCCTGGCCTGCCTGACGAACATGCGCACGCTGCCGGGCACCATCGTGCTCAAGCCGCTGCCGGGCCTGCCCGTCGTGCGCGACCTCATCGTCGACATGACGCAGTTCTTCAAGCAGTACCACTCGATCAAGCCCTACCTCGTCAACGACAACATCCCGCCCGACACCGAGCGGCTGCAGTCGCCCGAGGAGCGCGACGAGCTCAACGGCCTGTACGAGTGCATCCTGTGCGCGAGCTGCTCCACGAGCTGCCCGAGCTTCTGGTGGAACCCCGACAAGTTCGTCGGCCCGGCAGGTCTCTTGCAGGCCTACCGCTTCATCGCCGACAGCCGCGACGAAGCCACCGCCGAGCGCCTGGACAACCTCGAAGACCCGTACCGCCTGTTCCGCTGCCACACCATCATGAACTGCGTGGACGTCTGCCCCAAGGGCCTGAACCCCACGAAGGCCATCGGCAAGATCAAGGAATTGATGGTCCGCCGCGCGGTCTGACGATGGCTGAAGCAGCAGAGGCCCTGATCGATGAACGCGCGCTGTCCAAGCTGCGCTGGCGTTGCCGTCGGGGCCTGCTCGAGAACGACCTCCTCATCGAGCGCTTCTTCAACCGTCACCCGGACGGCATCAGCGTCAGTCATGCTGACGGCCTGACTGCACTGATGGACCTGGCCGACAACGATCTTCTCGACCTGTTACTGCGCCGCAAGGAACCCAGTGGTGAAATCAACACCACTGCCGTGCGAGGCGTGCTCGCCGAACTGCGCACCTGAACCAGTTTTTCAAAGCCTCAAAGGACTGCACCATGACCCCGTCCGACGTGAAAGCCACCCTGTCGTTCTCCGACGGCAGCCCCTCGATGGAACTGCCCCTGTACAAGGGCAGCATCGGCCCGGATGTCATCGACATCCGCAAGCTCTACGCGCAGACCGGCAAGTTCACCTACGACCCCGGCTTCCTGTCGACGGCGTCGTGCAACTCGACCATCACCTACATCGACGGTGACAAGGGCGAGCTGCTGTACCGCGGCTACCCGATCGACCAGCTGGCGGTGAACTGCGACTACCTCGAGACCTGCTACCTGCTGCTGTACGGAGAGCTGCCGAACGCGGCCCAGAAGGCCAACTTCGAAGACCGTGTGATGCACCACACCATGGTCAACGAGCAGATGCAATTCTTCCTGCGCGGTTTCCGCCGTGATGCCCACCCGATGGCCGTCATGACGGGCCTGGTGGGTGCGATGTCCTCGTTCTATCACGACAGCACGGACATCAATAACCCCGAGCACCGTGAGATTTCGGCCATCCGCCTGATCGCCAAGATGCCCACGCTGGTGTCCATGGCCTACAAGTACACGATCGGCCAGCCCTACATCTACCCGCAGAACGACCTCAGCTACGCCGGCAACTTCATGCGCATGATGTTTGCCACGCCGTGCGAGGAGTACAAGCCCAATGACGTGCTGGTGCGCGCAATGGACCGCATCTTCACGCTGCACGCCGACCACGAGCAGAACGCGTCGACGTCGACCGTGCGCCTGTGCGGCTCGTCGGGCACCAACCCGTTCGCGGCCATCGCGGCCGGTGTGGCCTGCCTGTGGGGCCCCGCGCACGGCGGCGCCAACGAGGCGGCGCTGAACATGCTGGGCGACATCCAGAAGCAGGGCGGCGTGGCCCGCATCGGCGAGTTCGTCAACAAGGTCAAGGACAAGAACTCCGGCGTCAAGCTGATGGGCTTCGGTCACCGTGTCTACAAGAACTACGACCCGCGTGCCAAGCTGATGCGCGAGACCTGCCACGAGGTGCTGAACGAGCTGGGCCTGCAGAACGACCCGCTGTTCGAGCTGGCCATGAAGCTGGAGAAGATCGCGCTGGAAGACGAGTACTTCGTCGCCCGCAAGCTCTACCCGAACGTCGACTTCTACTCGGGCATCGTGCAGCGCGCCATCGGCATCCCGGTGCCGCTGTTCACGGCCATCTTCGCGCTGGCCCGCACGGTCGGCTGGATCGCTCAGCTCAATGAGATGATCGGCGACCCCGAGTACAAGATCGGCCGCCCGCGCCAGCTGTTCGTCGGCGCCACGCCGCGCGACGTCAAGCCCATCGCCCAACGTTGATGGCCGGCTGATCGGCTCACGCCTCACCGCGAACCCCTCGGTCCTCCGAGGGGTTCTTTCGTTTGGAGACTGGATGACTGCACCTGAGATCCTCGTCCTCGGCAGCGTCAATCGCGACCTCATCGTGCATGCACCGCGCCTGCCGCTGCCAGGCGAGACGCTGCGTGGCCAGCGCTTCGGCTCCTGCCTGGGCGGCAAGGGAGCGAACCAGGCGGTGGCCGCGGCGCGCCTCGGCGCCCGCGTCGCGCTGGCTGCCCGCGTGGGCCTGCTGGAGAACGGCGCGGCCATGGTGGAGCAGCTCAAAGGCGAGGGCGTTGATACCCGCGCCGTCGTCCAGCCGGCCGACGAGGTGCCGGGTGTGGCGCTGATCGTCGTCGGCGCCGAGGATGCGGAAAACCAGATCGTCACGGTCGCGGGCTCCAACGGCACGCTGCCGCTGGCGCAGGTCGAGGCCTTGGACTTGACGGGCCTGCGCTGGCTCATCGCCCAGCAGGAGCTGCCGCTGCAGAGCATCGCGCGCGCCTTCGAGCGCGCCCGTGAGGCGGGCGTGAAGACGCTGCTGAATGCCGCGCCTTACCGGCCAGGCTGTGAATCCTTGCTGCCCTTGGTCGATCTGCTCGTCGTCAACGCGCTCGAAGCCCAGGCACTGGTCACGACGCTGGGTGGCGGCGTGGCCGAACCCGAGGCGCTGGCCCGGGCGCTGCGCGCCAAGGGGCCCTCGGCCGTGCTGGTGTCGCTGGGCGCCGATGGCCTGTGCTGGGTCGACGACCAAGGCCCGCGCCGCGTGCCGGCTCTGCCGGTGAAGGCGGTGGACACCGTCGGTGCAGGCGATACCCTCGTCGGTGCGCTCGTCACCGCGCTGGCCGAAGGCCAGCCCATCGCGAACGCACTCGCGTTCGCGCAGGCCGCCGCGGCGCTGGCCGTGTCGCGCGCCGGCGTGCAGGATGCGATGCCGCGCCGCGCCGAGGTCGAGCAACTTCTCATCCAGAAGAACTGAATCCCACAAGGAGAACAAGAGATGTCCCAGACCCTGCTGCTGCCCCGCTGGCTGCTGACGATGAAGGCCGGCGAAGACACGCTGGAAAACCACGCGCTGCTGATCGACGGCGAGCGCATCGCCGCCATCGGCCCGCGCGCCGAGCTGCTGGCCCGGTACCCGCAGGCCGAGCGCGTCGAGCTGCCCGAGCAGATCCTCATCCCCGGCCTCATCAACGGCCATGCGCATTCGGCCATGACGCTGCTGCGCGGCGTTGCCGACGACGTGCCGCTGATGGACTGGCTGCAGAACCACATCTGGCCGCTGGAGAAGAAGTGGGTCAGCGAGGCATGGACCTACCTCGGCTCCAAGCTGGCAGCCGCCGAAGGCCTGCGCAGCGGCACGACCTACATCAACGACATGTACTTCTTCCCGACCGCGATGGCCCGTGCCGCCGTGGACTCGGGCGTGCGCGCCGCCGTGTCGATGAACGTGATCGACTTCCCCACGGGCTATGCCAGCGGTCCGGACGATTACATCGCCAAGGGCATCGCCGCCTATGAGCAGTACAAGGGCGAGAAGCTGCTGGACTGGACCAGCGCGCCGCATGCACCGTACACAGTGTCCGACGAAACCTTCATCAAGCTGCGCGACCTGGCCGAGAAACTGGACATCCAGATGCACTGCCACATCCATGAGACGGCGGGCGAGGTGGAAGACGGTTTGAAACAGTTCGGCGTGCGGCCACTGGAACGGTTGACTAAGCTGGGATTGATGAACGAGCGCATGATCGCCGTCCACATGGTTCACCTCAATAACGACGAGATCGAGCTGATGGCCCGGAATGGCGTGCACCTGGTGCACAACCCCAACTCCAACCTGAAGCTGGCGTCCGGCGTGATGCCGCTGAAGGCGCTGGAGGCCGCCGGCGTCAACACCATCCTCGGTACCGACGGTGCGGCGTCCAACAACCGCCTGGACATGTTCGGCGAGATCCGTTCGGCCGCGTTGCTGGCCAAGGGCATCACCGGTGATCCGACGGTGGCCACCGCGCGCACGGCGCTGGAGATGGCCACCATCCGCGCCGCCAAGGCCATGGGCCGCGCCGACGACCTGGGCTCGCTGGAGGTCGGCAAGCTGGCCGACGTCGTGGCCGTTTCGCTGGACAGCATCGAATGCCAGCCGGTCTACAACGCAGCCGCCCAGCTCGTCTACGTGGCCGGCCGCGAGCACGTCAGCAACGTGTGGGTGGGCGGCCGCCAGGTGCTGCGCGAGCGCCAGCCGACGACCGTCGACGTCCCCGCGCTGCTGGCCGAGGTGCGCGACGTCGTGGGCCGCATGCAGGCGCCCGCCTGATGCCATGAAACCGGCGTGGAGCCAGCACGGCCACTTCAGCCTGACGTGGCGGGGTGAGGTGCTGGTGCTGCGCCTGGAGGGCACCTGGAACGAGGTCGCGGCCGAGCGGCTGCGCGAGGAGGGCGGCCGCCTGGCGCGCGAGCATGCCGACCGGCCCTGGGGCCTGCTCAGCGACACCGCCGCCTGGGAAGGGGCGACGCCCGAGGCGCTGGACGGCATCTGGGCCTTCTTCGAGGACGCCCTGGCCCACGGCCTTGTCGCCGCGGCCACGGTCATCCCCGACAGTTTTCAGGCCCTCATCATCCAGCCCATGGCGGCCCGCGCCGCCGCGATGACCAACTTCCACGGCTGCGCCAGCGTTGCCGCGGCGGAGGCGTGGCTGAAGGCGCGCGGCCTGAGCCTGGGCGTTGACTAGCCGCGTCAGAACGACATGCGCGCGCCCACGCGGTACTGCCGGCCCAGCACGTCGTACAGGAAGGGGTTGATGCCGTAGCCCGTGCCCGTCTGTGGCGCCGCCACGGGGTCCACGTCAGTCAGGTTGTCGACCTTGAAGTAGACCGTCAGGTTCTTGTTGAGCTTGTACGAGCCGCCGATGTCCCAGTAGAAGGCGCCCTTCATCTGGTTGTCCAGGATGGTTGGGTGGACGACCGTGGCGGTCGGGCAGCTGGTCTGGCACTCGATGTACTCGTTGCTGTAGACGCCCTTGCTGATCCAGCGTTGCGAGACCGTGAAGCTGGCCGCGTCGGTGTCCCAGGACTGCGAGAACTGGCCCTTCCACTTGGGCGTGTTGCCGAGGTTGACGCCGGCGGCCTCGCTCGGGATGGTGCCGACGACGCCCGAGTTGGTCACGAAGCTGCGTGTGTGCGTGGCGAGCGCGCGCAGCGTCAGGCTGCCGGGCAGGCCGACACCGCCCAGGTTGAAGCGGTAGACGCCTTCCAGGTCGAAGCCCTTGTTGCGCATGGACGCGAGGTTGAAGGCCTGCAGCGTGACGAACTTGGTGGCGCTGACGAGGTCCATCGCCGCGCAGATCTCCTGGTTGCCGGCGGCGCACAGGTCCACCTCCTGCTGCGCGGTCAGCGAGGAGATGACGTCGTTGACCTTGATATCGAAGTAGTCGACGGAGGCGCTGAAGCCCGGCGCCCACTTGGGCTGGGCCAGCACGATGCCCAGCGTCGTGTTGCGGCCGATCTCGGGGCGCAGCTTGGTGTTGCCGATGGTGCGCTGCTGCACGGTGAGCGTGGTGCCGCCGGAGTTGACCGTGTTGTTGACGACCAGCGGCGCGGCGAACAGCTCGCTGAGGTTGGGCGCGCGCACGTCCTTGGACGTGACGGCGCGCAGCCGCAGGCCATCGACGCCGGTCTTCCAGGTGGTGCCGGCCTTCCAGCTGTCGACGTTGCCGGAGGTGGAGTAGCGCGTGTGGCGGCCGGCGACGTTGACGTTGGCTTCGCCCAGGCTCGCCGACTTGAACAGCGGCAGGTTCAGCTCGATGAAGCCCTCCTTGACGTTGTAGCTGCCCTCGGCGTTGTGATAGTTGCCGGCGTACCAGTTGTTGCCAATGCTGGTGTTGAGCAGCGGGTCGGCGGGGTAGGCGGCGGTGTTGGGCGTGGCGGCGGAAACGCCGTTGCCGTAGGGGTCGCCGGTGACGTAGTACTGCTCCTTGCGCACCTCGGCGCCGAAGGCCACGGCCACCGGGCCAGCCCACAGCGAGAACGGTTCGCCGTTGATGGCGAAGCTGGCGACCGACTGGCGCTGGCGCGAGTGCTGGTGCGGGCCGTTGGCGGGCTCGATGTACGCCATCGCCGCCGGATCGGCGGGCACGTCGCCAATGATGTTGAGCGGCACGCAGCCCGAGGCGACCGCGGCCGGGTTGCGGCAGATGATGGTGTTGTTGGGACCGCGGATGGCGTCGATGGCGGCGTTGTAGCGCGCGTTCAGCGACATGTTGGCAACGCTGATGTCGATGGTGTTCTGGCCATGCGCCGCGTAGGCGTCATAGGTCCAGGGCTTGCCGAAGGCGTCGAACTTGCCGTTGGCGCCCACCACGGCGCGCAACTGCGTGCGCACCGGGTTGACCTCGATGTCCTTGGGGAAGACCGCGTTGGACGTGCCGTACTTGAAGCTGGTGATGTTGTTCGTCACGCACAGCGCCTGGATGGACGCGGGCACGAACGGGTTGTCGCACTGGATGGTCAGGTTGTCGTTCTTGGCCGCGCCCGGGTTGGGTGTGAAGCGTGAGTCGACCTTGCCGTAGTTGAGGGTGAAGAACACCTCGTGGTCGTCGTTGAGCTCGAGGCTGCCGCGCGTGTAGGCCACCTGGCGCGTCATGTTCATGCCCAGCGTCGTGCCGCCGCCCACGGTGCCGGCCAGGTCGCCGCCCACGCAAAACGGCGTGACGCAGCCGGTGACCGCACCCGTGCCGGTGGGCACGCCGTTCGAGCCGTAGTTGAACTTGAACGGCACGCCGTCCTTGCCGAAGGCCGTGCCCTGCAGCGGGCCGTTGGTGATGAGGCCGTACTTGGCGTATTGGAACTGCTGCGCGTTCTCGATGAAGGTGTACTGCGGCTTGCCGTCCGTGGTCTGGCCCAGCGGGCGCACCTGGAAGGCCGGGTTCTTGAACCAGTCGCGGCCATTGGCGCCCGCGCCGCCGAAGCGGGGGGAGGGCACGCCCTTCTCGCGGCCGTACTCGACGCTGGCCGAGAGGTGCGCGCGGCCGTCCAGGAAGCCGCGGCCCCAGGCAGCCTGCAGCGTGGTGTTGCGGTCGTCGTGGTAGTTGGTCTCACCGGCCTCGACGTTGGCCTTGAAGCCGGTGAAGCGCTTGTCGGTGATGAAGTTGACGACGCCGCCGACGGCATCCGAGCCGTAGGACGCCGAGGCGCCGCCGGTCACCACATCCACCTGCTTGATCAGCAGTTGCGGGAACTGGCTCACGTCCGTCACGCCGGTCACGTTGGCGCCGACGACGCGCTGGCCGTCCAGCAGCGTCAGCGTGCGGATGGGCCCGAGGCCGCGCAGGCTCAGCGAGCTCAGGCCCTGGATGCCGCTGCTGGTGCTGTTGGTGCTGGTCGTGCGGCCGGTGCTGCCCTGCAGCGCGGGCAGCTCGGCCAGCGCGTTGAAGAGGTTGGGCTTGGCGACCTTTTCCAGGTCGGCGGCGACCATGCGCGTCGTCGGCGTGGGCTGGCTGAAGCCGCGGGCGGAGATGCGCGATCCGGACACCACGACGGTGCCGAGCACGTTGGCAGCGCTGGCGGCGTCCGGCTGGCCTTCGGTGGCCGGCGGGGTGGCGTCGGCGGTCTGGGCGTGAGCCGGCAAGGCCAGGCCGGCGCAGGCACCGAGGGCCGCGAGGTGGATCAGGGTTTTGTGACCGGGGTTGCGCATGGATGTCTCCTGGTTGGCAGCTTGTGTCGCTGGTTTCGTGGGTCACCGTTAAAGCGGTGATCGGTGGGTCTGGGTGAAACGCTATGGATAGCGCTATCCGATTGATCCAAAAAAAAGGGGCGGGCGCTTCGTCAATGCTGTGAAAAACAAACCGTCCGCCCCTGAATCGCCCAGCGCTCTGGGTGAGGATGACTGTTTGGATTGCGCTATCCTAGGCGTTCGATCTCCCTGCCGGTATGGGGGATACCATGTAGCCATGCCCACCCCCGAGACGTCTCCAGCCGCCCCTTCCCGACGCGCGCGGGCCACCGGCCGCGTGACGCTGGCCGACGTGGCGCGCGAGGCGGGGGTCAGCCCCATCACCGTGTCGCGGGCCCTGCGCGGCGAGCGCGCGGTGGCCCAGGACCTGTCCGAACGCGTCCACGCAGCCGCCACCGCGCTCGGTTACGTGCCGGACCCGGCCGCTCGCGCGCTGGCGTCCAGCCGCAGCTCCCATGTCGCGGTGCTGATCCCCAAGCTGAGCAACACGCTGTTCGTGGAACTGCTAGACGCCGTGCAGAACAGCCTGGTGCCGGCCGGCTACCAGACGCTGATCGGCGTGACGCACTACGACGCGGGTGAGGAGGAGGCCGTGCTGCGCAGCTTCCTGGCGCACCGGCCGGCCGGCCTCATCGTCACGGGCCGCGACCGCAGCCCGGCGGCGGCGGCGCTGATCGAGGGCAGCGGCGTGCCCTGCGTGCATGTGATGGAGGTCGAGGTGGAGCCGGGCGGGCACAGCGTGGGCTTCTCGCAACGCGATGCCGGGCGGGCCATCACGCAACACCTGCTGGATGGCGGCAGGCGGCGCATCGCCTACGTGGCCGCGCAGCTCGACCCCCGCACGCTGGAGCGCGGCGAGGGCTACGAGGCGGCGCTGATGCAGGCCGGCCTGGGCGACCACGTCAACAAAGTGCTGAGCGCCGAGCCCTCGTCGATGGCGCTGGGCGGCGCGATGCTGGAGCGCGTGCTGCGCGAGGCGCCGGATACCGATGCCATCTTCTTCTGCAACGACGACCTGGCCCAGGGCGCGTTGCTGGCGGCGCTGCGCTTGGGCGTGGCGGTGCCCGGGCGCGTCGCGGTGGCGGGTTTCAACGACCTGCCGGGCAGCGACCAGATGGTGCCGCCGCTGACCACCGTGGCCACGCCGCGCCGCGAGATCGGCGAGCAGGCGGCGCAGATGCTGATGAAGCTGATGCGCGGCCAGCCGGTGGAGCAGCCCAACCTGGACCTGGGCTTCCAGGTCGTGCGGCGGGCGTCAGCCTAGCTCGACGTCCAGGCGGTAGGTGCGGCCGGGCTCGATGTTGCGCACGAGGCCGTCAGCCAACGGCTGACCGTCCAGCAGCACGCGAGCCTGGCCCGTGCGGCGCACCCGCAGCTGGAAGCGCGCACCGCGGAACTCGCGCTCGGCGTCGAGGCGGTCCCAACCCTCGGGCAACTGTGGCTTCACCAGCAGGCCTTTCGCCTGCCCGCGCAGGCCGCACAGCCCTTCGACGACGCAGCGGTAGGCCCAGGCCGCCGTGCCCGTGTTGAACAGCTGGCTGGAGCGGCCCGCCGTGCGCGGGTACTCGCGGTGCGCGCCGCGGTAGTAGTTGGGGATGAACACCGGCAGCTGGCCGCGCTGCAGCAGGTCGGCCTCGTCCGGCCCCGGGATCATGCGGCGCAGCGCGTGCCAGGCGCGGTCGCTTTCGCCGCTGTCGTACAAAGCGTGGACGTAGAAGCTGGCGGCGTGGTTGTAGACGGCGCCGTTCTCGGCCGAGCCCGGGTGCTTCTGCGTCACGCGGCCCACGTCGTCGCGCATGCGGGAATAGGGCGGCGCGAACATGGCCACGCCATGCGGCGAGTCGAGCTGGGCCTCGATGGCGGCGAGCATCTTCACGCGCTGTGCCTCGCTCGCCGCGCCGCTGAGCATGGCCCAGGACTGCGGGTTCAGGTAGATGCGGCCCTCGGTGTCGGCGCTGATGCCGAAGACCACGTCGTCGTCCGTGATGCCGCGGGCGAACCAGTCACCGTCCCACAGGTGGCGGTTGGCGGCGTCGTTCAACTCCTGCGCCGCGGCGCGCCAGCGCGTGGCGGCGTCGGCGCGATCCGCGTCGGCACTGATGCCGGCCCACAGCTTCATCGCATAGGCCGCGGCCACGGTCAGCCAGCCGGACACGCCGCGGCCCTTGTAGCCCACCATGTTCATCGGGTCGCACCAGTCGCCCTGGGCGATGAAGCTCAGGCCCCGCGCATCGCGGTCCTGCTGCAGCCAGGCCATCGCGGCGTCCAGGCGCTCGGCGACCGTGAGCCCGTTCACCACGGCGTCCAGCAGCGCGAAGTCGCCCGTCTCGTCCAGGTAAGCCTGCAGGCAGACCGGCAGCCACACGCAGTGGTCGGTGTGCGGCACCTGGTTGATGTACTTCAGCTCGGCGCCTTCGATCAGCAGGATGCCGTCGGGCATGGCGCCGTTGGCTTCCTGCTGGCTCAGCGCGTGCAGCAGCGCGCCGCGCGTGACGGCGGGCACGATGTAGGCCATGCCCAGGTTGTCCTGCAGGTAGTTGCGCGTCTGCGGGTCGGTGCTGAGCCGGTTCACGTCGCCGTGATAGAAGACCTGGCGCGGCAGCCAGTGGTTCACGAAGCGGTCGAAGTCGGCGTCGGGCGTCGTGATGCGCAGGCAGCCGCGGCCGCCGTCGATGTAGTCGGCATAGGCCGCGCGAGCGCGGGCAAAGCCGGCTTCGCTCAGATGCGTCTCGCGCACGGTCGCGATCTCGGCATCGTCCAGCGCGGGGCCGAACAGGAAGCGATACGTCTGCTCCTCTCCAGGCTGCAGCGTCAGCCGGTACTGCACGCAGGCGGCGGGCGTCTCGTAGCGGGCGTCGCCACCGGCCAAGCGCTCGGCCTGCAGCGCGCTCGGGTTGTGCAGGCCGCCTTCGCCTTCGAACGCCGCCTGGCTCGCCTCCCAGGCATCAGGGGTGCGCTCGCAGAGGAAATAGGTCTTGTCCTTGAGCTGCAGGTTCTTGAAGTAGTCCGCCACCTTTTGATAAGGGGTCACGCTGCTCGCGACGATGCCGCTGAGGTCGGCGCGCCACTGCGCCGACTGGTTCATCCACGACATGTAGCCGATGGGGAAATAGGGCACCACGCCGATGCGTCGCGGCCGGCCCGACAGGTTGGTGACGCGCAGCTCCCACAGCTCGACGACATCGTCGGTCGGCAGGCCCAGCGTCATCTCCACGCGCACGCCCAGGTGCTCCACGGTCCAGCGCAGGTCATGTCGGCCGACGACGAAGCTGAAGGCGTCGACCGGCGCGCGCACCGGCTCGTAGGGCGCCGAGAACAGCTCGCCCGTGTCCTCGTCCTTCACGTAGACGAAGCGGCCGGGGTGGTGGGCGTAGTAGGCCTGCTCCGGCTGCATGAAGCTCTTGGCTTCCAGGTTGGGCGCATGCGCGTACTTGGCCGGTTCGGGCTGCATGAACTGCGCGGTGGCGTAGCCGCGGCAGGTGACCTGGATCATCATGCGGCGGTTCCACAGGAAGCCGCCTGCCAGGGGCAGGGCCGTGGGGCTGGTGAGTTCGCAGCGCTCGCCGCTGCCGAGGTGACGAAGCATGGGATTCAGGCGGGTGAGAGGGCGGGCTTGCGCGCGGCCAGGTCGGCCTGGATGCGCGCCATGGTCGGGTTGTCCAGCGTGTAGAAGACCATGATGACCGCGGCCAGCAGCGTGAAGCCGGCCGGGATGACGGACATCAGCCAGACGATGCCGGCCTGGGACTCGGCCGACTGCGCGACGTTGGGCACATAGCCCAGTGCCGAGAACAGCGTGCCGATGACGGCGACCGCGACCGCCGTGCCGAGCTTCTGCGCGAACGAGCTGGCGGCGAAGGTCATGCCCGTGGCGCGGCGGCCGTTGCGCCATTCGTTGTAGTCGGCCGAGTCGGCCAGCATCGAGAACGACAGCGGCGACTTCGGGCCCAGGCACAGACCCAGCGCGATCTGCAGCGCGTACATCCACGCGATCTGGTCGCTGGGCACGAACAGGAAGGCCGTGGACAGCACGGTGGAGGCGAGCATCAGCGCGATCAGCAGCTTGCGCTTGTCGATGAAGCGCGTGAGCAGCGGCGTGCATGCCGTGCCCGCGGCCGCGGCCAGCAGGTAGGCCGGCATGAAGGTGGCCAGCAGCTCGGGCCGGTTGACCACGTACTTGAAGTAGTAGGCCGCGCTGGTCATGCGCAGCGTGATGCTGAGCATGATGATGAGCGCGAGGAAGAACAGCAGGATCCAGGGCAGGTTGCTGCGCAGGTCGACGATGTCCTGGCGCACGCTGGACGGCTCGGCCTGCACGGGCTGCACGCGCTCGGTGGTGGCGCTGAACGTGAAGGCGAAGATCAGCGCGGCGGCGACGCCCCAGAACACCATGGTCAGCGTCCAGCCCAGGGCCGGGTCGCCGGCGCCCAGCCAGGCCACCAGCCGTGGCGACGCGGCCGTCACGAGGGTGCCGCCCGCGAAGCCGCAGACGAAGCGGGACGCGTTGACCGCATTGCGCTCCCTGGCGTCACCCGAGATCACGCCCGACAAGGCGCTGTAGGGTAGGTTGACGCTGGTGTAGACCGTCATCAGCAGCAGGTAGGTCACATAGGCCCAGACCAGCTTGCCCGTGGGGCCGAAGTCGGGCGTGGAATAGGTCAGCACGGCGATCACCGCCAGCGGCACCGGCATGAACAGCAGATAAGGCCTGAACTTGCCCCAGCGCGTCTGCGTGCGGTCGGCGAAGGCGCCGATCATGGGGTCTGTGAAGGCGTTGAAGATCTTGACGACGAACAGCATCGTCGCCGCGGCGCCCGCCGTGATGCCGAACACGTCGGTGTAGAAGATCAGCAGGAAGGTCGAGATGTTGGTCCAGTAGAAGTTGAACCCCATGTCGCCCAGGCCGTAGCCGACGATTTCGCGCTTGGTGAGCGGAGCTTGGCGCATGGCTCAGCGCTGCGCCTGGGGCTCACGCAGCCACTGGCAGACCTGGGTGGCGAGGTCGTCCAGCGGTTGGCTGGCGTCCAGTGGCAGCACGCCGGGTTCGCCCGTCGGCCGCTCCAGCGTCTCGAACTGGCTGTCGACGAGGCTGGCGGCGAAGAAGTGCTCGCCCCGAGTCGACACCCGCCGGTTGGCCTCGGTCCTGGCGATGTCCAGGAAGGCGAAGCGCAGCCCGGGCGAGGCTTGGCGCAACTGCTCCCGGTAGACACGCTTGAGCGCCGAGCAGGCCACCAGCACGCCGCCCGGATGCCGGCGCAGTTGCTCGCACAAGCTGGCCAGCCAGCTGGCGCGGTCCTCGTCCGTCAGCGCCAGGCCCTGGGCCATCTTGTGGCGGTTGGACTCGCTGTGGAACAGATCGCCCTCCAGCCAGGTGCGCCCCATGCGCTGCGCCACGGCGGCCGCCAGCGTGGATTTGCCACTGCCGGCGACCCCCATGACGACGAGGGAATCGGGCGCGAATTGAGTCATGGGGAGGAACGAGCTGAGGTGAGGCGCGGCCGCTGGGTCGCTGTTGGATAGCGCTATCCTACTCGGGGAATGACGGGCTGCAGTCCGTACTTTCCCGCTGGCTGCGGTTCCTTGCGGTTACGGCTGGCTTGGCGTGTGCAGCGCTTGCATCGCGCGGGCGAAGCGGCGGCCCAGTTCGCGGGCGGCATCGGCGGAGAAATGCAGCTCGTCGCCCAGGTGGCCCAGGCCGGTCGAGTCGGCAAAGCCCACGCCGGGCAGGGCCTCGGGCATGCGACGCAACGCGTCGCGCACCGTCGCCGCTTCGGGCAGGCGCTGGGGCGACACGAACTGGCCGATCTCGCCGACGACGATGGGCAGGTCCGGTTGGCCAAGGTCTTGCCGCAGGTCCTGGAACATGCGCGCCAGCCGCGCGCCGTAGCTGGTGGCGTTGGCGGCGCTGTCCGAATCCGACTCGCCCTGGTGCCAAAGCACGCCGCGGATGACGCCCGTCTTCGCGGCCTCGCGGGCGCGGGCCAGGGCTTGCTCGTAGAGGTCGCCGCCCTTCACCCAGCGGCGCAGCGGCGTTCCGCCCACGGCCGTGGGAATGAGGCCGATGGCTGCGGGCTCGCCGGCCTTGAGCATGGCCTGTGCGAAGGCGATGCCCGGGCCCACGCCTGGCTCGATGCGGCTGGTCTTGGCATGAATGGGGTCGCGGGCGACGACCCATTGGCCGTCTGCGTTCAGCGCCAGCACTCGCGGGTCGTCCACCTGCGCGGCCAGGTCACGCGTGTCGCGGCCAGCCATGTTGGACTGGCCCATCAGCAGGTAGAGGTGCAGCCGCTCGCGGGGCAGGTCTCCGGCCAGAGCGGCCAGCGTGGAGAGGGCCGGAACGCAAGAGGCAAGGAGGCGCAGCAGAGTTTTCATGGGCGGCCGATTCTTGCAGCCGCCCACGAAAAGGCCCGGCACCGAGGGGCGGGCCGGGCCTGACGATCAGCAAGTTGCGCGGATGGCGCTCAACCGGGCATGAAGTGCACCTGCCTGGCGACCAGCACGCCGTCCTTGACGCTGCCCTTGATCTCGACCTTGACGCCGTTGCCCAGCTTGGCGGCGTCGCCGTCGATGAACTTCACGGTGCTGGCGGAGGCGTCCACCTTCTGGCCGCCGACCTTGAAGTTGGCGCTGCTGACGAAGTCGCCCACCAGGCCGGCCAGGTAGACGTATTCGTTGCCGGCGTCGTCCTTCTCGGGCTTCTGCAGCTCGATGCTGAGAGCGGTCAGCTTGATGTTGCCTTCAGTGCCGCTGATGGTGACCTTCACGCTCAGGCGCGAGCCGTTGACGAGGTCGGCCAGCTTGGTGCCCGCCGGCTGCAGCACGGTGTTGGCCGTGATCTGCACCGTGTAGCCGCCGATCTGCAAGCCGGACTCGGTCACGTTGAAGGCGATACCCGAGAAGCCCATGGTCTTGGCCGTGCCGGGCGTTGCCGTCACGGTGATGCTGGTCGCGGTGAAGACGCCCGTGGTGGCCGAATAGCTGCCTTCGACATTGACCGTCAGGCCATTGGCCAGCGTGGCCACGCCCTTCACGTCGAGATTGAGCTTGGTCGTGTCGCTCCACTTCACCGTCGTGCCCAGCAGCGTGAGAGTCTTGGCCGTCAGGTCGACGCCGCTGATCGCACCGGCCAGGCGCTGCGGCTTGTCGGCCGGCGGCGGCTGCACGGCGATCTCGGTCGCCTTCACGCCCGCGGGCGTCAGCTGGCCGGTGACCTGCACCCACGCGCCGGCCGCCACGTCGGCCGCGCTGCCCTTGGTGAACTTGGCGGCGCTGGCGTCGACGACCGTGCCGCGCAGCGTGAAGCTGGCCAGCGACACGTAGTCGGTGATCTGGCCGATCAGCAGCGCCTTCAGCGCCGTGTCGTTCTTGAACACGCGCAGCCAGTCGGCCTTCATGACGCCGTCCTTGATGCTGCCGTGCGCCTGCGCCTGCGCGCCGTTGGCCACGTCGGCGGCGGTGGTGCCTTCCTTCAGCGTCGCGGTGCTGGCATCCACCTGCACGTCGCCGATGCGCAGGCTGGCGAGGCTCTGGAAGTCATTGATCGGGCCGCCCACCGTCGTGTCCGAGGAATCCGGCAGCTTGCGCGCCTTGATCTCCACGACGGTGGCCGCCAACACGTTCTTGCCGCCGCTGGCCGTGGGTGCCTGCGCCGCGACGACGCTGACCAGCTTGCCGTTCTCGATGACGGCGCCCGTGGGCAACAGCTTGGCATCGGCATAACTCACCGTCACGCTGGTGTTGCCGGCCAGGCTGAAGGTCTTGGCCGTCGTGTCCAGGCCTTGCACGGCGCCGCTGAGGCGGTACAGCTCGTTGCCGTCCTTGGCCTTGCGCTCGATGCGCGTGGCTGTGATGCTGCCGTCGCCGGCCACCGTGCCGCTGACCTTGACGAGGTCGCCCACGGCCAGCTGCGCCAGGCTGTTGAAGCCGTCGAAAACGGTCGGCAACTGGCCGGTCGTCGTGGTCTTGATGGTCTGGCCGAACACGTTCAGCGTGCCGGCCGCGCCATCCACCGCGCCCACGTTGCCGACCAGCGCGAAGTTCACGACCAGGTTCTGCAGCACGCCGTCCTTCAGCTCACCCTGCACGCGCATGCCGGTGTGTAGGTCGCCCAGCGTGCCGGCCGTCTGTGCGTCGGGCCGGTTGGCGAACATGACCTTGGCGAGGCTGTCGTCGAAGCGCTGGCCGTCGATGATGACGCTGCCAAAGCCCGTGATCGTGCCGTCCACGACGGACGCCGTGCTGGCGCCGGGCGCCGAGGGCGCCGGCGTGGCGGGCGCCTGTGAGGTCGTGTCGCCTGCTCCGCCGCCGCCGCCGCCGCAGGCGACCAGCACGGCGGTGCTGAGTGCGCAGGTCAGGGCGCACAGACCCCACTGCAGATGTTGCTTGAGTTGTTTCATTGTTGGACTGCCTTTGACACTGGTGGCCCCGCAAGGGCGCTGTGGCCTGTGGATGCGGGCCCCTCGTGAACCCGCGAATTCAGTCTGCCGATGGCAGCTGTTTGCTGGCTGTCGAGCTGTGTCGAGTTGTTGCGACGAGGGCTCGCGGCCCGTGCGCAATGTCACGAACTCCGGGGGGTGGTCGACAGCCGGCAGGGCTGGCCGAGCGAGCGGCGGCGGAGCGATCTTCCGCTCGTCCGCGCTGGGCAGCCGCTCGTCTTTCGGCGCCACATCGGCGGGCCGAGCAGGGGCGCTCGCGCCCGGCGATAAGGTCTCGCGCGGTGCGTCACGCCGCGCGCCGCATGGCCAGCGCTCAATCGCCCTTGAAGCCGGTGGCCTTGACCACCGCCGCCCAGCGCGCCGCTTCTGAGCGGACCGTGCGTTCGGCCTCGGCCCGCGTCGTGCCGGTGACGGCGAAGCCGCTTTCCTGCAGCTTCTGGCGCACGTCCGGCGACTTCACGGCCACGGCGATCTGCGTGGCGAGCAGGTCTTGCGCGGCGACCGGCGTGCCGGCCGGCACGAAGACGGCGAACCAGGCGGAGAAATCGACTTTGGGAAGTCCCGCCTCGGTGAAGGTTGGCACGTCGGGCAGCAGCGGCGATCGCGATGGCGCGGTCGTGGCGAGCGCGCGCATCTTGCCGGCCTTGATCTGCGCGGCGCCCAGCGCCGTCGTCACGAAAGCGGCCTGCACCTCGCCCGCGACGATGGCCGTCACCGCATCGCCCGTGGCGCGGAAGTGGATGGGCTCGATCTTGAAGCCGCCCTGCTCGGCGAACATCTCGGCGCCGAAGTGACCGGGCGTGCCGGCGCCGAAGGTTGCGAAGTTCAAGCGGTCGGGCTTGGCCTTCGCCGCCTTGACGAGGTCGGCCACCGTCTGCGACGGCGACGCAACCGGCACCACCAGCACGAAGTCGGAGCGCACGACCTCGGAGAGCGCCACCAGTTCCTTGGCTGGGTCGTAGGGCAGCTTGCTGAAGGCCGGCGGGGCGATGCTGATGGAGCCGACTTCGCCGAGCAGCAGGGTGTAGCCGTCTGCCGGGCTCTTGGCCACCGCCTGTGCGGCGATCTGCCCGCCGGCGCCCGCGCGGTTGTCGACGACGATGTTTTGCTTCAGCTGCTCGCCCAGCTTCTGGCCCAGCAGCCTCGCCACCACGTCGGGCCCGGTGCCGGGCGGGAAGCCGACGACCAGCTTCAGCGGCCGCTCGGGAAAGCCCTGGGCCGCGGCGGGCAAGGGCAGGCCGGTGGCGAGCAGGGTCGCGCTGGCGGCGTTCAGCAGCAGTTGGCGGCGGGGCAGCAGCATGTTGAGTCTCCGTTCTTGGGCCCGGCAGTGTCCGGCTCGGGCCTTGCGGGAGCTGTCATCCCAGAGGGCGACAGCGCCGGGCGACCAGGCTTCAGTGCCGGGGCAGGAACGCCGCGAACAGTTCGCTCTTGAAGTGCATGCCCAGCCGCTCGAAGGCCCGGGCGCGGTAGGTCTTGACGGTCGCCAGCGTCAGGCCCAGGTCGGCGGCGATGCCGTCGTAGCTCCAGCCGCGCAACAGCCGCTCGCAGACGTCGAGTTCGCGTTCGGTCAGGGCCGGGCAGCGGTAGCGCAGCGCCTGGCGCGCATCGGCCGGAGCCGCTGGGTCGCCAGACGACGCCGCGGTGGCCTGTGTCAGACGCAGATGCCGCTGGACGGCGGCGAGCAGCACGGGCGCCGCGTCGGCGAAACCGGCCACCTCGCCGTCGCCGAAGAGGCCCTGGTGCTGGTGGTGATAGAGGTTGACGGCGAGCAGCGAGTGGTCGGCCGCGCGGTGCACCACGGACAGCCGCTCCAGCACGCCGTGCCGGCGGTAGATGGCCTCGCGGTGGTCGCGCGTCGGCGCGTCGTCCGCATGCATGCGCAGCACGGCGGCATGGCCCGGTGCGACGCCGTCGAAGCTGCAGTCGCGGCGGTACAGGCCGCCGACGTAGGCGGCGAAGCAGTCGCGCGTGGTGTCGGCCACTCCGATGCTGGCCGACAGGTGCAGCAGCGGCGCCGCCGTGGGCCGCAGCTCGTAGACGGCCCAGGATGCCGCGCGCAGCTGCGTCGCGTTGAGGCCGCGCAGCGCGGACTGCGCGAAGCCGGGCTCGCCGATGTCGCCGACCACCGTGGCCAGCGCCGCGCCCAGGGCGGCACGGGTGTCATCGGCGGGCGAGGGCAGGGGCCAGAACTTCATGGACGGGAGCGACAGGCGAAGGAGGGGAGCGGGGGCGTCATCTTCTCGGATGACGCCCGGCAGGCGCCGCGGCGCGCATGCTGGCAACCGATGCTAGGCCGCAGCGCTACCCTGTCCATAGCGACCGACCCCACCCCGACAGCCGACCCATGACCGACACCCCGCCGCCACCGCCTCAACTGCTGCCGATGACCCGCGTGTTCTGCCGTGTGGGCGCGATCGTCACGCTGGGCCAGGCCAAATACGGTGAACGGCGCTATGTGCCGCTGAGGGGCGGCACGGTCAGTGGCGCCGAGTTGAACGGCGAGATCGTCGAAGGCGGCGTCGACTGGCAGGTCCAGCGCGCCGATGGCGTGCTGGACATCGCGGCGCACTACGTGATCCGGGCCACGGACGGCGGGTTGATCGAGGTGCAGAGCGACGGCATGCGCCACGCCGCGCCTGAGGTGATGGCGGCGCTGGCCCGTGGTGAGGCCGTGCCGCGCGAGGCCTACTACTTCCGCACGGTGATGCGCTTCCAGACCGGCGCGCCGGCCTGGCTGCACCTGAACAAGGTGCTGGCGCTGGCCTGCGGCGAGCGCCAGGCCGACCGCGTGGTGCTGGATGTCTACCGGGTGACGTGACCCCGGCGTGGTGCTTGCCTAGGCGGCGGGCGCCCGGGGGCTGATCGCGCTCAGTAGAATCCCGTGCTTCCGCACGTCGCTCCTCGCCCTGGGGCCGTGCCTTCCGAGAACCGCGCGCCCGCCCGCGCCCAGCCTCCCCGGATTCCATGGCCCTGACCCCGCATCTGACCCATTTCGAGGGCGGCAACGCTCTTTCCGATTTCCGCGCCCAGGCCTTGCTGGCCCGGCTGCAAGAGGTCAGTGGCCGCATCACCGGCATCAGCGCCCGCGCGGTGCACTGGGTCTGGACGGACGCGCCGCTGGACGCCGACACCCGCGAGCGCTTCGCCGCGCTGTTGACCTATGGCGAGCCGGCGGCTGCGGGTGCCGAGGGCGACCTCGTCGTCGTCACGCCGCGCTTCGGCACGGTCAGCCCCTGGGCGTCCAAGGCCACCGACATCGCGCGCAACTGCGGCCTCGTGCTCAAGCGCGTCGAGCGCGTCGTCGAGTACCGCGTCGCGACTAAGTCGGGCCTGCTGGGCGGAGCGAAGCCGCTGAGCGCAGAGGAACTGGCCGCCTGCGCCGCGCTGCTGCACGACCGCATGACCGAGTCGGTCTGCTTCAAGCGCGAGGACACCACCCACCTGTTCGACGAGCGCACGGCCGAGCCGCTGGCGCATGTGGACGTGTTGGGCCAGGGCCGCGTGGCGCTGGAGAAGGCCAACGTCGAGTTCGGCCTGGCGCTGTCCACCGACGAGATTGACTACCTCGAGAGCAACTTCAAGAAGCTGGGCCGCAACCCCAGCGACGTCGAGCTGATGATGTTCGCGCAGGCCAACAGCGAGCACTGCCGGCACAAGATCTTCAATGCGTCATTCATCGTCGACGGCGAGGCGCAGCCGCTGAGCCTGTTCGGCATGATCCGCAACACCGAGAAGCTGAACCCGCAGCACACGGTCATTGCCTACTCGGACAACGCGGCCGTCATGGAAGGCCACGCCATCCAGCGCTGGATGGCCGCGGATGCGCCTGGCTCCGCCTACCAGGCCCGCGCCGAGCAGGCCGAGGTGCTGATGAAGGTGGAGACGCACAACCACCCGACGGCCATCTCGCCCTTCCCGGGCGCCTCCACGGGTGCGGGCGGCGAGATCCGCGACGAGGGCGCCACCGGCCGGGGCGCCAAGCCCAAGGCGGGGCTGACGGGCTTCTCGGTGTCCAACCTGCACCTGCCGGGCCTGTCGGAGAGCTGGGAGCAGCACCCGGTGGGCAAGCCCGCGCACATCGCGTCGGCGCTGCAGATCATGATCGACGGGCCGCTGGGCGGCGCGGCCTTCAACAACGAGTTCGGCCGGCCCAACCTGGGCGGCTATTTCCGTGTCTACGAGCAGGCCGTGGACGGCGTGCGGCGCGGCTATCACAAGCCCATCATGATCGCCGGCGGCCTGGGCGCCATCCGCTCGGACCTGACCAAGAAGATAGCGTTCCCGGCCGGCAGCCTGCTGATCCAGCTGGGCGGCCCTGGCATGCGCATCGGGATGGGCGGCAGCGCGGCGTCATCGATGGCCGCGGGCACCAACACGGCCGACCTGGACTTCGACTCCGTGCAGCGCGGCAACCCCGAGATCGAGCGGCGTGCGCAGGAGGTCATCAACCACTGCTGGGGCCTGGGTCAGGAGAACCCCGTGCTGGCCATCCACGACGTGGGCGCAGGTGGCATCTCCAACGCCTTCCCCGAGCTGGTCAACGACGCCGGCCGCGGCGCGCGGTTTGATCTGCGCAAGGTGCCGCTGGAGGAGTCGGGCCTGGCGCCGAAGGAAATCTGGTGCAACGAGAGCCAGGAGCGCTACGTGCTGGCCATCGCGCCGGGCAGCCTGGACCGCTTCGCCGCGATGTGTGCGCGTGAACGCTGCCCGTTCGCGGTGGTCGGTGTGGTCACCGAAGCGCGCGACCTGAAGCTGGTGGACGGCGACACGGAAGTCACCGACCACCCCATCGACATGCCCATGGACGTGCTGCTGGGCAAGCCGCCCAAGATGCAGCGCGACGTGAGCCGCGTGGCGCGTGACGGCGGTGCGCTGGACTTGTCCGGCGTGAAGCTGGAGCAGGCCGCGTTCGACGTGCTGCGCCACCCGACCGTCGCCAGCAAGCGCTTCCTCGTCACCATCGGCGACCGCACGGTGGGTGGCCTGAACCACCGCGACCAGATGGTCGGCCCCTGGCAGGTGCCGGTGGCGGACTGCGCCGTCACGCTGGCCGATTTCAGCGGCTTTGCCGGCGAAGCGATGAGCATGGGCGAGCGCACGCCGCTGGCGTCCGTCAACGCGCCGGCCTCGGGCCGCATGGCCGTGGCCGAGGCCATCACCAACCTGCTGGCGGCGCCCATTGAGCTGCCGCGCGTGAAGCTCAGCGCCAACTGGATGGCCGCCTGCGGCGAGCCGGGCGAGGACGCCGCGCTGTTCGACACGGTCAAGGCCGTCGGCATGGAACTGTGCCCGGCGCTGGGCATCTCCATCCCGGTCGGCAAGGACTCTCTGTCCATGCGCACCAAGTGGGACGACAAGCAGGTCACCGCGCCGGTGTCGCTGATCGTCACCGCCTTCGCCAGCGTGGCCGACGTGCGCGGCACGCTGACGCCCGAGCTGCAGCGCGAGGACTCTTGCGTCATCCTCGTCGACCTGGGCCAGGGCCGGCATCGCATGGGCGGCTCCATCCTGGCGCAGACGCTGAACCAGTTCGGCCCTGACGTGCCGGACCTGGACGACCCCAAGCTGCTGGTGGCGCTGGTCGACGCGGTCAACGAGCTGCGCGCCGCGGGCCAGCTGCTGGCGTACCACGACCGTTCCGACGGCGGCCTGTGGGCAGCGGCCTGCGAGATGGCCTTCGCCGGCCAGACCGGCCTGAGCCTGAACGTGGACCTGCTGGTCACCGAAGGCGACGGCATCAGCGACAGCCGCGCCGACATGGGCGACTCGAAGAACTGGGCGGCCCAGGTCAGCGGCCGCCGCGAGGAACTGACGCTGCGCGCGCTGTTCAACGAAGAGCTGGGCGCGCTGATCCAGGTGCGCGCGGCCGACCGTGACGCCGTCATGCAGGTGCTGCGCGCGCATGGCCTGTCCAGGCATTCGCACGTGGTCGCCAAGCCGAACCCGAAGCGGCAGATGGAAGTCTGGCGCGACGCGAAGAAGGTCTTCGGCGCCGACCTCACCAGCCTGCAGCAGACCTGGGATGAGGTGAGCTGGCGCATCGCGCAGCTGCGCGACAACCCCGCCGGTGCCGATGCCGAGCACGCCGCCGCCGGCAAGGCCGACGACCCGGGCCTGCACGTGCACCTGACGTTCGCGCCCGAGGCGCCCTTCGTCAGCACCGGTGCCCGGCCGAAGGTGGCCATCCTGCGCGAGCAGGGCGTCAACTCGCACATCGAGATGGCCTACGCGATGGCGCAGGGCGGCTTCGACAGCTTCGACGTGCACATGAGCGACCTGCACGCCGGTGCGGTCAAGCTGGACGGCTTCGCGGCCTTCGTCGCCTGCGGCGGCTTCAGCTACGGCGACACGCTGGGTGCCGGCGAGGGCTGGGCGCGCAGCATCATGTTCAACCCGGTGCTGGCCGAACAGTTCCGCGCCTTCTTCGCGCGCCAGGACACGCTGGCCCTGGGTGTGTGCAATGGCTGCCAGATGCTGGCCGCGCTGGCGCCCATCATCCCCGGCGCCGACGCCTGGCCGCGCTTCACGCGCAACCAGAGCGAGCAGTTCGAGGCGCGCCTGTCGCTGGTCGAGGTGCTGGCGTCGCCCAGCGTGTTCTTCCAGGGCATGGCCGGCAGCCGCCTGCCCATCGCCGTCGCGCACGGCGAGGGTTACGCCAACTTCGCGCGCCAGGGCGATGCGGCCAAGGTCATCACGGCGATGCGCTTTGTCGACAACCATGGCCAGGCGACCGAGGCCTATCCGTTCAACCCGAACGGCAGCCCGGGTGGCCTCACGTCGGTGACGACGCCGGACGGTCGCTTCACGGCGTTGATGCCGCACCCCGAGCGGGTGTTCCGCAACGTGCAGATGAGCTGGACCAGCGGCGACCGCGCGCTGCACAGCCCGTGGCTGCGCATGTTCCAGAACGCGCGGAAGTCTCTCGGCTAGGCCGCGTCGACTTCGAGCAGCAGCCGGTCCAGGCCCTCTTCGGTGCCGCGCCGGCGCTGTTCCACGTCCTGGTGGCCGTCGAGGTAGGCCAGCTGCTCGGTCAACTTGAGTGCCGAGCCGGCGGCCGTGTCCGTGAACTCCACGGTCACGAGCGAAGCCGACAGCGCGCGGCCGTTCGCGGCCATCGAGTAGGCGAAGACGATGCGGGCCTGCGGCACGATGTCGAGGAAGACCTTGTCGACGGCCAGTTGGGTGCCGTCCGGCAGGGCGCTGCGATAGGTCTCCTGCCCGCCGGGGCGGAAGTCCATGCTGAACTCGGTCGCGTTCATCTCGGCATGGCAGTCGGACCAGCGCAGCTTGGTGGCCGGGTCGGCCCAGGCCGCGAACACGCGGGCGGCCGAGGCCTTGAACTGGCGCTCCAGCACGAAGCTGGTGTGGGCGGTGGGCGTCGTCGTCATGGCTGGGATTCGTCCTGTTCTGCAAGAAGGGCGTCGAGCGCGTCGAACTGCCGGTGCCACATCGCCTTGCGCTCGGCCACCCAGGCCTCCAGGCCGTTGAAGGCCGCGGGCGCGATGCGGTAGGTGCGCACGCGGCCGAGCTTGTCCGACTGCACGACACCGCTGGCTTCCAGCACGGCCAGGTGCTTGACTGCCGAGGGCAGGCGAAGAGCGAGCGGCCTGGCGAGGTCGGACACCGACGCCGGCCCGCGGGCGAGCTGGTCGACCATGGCGCGGCGGTTGCCGTCCGCCAGCGCGGCAAACAGCTGGTTCAGCCCCTCATCCGAGGAAGCGGGCGGGGAGGGCATGGCGCAGCGGGTAGTACTGGAAGAAGGGTCGGGCCTGGACGATGGCGCGCCACACGGACGGGCGTGCCAGCAATCGCTCGAAATAGGCACTCAGCCGCGTGTGGCCGGGCGAGAAGGGCCGGACGATGGCCGCATAGAACAGCGCCGGCGCGGCCGCGCAATCCGCCATGCTGAAGGCCTCGCCGGCCGCCCAGGTGCGCTCGCCGAGATGGCTCTCGATGAGGTCGTAGGCCACGCCGAGGTCGTTGACGGCGCCGGTCTGCGTGGCAGCGTCGCGCTCGGCCTCGGGTCGCAGCTGCTGGCCGATGAAGCGCTGCATGGGCGTCATCACATGCAGGTCGAAGACGCGGTCCCACAGGCGCACTTCCAGCTGCGCGTCGAAGTCCTCCGGCAGCAGGCGCACCGCCCCGGGATGGCGACTGTCCAGGTACTCGATCTGGATGGAGGTCTCCGGCACCACGCGCTCGCCGTCGACCAGCAGCGGGATCTTGGCGGTGGGCCACAACGCCGCGTAGGCCGCGCGCTCAGCCGGGTCGCCGAGGTTGACCATGCGGGCCTCGAACGGCGTGCCGTTCTCGTCCAGCGCGATCAGCAGCTTCCAGCAGTAGGAGGAGAGCGGGTGGTAGTGCAGCGTCAGGGCCATGATGTCGTCGTTGGTTTCCGATGCGGCGAAGTATATGAACAGTTTCTTTGAAAGGAAACTGTCGGCGCAAACAAAAGGCGGACCGCAGCCCGCCTTTCGCTGGACCGCAGCCTGTCAGTCCTGGACCACTGCCGCCGCTTGCAGCCGCTTGTTCACCCGCAGCGCCACCAGCGTGCAGACCACGCCGGACAGCAGGTAGACGCTGAGCGACACCAGGCCGAAGCGCGAGGACAGGAACAGGGCCACGACTGGTGCAAAGGCCGCGCCCAGCAGCCAGGCCATGTCCGCCGTCAGCGCGGCACCGGTGTAGCGGAAGTGCGGCAGGAAGTTGGACGTCACCGAGCCCGCAGACTGGCCATAGGACAGGCCCAGCAGCACGAAGCCAATCAGGATGAAGGCAGCTTGGCCGGGTTTGCCGCCGCCGAGCATGAAGGGTGCAAACAGCGCGAACACGCCGATGGCCAGGGCCATCGTGCCGAGGTAGCTTCGCCGGCCGATCTTGTCGGCGATGAGCCCGGACATGGGCATGGCCACGGCGGCGAAGGCGGCGCCGAGCAGCTCCATCTTCATGAAGTCCTCGACCCCCTCGGTGCCGTACAGCGCCACCCAGGACAGCGGGAACACGCTCACCAGGTGGAAGAGGGCATAGCTGGCCAGGGCCGCAAAGGCGCCGATGACGATGTGATGGCCCTGGGCCGGCAGCAGCTCGCGCAGATAGGCGGGGTCGAGCTCATGCTCTTCCATGCGCTTCTCGTACTCGTGCGTGACGACCAGGCGCAGCCGGGCGAACAGCGCGACGACGTTGATCGCGAAGGCGGTGAAGAAGGGGAAGCGCCAGCCCCAGGACAGGAAGTCCTTGGCATCCAGGCTGCCGAACACGTACAGGAACACGCCCGACGCGACGAAGAAGCCCAGCGGCGCGCCCAACTGGCCCAGCATGGCGTACCAGCCACGGCGGTGCGGCGGTGCGTTCAGGGCCAGCAGCGAGGGCAGGCCGTCCCAGGAGCCGCCCAGCGCCAGGCCCTGGCCCACGCGGCACAGCGCCAGCAGCACGATGGCCGTGCTGCCAACCTCCGCATAGCCGGGCAGCAGGCCCATGGCGACCGTGGAGCAGCCCAGCAGGAAGAGGGCGGCGGTCAGCTTGGTCGAGCGGCCGAAGTGGCGCTGGATGGACATGCCGATCAGCGTGCCGACCGGTCGGACGACGAAAGCCAGCGCAAAGACCAGGAAGGCGTACAGCGTGCCGGTCAGCCGGTCCGCGAACGGGAAGAACACCTGCGGGAAGACCAGCACCGAGGCGATGCCGAACACGAAGAAGTCGAAGTATTCAGATGCCCGGCCGATGATGACGCCGACGGCGATGTCGCCGGGGGCCAGGTCCTCGTCGGTGCGGGTTGTCAGGGGGCCGGACTGGGGGGTATGAAAGGTACTGCTTGCGCTTGCCATGGCGGCCTGTCTCCGTCTTTGCCTAGGACAAAATGTCCAATAGTTGATTTGCCTCAATCAACTTACATTCCATCGCTGCGTGCAAGATCGTTAACCCTCGCGCGCACCTCAGGATGTACCCCAACAAGACTCTCCTCTGTCGCGTCCCGGTCTTGATGTCCGGCCTGGTCCTGAGCGGCTGCAACGCCGTCGTGATGAAACCGCATGGTGACATCGCTCAACAGCAGGCGCAGCTCATCGTCACGTCGACGCTGCTCATGCTGCTGATCATCGTGCCGGTGATCGCGCTGACGCTGTTCTTTGCATACCGTTACCGCCAGTCCAACACCGAGGCGACCTATGCCCCGGACTGGGACCATTCGACGCGTCTGGAACTCGTCATCTGGGGTGCGCCGCTGCTGATCATCATCGCGTTGGGCGCGATCACCTGGATCAGCACGCACAAGCTGGACCCCTTCCGCCCGCTGGACCGCGTGGCCGAGGGAAGGCCGCTGGCCGCTGACGTGAAGCCGCTGGAGGTCTACGCGGTGGCGATGGACTGGAAGTGGCTGTTCATCTATCCCGAGCAAGGCATTGCGACCGTCAACGAACTGGCAGCGCCCGTGGATCGCCCGATCCACTTCCGGTTCACGTCCACGTCGGTGATGAACACCTTCTACGTGCCCGCGCTGGCCGGCATGATCTACGCGATGCCGGGCATGGAGACGCAACTGCACGCGGTCATCAACAAGGCCGGCGTCTACGACGGCCTGTCGGCCCACTACAGCGGTGCGGGCTTCTCCGACATGCGCTTCAAGTTCCACGGCCAGTCGGACGAGGAATTCGCGGCCTGGGTGCAGTCCAACAAGGCCGGTGCCAACACGCTGACGCGTGCAGGCTACCTGAAGCTCGAAGAGCCCAGCACCAAGGAACCCATCCGCCGCTACGCCAGCGTGGAGCCGGGCCTGTGGAGCGCCATCGTCGACCGCTGCGTCGACGGCAAGAAGATGTGCTCCAGCCAGATGATGGCCATCGACGCCGCCGGCGGCGCCGGCAAGGGCGGTGTGGCCAGCACGATGCGCACGGGCTGGCGCGACTTCGAGGGTGGCAAGCGCGAGCGCATCGTCGTCGCGGCGCTGTGCACGCCAACCAATCCGCAAGGACTGCCCATCGAGATCGATGTGGCCCAGGCCGTCACGCAGAAGAACTGAGACCGAGCGATGTCCAATCCCGTCGTTGCACAACACCAGGCTGCTGACCAGCTGCACCCCATCCTCGGCCGGCTGGGCTGGGACGCGCTGCCGCTGCACGAGCCTATCCTCATCGCCACCTTCATCGCCGTTGCGCTGGGCGGCGCGCTGGTGTTCGCGCTGATCACCAAGTTCAAGCTCTGGGGCCATCTGTGGCGCGACTGGATCACCAGCATCGACCACAAGAAGATCGGCATCATGTACATCATCCTGGGTGTCGTGATGCTGTTGCGCGGCTTCGCGGACGCGCTGATGATGCGTGCCCACCAGGCCATGGCGTTCGCCGACAACGCCGGTTTCCTGCCGCCGCACCACTACGACCAGGTCTTCACGGCGCACGGCGTCATCATGATCTTCTTCGTCGCGATGCCCTTCGTGACCGGCTTCATGAACTACGTCGTGCCGCTGCAGATCGGCGCGCGCGACGTGGCCTTCCCGTTCCTGAACAACTTCAGCTTCTGGATGACCGCCGGCGGTGCCGTGCTGGTCATGATCTCGCTGTTCATCGGCGAGTTCGCCAAGACCGGCTGGCTGGCGTATCCGCCGCTGTCGGGCATCCTGGCGAGCCCGGATGTGGGGGTGGACTACTACCTGTGGTCGCTGCAGATCGCGGGGGTGGGCACGACGCTGTCGGGCATCAACCTGATCGCGACCATCATCAAGATGCGCGCGCCCGGCATGACGATGATGAAGATGCCCGTCTTCACGTGGACGTCGCTGTGCACCAACGTGCTGATCGTCGCGACCTTCCCCGTGCTGGCCGCCACGCTGGCGCTGCTGACGGCCGACCGCTACCTCGGCACCAACTTCTTCACCAACGACCTTGGCGGCAACGCCATGCTGTACGTGAACCTGATCTGGATCTGGGGCCACCCCGAGGTCTACATCCTGGTGCTGCCGGTGTTCGGCATCTTCTCGGAAGTCGTGTCCACGTTCAGCCGCAAGAAGCTGTTCGGCTACGCGTCCATGGTCTACGCGACGGTGGTCATCACCATCCTGTCCTACCTGGTCTGGCTGCACCACTTCTTCACGATGGGTTCGGGCGCCAGCGTGAACAGTTTCTTCGGCATCACGACGATGATCATCTCGATCCCGACGGGCGCCAAGATCTTCAACTGGCTGTTCACGATGTACCGCGGCCGCATCCAGTTCGAGGTGCCGATGCTGTGGACCGTGGGCTTCATGGTCACGTTCAGCATCGGTGGCATGACCGGCGTGCTGCTGGCTGTGCCGGCGGCCGACTTCGTGCTGCACAACAGCCTGTTCCTGATCGCGCACTTCCACAACGTCATCATCGGCGGCGTGGTGTTCGGCGTGTTCGCCGGCATCAACTACTGGTTCCCCAAGGCCTTTGGCTTCCGCCTGGATGCCTTCTGGGGCAAGGTCTCGTTCTGGTGCTGGTTCATCGGCTTCTGGGTCGCCTTCACGCCGCTGTACGTGCTTGGCCTGATGGGCATCACGCGCCGCGTCAGCCACTTCGATGACCCGTCGCTGCAGATCTGGTTCGTCATCTCCGCCGTCGGCGCCGGCATCGTCGCGCTGGGCATAGCCGCCTTCCTGATCCAGATCGCCGTCAGCATCATGCGCCGCAAGCAACTGCGCGACGTGACCGGCGACATCTGGGGCGGCCGCACGCTGGAGTGGTCCACCGCCTCGCCGCCGCCGGACTACAACTTCGCCTTCACACCCGTCGCCCACGAGATGGACGCCTGGTATGACATGAAGCACCGTGGCGCCGAGCGCCCGCGCAAGGGCTTCGTGGCCATCCACATGCCCAAGAACACGGGCGCCGGCTTCATCATCGCGATGCTGGCCACGGCCATGGGCTTCGCGCTGATCTGGCACATGTACATCCTGGCCGCGCTGAGCCTGGCCGCCACGGTCATCGCGTCCATCGTGCACACCTTCAACTACGACCGCGACTTCCACATCCCGGCCGACGCCGTGACCCGCTCCGAAGACGCGCGCACCCGCGCCCTCGACGCGCTGGCCTGACCGGGGACCAACGACATGACTGCAAGCGTGACCGCTCCCACGTCCGGCGCCCCGGTCGTTTTCTACGACACCGGCGACCACCATCCGCCCGGCAGCACGATGCTGGGCTTCTGGCTCTACCTGATGAGCGACTGCCTCATCTTCGCGGTGCTGTTCGCCGTGTATGCCGTGCTGGGCCGCAACTACGCGGCCGGCCCGTCGGGCGCCGACCTGTTCGACCTGCCGCTGGTGGCCGTCAACACGGCGCTGCTGCTGTTTTCGTCCATCACATACGGCTTCGCGATGATCGCGATGCAGCACAAGCGCAAGAGCCAGGTGCTGACGTGGCTGGCCATCACGGGCCTGTTCGGCCTGGGCTTCCTGGGCATCGAGCTGTACGAGTTCCACCACCTCATCCACGAAGGTGCCGGCCCTGCGCGCAGCGCCTTCCTGTCCAGCTTCTTCACGCTGGTCGGCACGCACGGCCTGCACGTCACCTTCGGCTGCATCTGGCTGGTCACGCTGATGCTGCAAGTGGGCAAGTTCGGCCTCACGCCCGCCAACCGCCGCCGCCTGATGTGCCTGTCAATGTTCTGGCACTTCCTGGACGTCGTCTGGATCGGCGTCTTCACCTTCGTCTACCTGATGGGAGTGCTGTGATGGCCGACCACGCTCACGACGCACACGGCCACGACGACCATCACGACGATGGCGACGCCTACCACGCCACCATCAAGGGCTACGTCACCGGCTTCGTGCTGTCGGTCATCCTGACCGCCATCCCGTTCTGGCTGGTCATGGCCAAGGTGCTGCCCAGCCCCAAGATCACCGGCTTCGTCATCCTCGGCTTCGCGGCCGTGCAGATGGTCGTGCACATGATCTATTTCCTGCACATGAACGCCAAGGTCGAAGGTGGCTGGTCCATGCTGGCCCTGCTGTTCACGGTGGCGCTGGTCGTCATCATGCTGGCCGGCTCGGTCTGGGTCATGTATCACATGAACGCCAACATGATGCCGACGCCCGACCCCGCGGCGATGCGCAACATGCCCTGACCGGGTATGGGCCGCGCCGCACGGATCGCCCTGATCGTTGCTGCGGCGCTCGCCAGCCTGGGCTTTCTCGCACTGGCCGGCTGGCAGTTCCAGCGCCTGGGCTGGAAGCAAGATCTGATGGCCCGCGTCGAGCGGCAGGTTCACGCGGAGCCGGTGGCGCCGCCTGCGGCCTCCGCCGTCGTCACCAAGGCCGACGAGTACCGCCGCCTGCGGCTGCGCGGCCGGTTCGAGCCGCGCGAGGTGCTGGTGCAAGCCACGACCGAACTGGGTGGCGGCCACTGGGTCGTCGCGCCGCTGCGGCTGGATGACGGCAGCGCCGTCCTCGTCAACCGCGGTTTCGTGCCGCCCGAGCAGCGCGCGCCCGAGCAGCATGCCGCGCCTGCCGGCCCCGTCGAGCTGACAGGCCTGCTGCGCCTCACCGAAACCGGCGGCGGCCCGCTGCGCGCCAACGTGCCTGCTGAAGGCCGCTGGTATTCGCGCGACGTGGCCGGCATCGCCGCCCAGCTCGGTGTGGCCGAGCGAGTCGCGCCTTACTTCGTCGACGAGTCCGCCGACCCCGCCCAGCCGCTGCGTTACCCGCGCCCCGGCCTGACGGTCATCCGTTTCGCCAACAATCACGCCGTCTACGCCGCCACCTGGCTGGCGCTCGCGGCCATGGCGGCCGCCGCGGCCTTCTACCTGGTCCGCGAGGAGCGCCGGCGCGCCCCGCCTTGAACACCACGTCGCTCCCGATCACCGCCGAACCCGTAGCCATCGCGCCTGAACGGCGCGCCGGCCGCGCCAACCTGCGCCAGCTCATCGAGCTGCGCTGGCTGGCCGTCGGCGGCCAGCTTGCCACCGTGCTGGTCGTGCACCTGGGCCTGGCCATCGAGCTGCCCTGGGCCGAGATGCTCAGCCTGCTGGGCATCCTCATCGCCTTCAACCTGTTCAGCCTGTGGCGCAACCGCCTCGTGCAGCCGGTGTCGCAGATCGAGCTCTGCGTCGCGCTGCTCGTCGACGTGGGCGTGCTGACCGGCCAGCTCTACCTGGCCGGCGGCAGCGACAACCCCTTCATCTACCTCTACCTGCTGCAGGTGGCGGTCGCGTCCGTGCTGCTGCGGCCGGCCTATCTGTGGGCCATCGTGCTCAGCACGCTGACCGGCTTCGTCGTGCTGACGCAGTGGCACCGCCCGCTGTTGCTGGACGCCACCTCGCCCACCACGCTGTCGCCCAACTACCTGGGCGGCCTGCTGCTGTGCTTCCTGCTCAACGTGGGCCTGCTCAGCGTCTTCATCGTGCGCATCAACCGCAACCTGCGCCAGCGCGACGCCGAGCTGGCGGAGCTGCGCCAACGCGCCGCCGAGGAGGTCCACATCGTGCGCATGGGGCTGCTGGCCAGCGGTGCCGCGCACGAGCTGGGCACGCCGCTGGCCACGCTCAGCGTCATCCTGGGCGACTGGGCCCACATGGCGCCGTTCGCCGGCGAGCCCGAGCTGCGCGAGGAGATCGAGGAGATGCAGCGCCAGATCCTGCGCTGCAAGGCCATCGTCACCGGCATCCTGATGTCGGCCGGCGAGGCCCGCGGCGAAGCGCCGCGCCTGACGGCGCTGCAGTCGTTCATCGATGGCCTGGCCCATGGCTGGCGCCAGGCTCACCCGCAGGCCACGCTGGCGCTGCGCTGCGAAGGCCTGCCCGACGTCGAAATCATCTCGGACAGCGCGCTGCAGCAAGTCATCGGCAACCTGCTGGACAACGCCGCCGAGGCCGCGCCGGGTGCGCTGCTCACGCTCGTCGCGACATGCCCGGACGAGGGCACGCTCGCCTTGAGCGTGCTCGATGACGGCCCGGGCTTCGATGCCGAGCGGCTCAAGCACTTCGGCGAGCCCTACCAAAGCAGCAAGGGCCAACCCGGCCGCGGCATGGGCTTGTTCCTGTCCGTCAACGTCGCGCGCACGCTGGGCGGCCAGCTGGACGCGCGCAACCGCGAGGGCGGTGGCGCCGAGGTCGTGCTGACGCTGCCGCTGGCGTCGTTGCTGCCGCGAAAATCCTGACTCATGCCCGCCACCGCTGAAGAAGACCGCCTGCTGCTGATCGTCGAAGACGACGACAGCTTCGCCCGCACGCTGACCCGCTCCTTCGAGCGCCGCGGCTGGCGCTGCCTGCGCGCCACGGGGCTTGACGACATGAAGACGCTGCTGGACGAGCTCCCCGAGGACGACGAACTGGGCCATGCCGTCGTGGACCTCAAGCTCGCCGGCGGCGCGTCGGGCCTGGCCTGCGTGCAGGCGCTGCACGGCTGGGACCCGGAGGTGCTGATCGTCGTGCTGACGGGCTACGCCAGCATCGCCACGGCGGTGGAGGCCATCAAGCTCGGCGCCTGCCACTACCTCGCCAAGCCGGCCAACACCGACGACATCGAGGCCGCGTTCGCGCGCAGGCAAGGCGATGCCGAGGTCGAGGTGACCGAGCGTCAGACGGCGTCCATCAAGACGCTGGAATGGGAACGCATCCACGAGGTGCTGGCCGAGACCGACTTCAACATCAGCGAAACCGCACGGCGGCTGGGCATGCACCGGCGCACGCTGGCGCGAAAGCTGGAAAAGCAGCGCATCAAGTGAGCCGCTCCCTGAGCGCATCCCGCAGTTCGGCCCAGCTGTAGCTGGCCTGGGCCGCCAGCAGGCCCGCCTGGCCGAACACTGGCGTCAAGCCATAACGCTGCAACGCAGCCGGCAGGTCCGCGCGACCGCTGATGGCCTCGGCCAGCCACTCGCCGGCCACCGTGGTCGGCGCCACGCCATGGCCACCGAAGGCTTGCGCAAACCACAGGCCCGGGGCCAACTGGCCGATCTGGGGCATCTTGTGGCGGGCATAGCTCATCAGGCCTCCCCAGGCGTGGTCAATGCGCACGGCGGCGAGCTGAGGAAAGACCTTGAGCATGTCCGCCTGCAGCAGCTGGGCAATGCGGGCCGCATCGCGCTCCTGGATGGAGATCCGCCCGCCCCACAACAGGCGGTGGTCGCCCAAGGCCCGGTAGTAGTCGAAGGCAAAACGGTTGTCGTAGAGCGCCGCAGGCGTGCGTATCGGCCGCAGCGTGGGTGGCAGCGGCTCGGTCGCGATGACATAGGTTGCGATCGGCAGGCGGGCACCCATCAGCGGAGGTAGCACGGTCTTCAGGTAGGCGCCGCCCGCCACGACGACCTGGGCTGCCCGGATCGCGACCTCCTGCGCGGTGCGCAGCACGAAGCCGCCGGCCGGAAGGCGGTCGATGTGCATCACGGCACTGTGCTCATGCACCCGGCCGCCCGCCTGCTCGATGACACCGGCCAGGCCCAGTGCGTACTTGAGCGGATGGAAATGGAAGGCGTCGCGTTCCAGCAGCCCACCGCCATAGCGCGCCGTGTCCAGCCACTGGCGCACCTGCGCCGGCTCGATCTCCTCCCAGCTGACGCCGAAGTTCTCGCGCAGCCAGCGCGCCTGGTCGCGCAGTTGGCGCTCGGCCCGCGGGCTGTGCCTGAACCAGTTGAGCAGCAGGGCGCCGCCTTCCTGCCGATCGCAGGCGATGGCATGGCGGTCCATGCGCGAGCGGATCAGCGTGACGGCTTCGCGGCTGTGGGCGTAGAACTCGCGCGCCTGCGCCAGGCCCAGATCGCTCACCAGGTCCGCCGCGTCGCGGCTGTAGCCGCCGAAGACGAAGCCGCCGTTGCGGCCCGAGGCGCCATGGCCGATGGTCTGCGCCTCCAGCACGGCGACGCTGGCGATGCCGCGCTCCTGCAGTCCGCGTGCGGTGGCCAGCCCCGCGAAGCCGCCGCCCAGCACAGCCACATCCACGTCGATGGGCGAGCCGGTCAGAGCCGGGAAGCTCCGGCGCGGGGCCGTGGCGGCGTAATAGGTCTGTGTTTGCATGCGCTGGCGTCGGGCTCAGGTCGGCGAGGCCCAATGTAGTCCGTGGGGTGCATGGCCGCGCCCGACGGCATTCACTGTCCAACGCCGGACTGCCGCCCGGGGCCGCGCTCTTCTGCCGCTACCGCCGCACGAACAGCGCAACCACCGCGCTGGCGATGCAGGCCATGGACACGATGAAGAACACGTCACCCGTGTTGCCCGACCGGTCGATGATGCGGCCGATCAGCGGCTCACCCAGGCCGGCGAACAGATAGGAGAAGAAGTTCATCACCCCGGTCGCCGTGCCGGCACGGCGGGCGCCGACCAGGTCTGGACACAGCGCCCAGAACGACGATGCCGGCCCATAGACGAAGAACCCGGCCAGGAACAGCGCGCCTATCGCGAGCGTGCTGTGGCCGGTCAGCGAATGCATCAGGAAGGACGTGGCGGCGCCGAGCACCATGAAGAGCACGATGGCCTTGTAGCGCTTGGAGCCAAACAGGCGGTCGGAGATCCAGCCATTGCTGAACGCACCCAGCGCCATGCCGACCGGCAGCGCGACGGTGATCCATTTCGGGTCGATCAGCGCATCCGACGTCTTGCTCCAGTTGCTGCCCAGGAAGTGCACCGGCACCCATACCAGCAGGCCGTAGCGCGCGGCGTTCTGGAAGCCGATCGACAGCGAGGCCAGCAACAGCCGCCAGTTCTTCAGCACGCCGGCGTAGCGTGTCATGGAGGTTTCTGCCGCATCGGTTTCCACGCTGGCGCGATCGCCCTCGTCGCCGGCGCCCGTGTCGGCCGGACTGTTGAAACCCAGATCCTGCGGGCGCTCGCGGGCGATGAGGTAGAAGGTGATGCCGCCCACCAGCATCAGCAGCACGGGCAGGCGAAAGATCCAGCGCCATTCGAGATGCATGACCTCCACGACGAGCAGCGACGTGACGAAGGACAGCACGGACGCGCAGCCCGCGGCGAAGGTGTACATGCCGTAGACCATGCCGCGCTCATGGCGCGACCACCAGTTGGACAGCAACCGGCTGCCCGGTGCCCAGCCCAGGGCCTGGCAGTAGCCGTTGACGCCCCAAGGGATCGCCAGGCTCTTGAAGCCGACGGCGAAGCTGGTGACCCAGTTGGCGATGCAGGACAGGATGGCGCCCGCGGTCATGACGCGCCGGCCGCCGCACTTGTCGGCCAGGTTGCCGTTGATGGCCTGGCCCACCGCGTAGCTCCACAGCAGCGCGGCCGAGGCCCAGCCGAGCATCTCCTTGCTGAGACCGAATTCCTTCTGGATGCCCGGGATGGCGAAACCGAAAGTCTGCCGGCCGGTGTAGAAGAACAGATAGCAGAACATGGCGGCGAGCAGCATGCGCCACTGGTAATGGCGAAAGCTCCGCCCCGCCGTGCGGATGCTGCTGCCCACGGCCTTGATGCCGCCGGCCTCGATCGAGATGCTCATGGCTTGTCTCCTGTTTGGTTATACCGGGGTCTCAGCCCCAAGGGAACGTGAACGTCTTCAGCTGGGTGAAGCTCTTGGCGGCTTCCTGTACGCCCTCCTTGTGGCCCAGTCCCGAGTCCTTGATGCCGCCGAAGGGGCTGAGCTCGATGCGGTAGCCGGGCACCTCCCAGACGTTGACGGTGCCGACCTGCAGTTCGCGCGCGAACCGTGTCGCGTGGTCGAAGCGGTCCGTGCAGACGCCGCTGGACAGGCCGTAGGCCGTGCAGTTGGACAGCGCGATCGCCTCATCGATGGTGCGAAAGCTCAGGATGGGTGAGACCGGCCCGAAGGTCTCCTCGCGCACCAGCGTCATGCCCGGCAGCACGCGGTCGAGCACCGTGGGCGAGTACAGCGCGCCGTCGCGCCGGTTGCCGGTCAGCAGCCGCGCGCCCTGCGCCACGGCCTCGTTGACGCGCGCCTCGAACAGGCGCGCAGCCGCCTCGTCGATGACCGTGCCCATCTCGTTGGCCGGGTCCATCGGATCGCCGAAGCGCCACCGGCGCGTCTTCTCGACCACCAGCTCCGTGAAGCGCGCGAGCACCGGCTCATGCACCAGCAGGCGCTTGACCGCCGTGCAGCGCTGGCCCGAGTTCTTGTAGGAGCCGGCCACAGCCAGGTCGCTGGCGCGCTCGAGGTCGGCGTCCTCCATGACGATGAGCGGATCGTTGCCGCCCAGCTCCAGCACGGTCTTGCGGTAGCCGATCTTGCCGGCGATGTATTTGCCGATGGCCACGCCGCCGGTGAAGGTCACCAGCTCGACGCAGGGGTGGGTCAGCAGCTCGTCACAGATCTCGGCGGGGTCGCCGGTGACGACCTGGAACATGGGCGGCGGCAGCCCGGCCTCGTACAGCAGGTCGGCCAGGTAGAGCGCCGACAGCGGCACCTTCTCCGACGGCTTGAGCACCATGCGGTTGTTGGTCGCAATGGCCGGCGCCACCTTGTGCGCCACCTGGTTCATCGGATGGTTGAACGGCGTGATGCCGACGATGACGCCCAGCAGCGGCGCACGGTGCGACATGATCTTGCGCTTCTTGCCATGCGGGGTCAGGTCGCAGGAGAAGACCTGGCCGTCGTCGCGCAGCGCCTCGTCGGCAGCGAAGCCGAGCACGTCGCAGACGCGGCCGATCTCGTACAGCGAGTCCTTCTTGGCCAGGCCGGATTCGGAGGTGATGAGGTCCGAGGCCTCGGACGCGCGCTCGCGCAGCAGCTCGGCCGCGCGGCGCAGGATGCTGGCGCGCTCGTAGCGGGTCAGCGTGGGCTGGTAGGCGTGCGCGGTCTCCAGCGCCTCGCGCACGTCGTCCAGGCGGGCCTTGGGCACGGTGCCGACGGCGGCGCCGCTGTAGGGCGAGTGGACGGTGATGACGCGATCGCGCAGGACCTTGCGGCCGTCGATGCGCATCGCCTCGTGGCGGGGGAATTCGATCATGGGTGCTCCTCAGGGATTCAGGGCCAGCGCGAAGGCGTCGAAGTTGCGCAGCCGATGGCCGGCGACCGGGTGGCGGCTGCGGTTCAGCAGCAGCGGCACCTTCTGCTCCGAGACGCCGCCGTGCGAACGCAGCGGCGCGTCCAGGCCCGAGAGGTCATGCCGGCTTTCGCTGGTTCCCAGCACCACCGAGCGGGCGGAGACGACGACCAGGTCGCCGATGCGGTCGGGCGCCAGCTCGAAGCGGCTCGCGGCCTCGGCGTTGTCGAGCACGAGCTCGATGCCGGGCAGGGCGGCCAGCCGTTCGCGGATCAGTGCGCGGTCCGCCGCGCCGGCCACGTAGAGGGTGGCGTAGGAGCCCAGCGCGCCGTGGTGAACGACGTAGGGGTCGGTGATGGGCAGTATCACGCGGGCGCCGCCTGCCTGCACGCCACGGCCCAGCCATGCGTCGCACAGGTCTTGCAGGTAGACCACGTTGGGGCGGCCGCTGACCGGGTCGTGCTTGGCGTTCATGCCGTGGTCGGCGGTCAACGCGATGACGCAGCCCAGCCGGTCCAGCTGCGCGAGGTAGCCGTCCATCATGGCGTAGAAGGCGTTGGCGGCTGCCGAGCCCGGCGCGTGCTTGTGCTGGATGTAGTCCGTCGTCGACAGGTACATCAGGTCCGGCCGGCGGGTCTGCATGAGTCGCACGCCTGCGGCGAACACGAACTCCGACAGCGCGGCGCTGTACACGTCTGGCACCGGCATGCCCACCAGCGCCGGCACGTCCTCGATGCCGTTCTCGGCCAGCGTCGCCTCGCCCGCCTTCTCCGACGAGAAGCAGATGCCGTGCTTCAGGCCGTGGCCCAGCATGCGGCGCAACTTGTCCTTCGCTGTGACCACGGCCACCTTGGCGCCGGCTTCGGAGAACGCGGCCAGCAGCGTGGGCGCGCGCATCCATTGCGGGTCGTTCATCAGCACCTCCTGGCCGCTCTCGCGGTCGTAATGGAAGTTGCCGCAGATGCCGTGGCGGGCCGGTGGCACGCCGGTGACGATGGAGATGTTGTTGGGGTTGGTGAAGCTGGGCACGACGCAGTCGGCCGTGTATGCGGCGTCGCCCTGCAGCAGGCGGGCAATGAAGGGCGCGACGCCCGCGGCGGCGGCCTCGCTCAGGTAGTCCTGCTCGCAGCCGTCCACGCAGACGACGACGACGGGTTCGTTGGGCCACGGGTAGCTGCGGCCGTTGACGGTGAGGGTGCGGTTCAAGGTTCTTCCTTCCAAGGAGTCGTGTCAGGCGGGAGCGCCGATGAAGTTGCGGCCACGCGGGCCTTGCAGGGCCTTGGCGGTCATCGCCTCGGCTTCGGCGTCGCTGACGCCGTAGTCGGTGAATTCGGTCTTCACGCCCAGCGCCTGCAGCAGCCCGCGCAGGCGTGCCTGGGCGGCGGGCAGGTCGGTGCCGAAGAGTTCGTGCAGCACGGCGTCGCGGTCGGCGCTGCGGCCCCAGGCCAGGCCCAGCACCATGGGCAGCGTGAAGGAGCAGGCGATGCCGTGGGGCAGGCCCAGGCGCAGCGTCATGTCGTAGGAGATCGAATGGGCCAGCGCGGTCTTGGTGTTGGAGAAGGCCAACCCCGCCTTCAGCGCCGCCAGCGCCATGCGCTCGCGCAGTACCAGGTCATCCAGCCGCGCAGCCAGGGCCGGCAGCACCTCCAGCACTTCGCGCACGGCGGACACGGCCAGGCTGTCGGAGACCGGGTTGGCGTTGACGTTCCAGATGGACTCGAGCGCGTGGGACAGCGCGTCCAGCCCCGATGCCACCGTAACCGAGCGTGGCAGGCTCAGCATCAGCTGCGCGTCGATGACCGCGGCGGCGGGCCAGGTGCAGTCCAGGTGCAGGGAGTACTTCTTCTGCCGCGCGGCGTCCCAGATCGTGGCCCAGGGCGTGACCTCGCTGCCGGTGCCCGCGGTCGTCGGCACGGCGACCAGCGGCAGGCTGCGTGACGGCGTGAACGGCGCGCCACGGTCCAGCAGTTCGAGCAACTGCTCGAAGTCGCCCGACTCGGTGCCCACCATCAGCGCCTTGGCCGTATCGATGCTGCTGCCGCCGCCCAGGGCCAGCACCATCCAGTCGTCGCCCGCCTGCTGCCAGAACCGCTGGTACAGCGGCGCCAGTTCGGCCACGTCGGGGTTGGGCCGCACATCCTCGACGATGAAGCGCAACTGCCCGGGCAGCAGGGCTTCGAGCCGGTCGATCAGGCCCAGGTCGCGGGCCTCGGGAAAGGTGACGAGGGCGACCGGGCGGCCCTGGACAAGGCGGGGAAGCGCTTCGAGGCTGCCGGCGCCGACGTGGATTGCGACCGGGTTGTGATACCGCTTGGGCATGCATGTCTCCTGGAAATGGCGCGACTTTGCGTATCCAGGAGGAATCGGTCCAATCGGTTATTCTGAGAAATCCATCGGTTCAACCGATGCATTGCGTCGGCAGCGAGAGGGGCAGTCGTGTTCCAGTACCACAAGCAACTTCGCTCCTTCCATGCGGTCGCCGAACGTGGTGGCTTCACGGCGGCCGCTGCTTTCCTGAACATCGGTCAGCCCACCGTCACCGAGCAGGTGCGCGACCTGGAGGATCGGTTCGGTGTGGAGCTGTTCTTTCGCCGCGGCAAGCAGGTCCTGCTGAGCCCTGCCGGCGAGCAGTTGCTGCAGCTCACCAAGGAGCTGTTCGGCCACGAGGTCGAGGCCATCGAATTGCTGGAGCGACTCAAGGGGCAGCAGGTGGGCGTGTTGCGCGTGGGCGCGGTGTCGCCACCGATTGGCGTCGCCTTCGTCGCCCGCATGAACCAGGCACTGCCGGGACTGAAGGTGGAGTTGTCGCTGGCCACCGAGAGCGAGGTGCACGAACGCCTGTGCGACTTCCGCATCGACATCGGCATCTGGGCGCAGAGCGGCCAGGCCGAGCGCCTGCACATCGTGCCCTACGAGAGCCATTCGCTGGTGGTCGTGCTGCCCGACGCGCACCCGCTGGCCCGGCGGCGCGACCTGTCGCTACAGGAACTGGCGCGCCAGCCGCTGCTGCTGCGGGAACCGGCCTCGCGCACGCGGCAAGTGCTCGAACAGGCGGCGACCGTGGCGGGCATCGTGCTGCAGCCGCGGCTGGAGATCAACAGCCGCGAAGCCATCTTCCATGCCGTGCGTGCCGGCATGGGGCTGAGCATCGTCAACGAGGTGGAGTTCGCGCCCATGAAAGGGCTGGTCAGCGTGCCGCTTGAACGCAGGCAACTGAGGATCGACTACTTCCTGTGCTGCCTCGCATCGCGACGCGAGCGCCCGCTGCTCAAGGTGGCTTTGAGCCAATTTGGCCAGTCGAGCATCTGAGCGTCGGTTCCCGGCGATCCTGCCCCGTGGCCACCCAAGGTTGCCGCTGACGAAGGCAATGACCGCAGTCAGCGGCCATGCATGCGGACGGCCGCGTGCGCCGGTCGGCTCAAAGTCCTGCCAGCAGCTCGTACGAGCGCCGACGCAGCGCATGGTCATGCACCGCGCAGGCGACGATGAACTCGTCCGCCTGCGTGCGCTCCCGCGTGGCAGCCAGGCCGGCGCGCACGGTCTCCGGCGAGCCGACGACGGCCTCGCTCAGCATGCGCTCGACCTGCATCGCCTCCGCTGGCGACCACAGCGCGTCCATGCTGGCCACCGGCGGTGGCAGCTTGCCGCGGTGGCCGCGCACCATGCCCAGGAAGCGCTGCTGGGCCGACGTGAACAGGAACTGCGCCTCCTCGTCGGTCGGCGCGACGATGACGTTCAAGCCCACCATCGCATGCGGCTTCGGGTGGCGTGCGCTGGGCTTGTAGGTCGAGCGATAGATCTGCAGCGCCTGCATCAGCATCTCGGGTGCAAAGTGCGATGCGAACGCGAACGGCAGGCCCAGGTAGGCCGACAGCTGCGCGCTGTACAGGCTGGAGCCCAGCAGCCAGAGGGGCACCTCGGTGCCCTGGCCAGGCACGGCGCGCACGACGGCGCTTGCGCTCACCGGCGCCAGATAGCTCTGCAGCTCCAGCACGTCGTTGGGGAAGGCGTCCTCGCCCGTCGACTCCAGGCTGCGCCGCAGCGCGCGCATCGTCGGCCGGTCCGTGCCGGGCGCGCGGCCCAGTCCGAGGTCGATGCGGCCCGGGAACAGTTCGGCCAACGTGCCGAACTGCTCGGCAATCGTCAGCGGCGCATGGTTGGGCAGCATGATGCCGCCCGCGCCGACGCGGATGCGGCTCGACGCTGCGGCCAGTTGGCCGATCAGCACGGCGGTTGCCGAGCTGGCCACGCCCTCCATGTTGTGATGCTCCGCCACCCAGTAGCGCGTGTAGCCGAGCTGGTCGGCCAGCTTCACGAGGTCCAGGCTGTTCAGCAAGGCCTCGCGGGTGGTGGCGCCTTCGACGACGGGCGCCAGGTCAAGGATGGAGAGCGGGGGCAGGGCAGACATGCCGGCATCTTGCCGGCGCGGGCTTGGCCCTGTCAGGGCGGGGCTTTGCGCAAATGGTGTTGGAGCCAGGGCAGCAGCCGGGCCTCGTAGGCTGCGGCGTCGAAGTCATGCAGGTCGACGTGGGCCGCGCCGTGTACGGCCCACAGCGCCTTGGGCTCGTGGGCGGCAGCAAACAGCCGCTCGGTCTCGGGCCAGCGCGTGTGCAAGTCCTTGGTGCCGGCCGCCACCAGCAGCGGCGCGCGGACATGGGCCATGGCGTCCACGGGGCGCAGATCCTGCGTGCCGAACTCCAGTCGCAGCGGAATCTGCATCAGCAGCAGCGGTGCCACCCACACGCCGGCCGCGCCCAGGCGCATGGCCAGGCGGTCTTGCACGGCGTCGGTGATGGTGGGGTAGACGGACTCCAGCACCAGGGCGTCCAGCTCTGGTTGCCGTTGGGCGAACAGCAGCGACGCGCCGCCGAGTGACACGCCGATGGCGCCCACTCGCTCGGCCGGCAGCCGCGCCCGGAGCCAGCTCAGCGCGGCCTGCGCGCCGAGGGCCTCGCGGCGACCGAAGGTGATGCGCTCGCCGCTGCTCTCGCCGTGCGCCGGCAAGTCCACGGCCAGGCTGGCGATGCCCTGGCGCTGCAGCCAGCGGGCGCGTGCCAGCATCTGCAACCGGTTGCCGCGCACGCCGTGCAGCAGCAACACGGTGCCTTCGTCCGCGCGGCCGGGCAGGAACCAGCCAGTGACCTGCTGGCCGTCGCCGTAGGGGATGCGCACTTCGCTGGCTTCGAGGCCGGTCGGGGGCGGCCCGACAGCGGCGGGGGCGGGCCGGGTCAGCAGTTCGCCGGCAGCCAGGCTCAGGCCCAGCGTGCCGAGGGCCAGCACGAGGCCGGCGATGAGGAGTCGTCGCATGCCCGCATGATCGCCGGGCCCTGGAGTTCAGGCGCCGTCGGAGAGTGCCATCACGGCCCGCACCAGTTGCGCGCCGTCGGGGTGGGCCTGCAGGCGTGCGCCCTGGTCGCGCATCAACGCCAGCATGCGGCGGTTGTCGGCCAGCACGTCGCCATGCAGCCGTTGGACGCCGTGCTGCCGCGCATGGGCCGCCAGGTGGGCGATGAGGCGCCGGCCGAGGCCGCGCCCCTGCCAATCGTCAGCCACGGCAATGGCGAATTCGGCGCGCTCCGGCCGCTCGGCGTCGTGCACATAGCGGGCATCCGCCACGACCGGATAGCCCGGCGCCAGCGCCTCGGCCACCCAGGCGACATGCTGATGCTGGTCCACGTCGGTCAGCAGCTTCAGCAGCGAGGGGCTGAGTTCGCGCAGGCCCACGTGGAAGCGCTTGTGGCGCGAGTCCAGCGACAGGCCGCTGAAGAAGGCCTGCTCCGCGGCGGCGTCGGCCGCGGCGATGGGGCGCAGGCGGATGGCCCGCCCGCCCGGCAGCTGCCAGACCTCGCCGACGGTCTCGGCCCGCGGCGCCGCCGGCCGCTCGACCAGCGTGTTCACGCCCGGGCTCCCGCGGCGGCGGGGCGCAGGTCCAGCACGGCCGGGCCGCTCAGCGCGCTGACCGTGACGGCCTCGTCGCCGCGCACCGTGAAGCATTGGCCCGGCTCCAGCACGATGTCGCGGGCATCGTGGTCGATGGTGATCCACAGCGTGCCGGAGGCGCTGCACAGGTGGGTGGCGCGGGCTTGCGGCAGGCGGGAGATCTGGCCGCGTTGCAGCAGCAGTTGGGTGTGGGCGACGTCGATCAGCATGGTGTGCTCCTGGCGGCGCGGCTTGCATGCAGGGTTGGCATGCTTGCCTTCTGGCCGTCTGGCGTGGATATTGGCGGCATACTGCCATGCCGACAAACGATGATTTGGAAGGTTTCGCATTCCGTCAGATCATGTCAACCAAGCCCATAGACCGTCTCCCGCCGTTGCAGCTGCTGGCCGCCTTCGAGGCGGCGGCGCGGCATTTGAGCTTCACGCAGGCGGCCGCCGAGCGCTTCATCACCCAGTCCGCGATGAGCCGGCAGATCCGTGCGTTGGAGGACGAGCTGGGCGTGACGCTGTTCGAGCGCCGCCACCGGGCGCTGGCGCTGACCGAGGATGGCCAGCGGCTGTACTCGGCCTGCTCCGCCGCGCTGAACACGCTGCGCGTGGCCGTGCGCACGGTGCGCGAGCCGCACCAGCGCCAGGTGCTGGCGCTGACGACCACGCCCGGCTTCGCGTCGCTGTGGCTGATCCCGCGGCTGACCGGCTTCACGCGCGCCCACCCGGGCATCGACGTGCGGCTGGATGCGGGCCTGGGTAACCGCAATCTGGCCAGCGAGGGGTTCGATCTGGCCATCCGCTACAGCCCCGTCGGCGCTGCCCAAGGCCAGCAGCTGTTTGCCGAAGCCATGGTGCCGGTCTGCAGCCCGCGCCTGGTGGGCGAGCTGGGCCTGCCGCTGCGCGAGCCGCGCGACCTGGCCCGGCATACGCTGCTGCACCTGGCCATGGACGGCGACAGCACCGGCATGCCAGCCGAGTGGGAGCCCTGGCTCAGCGCTTGGGGCCTGGTCGACCTGCGGCCGGCGGCGCGGCTGAGCTTCTCGAGCTATTCCGAGGCCATTGCCGCCGCCATCGCGGGGCAGGGCGTGGCGCTGGGCCGGCGGCCGCTGGTGGACGCGCTGCTGGCCAGCGGCCAGTTGGTCACGCCGTTCGACGCCGACATCGCGTCGGCGCGCGCGTATCGGCTCATCGTCGACCCGGCAGCCAAGTCACGGCCGGCGGTGAAGGCGTTTGAGCGGTGGTTGCTGCAGCAGTGCGCTGCAGCCGATTAGCGGTCTCAGCCCGCCAGCCCGGCGTACACCTGCTGCACATCCTCGTTGTCGTCCAGCGCGGCGAGGAAGCTCTCCACCTCTTCCAACTGTTCGGCGTTCAGACTGGCCGGGTCGATGGGGTTCTTGGGCCGGTAGCCCAGCTTGGCGCTCAGCACCGTGAAGCCCTGCGCCGGCAATGCGCGGCTGACCAGGTCCAGGTCGGTCGGGTCGGTCAGGAAGACGACCACGCCGTCCTCGTCGGCCGGCAGCAGGTCCTGCGCGCCGGCCTCGATGGCGGCGGTGTCGGCATCGGCGCCGGGCGTCGTGGCCTCCGCTTCGATCATGCCGAGGTGGTCGAAGTCCCAGCCCACCGACCCGGCGGTGCCGAGCTGGCCCTTGCGGAACAGCACGCGCATGTCCGACGCGGCACGGTTCACGTTGTCGGTCAGCACCTCCACCATCACCGGCACACGGTGCGGCGCAAAGCCCTCGTAGATGGCCTGCTCGAAGTGGACCGTCTCGCCGGTCAGGCCGGCGCCCTTCTTGATGGCGCGGTCCAGCGTGTCCTTGGGCATGGACACCTTGCGCGCCTGCTCCACCACCAGCCTCAGCCGCGCGTTGTCCTTGGGATCAGCGCCGCTGCGCGCGGCAATCATGATGTCCTTGGCCAGCTTGCCGAACAGCCGGCCCTTCGCATTGGCGGCGATGTCTTTGTGTTTGGCTTTCCATTGCGCGCCCATGGGGTGTCCTGTCGTTATCGATTCAGCCCGATGCCGTGTGGCGCCTGGGCGGGGCGCTACTTTACGTGGTGAGCTCAGGTGCCGTTTGCCTCAAATCTGCCAACCAGCACATACAACTGCAACAGCTCTTCTTTCCCGCTTGGCTTACCCTCCAGGATGTCGATGTGGTGGCGAACGAGGTGGAACTCGCGTGCGCCGCGGATCGATCCGCGAACTTTGATCTTCTTGAGCTGTGCTTCGTCCTTAACTGCGAAATCTGGGTAGTGCGCAGCGACGGCTGAAGCGAGAGCTTCAGCCGCGACCTTTCTTGCTGCAAGGTGCATCGACCCTAGGAGCATTGGCGTCTCCCGAAGCGCCTGTTCCATTCCCGCTGCGAGCGCTGAGCGGGGAGCTTCAATCGGCGCGACATAGTTGCCTCGAACCTCAGCCCAGTTCGCCGCCAATCTCTTGGCCATCGGATCGTCCGTCGTCTCCATAGCACTGTGGAACTGATCGAACACAGCAATCAATCTTGTGAGCTTGTCGATTCGAATCACGGCGCCCCCGCTGTTTGTAGCCATTCAATTTTCAGTTTGAGGGTCAGTCCGAACTACCCAATGTCGCCGCCACTTTCCTCGGTTGCCCCGCCCGCCAGACGGTGAGCGTCACCTTCTCCCCAATCTGTCGCGTCTCGATCAGCGACAGCATGTCATCCAGGTCTGCCACGGCCTGCCCGTCCACGGCCGTGATGACGTCCCCTTGCACGATGCGCCCGCTGCGGTCCCGCCCGAAGGGCCGCAAGCCCGCTGCCGCTGCCGGGCTGCCGTCCGCCACGTTGACCAGCAGCACACCCTTGGGCGCCCCCAGCGCCTGCGCGAAATTGGCCGGCCCGGCCGTGATCCCCAGCGCCGGCCGGATGAAGCGGCCGTCGCGGATCAGCCGCGGCACGATGCGGTTGACCTCGTCCACGGGAATGGCGAACCCGATGCCCGCGCTCGCGCCGCTGGGGCTGTAGATGGCCGTGTTCACGCCGATCAGCCGACCCGCCGAATCCAGCAGCGGCCCGCCCGAGTTGCCCGGGTTGATGGCCGCGTCGGTCTGGATGGCGCCCTTGATCGTCCGCCGCGTGACCGACTCGATCTCGCGGTTCAGCGCCGAGACGATGCCGGTGGTCAGCGTCTGGTCCAGCCCGAAGGGGTTGCCGATGGCGTAGACCTTCTGGCCGACCTGCAGGTCGCGGCTGGCACCCACCGAAATCGCCGGCAGCTTGTCGCGCGGCGCCTCGATGCGCAGCACGGCGATGTCGCGGTCGGGGAAGGCGCCGACCAGCTTGGCGGGATAGCTGCTCTGGTCGGCCAGCGTGACCGTGGCGCGGTCGCCGCCCTGGATGACGTGGAAGTTGGTGACGATGTGGCCGGTGTCGTCCCAGACGAAGCCGGTGCCCGTGCCGCTGGGCTGCTCGCTGGTGCGCAGCGAGAAGAAGTCGCGCTGCACGGCCAGCGTCGTGATGTGCACGACCGAAGGCGACACGCGCTTGAAGACGCCGATGTTGTTCATCTCCTCGGCGTCCAGTGCGCCGCGCGTGCTGACGGCGCGGGGTGGAGCCTTGGTCTGGGCGTGGGCGGTGGTTGCCGCCAGCAGCGCGGCGAGGGTGAGGGTGAGCAGACGCTTGGTCATGGCGGGTGCAAGGCAGCGGTTGCGGTAGCGAGAATCTAGGGAGTTCGCCGCGGCGGCTGTCAGCGCCGCAACATGGGTTGGCGTTGTACCGTGATTGCAAATCAGGGGTGGTTCGTCATGAAGCAAATGACTGTGAACGTGATCGTGGGTCTGGGGTTGTGGCTGGCGCTCACGGCTGCGTGGGCGCAGCCGGTCTGGAAATGTGCGGAGGGCGGCCAGGTGCGCTTCAGCGACAAGCCCTGCCCCGGGAGCGGCCAGCCGGTGTCCGAGCGCAGCCTGCAGCCCAATGTGGTGGACAGCATCAAGCCCGAGGCGGCACGCGCGGCGGCCTCAGCGGCATCCGGCGCGGCAGCGCCAGGCCCGACGGCCGCAGCGGGCAACAGCTGCCCGGGCGATGGCGAGATCCGCAGCATGGAGACTCGTGCCAACTCCACGACGCTCGGCGACCCCGAGCGCCAGTTCCTCCAGGACGAGGTGCGCCGTGCCTGGCAATGCCGCAAGGGCCAGGGTCGCTACACCGACGCGGACTGGGGCATCAGCCGTGACGCTCAGGCCAAGCAGACCAACACAGGGGACCGCGACCGCCGCGACGCGCGGCTGCGCGCTGAGGCCATGCACAGCGCCGCCGACCCCGACGAGGGCGACCGCATCGCGCGCCGCCGCATTGCCGAGGAGCGCTTGCGCCAACGCCAGCAACAAGGCTTCGTGCAGCGAGGCAATCTCAGGGGCCAGAATCCGGCTTCCTCGCCGACTCCCTGACCCTGCTTCATGCCCGCCGCGGCCGCCGCCGACACGCGCCATCGCTCCGACCGCCTCGATCGACTTGATGCGCTGCGCGGCGTTGCCATCGTCTGGATGGCGGCTTTTCACTTCAGCTTCGACCTGAACCACTTCGGCTGGATCAGGCAGGACTTTTACCGCAACCCCGTCTGGACCTGGCAGCGCACCGCCATCGTCAGCCTGTTCCTGTTCTGCGCCGGTGGCGGACAGGCATTCGCGGTGCTGGCCGGGCAGGGCGCGGGCCGCTTCTGGAAGCGCTGGGCGCAGGTGGCGGCCTGTGCGTTGCTGGTGTCAGTGGGCTCGTGGTTCATGTTCCCCAGCAGCTGGATCAGCTTTGGCGTGCTGCACGGCATCGCGCTGATGCTGCTGCTGTTGCGGCTAGGCCTGAGCCGGCTGCCCGGCGGGGCGCTGCTGGCGCTGGCGGCGTTGGCCATCGCCGCGCCCCACGTCGTGCAACTGCCGTTCTTCGACACGCGCGGAACGAACTGGGTCGGCCTGGTCACGCACAAGCCCATCACGGAGGACTACGTGCCCGTGCTGCCTTGGCTGGGCGTCATGCTGCTGGGCTTTGTCGCCACCCGCGCGCGGCCGCAGCTGTGGCAGGGCGGCGCACCGCGGCCCCTGGCCCTGCTGGGGCGCTGGTCGCTGAGTTTCTACATGGTCCATCAGCCGGTGCTCATCGGCCTGCTGATGGCCGCTCAATCGTTGCGTTAAGGGGATGTGATGCGAAGCTTTGCCGTGGCCGTTGGCCTGTTCGTCGCGCTGGCCGCCCAGGCCGCACCGTTGGCCTGGCCGGGCGGCGCGCAGGCGGCCGTCAGCCTGGGCTATGACGACGGCCTGGACAGCCAGCTGGACCATGTCGTGCCGGCGCTGAACAAGCGCGGCCTGAAGGCCAGCTTCTACGTGCCCATCAACGGCCCCACGCTGCCTGGCCGCCAGAACGAATGGAAAGCCGCCGCCGCGGCGGGCCATGAGCTGGGCAACCACAGCCTGTTCCACGCCTGCTCCAGCAAGGCGCCCAACCGCGAGTGGGTGCAGCCCCATCGTGACCTGGAGCGCGTCTCGCCGGCCCAGGTGCAGGAGCAGGTCGTGGCGGCCAACACCTGGCTGCAGGCGCTGGACGGCCAGACTCGCCGCACCTTCACGCCCCCCTGCCTGGACAGCAAGGCCAGCGGTCAGGACTACCTGGCCGCGCTGAAGCCTCATTTCGTCGCCTTCCGCGCCAGTTGGGGTGCCCTCGTGACCGACCCGCTGGCGCTGGACCCCTATGCGGTGCCGGTCTACGGCGTCGAGGGCTGGACGGCGGAGCAGTTGATCGCCCTGGTGGAGCAAGCCGCGGCCAAGCGGGCGCTGGTGGCCATCGTCTTCCATGGCGTGGGCGCCGAGCACCTGAGCGTGACCAAGGAGGCCCACGACGCGCTGCTGGACCATCTGGCCAAGAACCGCCAGCGCTTCTGGACGGACAGCTTCGTCAACGTGATGGAGCACGTGCGACGCCAGCAGCCCGCCCGCTGACCCGGCCGACGACAATGCGGCCATGAGTTCGCCCAAGTCCGTCCTGTTCGGCTTCCACGCCGTCACCGTCCGCCTCAAGACCCATCCGGCCTCGGTCGCCGAGGTCCATTTCGATCCGTCCCGGCGTGACCAGCGCATGCGCGCCTTCGTCGAGCGTGCCAAGGAGGCCGGCGCCAAGCTGGTGGAGAGCAACGACGAGCGCCTGAGCCAGATTGCCGGCAGCCCGCGCCACCAGGGCGTCGTGGCCCGCGTGCAGGCGCTGGCCCAGCTGCATTCTCTGGACGACGTGCTGGACGCCGTGGAAGGCCCGCCGCTGGTGCTGGTGCTGGACGGCGTGACCGACCCGCACAACCTCGGTGCCTGCCTGCGCGTGGCCGATGGCGCCGGCGCGCACGCCGTCGTCGCGCCCAAGGACCGCGCCGTGGGCCTGAACGCCACAGTGGCCAAGGTGGCCAGCGGCGCGGCCGAGACGGTGCCCTACCTGATGGTCACCAACCTGGCACGGACCTTGAATGAGCTGAAGGAGCGCGACATCTGGGTGGTGGGCACCTCCGACCAGGCCGAGCGTTCCATCTACGACCTGGACCTGAAGCGCCCGATCGCCTTCGTGCTGGGTGCGGAGGGCGAGGGCATGCGCCAGCTGACGGCCAAGACCTGCGACGAACTGGTGCGCATCCCGATGGCTGGCGCTGTCGAGAGCCTGAACGTGTCGGTGGCGTCGGGCGTGTGCCTGTATGAGGTGCTGCGCCAGCGCCGATAATTCTGACTACTCAGGAAGAAAAGGAAGCTCGCCATGGCCGTCATCGAAGTCAAACACCCCCTCGTCAAGCACAAGATCGGGCTGATGCGGGAGGCCGAGATCTCGACGAAGAAGTTCCGCGAGCTGACCGGCGAGATCGCCCGCCTGCTGGCCTACGAGGCGACGGCCGACTTCGTGACCGAGAAGGTCACCATCGAATGCTGGAGCGGCCCGGCCGAGATCGACCAGATCGCGGGCAAGAAGGTCACCGTGGTGCCCATCCTGCGCGCAGGCCTGGGCATGCTGGACGGCGTGCTGGACATCCTGCCCAACGCCAAGGTCTCCGTCGTGGGCCTGGCGCGTGACCATGAGACGCTGAAGCCGGTGAACTACTTCGACAAGTTCGTCGGCAACCTGGAAGCGCGCACGGCGCTCATCATCGACCCCATGCTGGCCACCGCCGGCAGCATGATCGCCACGGTGGACCTGCTGAAGGCGCGCGGCTGCAAGGACGTGCGCGCGCTGGTGCTGGTGGCCGCGCCCGAGGGCGTGAAAGCGCTGGAGACGGCGCACCCCGACGTGCGCTGCTGGACGGCGGCCATCGACAGCCACCTGAACGACATCGGCTACATCATCCCGGGCCTGGGTGACGCCGGCGACAAGATCTTCGGCACGAATTGAGGCCCCTCGTCTGGTCGCGCCACGCAGTACGCGGGGCGCGCCCAGCCGGTCTTGCAGACCGCGCTGCGGCAGTGCCGCAGCTCTTCGGCAGGCACAAGATGCCCACCGGGCATCTTGTGTCCGGCCTCAGCCCCCGAGGGGACGGCGATGCTCGCGGCGTTGAGCCGCTCGCACATCGCCACAGGCGGGCCGGCTTGGGAGCGGCCCGGCGCTCGGCCCGCGGGCGGTGAACATTCACCGAGTTGATCCCTGGGGCGACCTCCTTGCGTCATTACCGGCAGGCAGACCAATCCTGGCCTGCCACCGACCTGAACCAAGGAGCCCGTCATGGCCACACTTTCCACCCCCACCGTCACCCTCGGCGCCACCAACGGCGACAAGCGCGACGTGACCGTCGCCGGCACGATGAACTTCGACGCCAGCGATGTCGGCCGCACCTACCGCCTGGAGATCAAGCTGTTCGGCGAAGACCTGTCCGGCGACAAGCTGCCCTCTGGCGACAGCGGCGCCGACGACCTCATCAGCACCTTCATGTGGGTCAGCGGCGGCCTGCTGCTGCGCTCGTACAAGGCCGTCACCGTGCTGGCCGCGGGTGCCGTCAACTACTCCGAAAAGCGCGCCATCGACACCGCCAAGCTCGACGAGGACAGCGGCAAGGAGATCGTCGGCTGGGCCGACATCAACACGCCCATCTACATGCCGCGCGCCGACGAGGTCTATGCGCAGGTGACGCTGGGTACCGCGCCGGTCAGCAAGCGCTCGGCCACCGTCCAAGCCGGCATCGGCGTCTGAGGACCTGCTAACACCGCGGCAACGGGCCGCGTTGTGCCCAGAAAGGCCGCGAGCAAGGCGCAAACCGCAGCCGGGTTGCACACCCGGCGAGGATTTGCAACGCTGCGCGCGGCCTTTCTGGGCACAACCCTTCGGGAAGGCCCGTCGCAAGGGGCTACTCGGCGTTGCATCGCTGGCGCGCACGCGCGTGCGAGCTGCGCGCTGCGCCTTGATTAGCCCCTTGCGACGGGCCTTCGCGGACCATTGCCGCCGCGTTAGCAGGTCCTATACGAAGCCGAGCGCGCCCAGCACGCCGCCCGCCAGCACCATCCAGACGAGGCCCAGCCTCGTCTTCAGCGTCAGCAGGATAGTGACGGCGATCAGGGCCAGCGTGCCCCAGCGGTGGTCGTCGACGCGCAGGAAGGGCAGGGCCAGCAGCCAGCCCGTGGCGATGATCAGGCCCAGCGTCAGCGGCATCATGCCGGCCGAGAACGCGCGCACGGCGATGTGCTCCCGGTTGGCCCGCGCCCAGCGCGTGGCGGCCAGCGTCAGCAGCGTCGACGGCAGCATGATGCCCGCCATGGCCGTCGCCGCACCCGCCAGGCCGGCGACGTTCCAGCCCAGCACGGCGACGAACAGGATGTTGGGCCCGGGCGCCGCCTGGGCCAGCGCGATGGACGTCGTGAACTCGGTCTCGCTCAGCCAGCCGGTCTGCACGACCAGGAAACGGTGCATCTCCGGCACCGTCGTGATGGCGCCGCCGATGGACATCGGCGACAGCACCAGGAAGTGCAGGAACAGGCTGCCGAAATCGACGGGGAGGCTCATTTCAGCTTGCGCCACGCCAGCGCCATGCCCGCGCCGCCCACCAGGGCCAGCACGGCAACCAGCGGCCAGCGCAGCAGGCCGATGAGGACCAGCGCCGCCAGCGCGAGGCCCAGTGCCGTCGCGCGGCCCATGGGGTTCTTCTTGAGCGCCGGCAGCAGCTTGATGCCGGTGGCCAGGATGAGCCCGGCCGACACGGCGCCCATGCCGCGCAGCGCGTTGACGGCCATCGGGTGCTGCGACAGCTGACCGTATGCCGCGGCCAGGACCAGCACGATGACGGCCGGCACCGACAACATGCCCGCCAGCGCCACCATCGCGCCGCGGGTGCCGAAGAAGCGGTCACCGACCATCAGCGACAGGTTGACCACGTTGGGCCCCGGCAGCACCTGGGCGATGGCCAGCATCTCGACGAACTCTTCCTTCGTCATCCAGTTCAGCCGCTCGACCAGCTCGCGCTGCGCCACCGCCAGCACACCGCCGAAACCCTGCAGCGCCAGCCGCGTGAACGCGACGAACAGGTGCGTGAGGGACTGCGGACGGTTCAGCACGGCGACTTCAGCGGTGGACCTTCAAAGCCTCGGGGTTGACGATGTTCGTGGGCTGCGCCTTGATGAAGTTCAGCACGTTGTCAAAGGCCGCGTCGAAGTAGAGCTCGTAGCTGTCCTGCTCGACATAGCCGATGTGCGGCGTGCAGACGGCGTTCTCCAGCCGCAGCAGCGGGTGGCCTTGCAGGATGGGCTCGGTCTCGAAGACATCGACGGCCGCCATGCCGGGGCGGCCGCGGTTCAGTGCCGACACCAGGGCGCCCTCGGCCAGCAGCTCGGCGCGCGAGGTGTTCACGAACAGCGCCGTCGGCTTCATGTGCGCCAGGTCGTCGGGCGTGACGATGCCGCGCGTCGCATCGCACAGCCGCAGGTGCACCGACAGCACGTCGGCCTCGGCGAAGAAGGCCTCTCGGCTGGGCGCGGCCTGGTGGCCATCGGCCTCGGCCTTCAGGCGCGAGGCCTCGCCGCCCCAGACCATGATCTGCATGCCGAAGGCGCGGCCGTAGCCAGCCACGAGCTGGCCGATCTTGCCGTAGCCCCAGATGCCCAGTGTCTTGCCGCGCAGCACCATGCCGACGCCGAAGTTGGCCGGCATGGACGCGGCCTTCAGGCCAGCCTGCTGCCAGGCGCCGTGCTTGAGGTTGCCGATGTACTGCGGCAGCCGGCGCATGGAGGCCATGATCAGCGCCCAGGTCAGCTCGGCGGGCGCGACCGGGTTGCCGACACCCTCGGCGACAGCGATGCCCAGCCGCGTGCAGGCCTCGACGTCGATGTGGCTGCCGACGCGCCCGGTCTGTGAAATGAGCTTGAGCTTGGGCAGCTTTTCGAGCAGCTGGCGCGGGAAGGCGGTGCGTTCGCGTATCAGTACCAGCACCTCGGCGTCGCGCAGCCGCACGGACAGCTGGCCGATGCCCTTGACCGTGTTGGTGAAGACCTTGGCGTTCAGCGGCTCCAGCTTGGCCGCGCAGCGCAGCTTGCGCACGGCATCCTGGTAGTCGTCGAGGATGATGACATTCATGGTCTGGGCCCGCGCGCCCGCCCAAAGGGCACCGAAGCCCCCGTGGGGGGCGGCGAGCGACGTGAGCGTGGGGGCTTCATGTTTGAAGGGATTGTGCCGTGGCCCGCCGCACCTGCCGGGCGTGATGGCTACCATCGGTTTCCCTCAAAGGAGACACCCGATGACTGCCTCGATTTCCATGCACTCCGCCAGCGTGCCGGCGTTCGCCAAGATGTTCGACAACATGCTGAACTGGCTGGACGCTGCCAAGGCCCACGCCGAGGCGCGCAAGTTCTCGCCCGACAACTACCTGACGCTGCGCCTGGCGCCCGACATGCTGCCGTTCGTGAAGCAGATCCAGATCGCCAGCGACGCCGCCAAAGGCTGCGTGGCGCGCCTGGCCGGCCAGGAGATTCCCAAGTACGAGGACAACGAGGCGACGCTGGACGAGCTGGCCGAGCGCATCCGCAAGACCCGCGACTACGTGCTGTCGCTGCCGGCCGATGCCTTCGAGGGCAGCGCGGGCCGCGAGATCGTCATCCCGCGTCGCAGCGGTGAGCCGCTGAAGTTCGACGGCACGACCTATCTGAGACATTTCGCACTGCCCAACTTCTATTTCCACGCCACGACGACCTACGCGCTGCTGCGCCACGCGGGCGTGCCGCTGGGCAAGAACGACTATCTGGGCGGGTAACTCCCCAGTTTGAGGTGGCGGGGGCGGGAAATGCTGCGCAAACCGCAGCCTATTCCCGCCGCTCCGGAAGCCGGCGCGGCTTGAAAATCGCGAGACGATCCGCTCAGCCCGCCCGCCGCATGGACATGTCGACGCCCAACACCGCCCCCCCTCAAGGCCTTGCTCTCGTCGAGCAATGGCTTGAGCTGGCCCGTGGCGGCCAATGGCCGTTGCCGCAGGTCATGGAGGCGGCGTCGCGCCTGCAGCAGGCCGGTGCCGCCGACGCGGCCGCGCTGCTGTACCAGAACTGGGTCGGCGCCACGGCGTCGCCGCTGAACTACGTCGCCTGCTTCAACTGGGGCGCCATCCTGGGCGAGCTGCGCCGCCATGCCGAGGCCGAGACGGTCTATCGCATGGCGCTGGCGCAGGCGCCAGCCTTCGCGCAGGCGCGCCTGAACCTGGGCCACCAGCTGGAGCACCTGGGCCGCGAAGAAGAGGCGCTGGCCGAATGGCGCACCGTCTACGAGAACGAGAACCCGCAGGGCCTGGGCACCGACCCGCAGAGCCTGCGTCTGCATGCGCTGAACAACGCCGCCCGACTGATGGAGCAGCAAAAGCGCTACGAAGAGTCCGAAGCGCTGATGCGCCGCTCGCTGATGCTGGACCCGCGCCAGACCGACGTCGCCCAGCACTATGTGCACATCCGCCAGAAGCAGTGCGCCTGGCCGGTCTACCAGACCTTTGGCGAAGTCACGCACAACCACCTGCTGATGAGCACCTCGCTGCTGGGCATGCTGGACGAGAGCGATGACCCGGCGCTGCAGTTGCTGACGGCGCAACGCTTCGTGCTGGAAAAGGTCGCCAAGGTCACCGAGGCGCCGCTGCACAAGGGCCGCCAGCGCGAAGGCAAGATCCGCATCGGCTACCTGTCCGGCGACCTGCACATGCACGCCGTGGGCCTGCTGACGGCCGAGCTGTACGAGCTGCACGACAAGAGCAAGTTCGAGATCCATGCGTTCAGCTGGAGCCGCGAGGACGGCACGCCGCTGCGCGCGCGCATCACGGCGGCCATGGACCGCTACACGCCGCTGCACGCCGTCACCGACCGCCAGGCGGCCGAGCTGATCGCCGAGGCCGGCATCGACGTGCTGGTCGACCTGCAAGGCCTGACCAGCGGCGCCCGCCCAGGCATCCTGGCCCACCGCGGCGCGCCCATCCAGGTCAGCTACCTGGGCCTGCCCGCCACGTCGGCGCTGCCGGGCGTGGACTGGATCCTGGCCGACCGCTTCGTGATGCCGCCCGAGTCGCTGCCGTATCACACCGAAAAACCCATCTACCTGCCGCACAGCTACCAGGTCAGCGACCGCAAGCGCGTGGCGAACAAGGCGCCGACCCGCACCGAGGCCGGCCTGCCGGAGGATGGTTTCGTCTTCTGCGCGTTCAACAACAACCACAAGATGAGCGAGCAGGTCTGGCGCTGCTGGATGCGCGTGCTGCGCCAGGTGCCCGGCAGCGTGCTGTGGCTGCTGGCCGACAACCCGTTCGCCCAGGCCAACCTGACGCGGGTCGCGGTGGAGGAGGGCGTCACGCCCGAGCGCCTGGTGTTCGCGCCGCGCGCCATGCCGGCCGACTACCTGGCCCGCTTCCAGCTCGCCGACCTGTTCCTGGACACCTTCCCCTACAACGCCGGCACGACCGCCAGCGACTGCCTGTGGATGGGCACGCCCCTCCTGACCCGCTCGGGCCGCACTTACATCTCGCGCATGGCCGGCAGCCTGCTGACGGCCGTGGGCCTGCCCGACCTGATCACGACGACGCTCGAGGAATACGAGCAGCGTGCGGTGCAGATCGGTAACCAGCCGGCGCGCGCGGCGTCTTACAAGCGTTACCTGGCGGAACACGGCCGCCGCTCGCCGTTGTTTGACATCCCGACGCTGGTGCGCGATATAGAACGCGAGTTCGAGCGCCTGGCCCTCGAGGCCCGCGCGAAATCCTGATCGCAGCCTGATGCCGCAGCGCCCCCACGACCCCTTCTTTGACGGCCAGCCGCAGGCGCCGGGGTTGCGCCTGGCCGCCAACGGCGAGCCGCCGCCGCCGCCGGACCCGTTGGCCGACCTGCAGAGTCAGCCGGCCGGCGACCCGCTGCTGCAGGCGCTGGCCTGGCTGACCCGCCATCACGGCAAGCCGCGCTCGCCCGAGTCGCTGCGGGCCGGCGTGCCGCTGGAAGGCGTGCTGACGCCGGACGGCGCCATCCGCGTCATGCGCGAGGCGGGCTACAACGCCGGCCTGCTGCGCAAGGGCATCGACGACATCAACGGCCTGCTGCTGCCGGCCGTGCTGCTGCTGGGTGGCGGCGACGCCTGCGTGCTGGTGCGCCGCCTGGACGATCCCGCAACGGTCGCCGCGGGCGCCTGCCGCTACGAGGTCGTCTTCCCCGGCCCCGAGGCCGCCGCCGTGCCGGCCACGACGGCCGAGCTGGAGCCCGAGTACAGCGGCTTCATGCTGGCCGTGTCGCCGCTGGAGTCCGCCCAGGGGCCGCGTGCCGAATCGCCGCTGCTGAAGATGGGCGACCAGGGCCTGTCCTCGCACTGGCTGTGGGGCACGCTGAAGCGCTTCACCCCCTACTACCGCGCATCCATGCTGGCGGCGCTGCTGTCCAACGTGCTGATGCTGGTGTCGGGCCTGGTCACGTCGGTCATCTACGACAAGGTCATCCCGCACCAGGCCATGGTCACGCTGTGGACGCTGGCCGTAGGCGCCGCCGTGGCGCTGCTGTTCGATCTGTTCGCGCGCCAGCTGCGCTCGCACCTCATCGACCTGGCCGGCCGCAAGGCCGACCTCATCATCGGCGCCAAGCTCTACCGCCAGACGCTTGGCGTGCGCATGGAGCACAAGCCCGCGTCGGCCGGTTCCTATGCCCACTACCTGGCCCAGGTGGAGATGGTGCGCGAGTTCTTCACCGGCGCCACGCTGTCGGCGTTGTCGGACCTGCCGTTCCTGATCATCTTCATCGGCATGACCTTCGTCATTGGCGGGCCACTGGGCTGGGTGCTGGTGCTGGCGGTGCCCATCATCATGGGCATGTCCTGGGCCATGCAGGGCGCCATGCGCCGCGCGATGCGCACCAACATGCAGGAGACGGCCGACCTGCACGGCACGCTGGTGGAGTCGCTGGAAGGCCTGGAAGACCTGAAGACCTCGGGCGCCGAGGGCCGCTTCCTGCGCCGCTACGAGCACACGACGGCCATCGTCGCCGAGACGGCGCTGACGTCGCGCGCGCTGTCCAGCTGGAGCATGAACCTGTCCGCCACGCTGCAGCAGGCGGTCAACCTGATCATCCTGGTCTGGGGTGTCTACCTGATCCATGACGGGCAGATCACCGCCGGTGCGCTGATCGGCTCGGTCATGTTTGCCAGCCGCGCCGTTGCGCCGCTGGGCAGCCTGGTCAGCCTGGCCACCCGCTACCAGGGCGCGCAGGCGGCCATGTTGTCGCTGAACCAGATGATGAACGCGCCGGTCGAGCGCGACGGCTCGCGCAACTACGTGCCGCTGGGCACCGTGACCGGCAAGGTGGGCCTGCATGACGTCGGCTTCTCCTACCCGGCCGCGGCCACCTCGCACGGCCATCCGTCGGCCGACGCCGCCTCGCCCAAGGTGCTGCGCAACGTGACGATGCGCCTGGAGGCCGGCGAGCGCGTCGCCATCCTGGGCCGCATCGGCAGCGGCAAGTCCACCATTCTGCGCATGCTGGGCGGCCTGTACCAGCCCACCGAAGGCATGGTCGAGGTCGACGGCATCGACCTGCGCCAGGTCGACCCGGCCGAATACCGCGCCCGCGTCGGCTTCGTCAGCCAGGAGCCGCGCCTGTTCCTGGGCACGCTGCGCGACAACGTGCTGATGGGCCGCGCCCACCTGGACGCCAGCCGTCTGGTCGAAGTGGCCAAGCTGACCGGCCTGGACCGTGTCGTCTCGTCTCACCCGATGGGCTGGGACCTGCCCGTGGGCGAGATGGGCCAGCTGCTGTCCGGCGGCCAGCGCCAGCTGGTGGCCCTGGCGCGCGCGCTGGTCACGCGGCCGCAGATCCTGTTGATGGACGAACCTACCAGCTCCATGGACGCGCAGAGCGAGATGGCCTTCCTGCGCCAGCTGCGCGACGCGGCCGGCACGGCCACGCTGGTCGTCGTGACCCATCGCCCGGCCGTGCTGGAGCTGGTGCAGCGCATCGCCGTCGTCGATGGCGGCCGCGTGGTCATGGATGGCCCGCGCGACCAGGTGCTGGCGGCGCTGTCCGGCGTGCGCCCGGCTGCGCCCAGCGAGGGCGTGCACATGCACCCGTCGGCGCAGCCCGTGCAGCGCTCCGCGAGCGTATGAGCAGCAAGGCCCTGACCAAGGAGGAAGGCCTGTTCGTCAGCGCCATCCACGCCGCGCAGATCGACGAGCCGCTGCCGCGCGCCACCTGGGCGCTGTACCTGCTGTGCGCCGTCGTCACGGTGGCCATCACCTGGTCGGCGCTGGCGAAAGTGGACGAGATCACGCGCAGCGACGGCCGCATCGTGCCGGACGGGCGCGAGCAGGTCATTGCCAGCCTGGACGCCGGCATCCTGCGCGAGCTGAAGGTGCGCGAGGGCCAGGAGGTGCAGGCCGGCCAGGAACTGGCCTTCCTCGACCCGACGCGCGTCGAGGCGCAGCAGAACGAAAGCCAGGCCAAGTTGCTGGCGCTGAAGGCCGCCGCCGCAAGGCTGACGGCCGAGGCCAACGGCCGCGCCACCGTGCAGTGGCCGGCCGATGTGGACGTCAAGGCCCGCTACGTGCAGGGCGAGGCCGAATCCTTCGAGGCCCGCAAGCGCGTGCTGGACGAGGCCGTCTCGGCCATCAACCGCAGCCTGGGGCTGATCTCCAAGGAGCTCAAGCTGGCCCAGGACATGTCCAGGAGCGGCCTGATGAGCGACGTCGAGGTCATGCGCCTGAACCGCCAGGTCAACGAGATCCAGCAGCAGCGCGCCGAGCGCCTGTCGCGCTACCGCCAGGAGGCGAGCCAGGACCTGGTGCGCGTGCAGAGCGAGATGTCGCAGCTGGACGAGCAGATGGTGGTGCGCCAGGATGCGCTGACGCGCACGGTGCTGAAGTCGCCGGTGCATGGCGTCGTCAAGACCGTGAAGATCAGCACGACCGGCGGCATCGTGCCCAGCGGCGCGCCCATCCTGGAGATCGCTCCCATCGGCCCCAAGGTGCTGGTGGAGGCCAAGATCAAACCCAAGGACATTGGCTTCGTGCGCCTGAACCAGACGGCCGAGGTGAAACTGGCGGGCTATGACTTCAACACCTATGGCGGGCTGGAAGGCAAGGTCACCTACATGAGCCCCGACGCCGTCACCGAAGGCGACAAGAGCGGCGAGGGCCATTACCGCGTCATCGTCACCGCCGAGCGCAACAACCTGAAGTTCAAGGGCGAGACGCTGCCGGTCATCCCGGGCATGACGGCGGTGGTCGAGATCAAGACGGGCGAGCGCTCCGTGCTGAGCTATCTGCTGCGGCCGATGATGAAGTCACAGGAAGCGCTGCGCGAACGGTAACAGGCAGGGCGTCGCGGCGCTTTTCCGGGCTTTGGGGTGCGAGGGCGGATGGTCTAGTGACGGGGCCATGCTGTACCCCATCCGCCATCTCCTCGTCATCAGTCTCGTTGCCGCCGGGCCGCTTGCGCTCGCGCAGTCGCGTCCGCCCAAGGCTGCCGCACCGCCGCCAGCGGCCGCCGCGACGACGCCGTCCCAGGGGCGCTGCAACGAAGACGACGCCGGCCTGTCCCGCCTGGGTCGCGACATGAGCGCGCTGGAGACGACCAGCACCGATCCGCGCGCCGCGCTGCAGTCGCTGATCGACGCGACGATGACGCGCAGCAAGGCCTTGGGCGCCGTGCGCCTGTTGACCGACGCGGCCCGCTCCGACCTCGACGAGACGCGCGCGATGAGCCTGCCGACGGCGACGCTGAGCTTGGGCGCCAACGGCGTGCACCAGACCATCGGCGGCGTGGCCGTCAATCGAGGTGTGCAGGCCAATGCGACGCTGAGCTCCAGCATGCCGCTGTTCGACTTCGGCCGCATCGCCAAGCTGACCGAATGGCGCAAGGAGCTGGCCGAGGTGGCGCAGCAAGGCCAGCGCAGTGCCGAGGAACAGCTCTCGCTCAATGTCGTGACGCTGGCGCTGGACCGCAGCCGCTACGTGCTGCAAGGCCAGGTCTACACGCAGTACGTGCGCAAGATGGCCTGCCTGGTCGACGCGCTGGAGATCATCACCAAGGCCGACCGCGGCCGTGCCAGCGAGCTGGTGCAGGCGCAGAAGAGCCTGCAGCAGGCCGACCTGTCGCTGGAGCAGACCATGTCGGCGCTGCGCCAGACCGAGGTGCGCATGCGTCGCCTAGTGGGCGAGCCGCTGCCGCCCAGCATCGGCATGACGGCCCAGCTGTCCGTGCTGCCCGACCTGGAGCAGATGCAAAGCGACATCCTGATCGGCGCCGACGTGGCCCAGGCCGAAGCCCAGGCGCGCTCGCAGCGCAGCTTTGCCGAGTCCGTCATCGCCGGCCAGAAGCCGACCGTCAACCTGACCGGCAGCGCCAGTGCGCTGTTCCGCACCGGCGGCGGCCCCGGCGAATCGCGCTCCACCGACATCGGTGCCGGCGTGTCCGTCACCATTCCCATCCTGCAGCCCGGCGCCCAGGCCCAGGCCAGTGCTGCCGTGCAGCGCTACCGCGCCACCGTGCTGCAGCGCGATGAAGCCATCGAGGCCAAGCGCTACCGCTTGTTGGAGATGCACGAGGTCGGCACGTCGACGCTGGACCGAGCACGCCGCATCGTCGACATCCTGCGCAACAGCGACCGCGTGCGCGCGTCCACGCTGCAGCAGTGGCAGCAACTGGGCCGCCGCTCCCTCTTCGACGTGATGGCCGCCGAGGGCGACTACTACTCGATGCGCGTGGCCCACGTGAACGCGATGTTCGACGCCCAGCAGATCGTGGCGTTGATCTGGAGCATGGGCCGCGGCGTGTCGGCACCACTGCGGTAAAAACCAAACATTCGGCCTGACAACGGAGAGCCCATGATTTCTGAAGAACTGCTTGCGTCGGTGTTGCGCGACTGGTGGTACTACAGCGTCGAACTGGCGCCGGGCATCATCACCCAGGGCGCCGACACGCCACGCACGCCCATGCTGCCGCGCATGATGATGCGCAACTGCGACCTGTCCGGCATGGATTGCCTGGATATCGGCAGCATGGAAGGCTTGATGCCCGCGCTGATGGCACGCAAGGGTGCCCGCAAGGTGCTGGCAACCGACGCCATTCCGCATTGCCAGAAGAAGATGAACGTGCTGAAGCAGGCCTATGGCGTGGACTTCGAGTTCCAGCAGATCGGCCTGATCTACGACCTGAGCCAGAAGCTGGCCGCGCACGGCGGCTTCGACTTCATCAACCTCTCGGGCGTGCTGTACCACGTGTTCTCGCCCATGCACGTGCTGGCCGGCATCCGGCCGCTGCTGAGGAAGAACGGGCTGATGGTGGTCTCCACCAACGTCATCAAGCGCGGCGACCACACGCTCACCTTCAACCACCAGGGCTCGCTGCAGCGCGAACTGAACACCTTCTGGTACCACTCGGTGCCCATGCTGGACTACCTGCTGCGCACCTTCAAGCTGGTGCCCATCGACTTCCTGTTCTGCCCGCACACGGCGGTCAACCCAAACAACCACGTGCCGGGGCTGGACAGCGGCTACCTGTCGGTGGTGTGCCGCGCCATCGACGACCCGATGGACAGCGAACCCGATGTCTGGACGGCGCACATGCGCCGCGCCTCGTGGGAAAACATCGGCCTGTGCAACAGCGCCATGCTGGACGCCCAGCCCACCTCGCAGATCCGCTACACCGGCGCTGCGGCGCCCGGCGCGCGCGGCCTGAGCCTGATGGAGCACATCGACGAGCCGCATCGCGTCGTCGCGACCGTGGACGACCCCATCAATTCGCAGACACTGCGCCTGTCCGACATGTCCTGAGTCACAGGTGCCTATGCAACGGCGAATCGAACGTCTGCGCGGGCTGCTGGCACGCAGCAACCCCCTGGAGCTGGAGACGTGGATACGCACGCTGCTGGTCCATTACCACTTCCACTGCTCTGACCGCGGGCGCCTTGAGCTGTTCGGCATGGACAAGCCGATGCTCAACGTCCTCACGCCGACGTCCTTCAAGGGCCAGGGCCGCATCCGCGTGCATGGCAGCGCCGTGTTCGGCGTGGTGCGCTCGCCGGGTAGCTATGCCTGCAGCTATGTCGAGTCGCGCACGCCGACCTCGCTCATCGAGCTGGGCGCCGACTGCGCCTTCAACAACCGGCTGGTGCTGATCGCCGAGGGTGCCGCCATCTGCTTCGGCGAGCGCTGCCTGGTCGGGCCCGAGGTGTTCGTCAGCGACAGCAATTCGCACGACCTGCGCCTGGCGCACCGCCGCCAACCCGACCCCGGCCCGCTGGACGTGGAGATCGGCGACGACGTGTTCATCGGCGCGCGCGCCATCATCCTGAAGGGCGCGCGCATCGGCCGCGGCAGCGTGGTGGCCGCGGGCGCCGTCGTGACGCCCAGGTTCCAGGCACCGCCGCTGTCCGTCATTGCAGGCAATCCGGCGAAAATCATTGGCAGCCTCGACGAGGACGCCGCACCAATGAAAGGTCTTCAGGGATGAACGTGCCAGACGGGAAGGACCCGCGCGCCAAGCCGCCGGCGGACTGCTTCGTGCATTCGCATGCGCTGGTGGAGACGCCGCACATCGGTGCCGGCAGCCGCATCTGGGCGTTCGCGCACGTGCTGCCCGGGGCCCGCATCGGCGCCGATGCGAACGTCTGCGACCATGTCTTCATCGAGAACGATGTCGTGCTGGGTGACCGCGTCACCGTCAAGTGCGGCGTGCAGCTGTGGGACGGCGTGCATGTCGAGGACGACGTCTACATCGGCCCCAATGCCAGCTTCACCAACGACCCCGCGCCGCGCAGCCAGCGGCGCCAGGCCCAGCCGCTGCGCACGCTCATCCGCGCGGGGGCCAGCATCGGCGCCAACGCGACCATCCGGGCCGGCGTGACCATCGGCCCCGGTGCGCTGGTCACCGACGGCGCCGTGGTCACCCGCGACGTGCCGCCGCGCGCCATCGTGGCCGGCAACCCGGCGCACATCACGGGCTATCTGGACACACCCGCGGTGCCGCTCACGGGTACAGGCCTGTCGGCCCAGGCCATGTCGGGCACGCTGCCGGCGCTGAGCGCCCGCGGCGCCGCGCTGCACCGCCTGCCCAAGATCGTCGACCTGCGCGGCGCGCTGAGCTTCGGCGAGATCGGCGCCCACCTGCCGTTCACACCGCAGCGCTTCTTCATCGTCTACGACGTACCCAGCGAGGAAGTGCGCGGTGAGCACGCGCACCGTGCCTGCCACCAGTTCCTCGTCTGCATCAAGGGCAGCTGCACCATCGTGCTGGACGACGCCGAGCACCGCGACGAGGTCAGGCTCGACAGCCCGCAGGTCGGCCTGCACATCCCGCCCATGGTCTGGGGCATCCAGTACCGCTTCTCGGCCGACGCGGTGCTGCTGGTGCTGGCCTCCGACACCTACGAGGCAGCGGACTACATCCGCAACTACGACGAGTTCCTGGCTGCCGTGCAGGGGGCGCAACGATGAGCGTGGCCGTTCCCTTCCTGGATCTGAAGCCGGTCTACGCGGCCAGCAAGGACGCCATCGACGCCGCCATGGCTCGCGTCGCGGCCGGCGGCTGGTATCTGCTGGGCCAGGAACTGCTGGCCTTCGAGGCGGCCTACGCCAGCTTCTGCGGCAGCGCCCACGCCGTGGGCCTGGCCAACGGGCTGGATGCGCTGCACCTGGGCTTGCGCGCGCTGGGCGTGGGGGAGGGCGACGAGGTCATCGTGCCGTCCAACACCTACATCGCGACCTGGCTGGCCGTCAGCCAGTGCGGCGCGACGCCCGTGCCGGTGGAATGCGATCCGGCAACGTTCAATCTGAACCCTGCCCGCATCGCAGCGGCCATCACGCCGCGGACCAAGGTCGTCCTGCCCGTGCACCTGTACGGCCAGCCCGCCGACATGGACCCGATCAATGCCGTCGCCAAACAGCACGGTCTGCGCGTGCTGGACGACTGCGCCCAGGCGCATGCGGCCACCTACAAGGGCCGCGCGGTGGGCAACCTGGCGGACCTGTCGGCCTGGAGCTTCTACCCGGGCAAGAACCTCGGCGCCTTTGGCGACGGCGGCGGGGCGACGACATCGGACGCAGCGCTGGCCGACCGCCTGCGCGTGCTGCGCAACTACGGCTCGCGCCAGAAGTACCACAACGAGATCAAGGGCTACAACTCGCGGCTGGACGAGATCCAGGCCGCCGTGCTGCTGGCCAAGCTGGACGGCCTGCAGGCCGCCACCGCCGAGCGGCGCGCGATTGCTGCGCACTACCTGCAGGCGTTGGCCGGCCTGCCGTTGCAGTTGCCGTTTGTGCCGGACGACGTCGAGCCGGCCTGGCATCTGTTCGTCATCCGCCACGAGGCGCGCGACCGGCTGCAGGCCGCGCTGACCGAGCGCGGCATCGGCACCATGATCCATTACCCGGTGCCGCCGCACCTGCAGCCGGCCTACGCCGAGCTGGGCCTGGGTCCGGGCGACCTGCCCATCGCCGAGGCCATCCATGCCGAGGTGCTGAGCCTGCCGCTGTGGCCCGGCATGCAGGCCGCGCAGATCGCCGCCGTCATCGACGCGGTCAAGGCCTGCGCATGAGCTTCGACATCACGGTGCTGGTGCCGGCCTACAAGGCCAAGTACCTCGGCGAGCTGATGCAGGCGCTGCAAAGCCAGACGCTGCCGCCGGCCCGCGTCGTTCTGTCGGATGACAGCCCCGACCAGGCCTTTGTCAGCGCGCTCGGCAGCGCAGCCGCGCGCTCGGCCTACCCGGCGTTGAACATCGAGGTCATCCCCGGCCCGCGGCAGGGGGCCTGGGCCAACTTCCGGCATCTGCTGCAGCACTACCGCGGCGAGACCGAGTTCTTCCACCTGCAGCTCGACGACGACATTCCCTACCCGCACTTCTACGCGCAGCATGCGCAGGCCCATGCGCTGGCGCGCGCAAGCTGCGCCGTCAGCCGCCGCTGGACGGCGCTGGAGTCGGGCCAGCCCATCGCCAGCCTGCCGGTGCCCACGGCCGTGGCCGCGCAGCCGCAGCGCCTGTTCACGCTGGGCGCCGACGTGCTGTTCGGCCAGACGGTGGCCGGCACCAACAACTGGCTGGGCGAATTCTCCAACGCCACCTTCCGTGCCGGCATGCGTGAGGAGTTGCTGACGACGCGCCTGGCCGGCGTCAGCTTCACGGGGCTGGAGGACATCGGCGCCTTCCTGGTGGCCAGCCAGCAGGCGCCGCTGATCTTCATCAACGAACACCTGGGCTACTTCCGTACCAGCCCCGAGCAGAACACGTCGCAGACGAGCGGCCGCATCTTCAAGCTGGGCGTGCTGGCCTGGATCGCGCTGGCGCTGGCCGCGCAGCGGCTGGGTCACCTGAGCGCCGCGCAGTGCAGCGCCGTCGCTCGCCGCATGGGCGCGGTCGTGCTGCAGCATTACGCGGGCGACGCCGGCATGTGCCAGGTCGCGCAGCTCGCGCTGGCGCTGGGCACCAGCGACGCGGCCGAGGCCGACTACCTGGCCGCCTGGCACGCCTACTGCGGTGCCGACCAACTGCAGGGAGCCGCCGCATGAGCGCCCAGATCCACGCCATGGCCGACGTGCAGACCAGCGACATCGGCGAGCGCACGCGCGTCTGGCAGTTCTGCGTCGTGCTGAAGGGGGCGCGCATCGGCGCTGATTGCAACATCTGCGCGCAGGTGCTGATCGAGGGCGACGTCATCGTCGGCGACCGCGTCACCGTCAAGAGCGGCGTGCAGCTGTGGGACGGCCTTCGCGTGGAGGATGACGTCTTCATCGGCCCCAACGCCACCTTCGCCAACGACGCCTTCCCGCGTTCCCGCCAGCGACCGGAGAGCTTCGCGCGCACGACCGTGTGCGCCGGCGCCAGCATCGGCGCCAACGCCACCATCCTGCCAGGCGTGACCATCGGCGCGGGCGCGATGGTAGGCGCCGGTGCCGTCGTGACGCGCGACGTGCCGGCCGGCGCGGTGGTCGTCGGCAACCCCGCGCGCGTGCTGCGAGAACTGGCACCCAAGCCATGATCGATCTCGTCTGCGCGACCCGCCTGACGTCCGACGAGTTCTGGGGCCACTCGGCCCTGGGCCTGTCGCTGCGCCGCATGGCGCATGACAACCGCCTGAAGCCGCGCGTCTTCTTCGAGAACCGCCGTGGCCTGCCGGCGCTGTACAACGAGCGCATCGCCGCGCAGGATGCGTCGCCCGTGCTGACCTTCATCCACGACGATGTCTGGCTGGACGACTTCTTCTTCTTCGAGCACGTGATGGCCGCGGTGCACGGCTTCGAGGTCATCGGCGTGGCCGGCAACCGCCGTCGCGTGCCGGGCCAGCCGTCCTGGGCCTTCCCGACCACCAAGTTCGAGTGGGACGAGCGCGTCAACCTCAGCGGCGTCGTCTCCCACGGCCCGTCACCGTTCGGCCAGATCTCGGCCTTCGGCCCGGTGCCGGCGGAGTGCGAGCTGCTGGACGGGGTGCTGCTGGCGGCGCGCCGCGACGTGCTGCGCGAGAAGCAGGTGGGCTTTGATGAGCGTTTCGAGTTCCACTTTTACGACATGGACTTCTGCCGCACGGCCCGCAACGCCGGGCTGCGGCTGTCGACCTGGCCCATTGCCATCACCCACCAGAGCGAGGGCGGCTTCGGCTCCAACGCCTGGCTGGAGAGCTACAAGAAGTACATCGGCAAGTGGGGCGACTGAACTGAAGCCCCTCGCCCGCGGGTACGGGGTCGGTCCCCCAAGGGCGGGCCGGCTTGGGAGCGGTTCTGCGCTCGGCCCGCGGGGCGGCTAGAACCACTCGACCGGCAAGGCCAGCCCCACGCTCTGCAGCAGCTGCGCCCGCGCGGCCTTCAGCTCGGGGGAGGGTGCCGGCCAGCGGCGGTAGGCGTGCAGGAAGTCCAGCACCACGGTGGTGTTGTTGGACGTCTCCTGCTGGCCGCGCCTCGCGCCGGGGGTCACGTAGTCCTTGTGCATGACCGCGCCGCCACCGGCCACAAATACCGGCATCGCCCGCGAACACACGCCCAGCAGGAAGTCCCAGTCTTCCTGCGACGCCAGGTGGGCGTCGAACGACAGCCCCTGCAGCAGCCCGCGCCGGTAGGCCAGGCAGTGCAGCGGGATGAAGTTCTTGACCCACAGCGAGTTCAGGTCACGGTCGCCCAGCGGCGTGGGCGTGCGGCTCAGCTCGGGGATGCCCGGTTGCTGCCGGTCCTCGGTGACGATGGTGATGTCGGTGAACAGCACCTGGGCGCCCGGGCGCTCGCAATGGGGTTGCAGCGTGGCCAGGTGGTGCGGCTCCAGCGTGTCGTCGTCGTCCAGGAAGATGACCCATTCGCCGCGCGCCAGCGCCAGGCCGCGGTTGCGGCTTTCGGCGGGGCCATTGGCGCCCGTGCGCTTCATGAACGTGTCGGCCGGGCCCAGCTCGGCGGCGGCGACCTGGGCCGTTTCGGCGTCCAGTGCGTCAGCGATGAGCAGGATCTCGAAGTCGACGCACTGCTGCGCCCGCAGCGAGCGCAGCGCGCGCGCCAGCGTGGCCGGCCGGTGGTGCGTGGCCATGACGATGGAGAAAAACGGCGTGGACGAGGCAGGCATGCCGCGATGCTAGACGCAGGCGACCTCGGCAGGGGCCGTGAACAGCCTGCACAGGCCGGGCGAATTCCTGGCTTGGACGCCGACGATGGCGCCTACGATGGGGCATGCAAGCCATTGAAGACTTGAGGGCGTTCGACGGGCTGCGCAGCGGGCTGCTGTTCTGCACATGGACGGGGCTGAACCCGATGTCGGCCCAGCGCGTGCAGGCGCTGCTGTCCATCCAGACCCAGGCGGGCTGCCCGGTGCAGTTGCTCACCGCGGCCAATCTGGCAGCGTGGCAGCACCCGGAGCATCCCTTGCACCCGGCATTCCCCTTCCTGAGTGCCACGCACCAGGCGGACTACCTGCGTGTCTATCTGATGCACCACTACGGCGGCGGCTACACAGACGTCAAGCAGACGTCGCGGCCGTGGGCACCGTTCTTCGCGCGGCTGCGCGCCAACCCCGGGCACGACGTGCTCGGCTACACCGAGATCGGCCCGCAGGGCGTGGCGCCTGTTCCGCCGCCGCTGGGCGATGTGCTGCGCGCCAACTACGACAAGCTGATCGGCCTGTGCGCCTTCGTGTGCCGGCGCTACTCGCCCTTCACGACGGCCTGGCTGTCGCGCACGCATGCCGTGCTGGACGCCAAGTTCGCCGCGCTGCGCGAGCACCCCGCCCGCCACCCGCAGGACCGCACCGGCGTGCAATTCCCCGACGGCACCCCCAGCGCGTACCCGCTGGCCTGGACCGAGCTGCTGGGCAATGTCTTCCACCCGCTGGTGCTGGAGATGCACGAGCGCGTGCTGCACGACCAGATCGCGCCCAGCTTCGCGAACTACCGCTGAAGCCTCAAAGGCGGGGTAACCACAGGCCCATCGTCGCGCCGAAGATGCCCGCGGCCGTCGCCAGGCTCAGCAGCCCCAGTGTGATGGCGAGCGCCATGCTGCGGCCGCGTGCGCGCAGGTAGAGCTCCAGCACCGCGAGCGGCAGCAGGAACTGTCCATAGCTCAGCGCATTGACGAAGGGGCCGGTGAAGGTCTTGGGGTCGAAGTCGACCGGGGCTTGCCAGACCATCAGCCACAGCATCAGCCCGACGCGGAAGAACCAGACGCCGTTGACCGCGATGAACAGGCGCAACGCCCAGCGCCGGTGCTCGGCGAAGCGACGGCCCCGTGCGGTGCGCCACGCCAGCCAGGCGAACGCAAGGATCAGCAGCCCGTTCAGGCTGGTGGCCACATGCATCGCGACGCCGCCGACGGTGCCGCGCACCCACAGCAGGTAAAAGCCGCTGAGCGTGCCCAGCACCACGCCGCTCATGAAAACGCGGCCCAGCGTGCGGTGCACCACCGGCGCCCGGCGGCGGATGGCGGGCACCAGCTGCGCCACCCCGATGGCGGTCAGCAGCAGCGCAAACACCAGGTGCACGCTGAGCAGCGAGTTGCCCAGCCAGTCGCCGCTCACCCATCGCGACTCGCCGGGCGGCCCGCCCATCGCCGCCCGGCCGTAGCTGATGCCGATGTAGCTGGCGAAGATGCTCAGGCCGGTGGCAGCAACGAGGAACCAAAGGCCGGCCGCGTTGGCAAGCGGCCGGCTGGGCTGGGTGGTGGTGTGCAAGGCAGGCCTCCCGTGGCGTGACGGACAGGGCGGCATTCTTCTGAGCTGACCCGTCGCGGTCGCCGGGCTGCCGACGGGCTGCAGTGCCGCCTGACGAACTGCAGCCGCGGCCGACGGCCTGCGGGACGGTGGAGGAGGGCGCAAACCCACCGGCAAAAGAACAGGCCCTGCGGATTGCTCCGCAGGGCCTGGGTGGGCCGGCACCGCCGTGCCGGCGTCAGGAGATCAGAAAGTGGTGCCGGGCGTCAGATCCAGGCGCTGCCGTTGCGGCGCTGCTCGTCGTCCTCGGCCAGCTTGCGGTCGATGGCCGCGAGGTGGGCGTCCGGCGCGGGCAGCACGGCGGCCTTGGCGAGGTCGACCGGTGCGGCGCCCAGCAGCGGATCGGCCGGCGCGGCCAGCACATCGGTCAGGCTGACCGTGACAGGGGCCTGGGCCGTTTGCGGCTGCACGTCCTTGGCGAACCACACGTCGGCCATCTGGTGCTGGCTGCCGTCGGTCGTCGTGTAGCTGGAGACCAGCCCCACGAGGTTGCCGTTGTCCACACCCGTGCCCTTGGCGGCGTTCAGGTCCAGCGAGGCGATGCCCAGCTCTTGCAGCGACTTCAGCTCGCCCGCGTCGGTCTTGCCGTCGTGGTTGCCGTCCACCCAGACCTGGAGTTGCTTCCAGTTGGCGTCATGCGCATCGAGCTTGCCGTCGTGGTTGCTGTCCTGCTCAGCCATGGCCACGTAGCCGTCCTTGGCGTGCTTGCCGTTGGCCAGCACGGTGCCCATGCCGAACAGCTCGCTGCCGTTGTTGATGACGCCGTCGTGGTTGCGGTCCAGGACCAGCAGACCGTCGTTGCCGGCAACCCAGCCCACCTTGTTGGTGTGGCCGGTGCCCAGCAGGTCGAAGTTGACGCCCTGGGCCGCAGCCAGCGTGTTGACGCCGTGGCCGTCCAGATCCAGCGCGATCGGGGTGACCGCGAAGTAGGCGTTGTACTGCGCGTCGCTCATCTCATGGAAGGCGTCGGTGCTCAGCGCATCCAGTTGGGCCATGCTCATCGCGGCGATGTCGCGGGTGCTCAGGCTGTGGATCTGGTCCGACGTGATGCTGTGGACCTGGTCCGTCGTCAGTGCCGCGGCCTGGGCCGTGGTCATGGCGGCGATCTGGGTCTCCTTCAGCGTCGCGAACTGGGCCGTCGTCAGCGCCTGCCACTGGTCGGTGCCGATGGCCTGGATGTTGGCCGTGGACAGCACGCGCAGATCGTCGGTCTGCAGGTTGCCGACCTGAGTCGCCGTCAGGTTGGCGATCTGCGCCGTGGTCATGACCGCGAACTGGTTGGTGCTGAAGACGTTGATCTGAGCGGTCGACAGATCGTGGATCTGGTCGGTCGTCAGCACCGCTACCTTGCCCGCCAGACCGACGACCTGGTCGGAGGTCAGCGCCTCGAGTTGGGCATCCGACAGCTTCTGCAGCGAGGCGTTGGTCAGCGAGCGCAGGTCGGCCGACTCGATGGCGCGGATCTGGTCCGTGTTCAGCTGCTGCACGTCCACCGCTTCCATCGCCGCGAACTGCGAGGAGGTCATCGCCACCAGGTTGGCGGTCGTGAGGCCGGCGATCTGGTCGGTGTTCAGGCCGGCCACTTGTGCCGTGGTCAGCGCGCTGGCCTCGTCCGTCGTGAAGGCCTTGATCTGGTCGGAGTTCAGGCCTTGCAGGGCGGCGGTGGTGACGGCGCGCAGGTCGGCCGTCTCCAGGTTGCGCAGCTGCGCGGTCGTCATCGCGGCCAGTTGGTCGGAGTTCATGACCGCGAACTGACCGGTGCCCAGTGCGTCCAGGTTGGCCGTCGTCAGGTTGTGGATCTGGTCGGTGCTGAAGGCCTTGACCTGGGCCGTCGTGAAGCGTGACAGCTCTTCGGTCGTCAGCGCGTTCAGGTTGGCCGTCGACAGGCTCTGCACCTGGTCGGTGGTCAGGCTGGTGATCTGTGCGCTGGTAAGGGCGCGCAGCTGGTCGGTCGTCAGCGCGTTGACCTGGTCGGAGTTCAGCGCGCGGATGTCACCCGAGGTCAGGGCCTTGACGTCCGCGGTCTCGATGGCACGCAGCTGGTCGGTGTTCAAGGACGCGACTTGCGCCGAGCCCATCGCGCCGATCTGAGCCGACGACAGGGCCACGACGTTGGCCGTCGTCAGGCCCAGCAGCTGGTCGGTGGACAGCGAAGCCACCTGGCCGGTCGTCAGCGCGCCCGCCTCGTCGGTGTTCAGCGCCTTGATCTGGTCGGAGTTCAGGCCTTGCAGCGCAGCGGTGGTGATGACGCGCAGGTCGGCGGTCTCCAGGTTGCGCACCTGGGCCGTCGTCATCGCAGCCAGCTGGTCGGAGTTCATGACCGCGAACTGGCCGGTGCCCAGCGCGTCCAGGTTGGCCGTCGTCAGGTTCTGGATCTGGTCGGTGGTCAGCACCTTGACCTGGGCGGTCGTGAAGCGCGACAGCTCTTCGGTCGTCAGCGCGTTCAGGTTGCCGGTCGACAAGGTCTGGACCTGGTCGGTGCTCAGCGCGGTGATCTGGGCGCTGGTGAGGGCACGCAGCTGGTCGGTCGTCAGCGCGTTGACCTGATCGGAGTTCAGCGCACGGATGTCACCCGAGGTCAGGGCCTTCACGTCAGCCGTCTCGATGGCACGCAGCTGGTCGGTGTTCAGCGAGGCCACCTGGGCAGAGCCCATGGCGGCGACCTGGGCGGACGACAGCGCGACGACGTCGGCCGTGGTCAGACCCTTGAGCTGGTCGGTGTTCAGCGAGGCGACTTGGGCCGTGGTCAGTGCGCCCACTTCATCGGTCGTCAGCGCCTTGACCTGGTCGGAGTTCAGGCCTTGCAGCGCGGCGGTGCTGACGGCGCGCAGGTCGGCCGTCTCCAGGTTGCGCATCTGCGCCGTGGTCATCGCCGCCAGCTGGTCGGAGTTCATGACCGCGAACTGACCGGTGCCCAGCGCGTCCAGGTTGGCCGTCGTCAGGTTCTGGATCTGATCCGTGGTCAACACCTTGACCTGCGCCGTCGTGAAGCGCGTCAGCTCTTCGGTCGTCAGCGCGTTCAGGTTGGCCGTGCTCAGCGTCTGCACCTGGTCGGTGGTCAGGCTGGTGATCTGGGCGCTGGTCAGCGCGCGCAGCTGGTCGGTGGTCAGCGCATTGAGCTGGTCGGAGTTCAGGCCGCGGATGTCGGCACTGGTCAGCGCCTTGACGTCAGCCGTCTCGATGGCACGCAGCTGGTCGCTGTTCAGCGAGGCCACCTGCGCGGAGCCCATGGCGGCGACCTGGGCCGACGACAGTGCGACGACGTCGGCCGTGGTCAGACCCTTGAGCTGGTCGGTGTTCAGCGAGGCGACTTGGGCCGTGGTCAACGCGCCGACTTCATCGGTCGTCAGCGCCTTGACCTGGTCGGAGTTCAGGCCTTGCAGGGCAGCCGTGGTGACGGCACGCAGGTCGGCCGTCTCCAGGTTGCGCACTTGCGCCGTGGTCATCGCGGCCAGCTGGTCCGAGTTCATGACCGCGAACTGACCGGTACCCAGCGCGTCCAGGTTGGCCGTCGTCAGGTTCTGGATCTGGTCGGTCGTCAGCACCTTGACCTGGGCCGTCGTGAAGCGCGTCAGCTCCTCGGTCGTCAGCGCGTTCAGGTTGGCCGTCGACAGGGTTTGAACCTGGTCGGTGGTCAGGCTGGTGATCTGTGCGCTGGTCAGGGCGCGCAGCTGGTCGGTGGTCAGCGCGTTGAGCTGGTCGGAGTTCAGGCCACGGATGTCGGCGCTGGTCAGCGCCTTGACATCAGCGGTCTCGATGGCACGCAGCTGGTCACTGTTCAAGGAGCCCACCTGCGCCGAGTTCATCGCGCCCACCTGGGCGGACGACAGCGCGACGACGTCGGCGGTGGTCAGTCCCTTGAGCTGGTCGGTGTTCAGCGACGCGACTTGGGCCGTGCTCAGTGCGACGACTTCGTCGGTGCTCAGCGCCTTGATCTGGTCGGAGTTCAGGCCTTGCAGGGCGGCCGTGGTGACGGCGCGCAGGTCGGCCGTCTCCAGGTTGCGCACCTGGGCGGTCGTCATCGCGGCCAGCTGGTCGGAGTTCATCACCGCGAACTGGCCGGTACCCAGCGCGTCCAGGTTGGCCGTCGTCAGGTTGTGGATCTGGTCGGTGCTGAAGGCCTTGACCTGGGCGGTCGTGAAGCGCGACAGCTCTTCCGTCGTCAGCGCATTCAGGTTGGCGGTCGACAAGGTCTGCACCTGGTCGGTCGTCAGGGCCGTGATCTGGGCGCTGGTGAGGGCGCGCAACTGGTCGGTCGTCAGGCTGTTGAGCTGGTCGGAGTTCAGCGAACGGATGTCGGCACTGGTCAGCGCCTTCACGTCGGCCGTCTCGATGGCGCGCAGCTGGTCGCTGTTCAGCGACGAGACCTGGGCTGAGCCCATCGCGGCGATCTGGGCGGACGACAGCGCAACGACGTCGGCCGTCGTCAGGCCCACCAGTTGGTCGGTCGTCAGCGAGGCGACCTGGCCGGTGCTGAGGGCCACGGCTTCATCGGTGGTCAGCGCCTTGATCTGGTCGGAGTTCAGGCCACGCAGGGCCGCCGTGGTGACGGCGCGCAGGTCGGCCGTCTCCAGGTTGCGGACCTGGGCCGTCGTCATCGCGGCCAGCTGGTCGGAGTTCATGACCGCGAACTGACCGGTGCCCAGCGCGTCCAGGTTGGCCGTCGTCAGGTTCTGGATCTGGTCGGTGGTCAGCACCTTGACCTGGGCGGTCGAGAAGCGGCTCAGCTCTTCGGTCGTCAGCGCGTTCAGGTTGGCCGTCGACAAGGTCTGGACCTGGTCGGTGGTCAGGCTGACGATCTGGCTGCTGGTCAGCGCACGCAGCTGGTCGGTCGTCAGCGCGTTGAGCTGGTCGGAGTTCAGCGCGCGGATGTCGGCCGAGGTCAGGGCCTTCACGTCAGCGGTCTCGATGGCGCGCAGCTGGTCGCTGTTCAGCGAGGCGACCTGGGCCGAGCCCATGGCGGCGACCTGGGCGGAGGACAGCGCGACGACGTCAGCCGTCGTCAGGCCCACCAGCTGGTCGGTCGTCAGCGTGGACACCTGGCCGGTGCTCAGCGCGCCGACTTCATCGGTGGTCAGGGCCTTGATCTGGTCGGAGTTCAGGCCGCGCAGGGCAGCGGTTGTGACGGCGCGCAGGTCGGCGGTCTCCAGGTTGCGCACCTGGGCGGTCGTCATGGCCGCGAGCTGGTCGGAATTCAGCACGGCGAACTGACCGGTGCCCAGCGCGTCCAGGTTGGTCGTCGTCAGGTTGTGGATCTGGTCAGTGCTGAAGGCCTTGACCTGGGCCGTCGTGAAGCGGCTCAGCTCTTCCGTCGTCAGCGCATTCAGGTTGGCCGTCGACAGGCTCTGCACCTGGTCGGTGGTCAGGCTGGTGATCTGGGCGCTGGTGAGGGCGCGCAGCTGGTCGGTCGTCAGCGCATTGAGCTGGTCGGAGTTCAGCGCGCGCAGGTCGGCGCTGGTCAGTGCCTTGATGTCGGCGGTCTCGATGGCACGCAGCTGGTCGGTGTTCAGCGAGGCCACTTGGGCGGAGCCCATCGCGGCGACCTGGGCCGACGACAGCACGACCATGTCGGCGGTCGTCATGCCGATGAGCTGGTCGGTCGACAGCGCGGCCACCTGGGCCGTGGTCATGGCCACGACTTCATCGGTCGTCAGCGCCTTGACCTGGTCGGAGATCAAGCCCTTCAGAGCGCCGGTGGTGACGGCGCGCAGGTCGGCCGTTTCCAGGTTGCGCACCTGCGAGGTCGTCATCGCGGCCAACTGGTCGGAGTTCAGCACGGCGTACTGGCCGGTGCCCAGCGCGGCGAGGTTGGCCGTCGTCAGGTTCTGCACCTGGTCGGTCGTCAGCACCTTGACCTGGGTGGTCGTGAAGCGGCTCAGCTCTTCCGTCGTCAGCGCGTTCAGGTTGGCGGTGGACAGCGTCTGGACCTGGTCGGTCGTCAGGCTGGTGATCTGGGCGCTGGTGAGGGCGCGCAGCTGGTCAGTCGTCAGCGAGTTCAGCTGGTCGGAGTTCAGCGAACGGATGTCGGCACTGGTCAGCGCCTTGACATCAGCGGTCTCGATGGCGCGCAGCTGGTCGCTGTTCAGCGACGAGACTTGCGCCGAGTTCATCGCGGCCACCTGGGCGGACGACAGCGCGACGACGTCGGCGGTGGTCAGACCCTTGAGCTGATCGGTGTTCAGTGACGCGACCTGGCCGGTGCTCAGTGCGACGACTTCGTCGGTGCTCAGCGCCTTGATCTGGTCGGAGTTCAGGCCTTGCAGGGCGGCCGTGGTGACGGCGCGCAGGTCGGCCGTCTCCAGGTTGCGCACTTGCGCCGTCGTCATGGCGGCCAGCTGGTCGGAGTTCATCACCGCGAACTGGCCCGTGCCGAGCGCGTCCAGGTTGGCGGTGGTCAGGTTGTGGATCTGATCCGTCGTCAGCACCTTGACCTGAGCGGTCGAGAAGCGGCTCAGTTCCTCGGTGGTCAGCGCATTCAGGTTAGCCGTGCTCAGCGACTGCACCTGGTCGGTGGTCAGGCTGACGATCTGGCTGCTGCTCAGGGCGCGCAGCTGGTCGGTGGTCAGCGCGTTGAGCTGGTCGGAGTTCAGCGCGCGGATGTCGCCGGTGGTCAGCGCCTTGATGTCGGCCGTCTCGATGGCGCGCAGCTGGTCGGTGTTCAGCGACGAGACCTGGGCGGAGCCCATGGCGGCGACCTGGGTCGACGACAGCGCGACGACGTCGGCGGTGGTCAGGCCCAGCAGCTGGTCGGTCGTCAGCGAGGCGACCTGGCCGGTCGTCAGCGCACCGACTTCATCGGTGTTCAGCGCCTTGATCTGGTCGGAGTTCAGGCCGCGCAGCGCGGCGGTCGTGACGGCGCGCAGGTCGGCCGTCTCCAGGTTGCGCACCTGGGCGGTGGTCATCGCGGCCAGTTGGTCGGAGTTCATGACCGCGAACTGACCGGTGCCCAGCGCGTCCAGGTTGGCCGTCGTCAGGTTCTGGATCTGGTCGGTGGTCAGCACCTTGACCTGGGCCGTCGTGAAGCGCGACAGCTCCTCGGTCGTCAGCGCGTTCAGGTTGGCCGTCGACAGCGTCTGGACCTGGTCGGTCGTCAGCGCCGTGATCTGGGCGCTGGTCAGCGCACGCAGTTGATCGGTCGTCAGTGCGTTGAGCTGGTCCGAGTTCAGCGCGCGGATGTCGCCGGTCGTCAGTGCCTTGACGTCGGCCGTTTCGATGGCACGCAGCTGGTCGGTGTTCAGCGAGGCGACCTGGGCCGAGCCCATCGCCGCAACCTGGCCCGAGGACAGTGCGACGACGTCGGCGGTGGTCAGACCCAGCAGCTGGTCGGTCGTCAGCGACGCGACCTGGCCGGTGGTCAGCGCACCGACTTCATCGGTGTTCAGTGCCTTGATCTGGTCGGAGTTCAGGCCACGCAGGGCCGCGGTCGTGACGGCGCGCAGGTCGGCCGTTTCGAGGTTGCGGACCTGGGCCGTCGTCATCGCGGCCAGTTGGTCGGAGTTCATGACGGCGAACTGGCCGGTGCCCAGGGCATCCAGGTTGGTCGTCGTCAGGTTCTGGATCTGGTCGCTGGTCAGCGCCTTGATCTGGCCGGTCGTCAGCTTCGCGAGCTGGTCGGTCGTCAGCGCGTTGAGGTTGCTGGTGCTCAGGCCGGCCACTTGCGGCGCGGTCGTCAGCGCGGCGAGTTGCGCGGAGGTGAGGGCGCGCAACTGATCGGTGGTGAGGCTGTTGACCTGGTCGCTGTCCAGCGCACGCAGGTCGGTGGTGGACAGCGCCTTGATGTCGGCAGTTTCGATGGCGCGCAGCTGGTCGCTGTTCAGCGACACGGCCTGCTCGGAGCGCAGCGCACCCACCTGGGCGGACGACAGCGCGACGACGTCGGCGGTGGTCAGGCCCTTGAGCTGGTCGGTGTTCAGCGACGAGACCTGGCCGGTGCTCAGCGCAACGACTTCGTCCGTGCTCAGCGCCTTGATCTGGTCGGAGTTCAGGCCTTGCAGCGCGCCGGTCGTGACGGCACGCAGGTCGGCGGTCTCCAGGTTGCGGACCTGGGCCGTCGTCATGGCGGCCAGCTGGTCGGAGTTCATCGCGGCGAACTGGCCGGTGCCCAGGGCATCCAGGTTCGCCGTCGTCAGGTTGTGGATTTGGTCGGTCGTCAGCACCTTGACCTGGGCGGTCGAGAAGCGGCTCAGCTCCTCGGTGGTCAGCGCGTTCAGGTTGGCGGTGGACAGCGTCTGGACCTGGTCAGTCGTCAGCGCGGTGATCTGGGCGCTGGTCAGCGCACGCAGCTGGTCGGTCGTCAGGCTGTTGAGCTGGTCGGAGTTCAGCGCGCGGATGTCCCCGGTGGTCAGCGCCTTGACGTCGGCGGTCTCGATGGCACGCAGCTGGTCGCTGTTCAGCGACGCGACCTGGGCCGAGCCCATGGCGCCGATCTGGGCGGACGACAGCGCGACCACATTCGCGGTGGTCAGGCCCAGCAGCTGGTCGGTCGTCAGCGAGGCGACCTGGCCGGTCGTCAGCACGCCGGCTTCGTCAGTCGTGAGGGCCTTGATCTGGTCCGAGTTCAGGCCGCGCAGCGCGGCGGTCGAGACCGAGCGCAGGTCGGCGGTCTCCAGGTTGCGGACCTGGGCCGTCGTCATGGCGGCCAGCTGGTCGGAGTTCATCGCGGCGAACTGACCGGTGCCCAGCGCGTCCAGGTTGGCCGTCGTCAGGTTCTGGATCTGGTCGGTGGTCAGCACCTTGACCTGAGCCGTGGAGAAGCGGCTCAGCTCCTCGGTGGTCAGCGCGTTCAGGTTGGCGGTGGACAGCGTCTGGACCTGGTCGGTCGTCAGGGCCGTGATCTGCGCACTGGTCAGGGCGCGCAGCTGGTCGGTCGTCAGCGCGTTCAGCTGGTCGGAGTTCAGCGCGCGGATATCGCCGGTGGTCAGTGCCTTGACGTCGGCCGTCTCGATGGCGCGCAGCTGGTCGCTGTTCAGCGAGGCGACCTGGGCCGAGCCCATGGCGCCCACCTGGGCGGACGACAGCGCGACGACATCGGCCGTCGTCAGGCCCACCAGTTGGTCGGTCGTCAGCGAGGCAACCTGGCCGGTGCTGAGGGCCACGACTTCATCGGTCGTCAGCGCCTTGATCTGGTCGGAGTTCAGGCCACGCAGCGCGGCGGTCGTGACGGCGCGCAGGTCGGCCGTCTCCAGGTTGCGCACCTGGGCGGTGGTCATCGCGGCGAGCTGGTCGGAGCTCATGCCGGCGAACTGGCCCGTGCCCAGCGCGTCCAGGTTGGCCGTCGTCAGGTTCTGGATCTGGTCGGTCGTCAGCACCTTGACCTGGCCGGTGGAGAAGCGGCTCAGCTCCTCTGTCGTCAGCGCGTTCAGGTTGGCGGTGGATAGCGTCTGGACCTGGTCGGTCGTCAGCGCGGTGATCTGGGCGCTGGTCAGCGCGCGCAACTGGTCGCTGGTCAGCGCGTTCAGCTGGTCGGAGTTCAGTGCGCGGACGTCACCGGTGGTCAGCGCCTTGACGTCGGCGGTCTCGATGGCGCGCAGCTGGTCGCTGTTCAGCGACGCAACCTGGGCCGAGCCCATGGCGCCGATCTGGCCGGACGACAAGGCCACGACGTTGGCCGTGGTCAGGCCCAGCAGCTGGTCGGTCGTCAGCGACGCGACCTGGCCGGTGGTCAGTGCGCCGGCTTCATCGGTGCTCAGCGCCTTGACCTGGTCGGAGTTCAAGCCGCGCAGCGCGGCCGTGGACACGGCGCGCAGGTCGGCGGTCTCCAGGTTGCGGACCTGGGCCGTCGTCATGGCGGCCAACTGGTCGGAGTTCATCGCCGCGAACTGGCCGGTGCCCAGCGCATCCAGGTTGGCCGTCGTCAGGTTGTGGACCTGGTCCGTGGTCAGGGCCTTGACCTGGCCCGTCGTGAAGCGCGTCAGCTCTTCCGTCGTCAGCGCGTTCAGGTTGGCGGTGGACAGCGTCTGGACCTGGTCGGTCGTCAGCGCGGTGATCTGGCCGCTGGTCAGCGCACGCAGCTGGTCGGTCGTCAGCGCGTTGAGCTGGTCGGAGTTCAGTGCACGGACGTCACCGGTGGTCAGCGCCTTGACGTCGGCGGTCTCGATGGCGCGCAGCTGGTCGGTGTTCAGCGAGGCCACCTGGGCTGAGCCCATGGCGGCGACCTGCGAAGACGACAGAGCCACGACGTTGGCCGTGGTCAGGCCCAGCAGCTGGTCGGTCGTCAGCGAGGCGACCTGGGCCGTCGTCAGCACGCCGGCTTCGTCGGTCGTGAGGGCCTTGATCTGGTCGGAGTTCAGGCCGCGCAGCGCGGCCGTGGTCACGGCGCGCAGGTCGGCGGTTTCCAGGTTGCGGACCTGGGCCGTCGTCATGGCGGCCAGCTGGTCGGAGCCCATGGCAGCGAACTGGCCGGTGCCCAGCGCGTCAAGGTTGGCCGTCGTCAGGTTCTGGATCTGGTCGGTGGTCAGCACCTTGACCTGGGCCGTCGTGAAGCGCGACAGCTCTTCTGTCGTCAGCGCGTTCAGGTTGCCGGTCGACAAGCTCTGGACCTGATCGGTCTTCAGGCTCGTGATCTGGCTGCTGGTCAGCGCGCGCAGCTGGTCGGAGGTCAGGCTGTTGAGCTGGTCGGAGGTCAGCGCGCGGATGTCGGCGCTGGTCAGCGCCTTCACGTCGGCGGTCTCGATGGCGCGCAGCTGGTCGCTGTTCAACGCCACCACCTGCTCCGTGCGCAGCACGGCGACCTGGGCGGACGACAGCGCCACCATGTCGGCGGTGTTCAGACCCTTGAGCTGGTCGGTCGTCAGCGAAGCAATGTGGCCGGTGGTCAGCGCGGCGATCTGGTCAGTCTTCAGCGCGAAGACCTGGTCCGAATCCAGTGCCGCAATGGCTGCCGTGGTGACGGCGCGCAGGTCTTCGGTCTGCAACACGCGCAACTGGGCGGTGCTCAGCGCGGCAAAGCCGGCCGATGTGATCGCCGGCATCTGCGAAGTCGTCAGTGCGACGAGCTGGTCGGTGCTGAAGGCAGCCCAGTCTTCGGTCGTGAAATCCCGAATCGTGGCCGTCGTCAGGCCAGGAATGCGCGAAACGGGAATGAACGGAACGACTGTTGCCATGGCGGGTTACCTGCTGTTTGTGCTGTCGGCCGCCGGCTGTGATCAGGCGGCGGCGCTGCGTCGAATCAAACCTGCCCTCGACGCGTGAGGGCTGCTCGTCGGCTTCGGCTACCCGTGCGCCGCGGCGGCGCACACGTAACCCAAAGTTTTTTGAGCTTCAGTCGGTTATCGGGCCGGGTCGGCTTGACTTGAGGAACAAGTTCTCGAATCGAGCCGAAACGGTGCGAATTCGGGTACCCCACCCGGCCGCTGATCACTCAGACCGGGGGTGGTTTACCCACTGACAGCCATGCTAGTGAGGCTTCGCCCGATTCACGCTTTGATAAGCGCGCGCTTTCGGTGGCAGTTCACGGCGGCCCGAATTGCTTTCAGCAAGCCGTCTGAGTCGCGCTCAAGCCGTTACAAAAATGAGCCGTGACAAGTTGCCGGCAGGCTTCCGCATCCCGCGAAAGCAGCGCCTTGACGATAGCGCGGTGCTCCTCCAGCGACTCCGCCAGCCGTCCCTCCCGGAACAGCGAATGGTGGCGGTTGAGCTTCATCAGCCGACGCAGGTCGCCGACGATCTGCAGCCGCCAGCGGTTGCCGTCGATCTCCAGCACGCGCAGGTGAAAGCGCTCGTTGGCGGCGAAGAAGGCGTCCCGGTCGGGCAAGGCTTCTTCCAGCGCGCGGTGCAATTCGCCCAGTTCGTTCAGCTCGCTGTCGGTGGCCCGGCTGGCGACTTCGGCGGCGGCGTCACTTTCTAGAAGAGAGAGCAGTTGGTAGGCTTCCCGCACATCCCGCTCGCTCATTTCGGTCACGTAGGCGCCGCGGCGCAGCTTCATCGTCACCAGGCCTTCGGCCGCCAGCACCTTCAGCGCCTCGCGCAGCGGCGTGCGGCTGATGCCCAGCTCGCCGCACAGCTTCAACTCGTCGATCCACGACCCCGGTTCCAGCTCCCGCGCCAGGATCTGCTGGCGCAGCCGGTCGGCCACCTGTTCGTACAGCGCGAGGCTGGCGAGCGGGGCGGTTGAAGCGGCGTGGTCGAGCGAACCGGCTGCGGGCATGGGCCGAGTGTAGAGGAATCTGAATTCATAATTATGAATAACGCATCAGCTAAGATGCCCAGCCAGTTACAGGAGAGTTTCGATGTCGGACGCCAGCCGCGCCGGGGACGCCCCGGAGTTCAAGACCGCCACGCTGGAGCAGTGGACCAAGGCCGCCGCCAAGTCCGCCCCGGGCGGCGACGTGGCCGCGCTGAACTGGGTCACGCCGGAGGGGCTGACGGTCAAGCCGCTGTACACCGCCGCCGACGTGGCTGACCTGCCGCACGCCGACACGCTGCCTGGCTTTGAGCCCTTCCTGCGTGGGCCGCAGGCGACGATGTACGCCGCCCGGCCCTGGACCATCCGCCAGTACGCCGGCTTCTCGACCGCCGAAGAGAGCAACGCGTTCTATAGAAAGGCGCTTGCCGCCGGCGGCCAGGGCGTGTCCGTCGCCTTTGACCTGGCCACCCATCGCGGCTATGACAGCGACCACCCGCGCGTGACCGGCGACGTCGGCAAGGCCGGCGTGGCCATCGACTCGGTGGAGGACATGAAGATCCTGTTCGACGGCATCCCGCTGGACAAGGTGTCGGTCTCCATGACGATGAACGGCGCCGTGCTGCCGGTGCTGGCCGGCTACGTGGTGGCGGCGGAAGAGCAGGGCGTGTCGCAGGACAAGCTGGCCGGGACCATCCAGAACGACATCCTCAAGGAGTTCATGGTCCGCAACACCTACATCTACCCGCCCGAGCCGTCAATGCGCATCGTCGGCGACATCATTGAATACACGGCGCGGGAGATGCCCAAATTCAACTCCATCAGCATCTCCGGCTATCACATGCAGGAGGCGGGCGCGAACCAGGCGCTGGAGCTGGCCTTCACGCTGGCCGACGGCCAGGAGTATGTGAAGACGGCAACGGCCAAGGGCTTGACGGTGGACGAGTTCGCGCCGCGGCTGTCGTTCTTCTGGGCCATCGGGATGAACTTCTATCTCGAGATCGCCAAGATGCGCGCGGCGCGGCTCTTGTGGACACGCATCATGAAAGGCTTCGGCGCGACCAGCCCGAAGAGCCTGATGCTGCGCACCCACTGCCAGACCTCGGGATGGAGCCTGACGGCCCAGGACCCGTACAACAACGTGGTGCGCACCACCATCGAAGCCATGGCCGCCGTGTTCGGCGGCACGCAGAGCCTGCACACCAACTCGCTGGACGAAGCCATCGCGCTGCCCACCGAGTTCAGCAGCCGCATCGCGCGCAACACCCAGCTCATCATCCAGGAAGAGACCCACATCACCAGCGTCGTCGACCCCTGGGCCGGCAGCTACATGATGGAGAAGCTCACCCAGGACATGGCCGACAAGGCCTGGGAGATCATCGAAGAGGTCAACGCCCAGGGCGGCATGATCAAGGCGGTGGACTCGGGCTGGGCCAAGCTGAAGATCGAGGCCAGCGCGGCCGAGAAGCAGGCGCGCATCGACTCCGGCGCTGACGTCATCGTCGGCGTCAACAAATACAAGCTGGCGAAGGAAGACCCCATCGACATCCTGGACGTGGACAACGTCAAGGTGCGCGACGGACAGATCGCGCGGCTCAACCGCATCAAGGCGACGCGCGACACCGGCGCGGTGCAAAGCGCGCTGGCCGCGCTGACGCAGGCCGCCGAGACGGGCGAAGGCAATCTGCTGGACCTGGCCATCAAGGCTGTGCGCCTGCGCGCCACGGTGGGCGAGGTGTCCGATGCGCTGGAAGCCGTGTTCGGCCGCCATCGCGCCGACACGCACAAGGTCAGCGGCGTCTACGCGGCGGCCTACGACTCGGCCGAGGGCTGGGCCAAGCTGCAGGGCGAGATCGCCGCCTTCGGCGACGAACAAGGCCGCCGCCCGCGCGTGATGATCGCCAAGCTGGGCCAGGACGGCCATGACCGCGGTGCCAAGGTGGTCGCCACCGCCTTCGCCGACCTGGGCTTCGACGTCGACATCGGCCCGCTGTTCCAGACGCCCGAGGAATGCGCCCGCCAGGCCATCGAGAACGACGTCCACGCGGTGGGCATCTCCACGCTGGCGGCCGGCCACAAGACGCTGGTGCCGGCCATCATTGCCGAGCTGAAGCAGCAGGGCGCCGACGACATCATCGTGTTCGTCGGCGGCGTCATTCCGGCGCAGGACTACGACATGCTGTACGCAGCGGGCGTCAAGGGCATCTACGGTCCGGGCACGCCCATCCCGGCCAGCGCCAAGGACGTGCTGGAGCAGATCCGGTTGCAGGTGGCCGCCTGATGACACCGACGCTGGCGCCCGTCGCCGACGCGGACTTCGAAGCCATGCTGGCCTTGCGCATCGAGGCGCTGCGCGAAAGCCTGGAGCGGCTGGGCCGCTTCGACCCTAAGGTCGCGCGGGCGCGGCTGCGGAGCCAGTTCCGGCCCGAGTGGATGCAGCACCTGGTCGTGGGCGGCGAGCGCGTCGGCTACTTCACCGTCGAGCCGCGCGACGGCGAAATGCGCCTGCACCACCTGTACCTGCGGCCCGATGCGCAAGGGCAGGGTATCGGCGCCTGGGTCATCGACCAGGTCAAGTCACGGGGCCTGCCCATCTCGTTGGCCGCGCTGCGTGAGAGCCGCGCGAACCATTTCTATCTGCGCCACGGCTTCAAGGTCGTCGAGGAACAGGACTTCGACATCGAGTACCGCTGGGAGGCCACGGCGTGAACCTGGCGGCCCTTCTGCAAGCCGGTGACCGCCGTGCGCTGGCCAAGGCCATCACGCTGATCGAGTCCACCCGGGCCGACCACCGCGAGCAGGCCGATGCGCTGCTGACCGCGTTGATGCCGGCCACCGGCGGCGCGCTGCGGCTGGGCATCTCCGGCGTGCCGGGCGTGGGCAAGAGCACCTTCATCGAGGCCTTCGGCCTGTTTCTGCTGGAACGCGGCCACCGCGTCGCAGTGCTGACGGTGGACCCGTCCAGCACGCTGTCGGGTGGCGCCATCCTGGGCGACAAGACGCGCATGGAAAAGCTCTCCATGGACCAGCGCGCCTTCATCCGCCCCAGCCCCAGCAGCGGCACGCTGGGCGGCGTGGCCGAGAAGACGCGCGAGGCCATGCTGCTGTGCGAGGCGGCGGGCTATGACGTCGTCATCGTCGAGACCGTGGGCGTCGGCCAGAGCGAAACGGCCGTGGCCGGCATGACCGACCTCTACCTGCTGCTGCAGCTGCCCAACGCGGGCGACGACCTGCAGGCCATCAAGAAGGGCGTCATGGAGTTGGCCGACCTCGTCGTCATCAACAAGGCCGACCTGGACGACCGGGCCGCCACGCGCGCGCAGGCGCAGATCACCTCCGCGCTGCGGCTGCTGCCCACGCATGCGCACGCCACGCAGCGCGTGATGAAGGTCAGTGCGCTGAAGTCCGATGGCATCGCGCCGGTGTGGGATGCGCTGACGGCCCTGCGCGCGGTAAGCGAAGCCCGTGGCGCGTGGGCGGCCAAGCGCCGCGAGCAGTCGCTGGCGTGGATGTGGGAGCGCATCCAGTCCGGCTTGAAACAGGCCTTCGTCTCGCACACCGCCGTGCGCGGCCAACTCGACGCTGCCACCGCGGCCGTGCGCGAGGGCCGCACGCCGGCCTCCACCGCGGCCCGCCAGTTGCTGGCGACATTCAGGAGCACCCCATGATCACCGGCCTGCATCACATCAACCTGCGCGCACCGGCCGAGCTGCTGGCCACGCTGCGCGACTTCTACCGTGACGTGCTGGGCCTGACGGTCGGGCCGCGGCCGGACTTCGACAGCCCGGGCTTCTGGCTCTATGCCGGCGGGCACCCGGTGCTGCACCTGTCCGAGCAACGGCCGCACGAACCGCGGCGCGGCCCGGTCAATCCCGCCGCGGCCAGCACCTTCGATCACACGGCGTTTGCCGGCACGCACTTCCGGGCGATGGCCGCCCACCTGGCCGCGATGGGCGTGTCCTTCCGCGAGTCGCGTTCCGAGCTGACCGGCCAGCACCAGTTCTTCCTGCAAGACCCCGCCGGCAACGGCGTCGAAATCAATTTCCCGTTTGAGGGCTGATCCCCATGCATGACATCCTGCAAGCACTCGAAGCCAAGCGCGCACTCGCGCGGCTCGGCGGTGGCGAGAAGCGCATCGCTGCCCAGCACGCCAAGGGCAAGCTGACCGCGCGCGAACGGCTGGAGCTGCTGTTCGACGAAGGCAGCTTCGAGGAATGGGACATGTTCGTCGAGCACCGCTGCGTGGACTTCGGCATGCAGGACAACAAGATCCCGGGCGACGGCGTCGTGACCGGCTACGGCATGATCAACGGCCGCCTGGCCTTCGCCTTCAGCCAGGACTTCACCGTCTTCGGCGGTGCGCTCTCTGAAGCCCATGCCGAGAAGATCTGCAAGGTGATGGACCAGGCCATGAAGGTCGGCGCGCCGGTCATCGGTCTGAACGACTCGGGCGGTGCGCGCATCCAGGAAGGTGTCGCCAGCTTGGGCGGTTATGCCGACGTGTTCCAGCGCAACGTCATGGCCTCGGGCGTCGTGCCGCAGATCAGCATGATCATGGGCCCCTGCGCCGGCGGCGCGGTGTACTCGCCGGCGATGACGGACTTCATCTTCATGGTGAAGGACAGCAGCTACATGTTCGTCACCGGCCCCGAGGTCGTGAAGACCGTGACGCACGAGGAAGTGACCGCCGAGGAACTGGGCGGCGCGACCACGCACAACAGCCGCAGCGGCGTGGCCGACCTGGCCTTCGAGAACGATGTCGAGGCGCTGTTGATGCTGCGCCGCTTCTTCAATTACCTGCCGCTGTCCAACCGCGAGAAGGCGCCTTGCCGGCCCAGCGATGACCCGGCCAACCGGCTGGACCTGTCGCTGGACACGCTGGTGCCCGACAACCCCAACAAGCCCTACGACATCAAGGAACTGATCCTCAAGGTCGTGGACGACGGCGACTTCTTCGAGCTGCAACCCGACTACGCGAAGAACATCGTCACCGGCTTCGCCCGCATGGAAGGCCAGACGGTGGGCATCGTCGCCAACCAGCCGCTGGTGCTGGCCGGTTGCCTGGACATCAAGAGCAGCATCAAGGCCGCGCGCTTCGTGCGCTTCTGCGACGCGTTCAACATCCCGGTCGTCACCTTCGTCGACGTGCCCGGCTTCATGCCCGGCACTTCGCAGGAATACGGCGGCATCATCAAACACGGCGCCAAGCTGCTCTATGCCTACGCCGAGGCGACGGTGCCCAAGATCACCGTGATCACCCGCAAGGCCTATGGCGGCGCCTACGACGTGATGGCCTCCAAGCACCTGCGCGGCGACGTCAACTTCGCCTGGCCCAACGCCGAAATCGCCGTCATGGGCGCCAAGGGCGCGGTGGAGATCATCTTCCGCGAGGACAAGGGCGACCCGGCCAAGCTGGCCGCGCGCGAGGCCGAATACAAGGCCCGCTTCGCCAACCCCTTCATCGCCGGCAGCCGGGGCTTCATCGACGACGTCATCCAGCCGCACGAGACGCGCAAGCGCATCTGCCGCAGCCTGTCGATGCTGAAGGACAAGAAGCTGGAGAACCCGTGGCGCAAGCACGGGAACATTCCGCTGTGATGCCATGAGCAAAGCCACTTGCGCGGCCGAGGCCAGGCGCCTCACCGACATCCCCAACATCGGCAAGGCGATGGCCGCGGACCTGGTCGGCCTGGGGATCACGACGCCAGCGGACGTGAAGCGCATGGACCCGATGAAGACCTACGACCGCCTGCGCGATCCCATGGGCCAGCGCCACGACCCCTGCGTGCTGGACACCTTCATGGCCGCGCACGATTTCATGAACGGCGGCCCTGCCCAGCCATGGTGGCACTTCACCGAGCAGCGCAAGAAGCTGCTCGGCAAAACGAAATAACGAACGAGGCTCAGCATGTTCACCAAGATCCTGATTGCCAACCGCGGTGAGATCGCCTGCCGCGTCATCGCGACCGCCCGGAAGATGGGCATCAAGACCGTCGCCGTCTACTCGGAAGCCGACAAGGACGCGCGCCACGTGGAGCTGGCCGACGAGGCCGTGCTGCTGGGCCCGGCGCCGTCGCGCGAGAGCTATTTGGTCGCCGACAAGATCATTGCCGCGGCCAAGAGCACCGGCGCGCAGGCCATCCACCCCGGCTACGGCTTCCTCAGCGAGAACGAGGAGTTCGCCCGCCGCGTCGAGGAAGAAGGCCTGGTCTTCATCGGCCCCAAGCACGGCAGCATCGCGGCGATGGGCGACAAGATCGCGTCCAAGAAGCTGGCGACCGCGGCCGGCGTCAACACCATCCCGGGCCACAACGAGCCCATCCTGTCGGCTGAAGAGGCCGTCGGCATCGCCGCCAAGATCGGCTACCCGGTCATGATCAAGGCCAGCGCCGGCGGCGGCGGCAAGGGCCTGCGGGTCGCCTTCAACGACAAGGAGGCCTTCGAGGGCTTCACGTCCTGCCGCAACGAGGCGCGCAACAGCTTCGGTGACGACCGCGTCTTCATCGAGAAGTTCGTCGAGGAGCCGCGCCACATCGAGATCCAGGTGCTGGGCGATTCGCAAGGCCAGGTCGTCTACCTGTGGGAGCGTGAGTGCTCCATCCAGCGCCGACACCAGAAGGTCATCGAGGAGGCGCCGTCGCCCTTCATCAGCGAGGCCACGCGCCGCGCGATGGGCGAACAGGCCGTGGCGCTGGCCAAGGCCGTCAACTACCAGAGCGCCGGCACGGTGGAGTTCGTCGTCGGCAAGGACCAGTCTTTTTACTTCCTGGAGATGAACACGCGGCTGCAGGTGGAGCACCCGGTCACCGAGTGCATCACCGGGCTGGACCTGGTCGAGCAGATGATCCGCGTCGCCGCCGGCGAGCCACTGGCGGTCACGCAGGCCGACATCAAGCGCGAAGGCTGGGCCATCGAGTGCCGCATCAACGCGGAAGACCCGTTCCGCAACTTCCTGCCCTCCACCGGCCGCCTGGTGCGCTACCAGCCGCCGGAGACGATGATGGCGCAGGCCGAGCCGCAGCGCTTCGGCGTGCGCGTGGACACCGGCGTCTACGAGGGCGGCGAGATCCCGATGTTCTACGACTCGATGATCGCCAAGCTCATCGTGCACGGCCGCGACCGTGCCGACGCTATTCGCATGATGCGCGAGGCGCTGAACGGCTTCGTCATCCGCGGCGTGTCCAGCAACATCCCCTTCCAGGCCGCGCTGCTGGGGCATGCGGACTTTGCGACCGGCAACTTCAACACCGGCTTCATCGCGCAGCACTACGCCGGCGGCTTCAAGTCGGACGATGTGCCACATGCCGACCCGCTGTTCCTTGTCGCGCTGGCCGGCTTCATCCGCCGCAAGGCGCGCGAGCGCGAGGCCGGCATCAGCGGCCAGATGCGCGGCCATGAGGTGCAGATTGAGCACGACTATGTGGCCGTCGTGAACCTCGGCGCCGGCCAGGCCGAGCGCCACGAGATGCACATCTCGGAGTTCGCCGGCGCGCTGGGCGAAGCCCGCGTGCAGGTGGGCGGCAAGGACTACCGCATCGTCTCCAGCTCGCGCCTGAACGACGTGCGCATCACCGGCACCGTCAACGGCCTGGCCTTCACGGCCCAGGCCGAACGCGGCATGGCCAGGAACCCGCTGGCCTACCGCATCCAGCATGGTGGCCGCTCCGTCGAGCTGACCGTGCTGAGCCCGCGCGCGGCCGAACTGCAAAAGCTGATGCCCTACAAGGCGCCGCCCGACACATCCAAGCTGCTGCTGTCGCCCATGCCGGGGCTGCTGGTGCACCTGGCCGCCCAGGTCGGCCAGACCGTGCAGGCCGGCGAGCGCCTGGCGGTCATCGAGGCGATGAAGATGGAGAACATCCTCAGCGCCAGCCAGGACGTGACGGTGGCCGAGGTGCTGGCCAAGCCGGGCGAAAGTCTTTCCGTCGATCAGCCCATCCTGCGCTTTGCCTGAACCGACGGTCGCCATCGTCGGCGCGGGTGTCGCCGGCGCAGCCGCGGCCATCCGCCTGGCGGAGCGTGGCGTGCCGGTCGACCTGTATGAGGCTGTCCCGCAACCCCAGCCCATCGGCGCCGGACTGTTGTTGCAACCCACCGGGCAGCGCGTGCTGGCGGCCATGGGCCTGCTGAACGAGGCGCTGACGCTGGGCACGCGCGTGGACCGGCTGTTCGGCGACACGCCCACGGGTCGCGCGGTGCTGGACATGAGCTACCGGCGCTTCGACCCCGCCGCCTACGGCCTGGGCATCCAGCGCGGCGCGCTGATGGGCTTGCTGTGGCGGCGCGTGCGCGAATTGGGCATTCGCTGGCATTGCGGCGCGGTGGTCGATGGCTTCGAGCAGGACGAGGCGGGTGTCACGCTGCGCTTGGCCCACCGCGAGGCCCAGCGGCATGCCGCGCTGATCCTTGCGAACGGCAGCTTCTCCAGGCTGCGCGAGGGCATGAAGGTCGGCCAGCATGCGCAGCCTTTTCCCTGGGGTGCCGTCTGGACCGTGCTGCCCGCGCCGCTCGGCTTCCCGCAGATCGAACTGCGCCAGCGCTTCCGCTCGGCGTCGCAGATGATCGGGCTGATGCCGGTCGGCAAGGCCCATGCCGATGACGCCGAGCATGGCATCAACCTGTTCTGGAGCCTGCCCGTCGTTGAACTTGAGGGCTGGCAAGAGCGCATCGGTCTGGACCGGCTCAAGCAGCAGATGACGGCGCTGTTCCCCGACGTCGCGCCGCTGCTGGCCGGTTTGCGGGACGCCACGCAGCTGCGCGAGGCGCGCTACGCCGACGTCTGGATGTCCCGCTGGCATGACCGCCGCGTGCTCGCCATCGGCGACTGCGCGCACGGCATGAGCCCGCAGCTGGGGCAGGGCGCCAACATGGCGCTCATCGATGCGCATGAGCTGGCCGCCGAGATCGGTGGCGATTGGTCCGGCGTTTTTCAGCGCTACACCCGCCGTCGCCGCGCCCACCTGCGCTTCTACGGCCAGGCCAGCAAGGGCCTGACGCCGATGTTTCAGTCCCACGCGGTCATCGCGCCCTGGCTGCGCGACCGCTTCTTCGGCTGGGGTGGGCGGCTGCCCTACATCCATCAACAATCCATCGCCACGCTGGCCGGCGTCAAGACCGGCTGGCTGTGGGGGCGACTCAAACTGTGACGACGACCATGAGCATCAACACCACACGCCCGTTCCGAGTCCTCGGCCTGCAACAGATCGCCATCGGCGGCCTGGACAAAGCCAAGCTGCGCCACCTGTGGGTGGATCTGCTGGGCGTGCCGGTGACCGGCAACTTCAGGAGCGAGCGGGAGAACGTCGACGAAGACATCTGCACGCTGGGGCAGGGCGCCCATGCGGTGGAGGTGGACCTGATGCAGCCGCTGGACCCGGACAAGAAGCCCGCCGTGTACGCCACGCCGCTGAACCACATCGGCCTGTGGGTGGACGACCTGCCCGTGGCCGTGCAGTGGCTGGAGTCGCAGGGCCTGCGCTTCGCGCCGGGCGGCATCCGCCGCGGCGCGGCGGGCCATGACATCTGCTTCGTTCACCCCAAGGGCAACGACCAGTTCCCGTTCGGCGGCGAGGGCGTGCTGATCGAACTGGTGCAGGCGCCGGCCGAGGTCATTGCGGCCTTGGGTTGAGCTTGTCTTCCAGGCCGTAGCGGCGCTGCAGCGCCGTGGCAGCCTCCAGCGAGGCAAGCCACGCTTGCGTCGCCGCGAAGCGGTTCGCTGGCTGCGAAGCGGCGGTTCCCGAATCACCGCTTCTGCGAAACCGTACCCGTCCGTAACCTGCAGGCAGCAAAACTTGCGCGTGCTGCGCTGGGCTCACCGGCCCGTGGCACACCGGGAGGCGGAGTGGCCACGAGCTGTTCTGCGGGTTCGGTCGCAAGGCTTTGCTTTGACGCGGGCCAGAATGCCGGCTTTCCCACGCCGCTGTCGCCGATGCGCCCCGTTGTCGCCCCGCTCGCCCTGCTTGCCCTGCTGCTGCCCACGCTGGCGCAGGCCTGGGGCAACCACACGCCCATGTGCTATCGCGCCTTCGAGCGCATGCCCGAGGTCGCGAACGCGGCCGCGGTGAAGGCCGAACCCCTCGTCGATTTCCTGCGTGACCAGGAAGCTGCTATCGCCCGCACGCTGGATGCGCAGGAGGCCCAGGCCCGCGAGCATCTGAAGGGCCATGCGCCGCGGCCAGACGCCTTGCGCTTTGCGATCGATGCCAAGCGCAGCGATGCCGACCGCCGCGCCGCCTTCCTGCGGGCCTTGCGCCTCTCGCCGCAGTCCCGGCTGGCGCTTTATCTGCAGGCCGATCCGCGCGACGGCGAATCGACGCGGCCGGCCATCGATGCCAACGTCGTCAGTGCCGTCACGCCGAGCAAGGGCGCCACGCAGCGCTTCGCCGCCTTGCAGCCCGGCGAGGCGGTGGCGCCACTGGCCGTGCTGGCCTCCGCGTGCGACGAGCCCGACTACGGCCACGACCTCAACCTGTTCGACGACAACCCCGGTAGCCCGGCGAACCCGTCCTATGGCTTCGGCAAACAGCCCTTTGGCAACCCGGCCGTCGCCATCGGTTCGCAGGCGCCCTTCCACATGGGCTTCTTCCATCAGGGCGCCGTCTTCAACACGCTGGCGCCCAGCTTTGCGCGCACCTTCACCGAACTGCGCGTGCAGCAGTACGGCGGCCTGGCCGTGCTGGCCTGGCAGACCGGCCATGCTTACTGGGGCTGGCGCTTTGCCGGCCTGGCGCTGCACCATGTCGAGGACCTGACCCAGCCCTATCACGCCAGCGCCGCGCCGGGCGCCACGCTGGGCCACATGATGTGGGTCAACCTGAAGGCCCAGCTCGGCGCGCCGGCGGACCGGCAAGGCCTGGTCGTGCTGCAGAGCAACCGGCATTTCGTGCTGGAGCAGTTCCAGACGCGCTGGATCATCGACAACGCCCGCCAGCGCAGCGACGGGCCGCTGGAGACGGCGCTGCGCGATGCCGGCCGTGACGCGCGCTACCCCGCCTGGAGCGTGAGCTATGTGCGTGATGTCGTCGCGGCGGAAGCCTTCGCCGCCGGGCCCGCGACGGATTCGGCGGTCGTCGTCGGTGCGCCGGCGAAATTCGTCACTGACCCCAATTTCGATTTCGCCGCCAACGAGGCGACTCTCGGCCCGGAGCTGGCGCGCGACATGCAGGGCCAGCGCGATGCACTGCACCAGGCGATCGCGGAGCTTCTGGGCCACTTCGGCGCGCACAGCCGCAATGCGCTGCGCGGCCTGCTGAAGCAGGCAGCTTCAGTGGTGCGCTGAATTTCGCCATTGACGAAGCCGGCGTCGCTTTTTGGCGCAGAATTGCCTTCTTCACGAAGGCTATGCTGGAGTCAGAGACAAACATGCGCCACGACCTCACCACCCTCAACCTCGTGCTGGCCATCGAGCAGACCCGCTCGATCACCCGCGGTGCGGCCCAGGAACACCTGGCCCTGGCCGCTGCCAGCAAGCGACTCTCGGACCTGGAAAGCCGCCTCGGCGTGCAGCTCTTCGAGCGTCGCGCCCGGGGTGTCGAGCCGACCGAGGCGGGGCGGGCGCTGGTGCGTCACATCCGCTCGCTGCACGCGTCGCTCTATGCGCTCGAAACCGAGGTCATGGAGTTTTCGCGCGGCATCAAGGGTCATCTGCGCATCGCGTCCAACACCAGCGCGATCGCCGAATGCCTGCCGCCGTATCTGGTCGAGTTCTCTCAGGCGCATGGGCAGATCCGCATCAGCCTGGAAGACCTGACCAGCGCCGAGGTGCAGGCCGCGGTAGCCGAAGGCCGCGCGGACGTTGGCATCTTTGCCGGCCCGCTGCTGGACAACCGGGTGCAGACCTGGGTGTTCGCGCGCGGCCGTCTGGCCGCGCTGGTACCGCTCAAGCACCCGCTGGCCAACCGCGAGTCGGTGACCTTCAACGAGTTGCTGGCCTATGACCTCATCGGCCTGCATGCCGGTGCCAGCGCGCAGGAACTGATGCGCGAGCAAGCCGCAGCGCTGGGCCAGACCTTGAACGCGCGCCTGCAGGTGCGTGGTTTCGACGGCATCGCGCAGTTGGTCGAGTCCGGCCTGGGCGTGGCCGTGCTGCCCGAGGCTCCGGCCGAACGCTTCACCCGCGTTTTCGGCGTGCGCTGCCTGCGCCTGGATGAAACCTGGGCCGAGCGCGACTATTACTTGGGTGTGCTGCGCCAACAGCGCTTGCCCACCGTGGTGCAACGCTTCGTGGACACCCTCATTCCCCGAGAAAAGCAATGACCGCTAGAACTCTTTACGACAAGCTCTGGGATGAGCACGTCGTGCACTCCGAGCCGGACGGCACGGCACTGCTCTACATCGACCGCCATCTCGTGCACGAGGTGACCAGTCCGCAGGCCTTCGAAGGCCTGGATCTGGCCGCTCGCAAGGTCTGGCGCCTGAGTGCCAACCTGGCCGTCAGCGACCACAACGTGCCGACGACGGACCGAAGCCAAGGCATCGCCGACCCGATCTCGCGCCTGCAGGTCGACACGCTGGACGCCAACTGCGACCGTGTCGGCATCACGCAGTTCAAGATGAGCGACAAGCGCCAGGGCATCGTGCACGTCATCGGCCCGGAGCAGGGCGCCACGCTGCCCGGCATGACCGTCGTCTGCGGTGACAGCCACACGTCCACGCACGGCGCCTTCGGCGCGCTGGCGCATGGCATCGGCACCAGCGAGGTCGAGCATGTGCTGGCCACGCAGACGCTGTCGGCCAAGAAGGCCAAGAACCTGCTCGTCAAGGTCGAGGGCCAATGCCCCAAGGGCGTGGGCGCCAAGGACATCGTGCTGGCCATCATCGGCAAGATCGGCACGGCCGGCGGCAACGGCTACACCATCGAGTTCGCGGGCGCGGCCATCCGCTCACTCTCGATGGAAGGTCGCATGACCGTCTGCAACATGGCCATCGAAGCCGGCGCCCGCGCTGGCCTGATCGGCGTGGATGACACGACGATCAATTACGTGAAGGGCCGCCCTTTCTCGCCGCAAGGCGTGGAATGGGACCAAGCCGTCGCCTACTGGCGCACGCTGCACACGGACGCCGGCGCGCACTTCGACAAGGTCGTCGAGATCGACGCCGCGCAGATCCGCCCGCAAGTCACCTGGGGCACGTCCCCCGAGATGGTGCTGTCCATCGACGACCGCGTGCCCGATCCCGACAAGGAGCGCGATGCCATCAAGCGCGGCGCCATCGAGCGCGCGCTGACCTACATGGCGCTCGAGCCCAACAAGGCCATCAACGACATCCATGTCGACAAGGTCTTCATCGGCTCCTGCACCAACAGCCGCATCGAGGACATGCGCGAGGCCGCGGCCATCGTGCGCCGCGTCGGCGGCCGCGTGGCCAAGAACATCAAGCTGGCGCTGGTCGTGCCGGGCTCCGGCTTGGTCAAGGCGCAGGCCGAGGCCGAAGGGCTGGACCAGGTCTTCAAGGGCGCGGGTTTCGAATGGCGCGAGCCGGGCTGCTCCATGTGCCTGGCGATGAACGCCGACCGTCTGGAGCCTGGCGAGCGCTGCGCGTCCACCAGCAACCGCAACTTCGAAGGCCGCCAGGGCGCGGGTGGTCGCACCCACCTGGTCAGCCCGGCCATGGCCGCTGCTGCGGCCATGACCGGCCATTTCGTTGACGTCCGCACGTTGAGCTGAGAGCCATGGACAAGTTCACCATCCACAAGGGCCTCGTCGCGCCCATGGACCGCGACAACGTCGACACCGACGCCATCATTCCCAAGCAGTTCCTGAAGTCGATCAAGCGCAGCGGCTTCGGCCCCAACCTGTTCGACGAATGGCGTTACCTGGACCACGGCGAGCCCGGCCAGGACCCGGCCAGCCGCAAGCCCAACCCGGACTTCGTGCTGAACCAGCCGCGCTACCAAGGGGCCAGCGTGCTGATCGCGCGCAGCAACTTCGGCTGCGGCTCCAGCCGCGAGCACGCGCCCTGGGCGCTGCAGCAGTACGGTTTCCGCACCATCCTGGCGCCCAGCTTCGCCGACATCTTCTTCAACAACTGCTTCAAGAACGGCTTGCTGCCCGTCGTGTTGCCGGAGTCAGCAATTGCGCGCCTGTTCGACGAGGTCTATGCGTTCCCGGGCTATCAGTTGGTCGTCGACCTGCCGCGCCAGGTCGTCGTCAAGCCCGACGGCGCCGAGCTGCCGTTCGACATCGAGCCGTTCCGCAAGGAATGCCTGATCGGTGGCCTCGACGAGATCGGCCTGACGCTGCAGCACACCGACAAGATCCGCGCTTACGAGGCGCAACGCATCGCCGCCAAACCCTGGCTGAACAACAGAGTGATTTGAGATGAAGAAGATTGCAGTGCTGCCGGGCGACGGCATCGGTCCCGAGATCATGGCCGAGGCGGTCAAGGTCTTGAACGCACTCGACCTGCCTTTGCAGCTCGACTGGGCCGACGTCGGCGGCAAGGCCTACGAGACCAGCGGCCACCCGCTGCCGCCCGCCACGCTGAAACTGGCGCAGGAAGCCGACGCCGTGCTGTTCGGCGCCGTGGGTGACTGGAAGTACGACAAGCTGGAGCGTGCGCTGCGCCCTGAGCAGGCCATCCTCGGCCTGCGCAAGGCCTTGGGCCTGTTCGCCAACTTCCGTCCGGCCATTTGCTACGAGCAGCTCACGCATGCCTCGTCGTTGAAGCCCGAACTGGTGGCAGGCCTGGACATCCTGCTGATCCGCGAACTGACCGGCGACATCTACTTCGGCCAACCGCGCGGCCGCCGCACGGCCGTGGATGGCCACTTCCCCGGCGCTGACGAGGCTTTCGACACGATGCGCTACTCGCGCCCCGAGATCGAGCGCATCGCCCACGTCGCCTTCCAGGCCGCCCGCAAGCGTGGCAAGCGCCTGACCAGTGTCGACAAGGCCAACGTGCTGGAGACCTCGCAGTTCTGGAAGGACATCGTCATCGAAGTCCACAAGAGCTACCCCGACGTCGAGCTGGACCACATGTACGTGGACAACGCCGCGATGCAGCTCGTCAAGGCGCCGAAGAAGTTCGACGTCGTCGTGACCGGCAACATGTTCGGTGACATCCTGTCCGACGAGGCCGCGATGCTGACCGGCTCCATCGGCATGCTGCCGTCCGCTTCGTTGGACGCGAACAACAAGGGCCTCTACGAACCCAGCCACGGCAGCGCGCCGGACATCGCGGGCAAGGGAATTGCCAACCCTCTGGCTACAATCCTCTCCGCTGCCATGATGCTCAAGTTCTCCCTCAACCAAGCCGACGCTGCCGCTCGTATCGAGTCGGCCGTGCAGTCGGTGCTGGCTCAGGGCTTGCGTACCGCCGACATCTGGAGTGAAGGCACCTCGAAGGTTACGACCATCGAGATGGGCGACGCTGTCGTCAAAGCCATCACGACCACGAAAACCATCAAGAGCTAACGCTCCGTCTCGTCTCGCCCCTCCAAACCCGGCGAACGAGCCGGGGCCCGAAGTGGATGGGGTTTGGTGAACGAAAGGAAAGATGATGACGACCTTGGTAGGCCTCGTAGGCTGGCGCGGCATGGTGGGCTCGGTGCTCATGGAGCGCATGACCGCTGAACGCGATTTCGACCTGATCGAGCCGCTGTTCTTCTCGACGTCCAATGCCGGCGGCGCTGCTCCGGCCCAGGCCAAGAGCGAGACGAAGCTGCAGAACGCTTTCGACCTCGAACAGCTCAAGCGCTGCGACATCATCATCACCGCGCAGGGCGGCGATTACACGACCGAGGTCTACCCCAAGCTGCGCGCCTCGGGCTGGAACGGCCACTGGATCGACGCGGCCTCCACGCTGCGCATGGCGGATGACGCGGTCATCATCCTCGACCCCGTGAACCGCCCCGTCATCGACCAGGCGCTGAGCAACGGCGGCAAGAACTGGATCGGCGGCAACTGCACCGTCAGCTGCATGCTGATGGGCGTGGGCGCGCTGTACAAGGCCGGCCTCGTCGAGTGGATGTCCACGCAGACCTACCAGGCCGCTTCGGGTGGCGGCGCTCAGCACATGCGCGAGCTGCTGACGCAGTACGGCACGCTGAACGCCGCCGTCAAGCCGCTGCTGGACGACCCCAAGAGCGCCATCCTCGAAATCGACCGCCAGGTCATCGCCAAGCAGCGCTCGCTGTCGGCCGAGGAAACCGCCAACTTCGGCGTGCCGCTGGGCGGCTCGCTGATCCCGTGGATCGACAAGGACCTGGGCAATGGCATGTCCAAGGAAGAGTGGAAGGGCATGGCCGAGACCAACAAGATCCTCGGCTCGGGCGCCATCCCCGTCGACGGCTTCTGCGTGCGCGTGGGTGCCATGCGTTGCCACAGCCAGGCGCTGACCTTCAAGCTGAAGAAGGACGTGCCGCTGGCCGACATCGAGGCCATGATCGCCGCCGACAACGAATGGGTGAAGGTCGTGCCGAACACGCGCGAGGCCACCATCCGTGGCCTGACGCCGGTGGCCGTCACCGGCACGATGACGATTCCCGTCGGTCGCCTGCGCAAGCTGGCGATGGGTCCCGAGTACCTCGGCGCCTTCACCATCGGCGACCAGCTGCTGTGGGGCGCGGCGGAGCCGCTGCGTCGCATGCTGCGCATCCTGCTCGAGCGTTGAATTCGCTTACGGTCTTTTACGCCTTGACCTAGGGTTCACCCGGGCGTCGATATTGAAACCAAGCGACACATCAGGTACCCCTTGAGCATTTCAGCGTATATGCTTGATGCCGTTGTGTTTTTGATTCGAGACTCGACGCAGGCCATGACGTGCAAACCAGCGTTCAGACCAGGTTCGTGCAGCGCGTGCTGAAGATCGAGACAGGCGGGGCCTCATGCCCCGCCTTGTTGCTTTGGGGAATGCCTTGAAAGACCACATCCGCGACGCATTCGAGGGAGTTAGACCGATGGGCTTTGCTCGCCACCACCTCGCCCTTGCCGCCGCTTTGCTCATGGCCAGCGGTGGCGTGCATGCGCTGGGGCTGGGCAAGCTCAACGTGCAGTCGGCTCTCGGCGAGACCATGCGCGCCGAGATCGACGTCACCAGCCTGACGCCCGAAGAGGCTGCCACGCTCAAGGTGCGCGTCGCACCGCCCGAGTCCTACCGCAGCACCGGGGTCGACTACAACCCCGTGCTGACCTCGACGCAGGTCCAGATCACCCGCCAGAACGGTCGCACCGTGTTGCGCGTCAGCAGCGACCGAGCCGTTCAGGAACCCTTCGTCGACGTCATCCTCGAGCTGACCTGGTCGAGCGGCCGCCTGGTGCGCGAATACACGCTGCTGTTCGATCCGCCCAGCCTGCCCAAGCCCGCGCCCATCATCACTGCGCCTCCGGCCGTTGCAGCCGCGCCCGCACCCGCCACAGCCGCCTCCAGCGAGGCCGTACCCGCGCCTGCCCCGGCCGTGACGACCGCGCTGCCGCGCAATGGTTCCGCGTCGTCGCCTGCCCCGGCCCCGGTCGCCGCCGCCCGCACGCCGGCTCCGGCGCCCGTGCGCCCGCCCGTCACCGCGGCGTCCGAATACACCGTGCGCCCGGGCGACTCGTTGTCCAAGGTCGCCTCGCGCACCCAGGTCAGTGGCATCTCGCTGGACCAGATGCTGGTGGGCCTGTTCCGCAACAACCCCGACGCCTTCATCGACGGCAACATGAACCTGCTGAAGTCGGGTGCCGTGTTGCAGGTGCCGTCCAGCGATTCGCTGGCCACCGTGCCCGCACCGGAAGCGCGCCGCATCATCCTGGCCCAGAGCGCCGACTTCTCCGCCTACCGCCAGCGCCTCGCGTCCGCCGCGCCGACGCTGGAGAACACCGAGAGCGAGCGCCAGTCCAAGGGTCAGGTGCAGGCCGCCGTCGAGGACCGCAAGCCCGCAGCCGCGACGACGCCCGACAAGCTCACGCTCAGCAAGGCCGGTGGCGCTGCCTCTACCGCGGCCGAGACCAAGCTGTCCAAGGACACCGAGAAGAAAGACGCCGCCGCCCGCGTTGCTGAGCTGACCCGCAATGTCGAGGAGCTGAAGAAGCTCTCCAGCGCAGCCAAGCCCGCTGCGCCGGGTGCCTCCGTGGCGCCGGCGCCGGCGCCGGCCACGCCGACCTTGCCCGCCCCGGTGGTGGCTGCCGTCGAGGCTGCTTCGGCCGCCGCGCCGGCGCCTGTGGCCGCTGCCAGCGTCGCCGCGTCCAAGCCGCTGGCACGCGCCAGTGCGCCGCTTGCGCCGCCGCCCGCTGCCGAGCCGCCCGGCTTCATCGAACAACTGCTCGACAGCCCCATCGTGCTGCCGTTGGCCGGCGTGCTGGTGGCCGTGCTGGGCGGCCTGGGCCTGTACCGGCTGCGTTCGCGCCGCCCGGTCAATGCAGCCGAGACCGGCTTCCACGAAAGCCGCCTGCAGCCCGACTCCTTCTTTGGCGGCACCGGTGGCCAACGCGTCGACACGCGCGACGCGCAGAACAGCGGCCAATCGTCCATGAGCTACTCGCTGAGTCAGCTCGACGCCATCGGCGATGTGGACCCGGTCGCCGAGGCCGACGTCTACCTGGCCTATGGCCGCGACCTGCAGGCCGAGGAAATCCTGAAGGAAGCCCTGCGCGCCAACCCGACGCGCCTGGCCATCCGCCTGAAGCTGCTGGAGGTCTACGCCAAGCGCCGTGACACCAAGGGCTTTGAGCAACTGGCCGTGCAGCTGTACGCCGAGACCCGCGGCAACGGCGAAGACTGGGCCAAGGCGCAGGAACTGGGCCGCGGCATCGACCCGGACAACCCGCTCTACCAGCCCGGCGGCGCGCCTGCGCATGTCGAGGACGGCCCCGAACTGCGCCCCGAGCCCATGAACGCCAGCACGCTGCCGCAAACGGCGCTGCCCAGCGGTGTGAATACCGCCGCGGCTCATCTCGGGACCGATGCGATGTCGCGTGGCGGCCCGGACACTGGCCCCGTCAGCGGTTTCGACCTGGCGCTGGACCTGGACCTCGATGCGCCCGAGCCCGTTTCGCCGACGGCCATGGCCGCGACCCAGGCCATGCCGGCCTCGGTCGAGCAAGCCCCGTTGACGATGGATTTCGACATCTCGGGCCGCGGCACGCGCACCGCGCCGCCCGCGCCGGATCTGAACTTCGACCTGAGCGGCATGGGTGACCTGCCGGTGATGGCGCCGTCCCCCGCCGTGCCGGCCACCGCGCCGGCCGACCTGGACTTCGACCTGGGCGAGCCGACCCTGCCCGGTGAAACCGATCCGGACCGCCTTGCCGAAGCGCTGGACGCGCTGGGTGATGATGACGGCGACCCGCTGCTGCGTCAGCTGGAGCTGGCCGACGAGTTCCGCCAGATCGGCGACACCGAAGGCGCCCGCGAGGTGCTGCAGGAGCTGATCCAGCGCGCCAGCGGCTCGCTGCGCGACCGTGCGCAAACCATGCTGAACGAGCTTCGCTGAGCCTCAACCGCGATACTTCGACGCCCGGCCTTGGCCGGGCGTTTTTACTTTGGAGCCCATGAGAGTCGCACTAGGAGTCAGCTACCGCGGGGGCGGCTACAACGGCTGGCAGAGCCAGCCCGACGGCCGCACCGTGCAGGACGCGCTTGAAAAGGGCTTGTCCGCTTTCGCAGCCCAGCCCATCCGCACGATCTGCGCCGGCCGCACCGATGCCGGCGTGCACGGCATCAACCAGGTCGTGCATTTCGACACCGAGGTCGAACGCGAGCTGTTTTCCTGGGTGCGCGGCAGCAACCGCTATCTGCCGGCCGACATCGCCATCCAGTGGTGCCGCTTCCCGGGCGACGCCTTCCATGCCCGCAACTCGGCGCGGGGCCGGCGTTATGCGTACCTGCTGCTGGAGTCCGCCGTGCGGCCTGCCATCGAGTCCGGCCAGTGTGGCTGGGTGTTCCGCCCGCTGGACCAGGCCGCGCTGGAGGCCGCCGCCGAGCGGCTGATCGGCGAGCACGACTTCTCGTCCTTCCGCTCGTCCGAATGCCAGGCGGCGTCGCCCATCAAGACGTTGCGCGAGATCCGCGTGCAGCGGCGCGGTGCGTACTGGCGCTTCGAGTTCGAGGCCAGCGCCTTCCTGCACCACATGGTGCGCAACCTGATGGGCTGCCTGCTCGCCGTCGGCAGCGGCACGCGCTCGCCGGACTGGGTGTCGGACGTGCTGGCCGCGCGCGACCGCAAGGTGGCGGCGCCCACTTTTGCCCCTGACGGCCTCTATTTCCTCGGCCCGACCTACGATGCCGAGTTGGACATCCCGCGGCAGGTCGCCGCGCTCGACTGGCTGCCATGACCCGAATCAAGATCTGCGGCCTGACCCGCGAAGCCGATGTGGAAGCGGCCATTGAAGCGGGTGCCGATGCCATCGGTTTCGTCTTCTACGCCAAGAGCCCGCGCGCCGTCACGCCGCAGCGGGCGAGGGCGCTTGCCCAGTTGCTGCCGCCCTTCGTGACGCCGGTGGGCCTGTTCGTCAACGCGACCGACGCCGAGCTGCAGGCGGGTTTCGAGGCCTTGCCCAACATGCTCGTCCAGTTCCATGGTGACGAGACGGCGGCCGACTGCGATCGCGTGAGGCGACCCTATCTGCGCGCCGCCCGCATGGCGCCGGGCGTCGATTTGCTAGACTTCGCGGCACAGTTTTCCAATGCCCAGGCCATCCTGCTCGACGCCCACGTCGACGGTTACGGCGGTGGCGGCAAGGTCTTCGATTGGTCACTCATTCCTCCAAGCGTCAGCTCTCGCCTCGTTTTGTCTGGTGGGTTGAATGCAGCAAACGTCGCCGATGGCATCCGCCAGGTGCGGCCCTGGGCCGTTGATGTGAGTTCCGGCGTCGAGGTGTCCAAGGGCATCAAGAGCGCCGACCTGATGCACGAGTTCTGCCGCGCGGTGAAGCGCGCCGACGCAGAACTGACCCGATAGGGGAAGACCATGTTCAAGTACGACCAGCCCGACGCGACCGGGCATTTCCGCCATGCCGGTGCGGCCACCTTTGGCGGCAGCTTTGTCTCCGAGACCCTCGTCCACGCGCTCGATGAGCTCAAGGACGCCTACGCGCACTACCGCAACGACCCGGACTTCATTGCCGAGTACCAGCGCGAGCTCAAGCATTTCGTCGGCCGACCCAGCCCGATCTATCACGCCGAGCGCCTCAGCCGTGAGCTGGGTGGCGCGCAGATCTACCTCAAGCGCGAGGACCTCAACCACACCGGCGCCCACAAGATCAACAACGTCATCGGCCAGGCCATGCTGGCCAAGCGCATGGGCAAGCCGCGCGTCATTGCGGAGACGGGTGCCGGCCAGCACGGCGTGGCCACGGCCACGATCTGCGCGCGCTACGGCCTGGAATGCGTGGTCTACATGGGCAGCGAGGATGTCAAGCGCCAGTCGCCCAACGTCTACCGCATGAAGCTGCTCGGCGCGACCGTCGTGCCCGTCGAGTCCGGCAGCAAGACGCTGAAGGACGCGCTCAACGAGGCGATGCGCGACTGGGTCACCAACGTCGAGAACACCTTCTACATCATCGGCACCGTGGCGGGTCCGCACCCCTACCCGATGATGGTGCGCGACTTCCAGCGCGTCATCGGCGACGAATGCCTGGTGCAGATGCCCGACATGGTCGGCCGCCAGCCGGACGCCGTCATTGCCTGCGTGGGCGGCGGCAGCAATGCCATCGGCATCTTCTATCCCTACATCCAGCACGAGGGCACGCGCCTGATCGGCGTCGAGGCGGCCGGGGAGGGCATCGCCAGCGGCAAGCACGCGGCCACGCTGTCGGCCGGCAGCCCTGGCGTGCTGCATGGCAACCGCACCTACCTGCTGCAGGATGCGGATGGCCAGATCATCGAGACCCATTCCATCTCCGCCGGCCTGGACTATCCCGGTGTCGGCCCCGAGCATGCCCACCTGAAGGACATCGGCCGGGCCGAGTACGTGGGCGCGACCGATGCCGAGGCCATCGAGGCCTTCCACCGGCTGTGCCGCACCGAGGGCATCATCCCGGCGCTGGAATCCAGCCATGCCGTGGCCCATGCGATGAAGATCGCGCCGACGATGGCCAAGGAGCAGGTGCTGCTGGTCAACCTATCGGGCCGTGGCGACAAGGACATCGGCACGGTGGCCGACCTGTCCAAGGCCGACTTCTACTGCCGCCCCTCTTGCCGCGGCCAGGTCGTCAAGGGAGGTGCGCAATGAGCCGCATCACGACGACCTTCAACCAGCTCAAGGCCGACGGCCGCAAGGCGCTGATCCCCTTTGTCACCGCCGGTGATCCCTACCCCGAGGCCACCGTCGACCTGCTCGTCGCGATGGCCGAGGCCGGTGCCGATGTCATCGAACTGGGCGTGCCGTTCTCCGACCCGATGGCCGACGGCCCCGTCATCCAGCGCGCCGGCGAGCGCGCGTTGAAACACGGCATCGGCCTGCGCAAGGTGCTGGGTTTCGTGCGCGAGTTCCGCGCCCGCAACGCGACCACGCCCATGGTGCTGATGGGCTATGCCAACCCCGTCGAGCGCTACGGGCTGGACGCCTTCGTGGCCGATGCCAGGGATGCCGGCGTCGACGGCATCCTCATCGTCGACTACCCGCCCGAGGAGTGCGAAGAGTTCGCAGCCAAGCTGCGCGCGGCCGACATGGACGCGATCTTCCTGCTTGCGCCCACGTCCACCGAGGCCCGCATGGCCCAGGTCGGCAGGCTGGCCAGCGGCTATGTCTACTACGTGTCGCTGAAGGGCGTGACCGGCGCCGGCCACCTGAACACGGCCGCCGTCGCCGAGGCCGTGCCGCGCATCCGCCGGCACGTCAGCACCCCGGTGGGCGTGGGCTTCGGCATCCGCGACGGCGCGACGGCGCGGGCGGTGGCCGACGTTTCCGACGCGGTCGTCATCGGCTCCAAGCTGGTCGAATTGCTGGAGCGCCAGCCAGCCGATAATGTCGCCTTGACTGGTGCGGCCTTCATCCGTGAAATCCGTGCCGCACTCGACAAGGATTGAGACATGAGTTGGCTCGACAAACTGCTCCCGCCCAAGATCCAGCAAGGTGACCCCGCGGACCGCCGCACGGTCCCCGAAGGCCTGTGGATCAAGTGCCCGAGCTGCGAGACGGTGCTCTACAAGACCGACCTGGAGCAGAACATCAACGTCTGCCCCAAGTGCTCGCACCACCACCGCATCGGCGCGCGCGCGCGCCTGGATGCCTTCCTCGACGGCGAAGGTCGCTACGAGATTGGCCAGGAAGTGCTGCCGGTTGACGCGCTGAAGTTCAAGGACAGCAAGAAGTACCCCGACCGCCTGAAGGAAGCGCTGGAGAACACCGGCGAGACCGATGCGCTCGTCGTCATCGGCGGCGCCGTCATGAGCGTGCCTGTGGTCGCGGCCTGCTTTGAGTTCGACTTCATGGGCGGTTCCATGGGCTCCGTCGTCGGCGAGCGCTTCGTGCGCGGCGTCGAGACGGCCATCGAGCAGAAGACGCCCTTCATCTGCTTCACCGCCACTGGCGGCGCGCGCATGCAGGAAGGCTTGCTGAGCCTGATGCAGATGGCCAAGACCAATGCGTCACTGACGCGTTTGGCCAAGGCCAAGTTGCCCTACATCAGCGTGCTGACCGACCCGACCATGGGCGGCGTGTCGGCCTCGTTCGCGTTCGTCGGTGACATCGTGCTGGCCGAGCCCAAGGCGCTGATCGGTTTTGCCGGCCCGCGCGTCATCGAGAACACCGTGCGCGAGAAGCTGCCTGCCGGCTTCCAGCGCGCCGAGTTCCTGATGGAGAAGGGCGCCGTCGACATGATCGTGGACCGCCGCCAGCTGCGCGAGACCATCGCGCGCCAGCTCGCGATGCTGCAGCGCCAGAGCGCGGACGCCGTCGCCTGAACGTCGCCCGCAGAGTTCGGAGCCAGGCCCCGTGCCTGGCTTTTGTTTTTTCGCCATGACGCTTGACCATGACGCTCGATGACTGGCTCGCCCACTGCGAGCGACTGCACCCCAAGACCATCGACATGACGCTGGAGCGCGTCGCGACCGTGCGTGAGCGCTTGGGGCTCGCCTTCGACTGTCCGACCGTCGTCGTCGCAGGCACCAACGGCAAGGGCTCGACCTGCGCGATGCTGGAGTCCATCGCGCTGCACGCCGGCTACCGTGTAGGGCTCTACATCAAGCCCCACCTGGTGCATTTCCAGGAGCGCTGCCGCGTCGGCGGCGCGCCGGTGACGGCCGAGTCGCTGGAACCCCATTTCGAGGCCGTCGAAGCTGCCCGCGGCGACATCACGCTGACCTACTTCGAGTTCACGACGCTGGCCATCATGCGCCGCCTGCAGCACGAGCCGCTGGACCTGGTCATCCTGGAAGTGGGGCTGGGCGGCCGGCTGGACGCGGTCAACGTCATCGACGCCGACTGCGCCGTCATCACCAGCATCGACCTGGACCACACCGAGTTCCTGGGCAGCGACCGCGAGAGCGTCGGCCGCGAGAAGGCCGGCATCATGCGCGCCGGCCGCCCTGTCGTCGTCAGCGACCCGGTGCCGCCGGCGTCGCTGGCCGCGCGGGCCGCGGAGCTGGGCGCCGACCTGCGCCAGCTGGGCCGCGACTTCACCTTCAGCGGCGACCGCACGCAGTGGCAATGGGCCGGCCGCGGCAAACGCTTCTCGGGCATGGCCTACCCGGCGCTGCGGGGCGTGAACCAGTTGCTCAATGCCGCTGGCGTGCTGGCCGCGCTGGAGGCGCTGTCCGACCGCCTGCCCGTCAGCGCCCAGGCCGTGCGCACAGGCCTGGCGCTGGTCGAGCTGCCGGGGCGCTTCCAGGTGCTGGCCGGCCAGCCCGCCGTCGTGCTGGACGTGGCGCACAACCCGCACGCCGTGGCCGCGCTGGCGCAGAACCTCGACCAGATGGGTTTCTTCCCGCGCACCCACGCCGTCTTCGGCGCGATGGCAGACAAGGACCTGGCCGGCATCCTCGCGCGCATCGCGCCACTGGTGGACGTCTGGCACTTCACCGACCTTCCGATGCCGCGCGCCGCGACGGCCGAGCAATTGCAGGCCGCCTTTCTGGCCGCTGGGCTGAAGACGCCGCCCGACGTTCAGACGCATGTGCACATCAACCCTCTGCAAGCGCTGCAAGCCGCGGCGGCCGGGGCGACCACGGCCGATAGAATCCTCGTCTTCGGTTCCTTCTACACCGTGGGCGGGGTGCTCCAGCAGGGCCTGCCGCGCGTGACGGCCGGCGCTGCCGAGCCCAAGCCTCCCACTCTCCACTGAGCCAGACGCCGCCGATGGGCCTGTTTTCCTTCCTCAAACGCGACGACGCCGCCGCGGCGGCGCCCAAGAAGTCGGCCGGAAAGTCCGGCGCCAAGGCTTCGGCCGCCGACGACGTGCAGGTGCTGCGCATCCGCGCCCGCCGGCGCCTGATCGGCGCGGCCGTGTTGGTGGCCGCTGGCGTGGTCGGCTTCCCGCTGATCTTCGAAACGCAGCCGCGGCCGATCCCGGTCGACCTGCCGATCGACATCCCGCGCAAGGACGGCGCGCCGCCGCTGGTCGTGCCCGCGCGCGCGCCGCTGGCCCAGGCCGACGTGGCTTCGCAGCCCGAGGTCGCACCGCCGCCCGTCGAGGCCAAGCCGGTGGAGAAGCTGGCGGAGAAGCCCGTCGACAAGACGCCAGAGAAGCCGGCGGACAAGCCGGCTGAAAAACCGGTCGACAGGCCGGCTGTCAAGGTCGCCGAGAAGGCGCCGGACAAGCCAGCGGAGAAGCCCGCCGACAAGCCCAAGCCCCACGCCACCGACGGCGCCCGCGCCCAAGCCCTGCTCGAAGGCAAGGAGACGACGGCGGCGGCCGCGCGCTTCATCGTCCAGGTGGGTGCCTATGGCGAGAACAAGACGGCGCAGGACGTGCGCGCCAAGGTCGAGAAGCTGGGCCTCAAGACCTATGCCCAGGCCGTCGACACGGCCGACGGCCGCCGCATTCGCGTGCGCCTGGGCCCGTTCGCCAGCCGCGATGAGGCCGAGCGCGCATCCGCCAAGCTCAAGGGTGCTGGCCTGCCCGGCGCCATCCTGACGCTCTAGGCCCGTCATGGACATCGCGCTCAGCTGGGTTGACCTCGCATTTGCGGCGGTGCTGCTGATCTCGGTCGGGTTGGGCCTGTGGCGCGGCCTGGTCTTCGAGGTGATGTCGCTGGCGGGCTGGATCGTGGCCTATTTCGCCGCGCCGCCCTTGGCGCCGGTCGTCGAGGGCCTGCTGCCCGACGGCATGACCAGCAAGTTCGGCCCCGCGACGCTGCATGTCGTCGCGCTGGCCATCGCCTTCTTCTTCGTGCTCATCGTCTGGAGCCTGGCGTCGCGCCTGGTCAAGATGCTGATCCACGCCACGCCGCTGTCCGTGGTGGACCGCCTGGGCGGCGCCGGCTTCGGTGCGCTGCGCGGCGTCTTCATCGCGCTGCTGCTGGTGCTCATCATTGGTGCCTCGCCGCTGGCGCAGTCCGCCACCTGGCAGGCCTCGCGGGCCGCGCCCGTGCTGGGCGACGTGCTGCGCGACGTCACGCCGCTGCTGCCTGAACCCCTTGCCCGTTTTGTTTCCCGCTCGATGACCCCATCTGAAGCGGATTCGCCTGATTAAGGAACCCCGCCATGTGTGGCATCGTCGGTACGCTCGCGGCCTCTCCCGTCAACCAGCTCATCTATGACGCGCTGCTGCTGCTGCAGCACCGCGGCCAGGACGCCGCCGGCATCGTCACCATGCAGGGCCAGAAGTGCTTCATGCACAAGGCCCGCGGCATGGTGCGCGACGTCTTCCGCACCCGCAACATGCGCGCGCTGCCCGGCAACATCGGCCTGGGCCAAGTGCGTTACCCGACCGCCGGCAACGCCTACAGCGAGGAAGAGGCCCAGCCCTTCTACGTCAACGCGCCGTTCGGCATCGTGCTGGTGCACAACGGCAACCTGACCAACGCGCATGCGCTGAAGGACGAGCTGTTCGCCATCGACCGCCGCCACATCAACACCGAGAGCGACACCGAGGTGCTGATCAACGTGCTGGCGCACGAGCTGGAGATGGCCGCCCGCGACCTGCCGCTGACGCCCAAGGAGATCTTCGCCGCCGTGCGCGCCGTGCAAAAGCGCATCAAGGGCAGCTACGCCGTCATCGCACTGATCGCCGGCTACGGCCTGCTGGCCTTCCGCGACCCCTTCGGCATCCGGCCGCTTTGCTTTGGTCGCTCCAACAACGGCGAGTTCATGGTCGCCAGCGAAAGCGTGGCGCTGGAAGGCACGGGCCACCAGGTGGAGCGCGACGTGGCGCCCGGCGAGGCCCTCTTCATCGACATGGACGGCAAGCTGCACACCGAGCAGTGCAACGACAACCCGACCTTGAACCCCTGCATGTTTGAGTTCGTCTACCTGGCGCGGCCGGATTCGGTGATGGACGGCATCTCCGTCTACCAGGCGCGGCTGAACATGGGCGAGACGCTGGCCCAGCGCGTGATCTCGACGATGCCGCCCAGCGACATCGACGTCGTCATCCCCATCCCGGAGAGCAGCCGCCCCTCGGCGATGCAGCTGGCCCACCGCATCGGCAAGCCCTACCGCGAGGGTTTCGTGAAGAACCGCTACGTCGGCCGCACCTTCATCATGCCGGGGCAGGGCGCGCGCAAGAAGAGCGTGCGCCAGAAGCTCAACGCCATCGGCGTCGAGTTCAAGGACCGCAACGTGCTGCTGGTGGACGACTCCATCGTGCGCGGCACGACGTCCAAGGAGATCGTGCAGATGGCCCGCGAGGCCGGTGCGCGCAAGGTCTACCTGGCCTCCGCCGCGCCGCCGGTGCGCTACCCCAACGTCTACGGCATCGACATGCCGACAGCCGAGGAGCTGATCGCGCACAACCGCACGATCGAGGAGATCCGTCAGTACATCGGCGCCGACGCGCTGATCTACCAGGACGTGGACGCGATGAAACGCGTCGTCGCGGCGCTGCGCCCGGGTCTCGCCGGCTTCGAGGCCAGCTGCTTCGACGGCCATTACGTGACCGGCGACGTCAGCCTGGAAGACTTCGCCACGCTGCGTGCGCAGCGTGCCAGCCAGCCGGGCGATGAAGACGCGGACTCACGCAGCCGCCTGGCGCTGCAGAGCGGCAACGAGGGTTGAGCGCATGAGCGAGGAAGCCCGCCGCATCGCCCGCGCCACGCTGCCCGAGGGCCTGCGCCCCGAGACGCTGGCCGTGCGCACCGCACTGGCGCCCAGTCAGCATGGCGAGAACTCCGAGGCGCTGTTCCTGACCAGCGCCTACGTGCAGCCCGACGCGCAGACGTCGGCCGAGCGCTTCGCGAACTCCGACGACTTCACCTACTCGCGCACCAGCAACCCGACCGTGCGCAGCCTGGAGGCGCGTCTGGCGGCGATGGAAGGCACGGAAGGCGCCATCGCCACGTCCACCGGCATGAGCGCCATCCTGCTGCTGGGCATGGGCGTGCTGAAGGCCGGCGACCACGTCGTCTGCTCGCGCTCCGTGTTCGGTTCGACGATCAACCTGTTCGCCAAGGAGTTCGGCAAGTTCGGCGTCGAGACCAGCTTCGTGTCGCAGACCGACCTGGCTGAATGGCGCGCGGCCATCCGTCCCACGACCAAGCTGTTCTTCGCCGAGACGCCCACCAACCCGCTGACCGAGGTCTGCGACATCCGCGCGCTGGCCGACTTGGCCCACGATGCCGGCGCCATCCTGGCCGTCGACAACACCTACTCGACACCGGCGCTGCAGCGCCCCGCCGAGATGGGTGCCGACATCGTCATGCACTCGGCCACCAAGTACATGGACGGCCAGGGCCGCGTGATGGCCGGCGCGCTTTGCGGGCCGAACAAGCTCATTCGCGACGTCTTCGGCCCCATCCTGCGCACGGTGGGCATGACGCTGGCGCCGTTCAATGCCTGGGTCGTGCTGAAGGGCTTGGAGACGCTGTCGCTGCGCATGAAGGCGCAAAGCGAACAGGCGCTGGCCGTCGCGCTCTGGCTTCAGGCGCAGCCCGAGGTCGACCAGGTCTACTACCCATCGCTCGCCTCGCACCCGCAGCACGACCTGGCCATGCGCCAGCAGTCGGGGCAGGGCGGGGCGGTGCTGTCCTTTGACCTGCGCGCCGACTCCCCCGAAGCCGCCCGCGCTGCCGCCTTCCACGTCATCGACAGCACGCGCGTGCTGTCGATCGCGACGAACCTGGGCGACACCAAGTCCATCATCACCCACCCGGCGACCACCTCGCACGGCCGCCTCACCGAGGCCCAGCGCCAGGCCGCCGGCATCGGCCAGGGCCTGATCCGTCTGGCCGTCGGCCTTGAGCATGTCGACGACATCACCGACGACCTGCTGCGCGGCCTCTCCACCTTGACCATCCGATGAGTTCCTTCGACAAGATCCGCACGCGCATCGCGCCGTCGCCGACCGGCTTCCTGCACCTGGGCACGGCCCGCACGGCGCTGTACTCCTGGGCCTATGCCCGCCACCACGGTGGCGAGTTCGTGCTGCGCATCGAGGACACCGATGTCGCGCGTTCGACGCAGGACTCGGTCGACCAAATCATCGCGGCGATGAACTGGCTGGGCCTGAGCTACGACGAAGGCCCGATCTACCAGATGCAGCGCCTGGAGCGCTACACGGCCGTCATCGAGCAGTTGATCGCGGCTGGCAAGGCCTACCGCTGCTACGCGACGCCCGAGGAGCTGGACGCGATGCGTGAAGCGCAGCGTGCCCGCGGCGAGAAGACGCTCTACGACCGCCGCTGGCGGCCGGAGCCCGGCAAGACGCTGCCGGCGCCGCCCGAGGGCGTGAAGCCGGTCGTGCGCTTCGCCAACCCCGTGGCCGGCGACGTGACCTGGACCGACCTCGTCAAGGGCCCGATCACGATCAACAACCGCGAGATCGACGACCTCATCATCGCCCGCACGGATGGCGTGCCGACGTACAACTTCGCCGTCGTCGTCGACGATTGGGACATGCGCATCAGCCACGTCTTCCGCGGCGACGAGCACGTCAACAACACGCCCTGGCAGATCAACATCTTCAACGCGCTGGGCGCACCGCTGCCGGCCTTCGGCCACCTGCCCATCATCCTGGGCGATGACGGCCTGAAGCTTTCCAAGCGCCGCGGCGCCGTCAGCGTGATGGACTACGCCGCCAACGGCTACCTGCCCGAGGCGATGCTGAACTACCTGGCCCGCCTGGGCTGGAGCCACGGCGACGACGAGCTGTTCTCGGCCGAGCAGATGGTGTCGTGGTTCGACGGCGCCCACCTGTCCAAGAGCCCGGCCCAGTGGGACCCGGCCAAGCTGGACTGGGTCAATGGCCACTACGTGAAGCACATCGACGAGGCCCGCCTGGCCGCTCTCGTGGTCGCGCAACTCGCCGCCAAGGACATCACCGTGACGGTGGAACAGATCCAGCCCAAGGTCGGCCTCTTCAAGGACCGCTGCGCGACCGTCGCCGCGCTGGCCGATTGGCTGGCGATGTACTTCGTGCCGGTCACGCCTTCCGCAGAGGATCTGGCGGCGCATGTCACAGACGCCGTGCGCCCGGCGCTGACTGCACTGGCCGAGCGGCTGGCGGCGCTGGCGGATTGGAACAAGGCCGGTATCCAGCAAGCCTTGAAGGAAACGCTGGCAGCAACGGGTTTGAAGATGCCGCAACTGGCCGTGCCCGTGCGTGTCATCGTGTGCGGTCGCGCACAAACACCGTCGCTGGATGCGGTGCTCGAGCACTTCGATCAGAAAAAAGTGCTCGAACGCTTGCAATCGGTCTGAAATTCGTCATATACTCTTGGTCTCGCTTGAACAGCGCCGCAAACGAAGCGATTGGCGACAAAGTCGGTAACGACTAAATCGAAAATCAAAACGGGGGTATAGCTCAGCTGGGAGAGCGCTTGCATGGCATGCAAGAGGTCAGCGGTTCGATCCCGCTTACCTCCACCAAATTTCCTGAAAAGGGTTTTTGAGTGGCGCGCAGTTCAAGTCGCGAAGGTTTAGTCCCCTTCGTCTAGAGGCCTAGGACACCACCCTTTCACGGTGATTACAGGGGTTCGAATCCCCTAGGGGACGCCAAGTTTGATGAGCTTGGGCGTTGTCGAAAGACAGTGCCGAATTCATCCCACGCGGAGTGGTAGTTCAGTTGGTTAGAATACCGGCCTGTCACGCCGGGGGTCGCGGGTTCGAGCCCCGTCCACTCCGCCAAGGATTCCATCGGATGATCCCACTGTTGGGTCGCCCGATACGCAAACGGCCAATTCGTTGGCCGTTTGTTTTTTGAGTTTGATTTGCAAGTTTGTCCCCTTCGTCTAGAGGCCTAGGACACCACCCTTTCACGGTGATTACAGGGGTTCGAATCCCCTAGGGGACGCCAAGTTATTGGCAATCTCGTCGCAAGACGGGAATCCGATTGGTAGTTGCGTCGCATGACGCACAAGTTTGATGTGGCTTGCGAGTATCGAAAGATACTCGGAATGCATCCCACATGGAGTGGTAGTTCAGTTGGTTAGAATACCGGCCTGTCACGCCGGGGGTCGCGGGTTCGAGCCCCGTCCACTCCGCCAAAATAGCAAATGCGCCGAAACCCTTGCGGGTTCGGCGCATTTTGTTTTGGGGTGTTCAGGAGACGCCGCGCGACGGTGCCGGTGCGGTGCCCGCGTCATCGTTGCCGCCGCTGCCGTGGGCCTGCGGGCCGGCGCCAGCGGGACGGGTCTCGGGTGGCGTCGTGCGCGGCGCTTCGTTGGGGCCGCGCTTGCCGCTGACGACGAGGCGAGCCAGCTTGACCACCTCGCTGGCCTCGGCCGGCATCCCGCCGGCCAACAGGCCCAGCGCCAGACTCAACCCCATCCATCCCTTTCGCAGTCGCAACATCTCTGGCTCCAGCCTCGCGGACGGCAAGGCACCGATGGAAGTGTTCAGCAAGCGGCTGTGCCGGACCAGTGCCGCGCGACGAATTGCGCTTTCCGGGGGATGAATTGCGGACGGCAAGGCGCCGTCGAGGGCGGGCCAAAACGCAAAAAGGGCCCCAGAGGGCCCGATCATGCGTTCTTGGCGGAGAGGGCGGGATTCGAACCCGCGGTGGGTATTAGCCCACACACGCTTTCCAGGCGTGCGACTTAAACCGCTCATCCACCTCTCCTGCAAGCCTGCCATCATAGCCTATTGCGGCGCTCATGCGGCCAAGCTGGCGCCACCTCGGCCGCTGCGGCGCCCACCGAGCATTGGGCGCCAATTGAGCTGATGGACGACATTGTTCAGATGCAGCATGCGTCGCGAGCGCGCCAGTGCGTGGCCTTGTCCGTCGATCAGCGACACGTTGCAGAGAATGTTCATCGGGTCGAACAGCGCGATGACATCGGGCTGAATCTCGGTCCACTCCCAGGCGATCTGGATGGGCTCGCCATTGATGTCGGTGGCCCAGACTTCCTGGCCCGAATGCAGGCCCGTGCGTGCATCCTCCACTCTGACGCTGCTGCCGACCTGCCGCAGCTCATGGGTCGCCAATTCAAACTCGTTTACAGTCTTAACGACCGTTTCGCAGGCCATCAGTTGCCACGCTGCTATCTGCATTCGGGTCTCCAGTCATTTGGATGGTTTGCAGTTTGCGTTCGTTGACGTCGGGCTGCGCCTACCAACCCTAGTAGCGCCCCGGTGCCCGATGAACCTGCAGCGATACGAACAAGTCAGTCATGCGGAAGATCTCTCATCTTTCCGACAGGGGCTGATCGACTTCGCGCACGACCTGGACTTTGGTCTGGTGGTCGGCGTGCTGGCCATCGAGCATCGCGGACCTGGCGCCCAGACCGAGTACATCTCGGTGGGCAACACGCCTCAAAAATTTGTTGACGCGTCCAGGGATCCCGACTTCGCCAGGCGCGACCCGGTGCACCAGAGATTGATGCGGCAATCGACGCCACTCATCTACGACCAGAGCTTCTACGTCGAAGCCGGTGCGGGCGAGCTCTGGGAAATGGTTGCGCCCTTTGGCTACAGGACGGGCGTTGCCGTCGGCGTTCATATGCCGGGCTATCGCAGGCTGTTGCTGGGTATGGATCGCGAGGATCCTTTGCCCAAGGATCCGGTCAAGCTCAATCGCATGATCGCGGACCTGCAGTTGCTGGCGGTGCATGCGCAGGATGCGGCAGCGCGACTGCTGTTGTCCAAGAAAGGGGCAGATACCCGACCCAAGCTGCCGGCTCGGCAGTTGGAAATCCTGAAGCTGACGATGGAGGGCAAGAGTGCCTGGGTCGTTGGCAGCCTGTTGGGTATCAGCGAGAACACGGTGAACTATCACCTCAAGCAACTGTTCCAGAAGCTCGACGTCTCGACCAAGCACCATGCGGTGCTGAAAGCGATGGAGCTGGGCCTGCTCTGACCCTTCGGCTGGCCGCCACTACCAGGGTTTGTAGTTCTCCAGAATTCCCGCCTCCTCCAAACTGCGTGTCATCTCAACACCGCTGGATGGATGGCGCAAATGGAAAAAGTCTCGTTTTGGGAAGTCGTCGCTGAACTGTTTGGCTTTCCGTTCACGGGCGGCTGAGCCGATCCATCCGAGGAGGTCATCAGGAAAAGCGACTCCTCCATCGCTTTCGTTCGGCGCCCCCCGGACGTCTTGCGCCCGCGACCGCCCTGATTCAGGGCCCTCGCGGGCTTTTTTGTTTTTGCGCAGTCAGGCCTTGCTACCGCCCTTGATCAGGCCCATCGCCGTGCCGATCAAGCCGGCGACTTCGGTCATGTTGCCCGGCACGATCATGGTGTTGTTCTTCTGGGCGAGCTGGGCATAGGCCTCGACGGCCTTCTCGGCGACCTTGAGCTGCACGGCCTGGTCGCCGCCCGGCTGCTGGATCGCCGCGGCGATCTTGCGGATGGCGTCGGCCGTGGCATCGGCCACCGCGGTGATGGCAGCGGCCTCGCCCTGGGCCTGGTTGATGTCGGCCTGCTTCTCGCCCTCTGAGCGGGCAATCGCCGCCTCGCGCTCGCCGGTGGCGATGTTGATCTGCTCCTGGCGGCGGCCTTCGGAGGCCGCGATCAGCGCGCGCTTCTCGCGCTCGGCCGTGATCTGGGCTTGCATGGAATGCAGGATCGCCGGCGGCGGTGTCAGGTCCTTGATCTCATAGCGCAGCACCTTGACGCCCCAGTTCAGCGCGGCTTCGTCCAGCGCCTCGACGACCGAGGTGTTGATGACCGCGCGCTCCTCGAAGGTGCGGTCCAGCTCCATGCGGCCGATGACCGAGCGCAGCGTCGTCTGCGCCAGCTGCGTGATCGCGACGACGTAGTTGCTCGCGCCGTAGCTGGCGCGCGTCGGGTCGGTGACCTGGAAGTAGAGGATGCCATCGACGGTCAGCTGCGTGTTGTCCTTGGTGATGCAGACCTGGCTGGGCACATCCAGCGGGATTTCCTTCAGCGAATGCTTGTAGGCCAGCCGGTCGACAAACGGCACGAGGAAATTCAGGCCCGGCGTCAGCGTGGCGTGGTACTTGCCAAGCCGCTCGACGACCCAGGCGTTCTGCTGGGGCACGACCTTGATCGAGCGGACCACGAAGATGGCCGCGATGGCCAGGATGACGAGTGCGATGGGAAATTCCATGAGCAGGGCTCCGAATCTTGAGATGAGGCGTTCAACAGTCCAGCAGCAGGCAGCTGCCTTCGACCGCGCGGATCACATGGCGGCCACTCTGTGCCGGCGCGCTGCCGATGAAGCGGGCCTGCCAGGCCGCGCCGCGGTAGTGCACCTGTGCCAGGCCGTCGGCCGACCAGGCGTCGACCTGCACCTGCTGGCCGATGTCGAGATTGACATCGGGGTTGCGCGAGGCCGGCGCCGCTTGAGGCGCCCGGCTGCGGCGGCTGTGCCAGGCGACGATGGCCGCGCCGCCGACGAGGGCCGCCGTCAGCATCTGCCCGGTGGGCGACAGCCCCAGATGAGCCGCGAGGGCACCTGCAGCCGCGCCCACGGCCAGCATGAGCAGATAGAAGGTGCCGGTCGCCAGCTCGGCCGCGATCAGCACGCCCGCCGCAATCCACCAGAGGGTGGTCCAGTTCCAATCCATCTTGCCTCCCTGTCTTGGCTGTGGGTCAGTTTAGAGCGCAGCGGAGGGCCGCAGCGACATGGCGAGGACACGCTGCGGCCCTACACTTCGCCGCTTCGTTTTTGATGCCCGCCCGCTGGAGGCCCCGATGATCCGTTTCCATTTCCCGATAGTCATCATTGACGAGGACTACCGTTCAGAGAACACCTCGGGTCTGGGCATACGCGCGCTGGCCGAGGCCATTCAGAAAGAGGGCATGGAAGTGCTGGGTGTGACGAGCTACGGCGACCTGTCGCAGTTCGCCCAGCAGCAGAGCCGTGCCTCGGCGTTCATCCTGTCCATCGACGACGAGGAGTTCACGGCCGGTCCCGAGATGGACCCGGTGGTGCTGAACCTGCGCAAGTTCATCCAGGAGATCCGCAACCGCAACCCGGACATCCCCATCTACGTCTACGGCGAGACGCGCACCAGCCAGCATCTGCCTAACGACGTGCTGCGTGAGCTGCACGGCTTCATCCACATGTTCGAGGACACGCCGGAGTTCGTGGCCCGCCACATCATCCGCGAGGCCAAGAGCTACCTCGACGGCCTGGCGCCGCCGTTCTTCAAGGCGTTGATGGACTACGCGCAGGACGGCTCGTATTCGTGGCACTGCCCCGGCCATTCGGGCGGCGTCGCCTTCCTGAAGAGCCCGGTCGGCCAGATGTTCCACCAGTTCTTCGGCGAGAACATGCTGCGCGCCGACGTGTGCAACGCCGTCGAGGAACTCGGCCAGTTGCTGGACCACACCGGTCCGGTCGCGGCCAGCGAGAAGAATGCGGCGCGCATCTTCAATGCGGACCACTGCTTCTTCGTCACCAACGGCACGTCCACGTCCAACAAGATGGTCTGGCACCACACGGTGGCGCCGGGCGACGTGGTCGTCATCGACCGCAACTGCCACAAGAGCAACCTGCACGCCATCATCATGTGCGGCGCCATTCCCGTCTTCATGACGCCGACGCGCAACCACTACGGCATCATCGGCCCCATCCCGGAGAGCGAGTTCAGCCCCGAGGCCATCCGCGCCAAGATCGCCGCCAACCCGCTGCTGGCGCACGTCGACCCCGCGACTGTCAGGCCCGCCATCGTCACGCTGACGCAAAGCACCTACGACGGCGTGCTCTACAACACCGAGACCATCAAGAAGAAGCTGGACGGCTACATCCCGACGCTGCATTTCGACGAGGCCTGGCTGCCGCACGCGGCCTTCCACGACTTCTACGGCCAGTTCCACGCGATGGGCAAGAACCGCGTGCGCCCCAAGGAGGCGATGGTCTACGCGACCCAGTCCACGCACAAGCTGCTGGCCGGCATCTCGCAGGCCTCGCAGGTGCTCGTGCAGGACTCGCAGAGCGTCAAGCTCGACAAGCACCTCTTCAACGAGGCATACCTGATGCACACCAGCACCAGCCCACAGTACTCCATCATTGCGAGCTGCGACGTGGCCGCCGCGATGATGGAGCCGCCTGGCGGCACGGCGCTGGTGGAGGAGAGCATCCGCGAGTCGCTGGACTTCCGCCGCGCGATGCGCAAGGTCGAGGGCGACTACGGCGACGACTGGTGGTTCAAGGTCTGGGGGCCGGACTACCTGCGGGCCGAGGAGGGCAGCGAGCCCGTGTCGGCCGACTGGATGCTGCATGCCGATGAGGACTGGCATGGCTTCGGCGGTCTCGCCGAAGGCTTCAACATGCTGGACCCGATCAAGTCCACCATCATCACGCCCGGGCTGGACATGGACGGCCGCTTCGACGCGACGGGCATCCCGGCGTCGGTGGTGACCAAGTTCCTGGTCGAGCATGGCGTCGTCGTCGAGAAGACGGGCCTCTACTCGTTCTTCATCATGTTCACCATCGGCATCACCAAGGGCCGCTGGAACACGCTGCTGACCGCGCTGCAGCAGTTCAAGGACGACTACGACAAGAACGCGCCGCTGTGGCGCATCCTGCCGGAGTTCTGCGCGAAGTTCCCGAAGTACGAGCGCATGGGCCTGCGTGACCTGTGCCAGAGCATCCACCAGGCCTACGCCGAGGGCGACATCGCGCGCCTGACGACGGACATGTACCTGTCCAACCTGCAGCCGCTGATGACGCCCACGGACGCCTACGCCCACATCGCGCAGCGCAAGACCGAGCGCGTAGGCATCGACGACCTCGAAGGCCGCATCACGACTTCGCTGCTGACGCCTTACCCGCCCGGCATCCCGCTGCTGATCCCGGGCGAAGGCTTCAACAAGAAGATCGTCGACTACCTGAAGTTCACGCGCAGCTTCAACGCCAAGTTCCCGGGCTTTGCGACCGACGTGCACGGCCTCGTGCACGAGATCGACGAAGAGACCGGCCGCGGCCACTACTACGTGGACTGCGTGAAGGCCTGAGCGGCTTTACCTCTTCCGGTCCGCGGGCAGGACGCGGACCGGGTGGTTCAAGCCATCGAGCAGGTGGCGAGATGGCCCAGCCGCGGCCGGCCTGTTCGGACTGCCGGTGTGCCCCGGCCGGCACCTGATAGTCCTTGCGGAGATGGAACACACCGCCCTTGAAGGCCTTGCCCTGCAGCGTGCCGCCATCGCGACCGTTGAGGATGGCCTGGGTCAAGGCGCCAGGTTCAGGTCGGCGACCGCGGTGGCGGCCAGCAGGAAGGCGCCGACGCCGTAGTGCTGGGTGTCGTCGTACTCGACGGCGTCCGGGCGGTCGCCGATCGGCTGCACATAGCCGACCCTGCCATCGGCGCGCACCGCGCGCGTCAGTGCCGCCCAGCCCAGGCGCACGACGGGTTCGTAGGTCTTGCGGTCCAGCAGCCCGGCCTTGATGCCCCAGGCGAAGCCGTGTGTGTAGAAGCCCGTGCCGCTCGACTCGGGCAGTGCCGTCTCGGGGTCGCCCAGCAGTGACGGCGCCCAGAAACCGTCGGGCTTCTGGATGGCCTTCAGCTTGGCGGCCATGTCCCGGAAGATGGCGGCGATTCGGGCGTGGTCGGGGTCGCTCTTCGGCAGCAGTGCCAGCATGCGCGCCAGGCCGGCGAAGACCCAGCCGTTGCCGCGTGACCAGAAGACCTTGCGGCCGTTGATGTCGCGGCGTTCGAAGAAGCGGCTGTCGCGGTAGTAGAGATGCTCGTCCCTGTCGTAGAGCAGCGCCGTCGTCGCCCAGAACTCCTTCTTGGCGAAGTCGGCGTACTTGGCCTCGCCGGTCAGCTTGGCCATCTCGCGCCACACGGCCGGTGCCATGAAGAGCGCGTCGCACCAGGACCAGCGATCCACGGAGGGGACGCTGCGGTCGGCCAGTTCGACGAAGTGCAGGTCAACGTCGCTGGGGCGCGCCAGGATCTCGTCGAAGCGCTCGCGCAGCGGCGCCATCGCTGCGGCGCCTGCCCCATGGCGCGCCGCCCACAGATAGGCCGTGCCGATGGTGTGGTCGTCGGCGTGATAGAGGCGGCTGCCGGGCTGATAGCCGGCGTCCTTGCCGCGTTGCTGGATGGCCTGGGCGAACTCGGGCCGTTTGCTGTGGTCGGCCAGCGCAACGAGGCCGACAAAGAGCGCGCCTTGTTCCCAGCCCCTGGGGTCGGGCATGGACTTGACCGAGCGCGGATGCTCGCCGCGTTCGAGCGCCTGCAACTGCCAGCGGCCCACCTTCTCTGCCAGCGCGATGACGGCCGCGGGCTGCCAGGGCACGGTGTCGGCAGCGGCCACCGACAGTGGCGGTGTCGCCGGCTCGGCCCGGGCGGTCAGCGATGAAAGGGCCAGCAGGCCGGCGGCGTAGAAGATGGCCGTCTTCATGAAGTCTCCTCGCTAGAGTCGGCCGCAATGTAAGCGCTTTCAAGGCGCCGCCGCAGCGGGCCAGCCCTGGGCGCGTGCGCGGGTCAGGCGAGGCGGTTGCCCAGGCGCCAAGGCAGGCCTTCGTGGCGGGCCAGGTCGCGGCGCACGCCAGCGGGGCTCAGGCCCGTGAGCGCGCGGAACTCGCGCACCATGTGGGCCGCATGGCTGAAACCGCAGCCCGCGGCCACGTCGGCCAGCGGCGCGCCGCCGGCCAGTTGCGCGAGGCTCTGCTGCAGCCGTTCAATGCGCAGCAGGGCTTTGGGCGGCAAGCCCAGTCGGCTGCTGACGAGGCGCTGAAGGTGCCGCGCGCTCCAAAGCGCCGCGTCGGCCCAGTCGCCGACGCTGTCGGCAGCCGGCACATCGGGTGGTGGCGCCCAGGGCTCGCGAGCCAGGGCCTGATCGACCCAGGCCTGCAGTTGCTGCTCGATGACCCAGACCTGGGCCGCCGTGCCTTCGGCGCGTTGCAGGCGGCACGACAACTCGCGCGCCGGTGCGGCGCCGATCACCGCTTGCGCGGGCCGCCGCTGCGCCACCCAGTCCGGCGCCGACATGCCGAACAACCAGTTCAGCACGCCGGGGCGCAGCAGCACCGTCGTGATGGCCGGGTCGTTGGCATAGCGGCGCCGGGCCGGCTTCAACCGCGGGCCGGCAAGCTCCAGATGGCCGAGTGAGCGGCCGTTGTCGGCGTCCAGCCAGTCGCCCCGGTGCAGCACCGTCAGCGCGCCCAGTGCGTTGGCCGGAAAGCATTGCATCGCCGGCAGCGCCGGGCCCTGCAGGCTGGGCCGGCGCACGGCGATCGCCTGGACATAGGGCGCCAGCGCCAGGCTTGGCGGCAGCAACTGGGTGCGGCTGCAGGGCATCAGCTCATGAATCCAAGGTCCTGTGGCGTGAAGGCGGCCAGCGCCGGGAAGGCCGTGTTGAGTGCGGCGGCGTCCAGGCCGAACCAGCGCGCCAGTGTCGCGCCGAACTGCTCCAGCGACGTGCTCGGGATCAGCGCGCCGCGGCTGCCGGCATCGTCCGCGCCGCCCAGCGCCGGGTAGGGGAAGCGGCCGTAGACCTGGCCGCCGTTGACCGCACCGCCGAGGATGAGGTGGTGGTTACCCCAGCCATGGTCCGTGCCCGAGCCGCTGGGCTGCAGCGATCGGCCGAACTCGCTCTGCGTGAAGCTGGTCACCAGCGGCGCGACGCCCAGCTCCACTGTCGCGTTGTAGAAGGCGCCCATCGCGTCGCCCAGCTGGCGCAGCAAGTCCCATTGCTGCCAGCTCTGGCCGCTGTGCGTGTCAAAGCCACCCAGCTGCACCAAGAACACTTGCCGCCGCACGCCGACGCTGCCGCGCAGCGCGATGACGCGCGCGACCTGCTGCAGTTGCCGGCCGAGGTCGGTGCCCGGGAACACCGTGTTGACCGTGCCTGCGCCGCTGCTGCGCAGCAGCGCGCCCAGGCTGAGCGCATCGCGCCTGACCTGGTTGGCGGCCTGGATCAGCCGCACGCCGCCATCCAGCGCCAGGATCTCGTTGAGCGCCTGGCTGCGCGCCGTGGTGGCCGAGGCCGGCCAGGTGCTCATGCCGCTGACGTCCAGGTTGAAGCCCGGCACGAGGCTGGCGCTGGGCACTTGCGCGCCGTTCGCGAACAGCGCGCCGCCGGCCATGGACACGGCGGCCGGGAAGCGCGACGTGCCGTTGCGCGCCACCATGGCGTCGGCCGTGCGTCCGCCCCAGCCCGTGCCGCCACCGCTGCCGTTGCCGGCCTGCGTCTGCTGCATCTGGTCGGAATGCGAGAACAGGTTGGCGGGCAGCGTCGCCGTGCCGGCCAGGATCTGCGAGCGCGTGGTCGGTGCGAGCAGCGGGCCCACGTTGGCGATGGCCGCAAGCTTGCGCTGGGCCCACAGCGGGTGAATGGTCTGCAGGCCGGAGTTCAGCGCATAGGTCACGCCATCGGTGGTCGTGATGGGCAGCAGGCTGGCGGACTGGTCGGGCAATGCCAGGCCGCCACGCAGGCTGCGATAGGCCGCGTAGGCCGCCGTGCTCTGCGGGACCAGCACGTTGTGCCCGTCGCAGCCGCCGGCCAGGAAGATGCAGACCAGCGCGCGGTAGTCCTCGGTCCCTTGCGCCAGGCTGGGCAGGGCCGGTGCGGCGGTGAGGGCGCAGGCGGCGCGCAGCAGCGCGCGGCGGGTGGTGTTGTGGGCGGTCATCGCTGGGCGCTCCTCAATGTTGGATGGCATGCTGGCCGGACAGCAGCGTCAGGTACAGCGCCGTCTGCACGCGCTGGGTCGCGTCGGGCTGGGCGTTGATCGCATTGGCCAGGCTCTGGCGCATCGCGCTGGACATGCGCCCCCACAGCAGCGCCTGGTCGACCGCGTTGATCAGCGCCGTCGTGTCGCCCGCAACGGCGGTGAAGGGCTGCAGGTTGATGCGCATGTTGCTGCCCGGCTGGGTCAGCAGGCTCCACAGGAAGTTGCCGCGCAGCGTGGCCTCGGTGGGCGTGTAGATCTGGAATTCGGGCGCGGCCAGCGTCGTCTGCGGCAGCCGGAACAACTGCGCGTAGTGGCCGAAGACTGACGGCGGCGTCAGTGGCGTCTGGCCGGTGCGGCCGATCTCCCAACCGAGGTTGTTGCCGGGCTGGAAGCCGCCGTTCAGCGCGCGCAACGTGGCGGCGATGTGCTGCAGCGGGTCGCGCAGCCGGCCGTCGTTCGTGCCGGCCGTGTCATTGCGCGCCTCGGCATCGAGCAGGATGGCCCGCACGACGGCGCGCAGGTCGCCGCGCACGCCGCTGCCGTTGTTGATGAACACGGCGGCGACGCGCTGCACGTAGGCCGGGCTGGGGTTGCTCTTGACCAGTTGGCGGATCAGCCGCTGCGCGACGAAGGGCGGCGTGTTGGGATGCTGGAACAGGCAGTCCAGCGTGGCCTTCAGGTCAGCGTCGGCACCTTGGTTGGCAGGCAGCGTGCAGCCCAGGAAGCTCTTTGCGCGCTGGTCATGGTTGATCTCGCGCGAGACCAGCGGCCCGCTGAAGTTCTCCCAGTTGTTGGTGCCGGTGCCGACATAGGTCCAGCCGGTCAGCGCCAGCGCGACCTGCTGGATGGTCGCCTGGTCATAGGTCGGCACCGTGCGGCCGGACAAATCCAGTTGCGGGCTGCTGTCGGCGTTCAGCTTGACGAGGCCGATGGTGAACAGCTGCAGCAGTTCGCGTGCGAAGTTCTCGTTCGCCGACGAGCCGCCCAGGGGCTTGTTGCTATTGGCGAGGTCCAGGTACTTGCCCATCTGCGGGCTGCGCGCCACCTCCTCCAGCAGGCCGCGGTAGTTGCCGAAGGCGTGCTTGCTCAACGTGCGCAGGTGCGGCACCAGCTCATTGGGGTAGATGTTCTTGTTGGCGGAGACGACGAGGACCTGGGCCAGCGCATAGGCCACGCGCTGGCGCAACTGGTCGGGGGCGTCCGTGAGCCGGTTCAGCATCTGGGCCGAGACGGTGGACATGCCGTTGTCGGTCGGCAAGGCAATGGGCGTCTCGGCCAGCGCGAATTGCTCGCTCAGCCAGGCTTCGGTGCCCAGGCTCTGCAGGCGGGCGATGGCGGCGGCATTCGGGCCGAACGTCGACTGCTCCAGCATTCGCGCGGCCGGCACGTTGGCCGTGCCCTGGCCGGGGCCGGGTGCCGGGGAGGAGGGCGGTGCTGGCGTCGGTGCTGGTGCTGGTGCTGGTGCAGGGGAGGGAGCGGGTGTCGGGCTGGGCGCGGGCGCGGGCGCCGCCACGCCCAGCGTGACGATGCCCGAGCCGATGGCGCCTGCGCCCGTGGCCCAGACCTGCACCGGCTGGCTCTTGCCCAGCCAGGTGCTCGGCGCGACAGCCGACGCCTGCAACTGCGTCGTCGACAGCCGCGTCACCGTCGCCTGCACGTCGCCGATCTTCACGGCCACGTTGACCGGGAAGGACGCGCCGTTGAGGCGGATCGTGAATGCGCCGGCCGGCACGCTGGTGGGGCTGACGCTCCACAGCCGCGGCTGCACCTGCGTGACCGTCAACGTGACACTGCCGGCCTTGGCGGGGTAGGCCGTGCTGGTCGCCGTCACGACGACGTTGTTGGCCGTGGGCACGGCGGGCGGGGCGGTGTAGCGCCCGCTCGCGTCCACGGTGCCCACGCTGGCGTTGCCGCCCGGAATGCCGTTGACCGTCCAGCTGACGGTGTTGGGCGACAGCGGCACATAGGCTGTCAGCTGGCGGCTGGTGCCGATGGGCAGGCTGCCGCTGCTGTAGACGGTGATGGTCTGGGCGACCAGCGGGCTGGCCCCGAGGCCGCCCGCCAGGGTCAGCACGGCCAGGCGCAACGGAATGTGAGCGGGCATGGGAAGTCTCCACGTCGAGAACACCCGCAGCAGCAACGCCCATGCCATGGCAATCCGTGCCGAAAGCTGACGCGGCAGGTCGCAAATGCCGCCAGCTTGACCTTCGGGCTGACGTTATTTGTTCACGCCTGACGGGATGTGTCAGATCTGACCGTGGCGGTGTCCGATCCCTGCAAATGTCACTGCATGTGTGCCACGTAACTGACGCATTCCTGCCCGCCTAGAACTAGGGTGTCGGCGGGAATGACAGTCGCGAACCCATTTCTGATTGATCGCTCATAGTTGATTTTCACGTGCATGAAAAAACGATGACGGATCAATGGCTTGCGCAATCTAGGGGGAGTGCGTGGCACGGCCGATGCGAACGGGTGTGTTGTCAACCACCGTGCAGGAGCATCCCCATGAGATCCACTTACAGAATGTTGGCCGCGGCGGCGGCCTTGGCTGCGGCCACTGCGGCCCACGCCGTCCCGGTCGCGCTGACCGAGCTGACCGGTCTGACGGGCGGCTCCGCGGCTGGCACGGCGGTCTTCAAGGCCGACCTGTCCACCATCGGCCTGGCCACCATCCTGTCCATCGGCATCCGTGACAACAGCGGCCTGCTGGGCGGCGCCACCGGCCAGTTCTCCGGCTTCGATCTCGATGCGATCAAGCTGTCGACGACGGATTGCGCCACCGCCGCGTGCGCCGCGGCGGCCGTAGGCCTCGCGGTGTTCGACTTCTCGTCGGGCACCTTCTTCACACCCGGCACGCAGCGCCCACCGGTCGACGCCAAGTTGTTTGGCACCGATGGCACGGGTACCGCGGCCGACAATTCGGTGGCGACGCTGGGTCTTTTCGATGCCGAGTCCTCAACCGTCACCCCGGCCGGGTTCCTGAGCATGGGCGACAACGGCCAGATCGATTTCAACCTGACCAGCGCCACGTCGACGGCCGGCCTTTTCCTCTACATCGGCGAGGTGGGCGACAACGGTGAGGTCGCCGCCGGCGCCGTCATCGTGCGTGAGACGACCGCCGTGCCGGAACCTGCGGGCCTGGGCCTGCTGGGCCTGGCCACGGCGGGCCTGGCCATGTGGCGGCGCCGCCGCGCCTGAGCGGCAGCCGCCGGGGTCCTCAGGACTCCATCGCCATCGCGGTCTGGCTGAAGCCGCCGTCGACGTAGGTGATCTCGGCGCTGATGCCGGCCGCGAGGTCGGACAGCAGGAAGGCGGCGGTGTTGCCGACGTCGTCGATGGTCACGTTGCGGCGGATGGGCGCCTGGGCCGCGAACTGGCCCAGCAGCTTGCCGAAGTCCTTGATGCCGGAGGCCGCCAGCGTCTTGATCGGGCCGGCCGAGATGCCGTTGACCCGCACGCCCTTGGGGCCGAGCGCCTGGGCCAGGTAGCGCACGCTGGCTTCCAGGCTGGCCTTGGCCAGGCCCATGGTGTTGTAGTTGGGCACGATGCGCAGCGCGCCGAGATAACTCAGCGTCAGCAGCGCGGCGTTGGCACGCAACCGCGGCGCGGCCAGTTTGGCCATGGCCGGGAAGCTGTAGGCCGAAATATCGTGGGCGATGCGGAAGTTCTCGCGGGTCATGCCGTCGAGAAAATCACCGGCAATGGCCTCGCGCGGCGCAAAACCGATGGAATGGACGAAGCCGTCGAACTCCGGCCAGACCTCGCCGAGCTGCTCGAACAGCGCGGCCATCTGCTCGTCGCTGCTCACGTCGCAGTCGTAGATAAGCGTCGAGCCGAATTCGGCGGCGAACTCGCTGATGCGCTCCTTGAAGCGCTCGCCCTGGTAGCTGAACGCCAGCTCGGCGCCTTCGCGGTGGCAGGCACGGGCAATGCCGTAGGCGATGGAGCGGTTGGACAGCACGCCCGTGATCAGCAGCCGCTTGCCGGCGAGAAAGCCCATTCTTGTCTCCTGTGAGGTCTCAAACAGCCTCAGATTCTGGCACGCGCACGCCCCGGCACCTTGCCGGCATGAGACTTGCACAGTACAATCCGACTTTCACCAGAATTGAAAACCGCCCCGGACGACATCCCCCGGGGCTGGCTTGGTGAACGAGTTGGGCGGATTCATCCAGCCCATTTTTTTTGCTTTTTCGATTTTCTCTGGACCCGAAGCCCATCCCCGCATGAGTTGGCAAGCCGCTGTGGAAACGACCGTGACCGGTCTTGGTTACGAACTCGTGGACTGCGAACGCAGTGCCAGTGGTGGAACGCTGCGCGTGATGATCGACAAGCTGGCAGCGCAGGCGCTGGCCGGTGAGCTGATCGACGTGGATGACTGCGAAAAGGTCACGCGCCAGCTGCAGTATGTGCTGGAGGTCGAGGGTTTGGAATATTCCCGGCTTGAGGTGTCCTCGCCGGGTCTGGATCGGCCGCTGAAAAATGCCGCGCATTACGCGCGATTTGCCGGCCAGGAAATCGACATCACGCTGCGCACGCCCTTCCAGGGCCGCAAGAAGTACCGCGGCGTCGTCAGCGCCCAGCCGGATGCGGCGAGCGACCAGGCTTGGCGTCTGGTCTTTGACGACGGCGAAGCCGAGCAGGCGTTGGACTTCACGCTTGACGAGGTGCGCGAAGCGCGCCTGGTGCCGGTGATCAGCTTCAAGGGTCGCGGCGGTGAGCCGGCGCCCGACCGCAAGCCGGGTCAGCGTGGTGTCATCAAGCCGAAAAAGGCAGCGACTAAGAAACAAGCGGGCGAGCCCCAGCAGGCGGCGCCCGGCCAAGACAAGGTTGACGGAGGTCTCAAGCAATGAACCGCGAAATGTTGATGCTGGTGGACGCAATCTCGCGCGAGAAGAGCGTGGAGCGCGATGTTGTGTTCGGTGCGGTGGAAGCCGCGCTGGCATCGGCCACCAAGAAGATTTACGGCGCTGAGGCCGACATCCGCGTCAGCGTGGATAGGGAATCCGGCGAGTACGAGACCTTCCGCCGCTGGCACGTCGTGCCGAACGAGGCTGGCCTGCAGAACGCCGATGCCGAGATCCTGCTGTTCGAAGCGCAGGAGCAAATCGGCGACATCGAGGTGGACGACCACATCGAGGAGCCGGTCGAGTCAGTGCCGATCGGCCGCATCGGCGCGCAAGCCGCCAAGCAGGTCATCCTGCAGAAGATCCGTGACGCCGAGCGCGAGCAGCTGCTGAACGACTTCATGTCGCGCGGCGAGCGAATCTTCGTCGGTACCGTCAAGCGCCTGGACAAGGGCGACATCATTGTCGAGAGCGGCCGCGTCGAAGGCCGCCTGAAGCGCAGCGAGATGATCTCGAAAGAGAACCTGCGCACCGGTGACCGCGTGCGCGCCGTCATCCTCGGCGTGGACCCGACGCAGCGCGGCCCGCAGATCATGCTGTCGCGCTCCAGCCCCGAGTTCATGAAGGAACTCTTCGCGCAGGAAGTGCCGGAAATTGAGCAAGGCCTGCTGGAGATCAAGAGCTGCGCCCGAGACAGCGGCAGCCGCGCCAAGATCGCCGTCGTCAGCCATGACCGCCGTGTCGACCCCATCGGCACGTGCGTCGGCGTGCGCGGTTCGCGCGTCAACGGCGTGACGACCGAGCTGGCCGGTGAGCGCGTGGACATCGTGCTGTGGAGCGAAGACCCGGCTCAGTTCGTCATTGGCGCGCTGGCCCCGGCCAACGTGCAATCCATCGTCGTGGATGAAGAGCGCCATGCGATGGATGTCGTCGTCGACGAGGAAAACCTCGCGATCGCGATCGGCCGTGGCGGCCAGAACGTGCGCCTGGCGTCCGAGCTGACCGGCTGGCGCATCAACATCATGTCGGCCGAGGAATCGGCCGCCAAGCACGAGCAGGAAAGCGAATCGGTGCGCAAGCTCTTCGTCGACAAGCTCGACGTGGACGCCGAAGTCGCCGACATCCTGATCGCCGAGGGCTTCACCAGCCTGGAAGAAGTCGCCTACGTGCCGATGCAGGAAATGCTGGAGATCGAGGCCTTTGACGAGGACACGGTCAACGAGCTGCGCACCCGTGCCAAGGACGCGCTGCTGACGATGGAAATCGCCCGCGAAGAGAAGGTCGAGGAGGTCTCGCAAGACCTGCGCGATCTCGAAGGCGTCACGCCCGAGCTGCTCAGCAAGCTCGCCGAGGGCGGCATCAATACCCGCGATGACCTGGCCGACCTGGCCGTGGACGAATTGGTCGACTTGACCGGACTGGGCGAAGACAGCGCACGTGCGCTGATCATGAAGGCCCGTGAACACTGGTTCAACGATTGATCGATCTCGACACGCCGCGCCGCACCAAAAGTAATTTGAAGGATCCCCACATGGCCGTGACTACCGTCGCCCAATTCGCCGCCGAGCTGAGTAAGCCGGCGGGCACGCTGCTGGAGCAGCTGCAAGCCGCGGGCGTCAAGAAGTCTTCCGTTGACGACTCGCTGAGCGAGTCCGACAAGGAACGCCTGCTCGACCACCTGCGCCTCTCTCACGGCACTGCCGCGACCGATCGCAAGAAGATCACGCTCGTCAAGAAGTCGACCACCGAGATCAAGCAGGCCGATGCCAGTGGCAAGGCCCGCACCATCCAGGTCGAAGTGCGCAAGAAGCGCACCTTCGTCAAGCGTGACGACGCCTCCGACGAGGCGTCGGCCGGTCCGGACGATGCCGATCTGCTGCGCCGCGAGGAAGAAGCCCAGGCCCAGGCCGCCGCATTGCGCGCCCAGGAAGAGGAACTCGCCGCCAAGGTGAAGGCCCGCGAGGAAGCCGAGCGCGCTGCGCGCGAGGCTGCCGAGCAGCGCCGTGCCGAGGAGCAGGCCGCCGCCGAAGCTGCCGCCAAGGCTGCAGCCGAAGCCGCTGCGGCTGTCGCTGCCGCCAAGCCCGCGGAAAAGGGTGCCGAGAAGGGCGCCGAAAAGAGCAGCGAGCAGGTCGAGGCGCGTCAGCGCAACGCCGCCGCTGCCGCTGCCGAAGCCGCCGCCATCAACAAGGCCGCCGCTGCCAAGCGTGCGCCCAAGGCCGCGCCCGTGCCCGAGGCCCCCGAGGTCGTGGCCCCGCCGCCGCCCGCGCCTGAAATCGTCGCGCCGCCGCCGCCCACACCCGTCGAGGCTGCCAAGCCGGCGCTGCGCGTCGTCAAGGCCGTCGACGCCGCTGCCGAAGAGAAGCAGAAGCAGGACGATCTGGCTCGTCGCCGCAAGGCTGCCGAGGACGAGGCCGCCAAGATCCGCGCGATGATGAACGCGCCCAAGAAGGTCTTGATCGCGGCCAAGAAGGAAGAGCCCAAGCCCGTCGAAGGTGCTGGCATCAAGGGCACTATCCACAAGAAGGCCGGCGCGCCTGGCGCGGCACCTGCCGCACCGGCGGCCGGTGCCGGCAAGCCGGGCGACAAGAAGTCGGTCAAGTCCGAGAAGCTGTCGTCCAGCTGGGCCGATGACGCCGCCAAGAAGCGCGGCCTCAAGACCATCGGTGCCGGCCCCGCCGGCGCCAACCGCCCGGGTGGCGGTGGCAACTGGCGCGCTCCGGCGCGTGGAGGTGCCGGCGGCCGCCGCGGCGATCGCAATGGCGGCAATGCGTCCAACTTCCAGGCCCCTGCAGAGATGCAGATCCAGGAAGTGCACGTGCCCGAGACCATTTCCGTGGCCGATCTGGCGCACAAGATGTCCGTCAAGGCTGCCGAGGTCATCAAGCAGTTGATGAAGCTGGGCCAGATGGTCACGATCAATCAGCAGCTCGATCAAGAGACGGCCATGATCCTGGTCGAGGAAATGGGCCACAAGGCCTTCCCCGCCAAGCTGGACGATCCGGACGCCTTCCTCGAAGAAGAAGGCATCACCGAGCAGCAGCACGAGTCGCTGTCGCGCGCCCCAGTCGTCACCGTCATGGGCCACGTCGACCACGGCAAGACCTCGCTGCTGGACTACATCCGCCGTGCCCGTGTGGCCGCGGGCGAAGCCGGTGGCATCACGCAGCACATCGGCGCCTATCACGTCGACACGCCGCGCGGCATGATCACCTTCCTGGACACTCCCGGTCACGCGGCCTTCACGGCCATGCGTGCCCGCGGCGCCAAGGCGACGGACATCGTCATCCTGGTTTGCGCGGCCGACGACGGCGTCATGCCGCAGACCAAGGAAGCCATCCACCATGCGAAGGCCGCTGGCGTGCCCATCGTGGTCGCGATGACCAAGATCGACAAGCCCGACGCCAACGTCGAGCGCGTCAAGAGCGAGTTGGTGGCCGAACAGGTCGTGCCGGAAGAGTTCGGTGGCGAGTCGCCGTTCATCGGCGTGTCGTCCAAGACCGGCCAGGGCGTGGACGAACTGCTGGAGCAGGTGCTGCTGCAGGCCGAAGTGCTGGAGCTGAAGGCGCCGGTCGAGTCCATGGCCAAGGGCATCGTCATCGAAGCCAAGCTGGACAAGGGCCGCGGCCCGGTGGCCACGGTGCTGGTGCAGAGCGGCACGCTCAAGCGTGGCGACGTCGTGCTGGCGGGTTCCACCTTCGGCCGCGTGCGCGCCATGCTGGACGAAGACGGCAAGGCCTGTACCGAGGCTGGCCCGTCCATCCCGGTCGAGATCCAGGGCCTGACCGAAGTGCCGCAGGCGGGTGACGAGTTCATGGTGCTGGGCGATGAGCGCCGCGCCCGCGAGGTCGCGACCTTCCGCCAAGGCAAGTACCGCGACGTCAAGCTGGCCAAGCAGCAGGCCGCCAAGCTGGAGAACATGTTCAGCGAGATGGGCGCCGGCGACGTGCAGACGCTGCCGCTGATCATCAAGTCCGACGTGCAGGGTTCGCAGGAAGCGCTGGCCGCCTCGCTGCTCAAGCTCAGCAACGCCGAGGTCAAGGTGCAGATCGTCCACGCGGCGGTTGGCGGCATCAGCGAGAGCGACATCAACCTCGCCATCGCCTCCAAGGCCGTCATCATCGGCTTCAACGTGCGGGCTGACGCCGGTGCGCGCAAGCTGGCCGAAGGTAACGCCGTCGATCTGCGTTACTACAGCATCATTTACGACGCTGTGGATGACGTGACCAAGGCGATGTCCGGCATGCTGGCGCCTGAGCAGCGCGAAGAAGCGCTGGGCACGGCCGAGATCCGCGTCGTGTTCGTCGCCTCCAAGATCGGCACGGTGGCCGGCTCCATGGTCACCAGCGGCCTGGTGCGTCGTGGTGCTCGCTTCCGCCTGCTGCGTGAGAACACCGTCATCTTCACGGGTGAGGTGGACTCGGTGCGCCGGGAGAAGGACGACGTCCGCGAAGTCAAGGAAGGCTTCGAGTGCGGTATCAAGCTCAAGAACTACAGCGACATCAAAGAAGGTGATCAGCTCGAATTCTTCGAGATCAAGGAAGTGGCCCGCACGCTCTGACCTCCAATCCCGAGGGTTAACCCCGCCCCTCGGGGCGGGGTTTGTTCTTTCAGGAAACCTGCCATGAGACACAAACGCGCCATCCCCAACCGAGCCTTCCGCGTCGCCGACCAGATCCAGCGCGATCTGGCGGAGCTGATCCGCGAGCTCAAGGATCCGCGCATCGGCATGGCGACGATCAATGCGATCGAAGTCACGCCGGACTACGCTCACGCGAAGGTGTTCTTCTCCGTGCTGATCGGCGACCCGGCCGAGACGCAGGAAGCGCTGAACGAGGCGGCCGGTTTCCTGCGCAACGGGCTGTTCAAGCGCCTGCAGATCCACACGGTGCCGACGCTGCACTTCCAGTTCGACCGCACCATCGAGCGTGCGGCCGAGATGAGTGCGCTGATCAACAAGGCCAACGCGACGCGCGCGCTGGATGCCGATGAGCCCAACGACTGAGCTCCAGCGCCCGCCCCGGGTACGCATCCAACGCCGCGCGCTGCACGGCGTGTTGTTGCTCGACAAGCCGCTGGGCCTGTCGAGCAACGACGCATTGCAGAAGGCCAAGTGGCTGCTGCGCGCCGAGAAGGCCGGCCACACCGGCACGCTGGACCCGCTGGCGACCGGCCTGCTGCCGCTGTGCTTTGGCGCGGCGACCAAGTTCAGCCAATTGAGCCTGGACGCAGACAAGCGCTACCTCGCGACGCTGGCCTTGGGTATCCGCACGACCACCGGCGATGCCGAAGGCGAGGTGCTGGAGCGCCTGGACGCCGATCACATCACGCCCGAGCAGATCGCGGCCGCCTGTGCCGCCTTCACGGGCGAGATCGACCAGATGCCGCCGATGTACTCGGCACTGAAGCACGAGGGCAAGGCGCTGTACGAATACGCGCGCGCCGGCGTCGAGATCGAACGCAAGAGCCGTCGCGTGACGATTCATGCCATCGACATCGTCAGCGTGCAGGCTGGCACCGTGACCCTCGACGTCCGTTGCACCAAAGGCACCTACATCCGCACGCTGGCCGAAGACATCGGCGCGAAGCTGGGCGTGGGCGCGTCGCTGGCCGCGCTGCGCCGCACGGGCTCCGGCAGCCTGACGTTGGACGGCAGCATCACGCTCAGCGGCCTGGAGGCGATGCCCGAAGAGCAACGCGCCGCGCTGCTGACCTCGCCCGACCGCCTGCTGGCCGACGCGCCCGAACTGCGCCTGCCCGCGGCTGAAGCGGCCCGTTTCCTGTCCGGGCTGCGCCGCCGTGTCGACGCGCCCGATGCCGGTCGCGTGCGCGTCTACGGCCCCGAATCGCGTGCCTTCCTCGGCAGCGCCCACATCACCTCTGGCGAGTTGATCGCCGACCGCCTGTTGACCCCGCCGGAGGTCCAGGCTCTGCTCTCCGCCTGAACCGGTTTTTTCCAAAGCATCACCATGACCACCCCGATCCGCAACATTGCCATCATTGCCCACGTCGACCACGGCAAAACCACCATGGTCGACCAACTGCTGCGCCAGAGCGGTACCTTCGCCGACCACGAAAAGGTCGTCGACACCGTCATGGACAGCAACGCCATCGAGCGCGAGCGCGGCATCACCATCCTGGCCAAGAACTGCGCCGTGTCGTGGGGTGGCACGCACATCAACATCGTCGACACCCCCGGCCACGCGGACTTCGGCGGTGAAGTCGAGCGCGCGCTGTCCATGGTGGACGGCGTGGTGCTGCTGATCGACGCACAGGAAGGCCCGATGCCGCAGACGCGCTTCGTGACCAAGAAGGCGCTGGCCCTGGGCCTCAAGCCCATCGTCGTCGTCAACAAGGTCGACAAGCCGGGCGCCAAGCCCGACGCCGTCATCAACGCCGCGTTCGACCTGTTCGACAAGCTGGGCGCCACCGACGAGCAGCTGGACTTCCCGGTCGTCTACGCCTCCGGCATCAATGGCTGGACGTCGCTGACCGAAGGCGCGCCGGGCGAGCAGTGGGGCCCCGACATGTCGGCGCTGTTCGACACCGTGCTGAAGCACGTGCCGGCCCAGTCCGGTGACCCGGCCGCCCCGCTGCAGCTGCAGATCTCGGCGCTGGACTTCTCCACCTTCGTCGGCCGCATCGGCGTGGGCCGCATCAGCCAGGGCACCATCAAGCCCGGTATGCAGGTCGCCGTCATGGAAGGCCCGGACGGCAAGACCGTCAACGGCCGCATCAACCAGGTGCTGACCTTCCACGGCCTGGACCGCGTGCAGGTCACCGAAGCCGGCCCGGGCAACATCGTGCTGATCAACGGCATCGAGGACATCGGCATCGGCGTGACCGTGACCGACCCGCTCAACCCGGCGCCGCTGCCCATGCTGAAGGTCGACGAGCCGACGCTGACGATGAACTTCTGCGTCAACACCAGCCCGCTGGCCGGCCGCGAAGGCAAGTACGTCACCAGCCGCCAGATCTGGGACCGCCTGCAGAAGGAGTTGCAGCACAACGTGGCGCTGCGCGTGAAGGAAACCGATGAAGACGGCATCTTCGAGGTCTGCGGCCGCGGTGAACTGCACCTGACCATCCTGCTGGAAAACATGCGCCGTGAAGGCTACGAGCTGGCCGTCTCCAAGCCGCGCGTGATGTTCAAGGACGTCGACGGCGAGAAGCAGGAGCCGATGGAGCTGGTGACGGCCGACGTGGAAGAAACCCACCAGGGCGGCGTCATGCAGGCGCTGGGCCTGCGCAAGGGTGAGATGCTGAACATGGAACCGGACGGCCATGGCCGCGTGCGCCTGGAGTACCGCATCCCCGCCCGTGGCCTGATCGGCTTCAGCAACGAGTTCATGAACCTGACCCGTGGCTCGGGCCTGATCTCGTCGATCTTCGACGGCTACGAAGCCCACAAGGGCGACATCGGCGGCCGCAAGAACGGCGTGCTGATCTCCATGGACGACGGCGAGATCTTCACCTACGCGCTGGGCAAGCTGGACGACCGCGGCCGCATGTTCGTGAAGCCCAACGACCCGGTGTACGAAGGCATGATCGTCGGCATCCACAGCCGCGACAATGACCTGGTCGTCAACGCGACGCGCACCAAGCAGCTGACGAACTTCCGCGTCTCCGGCAAGGAAGACGCGATCAAGATCACGCCGCCCATCGAGCTCACGCTGGAATACGGCGTCGACTTCATCGACGACGACGAGCTGGTCGAGATCACGCCCAAGAGCGTGCGTGTGCGCAAACGCCACCTGTCCGAGAACGAGCGCAAGCGAGCCCAGCGCAGCTGAGCACGCTTGCGCTGGCGCGGCGCCTTGAGCTCCCCCCAGCCCCTCCGGGAGGGGGCTAGCCAGTTGATTGCCCGCGCCCCGTTTCACGGGGCGCTCTTCGTTGATGACGCACCGTTCGGCCGTTCTGCTGATGTTGCTGGTCACGCTGATGTGGAGTTCGGCGGGCGTCGTCACGAGGCATCTCGACGCGGCGCGGGGCTTCGAGATCACGTTCTGGCGCAGCGCGTTCAATGCGGCGGCGCTGGTGCTCATCCTGGGCGTCATGCGGGGCAGGGCGCTGTGGGCCGCCATGCGGGGCGGCGCGGTCTGGGCGTCGGGCGTCTGCTGGGCCGTCATGTTCACGGCCTTCATGGTGGCACTGTCGCTGACGACGGTGGCCAATGTGCTGGTGACGATGTCGCTGTCGCCGCTGTTCACGGCGATCTTTGCGCGCGTGTTTTTGCGGCAGCCGATTCCGGCGCGTACCTGGTGGGCCATCGCGGTCGCTGGTGCCGGCATCGCCTGGATGTTCGGTGGCCAGCTCGGCGGGCCGCTGCTGGGTGTGTTCGTGGCCTTGGGTGTGCCGCTCGCCGCCGCGTCGAACTGGTGTCTGCTGCAAAAGGTCGGCCAGAAGGGCGACATGCTGCCCGCCGTGCTCATCGGCGCGCTGATCTCCATGGCTGTCACGCTGCCGCTGGCCTGGCCGATGCAGGCCGGCGCGCACGACCTGGGTCTGCTGGCCTTCCTCGGGGTCTTTCAGCTCGCCGTACCCTGCCTGCTCGCGGTGCGCCTGGCGCGTGAGCTGCCCAGCCACGAACTGGCACTGCTGGGCCAGGCCGAAACGCTGCTGGGCGTGCTGTGGGCCTGGGCTTTTGCGGGCGAACACCCGGGCAGCGCCGCGCTGATTGGCGGTAGCCTTGTGCTTGCCGCGCTGGTCGCCAATGAGGCGCTGGCGCCTCCTTCCGTCAAAACCGTCCTGAAGAACGCATGAACGACGATCTGATTCCGACCTTAGGTGCAGACGGCCACATCCAGGCCGAGGTCAATGGCTGCCTGGGCCTCGTCACGCTGAACCGCCCGCAGGCGCTGAACGCGCTGTCGCTGGCGATGATCCGCGACATCACGGCACTGCTGAACCACTGGGCCACGCGCCCCGAGATCCAGGCCGTGGCCGTGCTGGGCGCCGGCCGCGAAGGCAAGCCTCCGGCCTTCTGTGCGGGTGGCGACATCCGCTTCTTCCACCAGGCCGCCCACGCGGGCGATCCCGCGCTGGAGGACTTCTTCACCGAGGAATACCGGCTCAACCACCTGATCCACAGCTACCCCAAGCCCTACATCGCGCTGATGGACGGCATCGTCATGGGCGGCGGCATGGGCATCAGCCAGGGCGCCAAGCTGCGCGTGCTGTCGGAGCGTTCCAAGCTCGCCATGCCCGAGACCGGCATCGGCCTGTTCCCGGACGTGGGGGGCGGCTACTTCCTGGCGCAATGCCCAGGGCATGTCGGCGAATGGCTGGCGCTGACCGGCCACGCGATTGCCGCCGGTGACGCCATCGAATGGGGCCTGGGCGATGTTTTCGTGCGCGCCGAGCAGTGGCCCGCGTTGATCGAAGACCTGCGCCACGGCGCCCAGCCCAACGCCGAGCACGTTGTCGCGACGGTCATGGAGCGGGCCGACCTCGCACCGATCTCGGCGCCCAAGGCCACGATGGACCGCATCGACCGCCACTTCGGCCAGCCCAGCGTCGCCGCCATCCTTGACTCGCTGGCTCAGGCCGACGACGACTGGGCGCGCGAAACGCTTGCGACCTTGCGCAAGCGCTCCCCGACGATGATGGCCGTCACGCTGGAGCTGGTGCGCCGCGGCCGCAAGCTCAGCCTGGCCGACGACCTGCGCCTGGAGCGCGACCTCGTGCACCACGCCTTCCACCTGCGTGGTGCCGCGCGCAGCGAGACGGTCGAGGGCGTACGCGCGCTGGCGGTGGACAAGGACCATGCGCCGCGCTGGCACCCGGCGACGGTGGCCGACATCGACGCGGCGGAGGTGGAGGCCTTTTTCGTCAGCCCCTGGACGCCTGATCAGCACCCGCTGAGAGACCTGGAATGACCGACCCGCGTCACAGTCCCTGGCGCTTGTCCGTCGCGCCCATGATGGACTGGACCGACCGGCATTGCCGCTATCTCCACCGCCTCATCACCCGCCGCACGCTGCTGTACACCGAGATGGTGACGACCGGCGCGCTGCTGCACGGTGACCAGCCGCGCCACCTCTACTTCAACGACGAGGAACACCCGGTCGCGCTGCAACTCGGCGGCAGTGAGCCCGTCGACCTGGCGGCCAGCGCCAAGCTGGCCGAGCGCTGGGGCTATGACGAGGTCAACCTGAACTGCGGCTGCCCCAGCGAGCGTGTTCAGAAGGGGGCTTTCGGCGCCTGCCTGATGGCCGAGCCGCAATTGGTGGCCGACTGCGTGAAGGCCATGCGTGACGCGACCACGCTGCCGGTCACCGTCAAGCACCGCATCGGCATCGACAGAAACGAAAGCTACGACTTCGTGCGTGACTTCGTCGGCACCGTGGCCCAGGCGGGCTGCGAGGTCTTCATCGTGCATGCCCGCAATGCCTGGCTGCAAGGGCTCTCGCCCAAGGAAAACCGCGAGATCCCGCCGCTGCGCTACGGCCTCGTGGCAGAACTCAAACGCGAGTTCCCGCAGCTGACCATCGCCATCAATGGCGGTTTGAAGAATGCCGAGGAGATCGCCGAGCAGCTGACGCAGGTCGACGGCGTCATGATCGGCCGCGAGGCCTATCACGAGCCCTGGAGCATGGCGCGGTGGGACTCACGCTTCTTCGGCCAGCCTGACCCGGCCGCCTCGCGTGAGCAGGTGGAGGAGGCCTGGCTGGACTACCTCGACCGCGTGCACGCCAACGGCCGCTCCTGGTCGCATGCCATGCGCCATGCGCTGGGCCTTTGGAACGGCACGCCCGGCGCACGGCGCTGGCGCCAGGTCTGGAGCGACCACCGGCTGAAGATGCTTGCGCCGCGCGAGGTCGCCGCGCGTGCGACAGCGGCACGCCTGGGGCAGGGCATGGCATGAAGCCGCAGTTCGCCGTCTTCGCCACCGCGCTGGGCCATTGCGGCATCGCGTGGCGCGGGGATGCGAGCGAAGGCCTGATCGGCTCGCAGCTGCCGGCGGCGGATGTGACCGCGCTGCGCGTGCTGATGCAGCAGCGCTTCGACGGCGCCGTCGAAGCCGAGCCGCCCGAACCCGTGCGCGACGCCATTGCGCGCATCCAGCGCCTGCTGGCCGGTGAGACGGCCGACCACCGCGAACTGCTGGCCGTCAAGCTCGACGACCGCGCGGTGCCCGAGTTCGACCGCCAGGCGCTGTGGCTGACGCGCCAGATCCCCGTCGGCCAGACGCGCACCTATGGCGAGATCGCGGCCGCGCTGGGCGACGCCGGTGCGGCGCGCGCCGTGGGCCGCGCCGAGGGTCACAACCGTTTCGCGCCCATCGTGCCCTGCCATCGCGTGCTGGGGGCGGGCGGTGCGCCGACGGGCTTCTCGGCGCCCGGCGGCGTCGAGACCAAGCGCCGCATGCTGCTCATCGAGGCCCGCGCGGCCGGGCAGCTGGCGGGCGACCAGCAGCCGCTCTTTTGATTGTCTGACAAGGACGTTCGCGGCGTCCTACTTGCCGATTTGGCGTCGGCCGATGGTGGCCCCAAGGGCCCGAGCCTCCAATCGCATCACCGGCGCTGGGACCGGTGACAGCGCAACGGCGCATCAGCCGATTCAGGAGTCTCCATGTCGTACATCCGCCGCCTGCCCGTGGTGACCTCATTGCTGCTGGCGTCAGTGTTGACGGCCTGTGGTGGTGGTGGTGGTGGCTCGTCAGGTGCCGCGGCCACCCCCGCCGCCCCCGCTGCGTCCACCGTGACCAATCCGGTGCCGGCCCCGCCGGACCCGGCGCCTGGCGTGGCCTGCGCCCCGGGCGACGCGCCCCTCGTTCGCGCCGCCGTGTTCTCGCTGGTGAATGTGGTGCGCTCGGCGACGGGGCTGCCGCAGTTCGCGCGCCTGCCGGCCTTCGACAGCACGGCACAAGCCCACGCCCAGTACATGGTGGCCAACGGCAGTGCCGGCGTGGACGAGACCCAGGGCCTGCCCTGCTTCACCGGCGCTGACTTGCCGCAGCGCCTGGCCGGCGCCGGCCTCGTGACCACCGACCAGCCCGGTGCGCGTGCGCGCAGTGAAATCGTGTTCGCCTATGCGACGCCGGCCGGCACCGAGGCCCAGCCCTGGGACCTTGTCAACGACACGCTGCACAACCTGTACGGCCGCATGTTCCTGCTGGACCCGCGCATCCAGCAGATGGGGCTGGGCTTCTCGGCCAAGCCAGCCAGCCAGCAGCGGGCCATGGTGTTCGACACGGCCCTGATGCCCGACGGCGTGCCGGCTGATGCCGCGGCCTGGGTGGTGTGGCCGCGCAGTGGCGCGACCGACCTGCCGGTGCAGATGCGGGCGTCCAATTTCAAGCCGCTGGATGCCAGTTTCACCGAGGGCTATCCGGTCTCGCTGCATGCCGTGTCGCCCGTGCAGGTCAGCCGCTTCGTGATGACGAACGCCGCCGATGGCGCCGTCATCGCCGCCACCGTGGTGACCGGCGCCAACGACCGCCATGGCTTCCTGACGCTGGGCGAGGCCGCGCTGGTGCCCCATGCGCCGCTGGCCGCCGGCAGCACCTACCGCGTCGAGCTGGATGCCACCGTGGGCGCCACGCCGCTGCACCTCAGCTGGTCGTTCACGACGGCGTCCTGACGCCGCGGCCGCGCGGCCGCGACAATCGCGCATGTCTTTTGCATCCCTGGGCCTCGCGCCCGCCCTGCTGCGCGCCGTGCGCGAGCAGGGCTATCACGCCCCCACCGCCGTTCAGGCCGCGGCGCTGCCCCCTGTGCTGGCCGGTCGCGATGTGCTGGCCCTGGCGCAGACCGGCTCCGGCAAGACCGCTGCTTTCGCGCTGCCGCTGCTGCAGCGGCTGATCGAAGCGCCACCGCGCCCCGGTCCGCGCGTGCTGGTGATGGCGCCAACGCGTGAGCTGGCCGCGCAGACGGCACAGGTGCTGCGCGAGCTGGCGGCCACGCTGCTGCACCGCCCCAAGATCGCGCTCGCGTTCGGGGGCGTCTCCATCAACCCGCAGCTGATGGCGCTGCGCGGCGGCTGTGACGTCATGGTGGCCACGCCCGGCCGGCTGCTGGACCTGCTGGACCACAACGGCCTGACGCTGGCCGGCGTGCAATGCTTGGTGCTGGACGAGGCCGACCGCCTGCTGGGCCAGGGCTTTGCCGACGAGTTGCAGCGCCTGCTGGCCCAGCTGCCGGCGCAGCGCCAGTCACTGCTGTTCTCTGCCACCTTTCCGCCGGCCGTGCAGGCGCTGGCTGCGCAACTGCTGCGCGAACCGGTGCGCATCGAGATCGACGAGGCGCCGCCGCAGATCAGCCAGCGTGCCATCCAGCTGGACCGCGCCCAGCGCCTGCCCGCGCTGCGCCAGCTCCTGAAGGACCAGGCCTGGCCGCGCGTGCTCGTCTTCGTTGCCAGCCGCTACACGGCCGAGCTGGTGTCGGACAAGCTGTTCGCCCATGGCTTCAAGGCCGGCGTGCTGCATGGCGAGCTGAGCCAGGGCGCGCGGCGCGATGTGCTGGCGGCGTTGAAGTCCGGCGAGGTCGCCGTGCTGGTGGCCACCGACGTGGCCGCGCGCGGCCTGCACGTGGACGCGCTGGATGCCGTCGTCAACTACGAGCTGCCACGCTCGGCCGCCGACTACACCCACCGCATCGGCCGCACCGGCCGCGCGGGCGCCGAGGGCGTGGCCATCAGCTTCATCTGCGCGGACAGCGCCGAGAACGCCGAGAGCCATTTCCGCCTCATCGAGAAGCGCCAGGGCCAGCGCGTGCCGCGCGAGCAGCTGCCGGGCTTCGAGCCCGAGGCCGTGGCGACGCAAACGCAGGCCGTGGGGGGCATCAAGAGCAGCACGCGCAAGAGCAAGAAAGACAAGCTGCGCGAGGCCGCCGCGCGCGCCGCGGACGACGGGAGCTGAACGATGGGCATAGAGATCGAACGCAAGTTCCTCGTCACGGGCGAGGGCTGGCGCCAGCCGGCCACCGCGCAGACCCGCTTCAGCCAGGGCTACCTCAGCCGCGACCCGGCGCGCACGGTGCGCGTGCGCATCGCCGCCGAGCGCGCCTTCCTGACGATCAAGGGCGCGACCCAGGGCGCCACGCGCGCCGAGTTCGAGTACGAGATCCCGCTCGCCGATGCGCAGCAGCTGCTGGCCATGTGCGCTGGCCCGGTCGTCGAGAAGATTCGCCACCTGTGCGTGTTCGACGGCATGACCTGGGAGGTCGACGAGTTCCTGGGCGCCAACGCCGGCCTCGTCGTGGCGGAGATCGAACTGCAGTCCGAGAGCCAGACCTTTGCGCACCCGGCCTGGCTGGGCGCCGAGGTGACGGGCGACGCCCGCTACGTCAACGCCAACCTGGCGGTGAATCCGTTCCTGAGCTGGGTGGCGGATTGAACCTGCAGGCTTGAACTTTGGGGGGCACGGAATCCGCCGGCGAGCCGGCCGCGTAGGAGCCATGAAGCGCATGTCATACGCAGGCAATGCCTGCCAAGGATGATGCTTCACTTGGCTTGCCCTCCTGATCGTCACGCCCGTGCCCCTCGCCCTGTCATCACTGCTGCAACGAACGCGCGCCGGCCTTCTGATGCTGCTGCTGGTCGTGTTGCCGTTGCAGAGCGTGATGCAGCTGGTGGCCGGCGTCCAGGGGCATCGCCACCTGCACACGGGCGCGGCGCCAGCCACAGCCTCGCCGTCGCCGCTGCGGCTGTTGCTGGACCAGTTGCACGCCGCGCAGGATCCGAGGCTCAAGGGCCCCAAGCTCGCCTGGGTGCCCAGCAGCGGCCCCGCGGCCGGGCTGCACGCGCACGGCGGCGTCTTTCACGAGCACTCGCACGCCGACAGCGCCGACGCACTGGACGTCGGTGACCCGGCCGACGAGTCGGTGCAGGGCGGTGCAACGGCCTTCCTGGCCTGGCTGCCCGTGGCCTTGGCGTTGCCGGCCGCCGAGGGTAGCAACCGGCCCGCTGCCGTTGACGGCGACTGGCGTGACCGCATCGTCGCGCCACCGCTGACGCCGCCTCGCGGCTGACATCGCCCCGGGCGCGCCTTGCGCCCACCGCCACGCCCTGCCTGCCTTCCGCCTGTTGCCCCGACAGGCGGCGCCTGCGCACGCCCGCAGGTCTCCTTGCCGAGAACTCAAATGCCCCTAGCCCGTCCGCCGCGACCGTTGCGCGGCTTCATGCCGACGCTGCTGGCCACCGCCTGCCTGCTGGCCGTCACAACAGCACAAGCTCAAACCGAAGCGCCGGTCGCCGCTGCGGTCACGGTCGCGGCCGCCAGCCATCTGGAACGCGTGGAGATCACCGGTCGTCACTACGACAACGCCATCGGCAGCACCGACGCGGCCTCGCAAGGCAGCATCCGTGCCGAACTGCTGAAGAGCCGCCCCGCGCAGCGCCCGGGCGAGGTGCTGGAATTCGTGCCCGGCGTCATCGTCACGCAGCACTCCGGTGACGGCAAAGCCAACCAGTACTTCCTGCGCGGCTTCAACCTGGACCACGGCACCGACTTCGCGACCTCCATCAGTGGCATGCCCGTCAACATGCCCACGCATGGCCACGGTCAGGGCTACTCGGACATGAACTTCCTCATCCCCGAGCTGGTCGAGCGCATCGAATACCGCAAGGGGCCGTACTTCGCCAAGAGCGGCGACTTCGCCGCCGCCGGCGCGGCCGACATCGACTACCGCACGACGCTGGACGAGAACTTCGCCGCGTTGACGCTGGGCCAGCGCCAGTTCCGCCGCTTCGTCGGCGCCGGCTCCGCGACGCTGGGCAACATGCACCTGCTGGGTGCCGTCGAGGTGCAGCACAACGACGGCCCGTGGAAACTGCCGGAGCGTCTGCGCAAGAGCAACGGCGTGCTGACGCTGTCCGGCGGCACGCGCGCCGAGGGCTGGAGCGCCAGCGTGATGGGCTATGGCGCCACATGGACGTCGACCGACCAGGTCCCCGAGCGGCTGATTGCCGCCGGCACGTTCAACGGCCGGCCCTTCGGGCGTTTCGACGCCATCGACAAGAGCGACGGCGGTGAGACGCGCCGCACCAGCCTGTCCGGCGAATGGCACCGCAGCAGCGACGCGGGCACCATGCACGTGTCGGCCTATGCGATGAGCTACCGGCTCAAGCTGTTCTCCAACTTCACCTACGCGCTGGAGCGCCCTGACGACGGCGACCAGTTCTCGCAGCAGGACCAGCGCAGCGTGTACGGCGCCAACGCCAGCCACGCGTTTGACCATCGCATCGGCGGCCTGTCGGCCAGGAGCGAGGTCGGCCTGCAGGTGCGCCATGACCGCATCCGTGTCGGCCTGTTCGACACCGTGGAGCGCCGCGCCATCGCGACGACGCGTGACGACGACGTGCGCGAAACACTGGCCGGCGTCTACGGCCAGACGTCGGTGGAGCTGACGCCCTGGCTGCGCAGCGTCGTCGGCCTGCGCGCGGACGGGGCGCGCTTCAAGGTCGACAGCCGGATGAACTCAGCAGTTGGGGCGGCCAACTCGGGCAGTGCATCGGCCCACCTGCTGAGCCCGAAGTTCGCGCTCATCGCCGGCCCGTGGGCCAAGACCGAGTTCTTCTTCAACGCCGGGCGCGGCTTTCACAGCAACGACGCGCGCGGCACGACGGCCACCGTCGACCCCAAGACCGGTGACGCCGTTGCCAAGGTGCTCGGGCTGGTCGCGGCGCGCGGCATGGAACTGGGCGCACGCACGGAGTGGCTGCCGGGCCTGCAGAGCTCGGTCGCACTGTGGAAGCTGGACTTCGACTCCGAGCTGGTCTACGTCGGAGACGCTGGCGCCACCGAAGCCAACCGCCCCAGCAAGCGTCACGGCATCGAATGGAACAACCGCTACGTCCCCGTGCCCTGGCTGCTGATCGACGCCGACCTGGCCTGGACGCACGCGCGCTTCGCCGATGCCGACCCGGCCGGCAGCCGCATCCCGAACGCTGTCGACAAGGTCGCCTCGATTGCCGTCACGGCACGCGACCTCGGCCCCTGGTCGGCCAGCGTGAACTGGCGCTACCTGGGCTCGGGCGCGCTGATCGAGGACAACAGCGTGCGCTCGCGGTCGTCGCTGACGACCAACGTGCGCGTCAGCCGCAAGCTGTGGGCAAAGGCCGAGCTGACGCTCGACGTCTTCAACGTCATGGACCGCAAGGTCAACGACATCGAGTATTTCTACGAATCGCAACTGCCCGGCGAGGCCGCGCCGGTGGCTGACCGGCACGTGCACCCCGCCGAGCCGCGCACGGTGCGCGTGACCCTCAAGATGGGTTTCTGACCTCGCGCCTGCGGCTGGCCCGCCGTGCCAGCGCCTGCAGCAAGGAGCCCGCGAGGAAGACCACCAGCCAGGCCAGCAGCGCCGTCTTCACCAGCGGCGACTCCGGCCCGCTGGCCAGCGGCTGGCCGGCGGGCAGGCGGGTCAGCGTCTCGTTGATGCCCGGCACCAGCAGCAGGAAGAAGGTGAACGACAGCCCGAACGTGGCCAGGTAGGGCCGGGCACGGCCCAGGAAGGCCAGCCGCGGCGCGAGCAGGGCGCCGGCCATGGCCAGCAGCGCGAGGATGCCCAGCGCATGGCCGGGGTTGAACCCGCCCGTGCTCGACAGCCCGAAGGCCGTCAGCACGGACAGCACCAGCCCGACGACGTAGACGCGGCCGGAGCGGGTGCCGGGATCAATGCGCCGGTGGCGGGCGAAGGCGTACAGGCCGGCGATGAGCGGCAACAGGCTGATGGCGGTGTGGACCATGCCCAGGGTCGACAAGGGGGGACGCATGCGGTTGTCTTTCGGGTGTGTTGACGATGGACGTCACTCTAGGAATTCGGGCGCCTCCCGGGGGTGACATGTGGATGACAAAAACGTCATCCCGTCCGCCGAGGCGGCTGCGCACAATCCGGCCCCATGAAGATCCTCGTCATCGAAGACGACCCCAAGACCGGCGACTACTTGAAGAAGGGGCTGCGCGAGAGCGGCTACGCGGTGGACCTGTCGCGCACCGGCACTGACGGCCTGCAGATGGCCTTGAACAACGTCTACGACCTGGTGGTGCTGGACGTGACGCTGCCCGGCATCGACGGCTGGCAGATCATGCCGGCGCTGCGCAGCAAGGGGAACGGGAGGGGCGACATGCGCGTGCTGTTCCTGACCGCGCGCGACCAGCTCAGCGACCGCATCCGCGGCCTGGAGCTGGGCGCCGACGACTACCTCGTCAAGCCGTTCTCGTTCACCGAGCTGGTGCTGCGGATCCGCACGCTGCTGAAGCGCGGCGCCGTGCGCGAGGCCGATGTCTACGAGGTGGCCGACCTGAAGCTGGACGTGCTGCGCCGCAAGGTCACGCGCGAGGGCCTGGAGATCGCGCTGACGAACAAGGAGTTCCTGCTGCTGCACCTGCTGGTCAAACGCCAGGGCGAGGCGCTGTCGCGCACGCTGATCGCGTCCGAGGTGTGGAACATGAACTTCGACAGCGACACCAACGTCGTCGACGTGGCCATCAAGCGGCTGCGCGCCAAGGTCGACCGGCCATTCGCGACGCCGCTGATCCACACCGTGCGCAGCATCGGCTACGCGTTTGGCGACGTGCCTGCCGAGGGGGCGGCTGAATGAGGGCCACCCGCTGGCTGCCGCGCTCGCTGGCCGTGCGCGTGACGCTGCTGTGCGGGCTGATCGCCGTCTGGACCACCGGCATGCTGGGCATGTACTTCTTCTTCGCCGCGCGCACCGGCATCACCGCGCATGCCGACGAGCAGCTGATCGGCCGCGCCGAGCACTTCCGCCGCCTCGTCGTCGATGCGCAGACCATCGCCGACCTGCGCGACCGCTCCCTGCTGTTCGAAGCCTTGCTGGGTTCGGCCAGCGACGTGCTGATCCTGCGCCGCGCCGGCGAGGCGCCGCTGGTGGAGGTCAACCCCGACCACGCGGCGGTGCCGGCCGACATCCCGCCGGTCGCCGCTGGCCGGCCCATCGGTCCAAAGGACGTGCGTGATGTCCAGGCGCCTGGCCAGCCGCGCCTGCACTGGGTGTCGGCCCAGGCCCGCTCCGGGCAGGATGGCGCGCTGATCGAGGTTGTCGCGGGCCACCCGCTGGTCAGCGAGATGCAGATGATCGTCAAGGCCCGCAACCAGGCGCTGGCCAGCACGCTCATGGCGATGGCGGCGTGCACGCTGCTGGTCTGGCTGGTGCTGCGCCACGGGTTGCGGCCGCTGCGCCGCGTGGCCGAGCAGGCGGCGCTGATCAACCCGATCAACCTGGCCATCCGGCTGCCGGCACAGGATGCGCCTCAGGAGCTGCAGGACATGGTGGCCGTGTTCAACGCGATGCTGGACCGCGTCGCGACCGGCTATGAGCGGCTGTCGCAGTTCTCGGCCGACCTGGCGCACGAGATCCGCACACCGGTCGGCGCGCTGATCGGGCAGACGCAGGTGGCGTTGAACCGGCCGCGCGAAGCCGCCGAGTACCAGCAGCTGCTGGAGTCCAACCTGGAGGAGCTGAACCGGCTGCGGCTGATCGTCGACAACATCCTGTTCCTCGCGCAGGCCGACCACGCCACGCTGCAGATCGAGCGCGCGTCGCTGGACATGGCCGACGAGCTGCAACGCATCGCGGAGTACTTCGACGGCCCCGCGGACGAGGCCGGGCTGCGTTTCGAGGTGCAGGCAAGCGGCTCGGCACTCGTCAACGCGCCGCTGTGCCGGCGCGCCATCCACAACCTGGTGGTCAACGCGCTGCGCTACAGCCGGGCCGGCACGACGATCCACCTGATCGGCCAGCAGGACGAGGCCGGCGCGACGATCGCGGTGGAGAACGAAGGCGAGCCCATCCCGGTGGAGCAGCTGGCGCGGCTGTTCGATCGCTTCTACCGCGCCGATGCGTCGCGTGGCCGGCCGGCGGAGTCCAGCGGGCTGGGCCTGGCCATCGTCAAGGCCATCATGGCGCTGCACGGCGGCGAGGCCCGCGCGTCGTGCACGCCGGCCGGCACGATCCGCTTCGCGCTGCGCTTCCCCACGGGCAAGGCGAGCGTCTGACGGCGCCCGCCGCGGCGATCACCAGGGCGGCGCTTCGCTGACGGCTTCCTCGGCCGTGGGAGCGGGCAGGGCGGCCGGCGCCGGCGGGGTGCCGGCGGCCGCGAAGTCGTGCTCGCCGCCCAGGCCCTCGATCAGCGCCGGGATCAGCCGGCCCAGCTCGCCGGTGGCCAGCGCCAGGTCGGCGTCGAAGGCCTCGTCGCCGCTGGCCTCGGGCCGACCTTCGAAGGCCAGGTCCAGGAAGCTGATCTTCTTGACCGCGAAGCCCTCGGTCAGCGTGAAGGCGACGCGCTCGTTCCAGCTCAGCGCCAGGCGCGTGGGCATCTTGCCGCTGGTCAGGTGGGCGCGGACCTCGTCGATGTCCAGCGGGTGGCGGGCGTAGCGCACGACGGGCTTCTGCTCGTCGCTGCCCTTGAGCTCGCACTCGCGCTCGATCTGGAAGCCTTCGGGCGTCACGCCGTCCATCAGCCACGCGGCCATCACGGCGGCGGGGCTTTCGGCCGTCTGCACCAGCTGCAGCGAGAGGCCGGGGCTGGCCTGGATCAGCAGCGTGATGACCTCGTCTGCACGGCTGCTGGAGCCGGCATCGACGAACAGCAGGTGCTGCTGGGGCGCAATCCAAACCTGCGTGGCGGAGGTCTTGGTGAAGGCGCGCGGCAGCAGCTCGTGCTCGGCTTGCTCCTTCAGCTCCTTCTTGGCCTTCTTGCCGGGCTTGCGACCGGTCGTGGCCTCGATGTGCTCGGCCAGCTCGTCCACGCGTTCCTGCACGACGGAGGAGGGCAGCAGGCGCTGTTCGCGCTTGAGCTTGACGAGCCAGTGGCCGTCCACGACCTCGACGAGGGGCGCGTGCTCGATGCCGCGCGGCGGTGTCCAGCCGACGGCCAGGGGCTGCGTCGGTGCGCAAGGCAGGAAGGTTTCCTTGGCGAGCTGTTCGGCGAGCTGTTTGGCGTCGGCCGTCCAGCCTTCGCCAATGCGGTAGGTGATGAGATTCTTGAACACGGGAAAACAGGGCTCCAGACAAACGCGAAGCCCGCCAGTGGCGGGCTTTCTTAACTTCTGGGCCGGATTGTCTCAGGCTTGGCGGCGGCGCCATGTCAGCAGCGCGGCAACACCCGCCAGCCACAGCGCCCAGGTCGCCGGTTCGGGGATGGCTTCGGCGGTCAGCGCCTGCATCGTGCCGGTGAAACTGCCATTGGCGACAAACGACAGCCCGGTGACGAAACCGGTCACGTCGAAGGCGTTGACACCGGCCGACGGCTCGATGCCGCGGATCTGGAAGCGGTCCACGCCGGTCGTGAAACCGTGGGCCGTGAAGTCGAAGCTGGCGCCCGCGGCGATGGCATCGGCGCTCTTCTGCCAGGCGCTGCCCGTCCAGGTCCAGACCTCGTAAAGCCCATCGCCGACGTTGCTGGCGACCTGCACGGTCTTGAAGTTGGGGTCACCCGCACCGGTCGCGTAGCTGAAGCCGGTGGCAACGACCGGGTCGATGAAGGTGATGTGGTCGGCGCCGACGTCGGCGACGTTGAAGCCATAGACCGGGCCGGCCAGCAGGCCCGATGTCGTCGGCACCGGTGTCAATGTTGGCAGCTCGATGTTGCTGACACCGGCGGGCAGTGTGGCGGGGTTGATGGGCGTGAAGTCGAAATACGACGTGGAGCGCGACACCGGACTGCCGTCGGCGCGCAGGTGGTTGAGGTCGATGGCGATCGAGTAGTGCGTGCCATAGCTCAGCAGGCCGGCCGGCACCGTGAAGCTGGTGCTGCCGAGCGCCGCGCTCTGGAAGAGCTGGTCCGACTGCAGGAAGCTGTACGGGTCGCCGTAGCGAGATTCCACGGTGGCGGGGTGGCTGTTGTCGAACACGCGCACGCGCATCTGGTCAATGCTGGTGGGCGTGCCGCCTGGCAGCGTCCAGCTCACGCTGGGGGTCAGGCCCGAGCCGCTCACGGTCATCGAGCTGACGAAGGGCATGGCGCCCACGTTGCCAAGCCCAGGTGTCTGATAGACGGTGTTGGGGTTGAAGCTCGCGTTGGTGGACAGGTAGATGCGCCAGGAGCCGGTCAGCGTCGGGTCATAGGGGCGCGAGGCGTAGTACTGGTGCGGCAGCGCGGTCATGTCGCGCTCGAAGAGGCGCTGCTTGATCCAGTCCGGGTCTGTCGTGAAGGAGTCGCAGGTCTTGCCCACCGGGCAGGTGCCCGAGAAGCCGTAGACATAGGCGCCGGGGTTGTCGACGGGCGGGGCGACGCCGTTGACGCCCCAGACGATGATGTCCCCGGTCGCGCGGTTGCCGCTGTTGGCACTGTTGTTGACCCGAAGGTCAAACAGGCTCACGCCGGTCGGCGTGGCGGCCGTGGCGCTGGCGGTGGCCGAAAGCGCCATCGCGGCGGCAAGCAAGGTCTTCATCAGCGTCTCCTGGCAGTGCCAGGTGAGCGTAGCGCGGGGGCCGGCCGCGCCCATCCTCACAAGTGGGGACAGGCGGGTTCGTCCTAGGCCGGCGTCGTCATGACCTGGCGCAGCAACTGCTCGAAGACCTCGACCGACTGCCCGCCCTGGATCAGGTGGCGCTGGTTGACGACGATGGCCGGTACCGCATGGATGCCCTGGGCATGCACCTCGGCCTCGGCGGCGATGACGTCATCGGCGTAGCGCGTGCCAGCGAGCAGCTCGCGGGCCTCGACCTCCGGCAGGCCGGCAGCGGTGGCCAGGTCCAGCAGCACGACGTGATCGGACACATCCCGGCCTTCGCTGAAATAGGCCTTCAACATCGCCACCTTGAGTGTGCGCTGCACGCTGCCACCGAAGGCCTCGTCGGCCCAGTGCAGCAGGCGGTGGGCGTCGCGCGTGTTGTAGATGCGGCTGCGCGCCTCCATGCGGAAGTCGAAGCCCAGCGCCGCGCCGCGCTCGCGGATGGCCTGGCGGGTGCCGGCCAGCGCGGCCGGGCTCGCGCCGTATTTTTCGGCCAGATGCTCCTCGATGTCCTGGCCGGCGGGGCCCATCTTCGGGTTGAGTTCGAAGGGGTGGAAGTGCAGGTCCAGCTCCAGTCCGGGGATGCGCGCCGCGGCGGCTTCCAGCGAATACAGGCCGATGGCGCACCAGGGGCAGACGATGTCGGAGATGAAGTCGATACGCATGCGTGGCATTTTCACGGGGCGGTGCCGACCCTGGTGCGTGCAAGGTTGGGGCGAGCGTGATGGGGTTGCAATTCGTCGCCGTCGGGCTTGCCGCGGCGGCAGGCCAGGGCCTAATAATCGCTGCACAGTGTGCGTTTCACCCATGCCAGACCAGACATCCCGACGACGTTGTTGGCAGCACGGCCTGCTTGCGGCCCTGGCCGCAGTGGCCATGGTGGGCGCCGCCCAGGCCGAGGAAGCGGACAAGCCGACCAGCGTTGGCGGCCTGCGCTTGAGCGGCTTCGGCAGCCTGGGGCTCAGCCATGTTGACGCCCCGGCCGGCTGGGGCTTCCGGCGCGAGCTGACGCAGTCCGGCACGGACGCCACCTGGCGCGGCGACGTCGACACGCGGCTGGGCGTGCAACTGAACTACGCGCTGGGCAGCCAGCTCGAACTGGTCGCTCAGGCCATCGCGAAGAAGCGCGGCGCCTTTGCCGCCGACAGCGACGCGCTGGAATGGGCGCATATCAGCTACCGCCCCAACGCCGAGTGGGCGCTGCGCGTGGGTCGCGTGAATGTGGACGCCTTCCTGATGGCCGACTACCGCAATGTCGGCTACGGCTTCACGACCGCACGGCCCCCCGTGGAGTTGTACGCCCGGTTGCCGACCACGCTGGATGGCGGCGACGTGGCGCGCAGCTGGTTCCAGGGCGAGGCGCAGTGGCGGGTCAAGCTCATGACCGGCTCGACGGACATCGGCGACAGCAACTTTTCCAAGGCCGGCCGGCTGAACTCGGTGGTCGCCGGCATGGTGTCGCGCGAGGAAGGCGGCCTGCTGGTGCGCGCCAGCATTGCGCGCGCGCGCATCCACTTCGACCAGACGGATCTGCAGCCCGGGCTGGCATTCCTGGGCCAGCTCGGCGCGCTGCCCCTGCCGGCCATCGCCACCCAGGCGCGCACGTTGCGCGAGCGCCTGAGCGCCAACGGCATCCGGGCCATCTTCTCGGAGTTGGGCGTGCGGTACGAGCTGGCCGACTGGCAATGGAGCGCCGAGTTCGTGCGCGTCTCGGCCGCGCCGCTCACGACCGAAAACACGGCCTATGCCACGCTCGGCCACCGGCTGGGCGACTGGACGCCCTACGTGGGCTACGGCGTGGCGCGCAATGCCGTGCCCGTGCTGAGCCCGCCCGTGTGGCAGGAGGCGCTGACGCCGGTGATCGGCCCGGCCGGCGCGGCACAGGCGCAGCTGCTGGGCAACGCCGCCACCGGCGTGCTGAACGGCGCACGCCTGGAACAGTCCAGCTGGTCCATCGGCGTGCGTTGGGACTTCCATCCCCAGGCGGCGCTGAAGCTGCAATGGGACCGCGTGCGTGTGCCGACCGGCGGCTCGTCGCTGTGGACGGGCGCCGACGGTAGTGCGGCGCGCGCCACCGTTGCGACCGCCGTCGTGGACTTCATCTTCTGAAGACCATGCTGGCCCGCATCACCTTCGTCCTCGCACTGCTGGCCTGCGCGCTGCCGGCGCGGGCCGATTTCTACATCGTCGTGCACGCCAGCAACCCGCAGCGCGCGTTGACGCAGAAGGACGCCGTGGACCTCTTCATGGGCCGCAGCCGCGCGTTCGCGAACGGCGACTTCGCGCTGATCTTCGACCTGCCGCGCGACCACCCGCGCCGCGCGGCCTTCTACCAGGCGCTGACCGGCATGGGCGTGGCCCAGGTCAACAGCTACTGGTCGCGGCTGATGTTCTCGGGCCAGAGCGTGCCGCCGCAGGCCTTGCCGGACGAGACTGCCATGGCCGGCATCCTGCGCCGCAACCCGAGCGCGCTGGGCTGGCTCAGCAAGGAGCCGACCGAGGCCGGCCTGCGCACGGTGCTGGTCATCAAAGAGCCGGCCAAATGAGGGCGCCCACGCCGCGGGTACGTGGCGCGAACAGCCTGCAGTTGCGCTTCATGTTGCTGGTGTTCGCCAGCGCGGCGCTGCTGGCCGTCGCCGCGGCCACCATCGCCTACCAGCTGGGACAGGCGCGCGCGCTGGCCAGCAGCCGCAGCGGCGTCGAGGCGCTGGCGCTGGCCGTCGAGAAGACGCTGTCCATCGGCGCGTTCGCCAACGACACCGTGCTGCTGCAGGAGGTGGCGGGTGGCCTGGCGCGCAACGAGTTGATCGACGTCGTCGAGGTGGTGGCCGCCGACGGCCGGGCGCTGGCCAAGGTGTTGCGGTCCGGTGCCACCGAGCGGCTCGATGCGACGCTGCTGACGCGCCCGGTCGTGTCGCCCTTCGATGCCAAAGAACACCTGGGCCAGCTGCGCATCCGCCTGAACGACGCCAAGGTGCAGGCCGACGCCGACCGCGAGGCCTACACGTTGGCGGCGGCGATGGCCGGGCAGGCCGCGCTGCTGGCGCTGATCCTGTACCTGCTGGCCGCGCGCATGGTGTCGCGACCCATCGTGCGGCTGGCCAGCGCGCTGCGGCGCATGACGCCGGGCTCCGGCGAGCGGCTGGAGACGCCCGCGAACCACGCGGCCGACGAGATCGGCGTGCTGATCGCCGGCGCGAACGCGCTGCTCGATTCCAACGCGCGTGCATTGCAGACCGAGCGCAGCCTGCGTGCCGAGGTCGAGGCGATGGAGGCCCAGTACCGCCAGATCTTCGACTCCAGCAGCGCCGGCATCTTCGTGCTCAACGAGGGCGGCCGCCTGATCAACGGCAACCCGACGGTGTCGCGCGTCGTCGGCCTGTCCATGGGTGAGCTGCGCGAGCTCAGCGAGGATGACTTCATCGCCCGCGTCTTCCACCGGCCCGAGCAGGTGCGCCAGATGATCGACGACGCGACGCGCCGTGGCGAGACGGTGTCTGCCGACCTGGAGCTGGTGCAGCAGGGCGATGAGCGGCGCTGGGTGCACTGCCTGATCTCCGTCCAGCATGTCGACGGGCAGACGGTCGAGGGCGTCATCTACGACATCACCGAGCGCAAGAGTGACGAGAACGAAGTGCGCCACCGCGCCGAACACGACGCGCTGACCCAGCTGAAGAACCGCGCCGCCGGCCAGGCGACGCTGGAACGCTTTGCCAGCGAGGCGCAGTCGCGCGGCGCGTCGCTGGCCGTGGCCTGCATCGACCTGGACGGCTTCAAGCACATCAACGACAGCCACGGCCACCAGGCAGGCGACGAGGTGCTGGTGGCCTGCGCCGAGCGCATGCGCGCGGCAGTGCGGCGCTCGTCCGACCTGGTCGCGCGGCTGGGCGGCGATGAATTCATCATCGCGCTGCGCGATGTGGGCGCCGGCGACGCCGTGCTGGCCCAGGCCATGCAGGACCTGCTCGAAGGCCTGTCCCAGCCCATCGTGCTGACCACGGGCGAGGCAGTCAGTGTGGGCGTCAGCATCGGCGTGGCCTGCCTGCCCATCCATGGCAGCGAGCCACAGCGGCTGACGCGCGCCGCCGACGAGGCGCTGTACCACGTCAAGCGCAACGGCAAACAGGCCTTCGCGCTGGCCGTGCCGGGCTGACCTGGCACATCGCGCCAAGGCCGTACGGCGGCGAGGTGCATGCCGGCGTGGTTACCGTGGCGGCTTCGCCACCCGCCGGAGCCCCCGCGCATGACCGAGCCGACCGACTACATCCCGCCCAAGGTCTGGGCCTGGAACAAGGCCAATGGCGGGCAGTTCGCCAGCATCAACCGGCCCATGGCCGGCGCCACGCACGACAAGGCGCTGCCGGTGGGGCGGCAGCCATTGCAGCTGTACTCGCTGGGCACGCCCAACGGCGTCAAGGTCACCGTCATGCTGGAGGAACTGCTGGCGCTGGGCCATGCGGGCGCGGAGTACGACGCCTGGCTGATCCGCATCAACGAGGGCGAGCAGTTCGGCAGCGGCTTCGTCGCGGCCAACCCCAACTCCAAGATCCCGGCGCTGGTGGACCACAGCGGGCCCGAGCCCGTGCGCGTGTTCGAGTCGGGCGCCATCCTCATCTACCTGGCCGAGAAGTTCGGTGGCGCCTTCCTGCCGGCCGGCGGCACCGAGCGCGCCGAAGCCCTGAGCTGGCTGTTCTGGCAGATGGGCAGCACGCCCTTCCTGGGTGGTGGCTTCGGTCATTTCTACGCCTACGCGCCGACCAAGCAGGAGTACCCCATCGACCGCTACGCGATGGAGGTCAAGCGCCAGCTGGACGTGCTGGACCGGCTGCTGGCCGAACGGCCCTACCTGGCCGGCGAGCAGTACACGATTGCCGACATGGCCACCTGGCCCTGGTATGGCGCGCTGGCCAAGGCGCAGCTCTATGGCACGGCTGGCGAGTTCCTGGCCGTTCACGAGTACCGCCATGTGATCCGCTGGGCCGACCAGATCGCCCAGCGCCCGGCCGTGCAGCGCGGCCGCAAGGTCAACCGCACCTGGGGCGAGCCGAGCAGCCAGCTGCATGAGCGCCACGAGGCCAGCGACTTCGACACGAAGACGCAGGACAAGCTGGCCCCCGCGCCATGATCACGCTCTACGACTGCGCCACCGCCCCCAGCCCGCGCCGTGCGCGCATCTTGCTCGCCGAGAAGGGCGTGCCCTACGAAGCGGTGCAGATCGACCTGCGTGCCGGCGAGCAGATGGGCGAGGCCTATCGCCTGATCAACCCGCAATGCACGGTGCCGGCGCTGCGAACCGAGGAGGGCCCGGTGCTGACGGACAACGCGGCCATCGCGGCCTACCTGGAAGCGCGCTTTCCGGAGCCGCCGCTGCTGGGGCGCACACCGATCGAAAAAGCCGAGGTGGCCGGCTGGCAGTGGCGCATCGAGTTCGAGGGGCTGCTGGCGATTGCCGAGGCCTTTCGCAACAGCAGCCCGGCGATGGCCAACCGCGCGCTGACCGGGCCGGTGGACCACGCGCAGATCCCCGAGCTGGCGAAGCGCGGCCTGGTGCGGGTGCGGGGCTTCTTCGCCGCGTTGAACGCCCACCTGGCCGACCGCGACTTCATCGCCGCCGGGCAGTTCAGCATCGCCGACATCACGGCCGTCGTGGCGGTGGACTTCGCGCGCGTCGTGAAGGTCAAGCCCGGCGACGAGCACCCCCATCTGTGCCGCTGGCGCGAGGCGATGCAGGCGCGTGGAACGATGGGTTGACGGACGACCCTAGGTGGTCGGTGGGCAGCGACGCAGCATCAGCAGTTCGGCGGCCGCTCCCACGGCCACGCCCACCGCGTAGGCCAGCAGATCCAGCGCATGAAAGTACGAGCCCAGCAAAAGGTGCCCGAGCGCGGTGTGGCGTACCGCGTTGATCCAGTCTGCCTGGTAGAGCTGGCTGCACTCGACAGCGAAGGAGGTCACCAGCGCGGCCAGCGCCGTGCGTGCGACGGGCCAGCCTGGCCGCGCCATGCCGTAAAGCAGCATCACCATGAGCGCCCAGAGCGCGTCCCCGGGGTATTTGCCGAGTTGCGTGGGCAGCAGGCCGGGATGGCGGCGCGACGCCAGGCCGGTGGCGATCACCGCCAGCACCAGCGCGGCGTACAGCAGACGGTTTCGGTGGCGAGGCTCGTCCAGCAGGCTCAACCGAGCTTCCGATCGCTCGGCCGCGCCAGATAGAACCACTCCGTCCCCGGCAGCGACTTGACATTCGGGAACACGATGCGCCCCTCGCTGGGCGCCAGCACGGCCTCGCCGCTGGCGCGGGTGCCGATGCGCTGGCCGTTCTCGATGGCGTCGAAGCTGGCCCATTCGCGCTCGAACGAATCGCCCATGTCTTCCCGGTCGATGACGTCGTAGAGCTGCAGCAGCTCGGGCGGCTGCGCGGGCTGGTGCGCCGGGACGGCGCTGTCGTCCAGCATGCCCAGGAACACCAGCGCGCGCAGGATGGCCAGGCGTGCGACCTCGGGGCCGTTCGGGTCCAGGTGCTGGCCGCATTCCAGCGTGATGGCCCAGCCGCCGGTGGAGCGCATGTACTCGGTCGTGCCGACGCCGTAGTGCGGGTCGGAGATCAGCGACGCGCGGCGCGAACCGTCGTGCTCGCGCTGCTGGCGGCGCTGCAGCCCCAGCGCGTAGGTGGACAGCCAGCCCTCGACGATGCGGCCCAAGCCCAGGCGGGCGGCGAGCGCCGATTCGGTGGCCTCCTGCGAGAACGGCTCCAGCTCATCGCTGTTGTTGCGCGGCCCGATCATCGCGAAGGCCGGGCCGTTGCCCTGGAAGCTGTGCAGATCGAGGATGCCGTCGTGCTGCGCAATCAGTGCGCACAGCTGGCGCGCGACGCGGTCCTCGAAGTCGTGGGCGATGACGGGCGGGCGCAGGTTGCGGTTCAGGTTGCGGTCGCCCTCGCGGCGGTTCAGCTGGTGCGCCAGCGGGTTGACGATGGGCACGAAGGTCAGCGTGCCGCGCTTGAGCGTCAGCTCGCCGGCGTCCAGCTGGCGAATGATCTCGGCCATGGCCTTGGTGCCGTGGACTTCGTTGCCATGCACCGCACCCGTGACGAGAAAACGCGGGCCGGGCTGCAGGCCGGCGAACTGGTGGACGCGGATGTGGGTCGGTTGATTCATGGCTTGAGCAGGGCAGAGGACAGGGCCTGGTCGGCAGGGAAGACGCGGCGCGGCAGCTCCGCTACGGGCTGACCGGCGCGGTAGGCGACCAAGCGGTACAGCGTGGCGAAGGCGAAGTCGGGCGGCTCCTCGCCGGCGCCCAGCACCAGCTCGCCGCCGCGGCGCACGGCGTCGGCCAGGAAGGCCGGCAGGCGCAGGTGATATGGGTTGCGCTCGATCTCGCCGGTATGGCGCTCCAGCGCGGCGATGAGGCGGGCCGTGTCGGCGATGCTTGTCTGCACGAGGGCATTCGGGGTCGCCTGCGTGGACCAGAACTCCGTGTGCGCCAGCGCCGTGTCCAGCCGCGCCTCGGCCAGGGCCTCGGTGACGAGGCGGTAGACGCCGCGGTGGCTGGGGTTGTCGTCCAGCGCATGTGGCGCCAGCACGAGCGTGGGGCGGTGCTTGGCCAGCAGCGCGGCCATGGCGGCCACATGGGCCTGCCACACGCGCGGCTGGCGCTCGGCCGTGTCGGCGCGCACGTCGGACAGGCCTTCGGCGCCGACGCGTATGCAGTCGAAGCCCAGCACGCCGCAGGCGTCCTGCAGTTCGGCCCAGCGTGATTCGCGGCGTTCGGGATTGCTGCCCAGCGTCACGGCGATGTTGCTGACGCGCCAGCCGGCCTCCTGCTGCAGCCGCAGCGGCAGCGCGCCGACGATGCATTCATCGTCGGGGTGGGGCGCGAAGATCAGGCAATGGCCGGGGCTGGCCTCGCGGCCGGGCGCGGCCTGGCGGTCTGCCGGGTTGCCCAGCAGGGCGGCGAAGCGGGAGAGGTGCTCGCGCCAGCGCGCGAGATCGGCATCCAGGGACATCCCGCCATCCTAGCTAGAGCTTGCCTGGGTTGGCCATGTCGCCAGCAGCACACCCAATAAGGCCAGGCCATAGGCCAGCGCCTGCACGGCGGACAGCTGCTCGCCGAGCAGCAGGCCGATCAGCGCGGTGCTGATGGGCAGGAAGACCATGAAGACCCCCGCCTTGGCGGCCGGCAGCCGCTCCAGCCCGGCCATCCACAGCCAGACCGTGACGATGCTGGCCACGGCCGAGTAGTAGCCCAGCAACGCCCAGTCCAGCACGCGCGGTGCGCCGAAGTCGAAGCTCATCGCCTGCCAGATCGCCAGCGGCGACACCAGCACCAGGCCCCACAGGTTGATCAGCGCGCTGATGCGCTTGGGGCCGAGGTCAGCCGTCAGCCGCTTGCCGATGACGACGTAGCAGCCCTCGCAGAACACGGCCGCGATCAGCAGCAGCGCACCGGCCAGCGTCGTCTCGGCGCCGCCCTGCTTGCCGCTGGCCACCAGCGCGATGCCGCCCACCGCGCAGGCGATGCCGGCCAGCACGCGGCGGCTCAGGCGCTCCTTCAGGAAGACCCGGCTGAGCAGCGCCACCGCGGCCGGGATGCCAGCCAGGATGACGCCGGCGACGACCGCCGAGCTCTGCTTGAGCCCGAACAGCATGCAGATCGAGAACAGGAAGTTGCCGAGGAAGGACTCAAGGAACAGCAAGCCCTTTGAACGCGCGTCCAGTGGCCCCTCGTGCGCGGGCTTCCTGAGCCAGCCCAGCATCAGCACGGCCGCGAAACCGAAGCGCAGACCGGCCAGCAGGACGATGGGAAAGGCCGCGACCAACAGCTTGGATAGGCCGACGTAGCTGCCGACCAGGCTGGTGCTGGCGGCCAGCAAGGCGTACGCACGCCAGGGGACGGGATGCATGAGGGCGTTCAGTCGAGCGTGAACGCGATGAACTGCGTGAACTGGGCGGGGTTGAAGTTGTTGTCGGACACCAGGATCAGCGTGCGCTTGCCGTCCAGCGTCGGGCCGAAGCTGATGCCCTCGATGTTGTCCAGCGCCAGCACGCTGCCGTCGTCGTTCTTCAGCGAGGACAGGTCCAGCAGCATCGTGCGCTTGACGGGCACCACCTCGCGGCCCTTGATGCTGGGCCAGCCGGACACATCCGTCGCGCCGCGGGTGTCGATGCGGTAGAGCTTGATGGTGTTGCTGGTGGGCTGCTTGGTGTGCGCGGCCACGCCGGGCGTCGCGGCGCCGACGGCGAAGGCGCGCTCGATGACGATGAACTCGGTGGCCGACAAGGCCAGCATGTCGGGCACGCCATTGGTGGCGAAGTCGCCCTGGCGTGCCGGCGCGAATGGCACGGGGCCGACGTCGTAGACGTATTCGGCGCCGGCCTTGCCGCTGTCGAGGTCGAACGACAGCATGCGCGCGCGGCTGCCACGGCCAACCGCCGTGGGCAGACTGTCCTGGGCCAGGCCGTTCTCGGACATGGTCCACAGCGTCTTGCCGTCGGGCGTGATGGCCACGCTCTCGAAGGCCAGGTTGTTGTAGACTCCCATGTCGCCCGCCGCCAGGCCGCCGGCGCTGCCGCTGGGGTTGTAGTAGCTGGGCACGGCGAACTCGCCGGCGGGCTTGCCGTCGGGCTGCATGCGGCGCATCGTCGGGTTCTGCGTCGAGCTGGAAACGCGCTGGCCCTCGTTGCTCCAGTAGATGAGGTTGCGCTTGGCATCCAGGCGCAGGCTCTCAGGGTCGACCTGGTTGCGCCCGAAGGGCTGGCCGTCCGTGTCCAGGATGGTGGTCATGTTGACCCAGCCGACGCCGGTGTCGCCCGGGTCGGCATTGCGGCGGAACTTGCTCAGGTCCAGCGTCAGCTCGTAGAAGCGCGCGGGCCCGCGGTCGCTGCGGTCATCGCAGATCGCGAGGTAGCGGCCGGTCGCGGGCACGTAGTCGATGCTCGACAGCCCTCCCAACGGCAGACCGCGAAAGCTCGCGCCGCTGGGCACGATCTGCTGGCCTACGTAGTTGAGCGTTTGCGCGTGGGCGGACCCTGCCAGCAGCAGGGCGAGTAGCCATTTCATGTTCGGGGAACTCCAGGGCGGGGCCGCGGCGCCGGTACTGCCGCCACGGGGCGCGGATTATGCGGCGCGGCGCAGGGCGGCCCTGAGCGTGTCGATGATGCGTTCGATGTGGCTGCTCTCGATGATCAGCGGCGGCGACAGCGCGACGGTGTCGCCGGTCGTGCGGATCAGCAGGCCCTTGTCCCAGCAGTCCAGGAAGACGTTGAAGGCACGCTTGGCCGGCTCGCCGGGCAGCGGCTTCAACTCGATGCCGCCGACCAGGCCGATGTTGCGCACGTCGATGACGTTGGGCTCGCCCTGCAGCGAGTGCAGCGCGGTGGCGAACTCGTCCTGCATGCGCGCCGCGCGCGTCAGCAGGTCGCCGTCGGCGTAGGTGTCCAGCGTGGCCAGGCCCGCCGCGCAGGCCAGCGGGTGGGCCGAGTAGGTGTAGCCGTGGAAGAACTCGATCAGGTGCTCGGGCCCGGTCATGAAGGCGTCGTGGATCTTCTGCTGCGCGAACACCGCACCCATGGGCACGCAGCCGTTGGTGATGCCCTTGGCCACCGTCATCAGGTCCGGCGTGACGCCGAAGGTCTGCGCGCCGAACGGGTTGCCGGTGCGGCCGAAGCCGGTGATGACCTCGTCGAAGATCAGCAGGATGCCGTGCTTGTCGCAGATGTCGCGCAGGCGCTGCAGGTAGTCCCGCGGCGGGATCAGCACGCCCGTCGATCCAGCGACGGGCTCGACGATGACGGCGGCGATGGTGGACGCGTCGTGCAGCGCGACCAGGCGCTCCAGGTCGTCGGCGAAGTCGGCGCCGTGCTCAGGGATGCCCACCGAGAAGGCGTTGCGCGCCGGGTCGTGCGTGTGGCGAATGTGGTCCACGCCGGCCAGCAGGCTGCCGAACATCTTGCGGTTGGCCACCATGCCGCCCACCGAGATGCCGCCGAAGTTGACGCCGTGGTAGCCGCGCTCGCGGCCGATGAGCCGGGTGCGCGCGCCTTCGCCGCGCACGCGGTGGTAGGCGATGGCCATCTTCAGCGCCGTGTCCACCGACTCGGAGCCCGAATTGGTGAAGAACACGCGGTTCATGCCCGCGGGCGCGATCCTGGCGAGGCGGTCGGCCAGCTCGAAGGCCTTGGGATGGGCCATCTGGAAGGGCGGCGCGAAATCCAGCTCCGCGGCCTGCTCCTGGATGGCCTTGACGATCTTGGGCCGGTTGTGGCCGGCGTTGACGCACCACAGGCCGGCGATGCCGTCCAGCACCTCGCGGCCCTTGTCGTCGCGGAAGAACATGCCGTCCGCCTGGGTCAGCAGACGCGGCGCCTGCTTGAACTGCCGGTTGGCCGTGAACGGCATCCAGTAGGCGTCGAGAGGGGAAACGTCTGCGCTCATGCGGGGCTCCTCGGAGGTCGGCAGAGTCTAGCTAATTTGACGGGTTGGTCAGAATCTGGCGGCGCCGCAAGCTGCCGAACAGCGGCATCAGCTGCACGAGCAGGATGCAGGCGAGCATCAGGCCGCAGCCGATCAGCCCGGCGGTGTTCAGGCGCTCGCCGAGCAGCGCGTAGCCGAAGGCCGCGGCGAACAGCGTCTCGGACGACAGGATGATGGCCGCGTCCGCCGCATGTGCGTAGCGCTGCGCGACGACCTGGGCCGTGAAGGCGACGCCCACCGACAGCACGCCCGTGTAGACGATGGGCCAGGCGGCGGCTGCTATGCCGGCCCAGCGCACCGGCTCCATGACGAAGGCCGCGATGAGCGACAGCACGCCGCAGACGGCGAACTGGCCGCTGGCGACGAGAAAGGGCGCGCCCATGCGGTCGGCCCAGCGGCCCACCATCAGCACGTGCACGGCCCAGGGGATGGCCGAGCCGGCCACCCACAGGTCGCCGACGCCGATGTTCAGCTCGTGCGCGCCCGACAGCAAAAAGGCGCCGACCAGGCAGCCGGCCGCGGCCGGCCAGACCGACCAGTGCGCCACCTGGCGCAGCAGCAGCCAGGCCAGCACGGGCACCAGCGGCACGTAGACGGCGGTCAGGAAGCCGGCGTTGGTCACGCTGGTGAACTGGATGCCGACCTGCTGCATGACGGCGCCCAGTGTCATCAGCAGGCCCAGGCCGGCGATGTGGCCGCCATCCAGGCGCGTCAGCGGCCGGCCGGCGCGGCCCAGGCGCCGCCACTCCAGCACGGCCAGCGGCAGCACGACCAGCGAGCCGATCAGGAAGCGCACGCCGGTGAACAGCAGCGGGCCGACGTCGGCCATGCCGCGGTTCTGCGCGACAAAGGCGGAGCCCCAGATCAGCGCGACGACGGTGAGGAGGAGATTGGCCTGCAGGCGGGTCATGGATGGGTCAGTGCGGCCAGTTCCGCCTCGTCGAAGCCGGCCGCGCGGCGGGCTTCCAGGTTGAAGGGCGCGCGCAGCTTGGGCGCCTGGTGGCGCTGGGCCAACTCGGCGTAGGTTGCGATCGGGTCCAGGCCGCGCTGCTCGCACAGGAAGCGGTACCAGCGGTTGCCGGCCAGCACATGGCCGATCTCGTCGTGCAGGATGATGTCCAGGATCTCGCCGGCCTTCCTGTCGCCGGCGCCGACCAGCTTGGCGCGCACGGCCGGCGACGCGTCCAGCCCGCGCGCCTCCAGTGTGCGCGGCACGAGCGCAATGCGGGCGAGCAGATCGTGTTTCGTCCGCTCGGCCATGTCCCACAGCGCGTTGTGCGCGTCGAAGTCGCCGTAGTCGAAGCCCAGCGTCAGCAGGTGCTCGCGCAGCAGCGTGAAGTGCTTGGCCTCCTCCTGCGCGATGCGGACCCAGTCGCGGTAGAAGCCCTCGGGCATGCCGGGGAAGCGCCAGCAGATGTCCAGCGCCAGGTCGATGGCGTTCAGCTCGATGTGGGCGATGGCGTGCACCAGCGCGGCGATGCCGGCGGGCGTGCGCATCGACGGCGGCTTGAGCTTGATGTGCTCGACGAGGCGCGGGCGCGCCGGGCGTCCTGGGATGCCCTGGGGCTCGGCGATGACGGCGTGGGTGTCGACGGCCAGGCCCGCGTCGAGGGTGAGCGTGGCGGCGGCCTTGACGGGCGCATCGGCGATCAGGAGGGGGGCTAGCGTCGCCAGGCGGAGGTCGGACATTGCACGGGATTTTAGAATCCCGTCCTTTTGCGGAGACCGCGATGGCCGTCTATCAGCTCGACGAGCACATCCCCGACGTGGCGGACTCGGCTTTTGTGGCCGACAGCGCCGAGGTCATCGGCCGCGTGACGCTGCGCGAGGGCGTCAGCATCTGGTTCAACGCCGTGCTGCGCGGCGACAGCGACACGCTGACGATAGGCGCTGGCAGCAACATCCAGGACGGCTCGGTGCTGCACGCCGACCACGGTTTCCCGCTGGTCCTCGGCCAGAACGTGACGGTGGGCCACCAGGTCATGCTGCACGGCTGCACGGTCGGTGACGAAAGCCTCATCGGCATTGGGGCCGTGGTCTTGAATGGTGCCCGCATCGGCCGCAATTGCATCGTCGGCGCCGGCGCGCTGGTGACCGAGGGCAAGGAATTTCCGGACGGCAGCCTGATCGTCGGCGCGCCGGCCAAGGTCGTGCGCCAGCTCAGTGAGGCGCAGATCGCCGGCCTGAAGGCCAGCGCGGCCCATTACGTCAACAACGGCCGCCGGTATGCGGCCGGCCTGAAAAGAATCCGATGAGTGAATTGCACAAGTTCCTGTTCGATGGCCTGCCGGTGCGCGGCATGCTGGTGCGGCTGACCGACGCCTGGCGCGAGGTGCTGAGCCGCCGCGAGCCCGGGCAGGAATACCCGCCCGAGCTGCGCGACCTGCTCGGCGAGATGAGCGCCGCGGCCGTGCTGATGCAGGCCAACATCAAGTTCAATGGCGCACTGGTGCTGCAGGTCTTTGGCGACGGGCCCGTCAAGCTGGCCGTGGCCGAGGCGCAGCCGGACCTGAGCTTTCGTGCCACGGCGAAGTGCGTGGGCGAGGTGCCGGCCGGCGCGCGGCTGGAGGCCATGCTCAACGTGCACGGCCAGGGCCGCTGCGCGATCACGCTGGACCCCAAGGACAAACTGCCCGGCCAACAGCCCTACCAGGGCGTGGTGCCGCTGTACGGCGACCACCGCGAGCCGCTGCAGAAGATGAGCGAGGTGCTGGAGCACTACATGCTGCAGTCCGAGCAGTTGGACACCAAGCTCGTGCTGGCCGCCAACGGCGACATGGCCGCCGGACTGTTGATCCAGCGCCTGCCCGTCGAGGGCGAGGGCAACCTGGCGGGCCGCCGGAATGAAGACGACATCGGCCTGTCCGATGCCTTCAACCGCATCAGCATCCTGGCCGCCACGCTGACGTCCGAAGAGCTGCTGACGCTGGATGCCGACACCATCCTGCGCCGACTGTTCTGGGAGGAGACGGTGACGCGCTTCGAGCCGCAGGCGCCGCGTTTCGCCTGCACCTGCTCGCGCGAACGGGTCATGCAGATGCTGCGCGGCCTGGGCCGCGAGGAGGTCGACAGCGTGCTGGCCGAGCGCGGCGACGTCGAGATCGGCTGCGACTTCTGCGGCCAACACTACCGCTTCGATGCCGTGGATGTCGGCGCGCTGTTCACGCCGGCCGCCAGCCAGCCCGAGGGCGCGGGCGGCACGCTTCAGTAGCCATCGCGCAACGGCTCTCATGCCTTCTGAGGATGAGCCAGTCATTAGTGATTGACGCCATCCCGCCAAGCTGAGACTTTCGCGCCTGGCCCGGCTATTGCTGGGCCGGGAGTGGGCGATGGCGGACGCCAAGGGCGGTTTCGGCAGTTTCCCGTGGGCAAGCGCCGCGGTGCTGGTGGCTTTCGTGGCCAGCACGCAGCTGGTGCCGCATGCCTTCGAGCCGCTGCGGCCCGCTGAGAAGGCGCGCGCGCAGGCGCCGCTGGACCCGGAGCTGGAGGTCAACGCCAGGCTCTGGGAAGACCCATTCTCCGCGCTGCGTCGTTATGAGACCGAGCGCGCGGAGCGCTGCGAGCGCTTCCGCAAGCAGGCATCCAAGGAGATGGACGTGGACTGCCGCGATGGCGTGGCAGCCGTGCGGGACCCGCGCAACATGCTGGCCAAGCTGGACCGCGACCACGACCAGCGCCTGGACGACACGCTGGTCGTGCTGGGCCTGCTGCCCGGCGCGGATTTCGTCGGCGCCGAGGAGGCGCGCCGGCGAGTGCGCTACGCCGCGCTGGCCGGCCTGCTGGCGATGGACTACGTGCCCGACAACGCCGAACGGCTGAGCCTGCTGGAGTTCAATCTGCAAGAGCCGCCGGCGCTGGCCGCGAGCGCTGTCAACGTGGCTGCTGTGCCTGCCAGCGCGGCAAAGGCTGCCGCGGCACCGGCCAGCGCGGCCAGCCAGCCCAAGGCCAAGGCGCCCTTCGTCGTGCCCTACGAGCTGCTGTCGCTGCGCACCGGTCACCGCGACAAGCCCGGCCGCTCCGGCGGCGGTGCGCGTTATGCACAGGTGGCCGTGCTGTGGGTGGACGAGAACTCGCTGCCCAACCGCAAGCTCGACGCGCTGGCCAGGCTGACGCAGCAAGTCGTCGGCGGTGACGCCAGCTTCAATGTCGGCGGCAAGGACGACGACGACCGGCCCAGGCTCGCCGTCATCGGCCCGTCGTCCACCGACGCGCTGCGCATGGCGCTGGCCGACCTGCGCTGCGCGGCCGACCGCAGCAACGCGGCACTCGGCGGCGCCAGCAGCGCCGCCAGCGCGGCGGCCGTGCGTTGCGCCAGCCCGGGCGGCGCCATCGACCGCGGCCTGGACGCCGATGTGCTGGAAGGCTACCGGCTGCTGTCCAAGGCCGAGTTCTACAACTCGGCGTCCACCGCGCCCAACCGCATGCTGGCGGAGCTGAACCGCCAGGACCTGGACGCCTTCGTCACCGACCAGTTCAACCGCATCACCGGCGATAGCCGGCAGGTGACCCTGCAACGCACGGTGGGCAACGATGGCGACCTGATCCGCAAGCTGGATTCGGAGATCCGCCTGCGCCTGCCCCGGGACGCCACACGCCGCGTCGTGGTCGTCGCGGAGCGAGACTCGCTGTACGCCCAGTCGCTGGTGGCCGAACTCAAGCACCGGCTGGGGCAGGGCGAGGGCAACCATCTGAGCCTGGAGGTGGTGTATTTCTTTCGCGGCATCGACGGCGTGACCGCACGCGAGAGCGCCACCGCACCGCCGCCCAACAAGGCCGCGGCGACGCTGGAGTGGCCCGAGAGCCGCGACCAGCTCGACTACCTGCGCCGCCTGGGCGCCGACCTCAAGCGCAGCGAGACGCACCGCGACCTGCCGCCCATCGGCGCCATCGGCATCTTCGCCAACGACGTGCACGACAAACTGCTCGTGCTGCAGGCGCTGCACGAAGACTTCTCCGACAAGATGTTCTTCACGACGGACATGGACGCGCGCTACCTGCACCCGCGCACCCAGGCCTTCACGCGCAACCTGGTCGTCGCCAGCAGCCTGCCGCTGGCCTTCTATCCGCCGCCACCGTCGCCGGACAAGGGCGACGGCGCCGTCAACCTGCAGGCCGGCACGCCGCCGCTGCGCGACATCTATCAGACCAGCACCTATGCCGCCGCGCGCCGCGCAGGCTGCCGCGACGAAGGTTGCAAACAGCGCGAGCGCAGTGCGCTGGACCAGGCGCTGCAGAACACCTCGCTGTACGAGGTCGGGCGCAGCAACAGCGTGCCGCTGGCCGGCTACGCGTTGGACGCACGGCCGGCCACCAGCGGGGCGGGGCGCGTCTTCGTGGCCGTGCTGATGGTGGTGGCCATGGGCACGGCGCTGCTGGTCTGGCCTTCGACGCCGGCCGTGCGGCAGGCCCGGCGCGTGTTCCTGCGCGAGCCGACGATGAACAACCAGCCGCAGATGGACATGACGGCCATCGTGTTGGTGGCCTTGCATGCCGGCCTCTTCTCGTACGTGCTGGCCAGTCTCATCGAGTTCGTGCTGCCCAGCCGGCTGGACTTCATCCATGCGCTGCTGCTGGCCAGCCTGGCCGCGTTCGGCGCGCTGCTGGCCGTGCTGCCGGCGCTGCTGGCGGCCCGGCGCGAGCAGCCGTCGCCACCGGACCAGACGGCCGGCGTGGACCGCCTGCATCTGGTCGTGCTGCTGATGGTGGCCGGCGTGTGGCTGTGGCTGGCCTGGCCGGCCAGCGGCTGGCGCGGCACGGGGGCCTGCAGCACCTGCGAGCCCGTGGCCTGGCTGGAAGGCGTCAGTGCTTGGCCGTCGCACCTCATCCACCTGCTGGCGCTGTTCGCCATCCTGTGGACGCTGGACTGGGCCTGGGCCTGCACGCTGCAGCTGCTGCGCGAAGACTCCGACTGGCTGAGGCTGCCGCGGCCGGCGGCCTTGCCGGTCGTGCGCAGCAACCTGCGTGAGATGGTGCGCGCCTGGTTCGAGCAGGTCAGCGTGCTGTTCTGGCAGCCCGGCGTGGGCTACAGCTGCGACTTCGCCCAGCTCTGGCAGGAGTACGGCCAGCGCGGCGAGGCGCGGCCGCGCGCGGCGCGCACGCTGGTGTGGTTCGTGCTCACCATCGGCTTGGTGGGGCTGATGTTCCTGGGCTTGTCCGAGGGCCAGATTCCCGAGGTGCCGGTGCGCGGCGACGAGCACCGCCAGATCGTCAAGGCCACGCTCTACGTGATCCTGCTGCTGCTGCCGCTGCTGATCGTGGCCGTGGCCGATGCCACGGTGCTGCTGGTGCGCTTCGTGCGCCACCTGAACGCCGGCCGCTGCTTCTACCCGGACGCGACCATCGAGATGTTCGCCAAGGGCCTGGGCGAGGAGCAGCAGGCGCTGTGGGCGCAGCGCTTCAATGCCAAGCCTGAGGAACGCAGCAAGGACGGCGGCGGCTTCGCGATGCACACGCTGCTGGACGACTGGATCGACGTGCAGGTGGTGGCGCGGCGCAGTGCGCCGGTGGCGCGGCTGGTCATCGGCCCCTTCGTCGTGCTGGCGCTGCTGGTTGTCGCGCGCAGCCGGCTGTTCGACAACTGGGCACTGACGCCGGCCATCGCCGTGGGCGTGAGTTTCTACGTGGTGGCGCTGATCGGGCTGACCGTGCTGCTCAAGCAGTCCGCCGAGCACACGCGCCGGCGCGCGCTGGAGTCCATGCAGGCCGACCTGCGCTGGCTGGCCGGCAGCGGCAAGCCGCTGTCCGATCTGGTCGAGCCCTTCAAGCGGCTGATCGTGCAGGTCGAGAGCAACCAGCGCGGCGCGTTCGCGCCTTTCTTCGACCAGCCGCTGCTCAAGGCCATGCTGGTGCCGCTGGGCGGCGCCGGCGGCACGCAGCTGTTCGACTATCTGCTGTTGGGCCGCTAGCGGCGCAGCGGCTGCAGGGCCTGGAGCGCCTGCGCCAGCCGTGGTGCCGCGTCACCCTGGATGTCGACCCAGCGCAGGCCGGTGCTGGCCAGCGCGTCGCGCAGCCGGGTGTCGAAGCGCGCCCGCACCTCGGGGCCGTCGCGCTGGATGCCGTCCGGCTGCCAGGGCAGGTCCGGCGCGCACAGCAGCGTCAGGTCGCAGCGGCGCTGGAAGGCGAGGCCTGAAGCCAGCAGCGAGTCGTCGTTGAAGTAATGCTGGCTGCACAGCGCGGTGATCAGCGGCGTCGTGTCGCATATGACCAGCGCATGCTGCTGCGCGGCGGCCTCGATGCGCGCGGCCTGCTGGGCGGCGATGTGGGCCTGCTCATGTTGTTGCGGCGTGCGACCGTGGGTGTCGCACCATTCGCGCAGGTATTCGGTGACGAGGCCGGCGTTGAAATGCGCCGCCAGCGCCTCGGCCAGCGTGGACTTGCCGGTGCATTCGGCACCCAGCAGCGCAACGAGGCGGCCGCTCAAACCCGTCTCCAGGCGCGCCAGCCGATCACGCTCATCGGGATGAAGCCGGCATACAGGATGACCGTCAGCCAATAGCCCTTGAGGCCGAACAACACGACGCTGACGACGTTGACGACGATCCAGGTGGGCCAGTTCTCCTCATACTTGCGCGCCAGCAGCCACTGGCCCAGCAGGCTGGCCACCGTCGGGAAGGCGTCCCAGTAGGGCAGAGGGCTGTCGGTCTGCCTGGCCAGGAACAGGCCCAGCAGCGGCCACGCTGCCAGCGTCAGCAGCACCGGCCTGGCCAGGCCTTGCAGGCCCAGGCGACGCACTTTCAGCACGTCGCCCTCGCGCGTGCGACCGAAGCGCCATTGCCACCAGCCCCACAGCGCCAGCGCCGCGAACACCAGCTGCAGCCCGGCCTCGCCATACAGCTTGCCGTCCAGGAAGAGGGCGAAATACATCAGCGAGCTGATGAAGGCCAGCGGCCAGGCCAGCAGGTTCACCCGCATGTTGCAGATGACCATCCACACGGCCAGCGCGAAGGCGACCAGCTCCAGCCAGGAGATGGGGCTGCCGAAAGCAGAGAAGGCGGGCGCCAGCAGCGCCGCCCAGGCAGCGGCCAGCATCAGCGCCGGACGGCGGAAGCCGCGGCAGGCGCCAAGGGCACGAAGACCTCGTCGGACTTGATCATGCCCAGCTCGACGCGGGCCTTCTCCTCGACCATCTCCAGGCCTTCGCGCAGGTCGCGCAGCTCGGCCTGCAGCTGCGCATTGCGGGCGCGGGCCTGGTCGTTGTCGGCCTCGGCCTGGGCCAGTTCCTCCCGGAGCTGGGCCACGTGCGGAATGCTGCCCCGGCCCACCCAGAGCTGGGCTTGGATGGCCACCAGGAAGATGGCCAGGACCAAGGCGAGCGCCTTCAAAGCGCCCCTCGCCCATCCTCGCCCCGCTGGACGCGGGCGAGTTTGGCCGGCCCCCCGAGGGGACGGCGATGCTTGCGGCATTGAGCCGCCAGCACATCGCCAGCGCGGGCCGGCTTGGGAGCGGCCCGGCGCTCGGCCCGCAGTTGGTGAACTGCCGGCGTCGTCACTTCAGGTTGTAGAAGGCAGCACGGCCGGGGTAGACCGCCACGTCGCCCAGGTCTTCTTCGATGCGCAGCAGCTGGTTGTACTTGGCCATGCGGTCGGAGCGCGACAGCGAGCCGGTCTTGATCTGGCCGGCATTCAGGCCCACGGCGATGTCGGAGATGGTGCTGTCCTCGGTCTCGCCCGAGCGGTGCGAGATGACGGCCGTGTAGCCGGCGCGCTTGGCCATCTCGATGGCGGCGAAGGTCTCGGTCAGCGTGCCGATCTGGTTGATCTTGATCAGGATGGAGTTGGCGATGCCCTTCTCGATGCCTTCCTGCAGGATCTTGGTGTTGGTGACGAACAGGTCGTCGCCGACGATCTGCACATTCTTGCCCAGGCGGTCGGTCAGGATCTTCCAGCCGTCCCAGTCGCCTTCGGCCATGCCGTCTTCGATGCTGATGATGGGGTACTTGTCGACCCAGGTGGCCAGCATGTCGGTCCATTCCTGCGACGTCAGCTGGATGCCGCCTTCGCCTTCGAGCACGTACTTGCCGTCCTTGTAGAACTCGCTGGCGGCGCAGTCCAGGCCCAGCGCGATCTGCTCGCCGGCCGTGTAGCCGGCCTTGTCGATGGCGTCCAGGATCAGCTGGATGGCGGCCTCATGGTTCTCGACGCTTGGAGCGAAGCCACCTTCGTCGCCGACGGCGGTGGAGATGTGCTTGTCGTGCAGGATCTTCTTCAGCGCGTGGAAGACCTCGGCACCCCAGCGCAGCGCTTCGCGGAAGCTCGGCGCGCCCACGGGGATGATCATCAGCTCCTGCAGGTCCAGCGAGTTGTTCGCGTGTGCGCCGCCGTTGATGACGTTCATCATCGGCACGGGCAGCTGGTTGCCGTTCATGCCGCCGAAGTAGCGGTACAGCGGCAGGCCGGACTCTTCAGCCGCGGCGCGGGCCACGGCCATGGACACGGCCAGCATCGCGTTGGCGCCCAGGCGGCTCTTGTTGTCGGTGCCGTCCAGGTCGATCAGCGTCTTGTCCAGGAAGGCCTGCTCCGAGGCGTCCAGGCCCAGCACAGCCTCGGAGATCTCGGTGTTGATGTGCTCGACGGCCTTCAGCACGCCCTTGCCCAGGTAGCGGCTCTTGTCGCCGTCGCGCAGCTCGATGGCTTCGCGCGACCCGGTGGACGCGCCCGACGGCACGGCCGCACGGCCCATGACGCCGGACTCCAGCAGCACGTCGCATTCGACGGTGGGGTTGCCGCGGCTGTCGAGGATCTCTCGGCCGACGATGTCAACAATGGCGCTCATTCGTGTGTCTCCAGGAAGTGAAAAATTCGGGCGGGCGCAAGTGTGCCAAGCGGGCGTTACCGCGTCACAACATCTGCGGGCGTCAGACGCCTTCGATCAAAACCATGCGCATGACGGCGATGCCTTCGCGGGCCTGCCGTGCGGCGCCGTATTCGGGCGAGTCGTAGAAGGCCTGCGCGGCCTGCGGCGACGGGAACTTCAACAGCACGACGCGCTCGGGCGTCCAGTCGCCTTCCAGCACCGTCGTCTTGCCGCCGCGCACCAACACCTCGGCGCCATGCTCCTTCATCGCTAGCGTCGACAGGCGGCGGTAGTCCTCGTATTGCTCGGGGTTGGTGACCTTGACGTTGGCGAGGATGTAGGCGGCCATGGGCTTCTCAGCAGGAGAAATCATTCTCAAGCAGAGGCTGCTGCTTGACGACGCGATCCAGCGCCACCAACTGCGCCAGCAGCGTCTTCATGTGCTTGAGCGGCACGGCATTGGGGCCGTCGCTGAAGGCCTCGGCCGGGTTCGGGTGCGTCTCCATGAAGAGGCCTGCCACACCCACGCCCACGCCGGCCCGCGCCAGCACGGGCACCATCTCGCGCGCACCGCCGCTCGAGCCACCCAGGCCGCCGGGCTTCTGCACCGAGTGGGTGACGTCGAACACCACCGGCGCGCCGGTGTTGCGCATCTCGGCCAGGCTGGTCATGTCGGCGACCAGGTTGTTGTAGCCGAAGCTGACGCCGCGCTCGCAGGCGAGGAACAGGTCTTCGGACAGGCCCACTTCGCGCGCGGCGGCGCGGGCCTTGTCGATGACGTTCTTCATGTCCCAGGGCGCGAGGAACTGGCCCTTCTTGATGTTGACGGGCTTGCCGCTTTGCGCGACCGCACGGATGAAGTCCGTCTGGCGGCACAGGAAGGCCGGGGTCTGCAGCACGTCCACGACGCTGGCGACCTCGGCCACCTGGGTGGCATCGTGCACGTCGGTCAGCACCGGCAGGCCGGTCTGGCGGCGCACTTCGTCAAGGATCTTCAGGCCGGCTTCCATGCCGACACCGCGCTTGGTGGTGCCGGACGAGCGGTTGGCCTTGTCGAACGAACCCTTGTAGATCAGCGGAATGCCCAGCGTCGTGCAGGCTTCCTTCAACAGGCCGGCCACGTCGAGCGACATCTGCAGCCCCTCGATGGAGCAGGTCCCGGCGATCAGGAAGAAGGGCTTGTCGATGCCGACGTCGAATCCGCAGAGCTTCATGATCAGGCCTTCTGATGGTGTTCCAGCGCGGCCTTGATGAAGGCCGTGAACAGGGGATGGCCGCCCCAGGGCGTCGACTTGAACTCGGGGTGGAACTGCACGCCGACGAACCAGGGGTGCACCTCGCGCGGCAGCTCGACCATCTCGGTCAGCTTTTCGCGTTGCGTGATGGCCGAGATGACGAGGCCGGCCTTCTGCAGACGGTCCAGGTAATGCTCGTTGGCTTCGTAGCGGTGGCGGTGGCGCTCGGTGACGACCTTGCCGTAGATGTCCGCGGCCAGCGTGCCGACCTTCACGTCCGAGCTTTGCGCGCCCAGGCGCATCGTGCCGCCGAGGTCGCTCTTCTCATCGCGCTTCTGGATGCTGCCGTCGGCGTCCTGCCACTCGTCGATCAGCGCGATGACGGGGTGGGGCGTCTCGGGGTCGAACTCGGTGGAGTTGGCGTTGTCCAGGCCGGCCATGTGGCGGGCGTACTCGATGGTCGCGACCTGCATGCCCAGGCAGATGCCCAGGTAGGGCAGCTTGTGCTCGCGGGCGTACTGCGCTGCCAGGATCTTGCCTTCCACACCGCGCTTGCCGAAGCCGCCGGGCACCAGGATGGCGTCGTAGGCGCTCAGCGTGCCGACCGTCTCGGGCGTCAGCGTCTCGCTGTCGACGTATTCGATCTTCACGCCGGCGTGGTTGTGGATGCCGGCGTGGCGAAGCGCTTCGTTGAGCGACTTGTACGAGTCCGACAGGTCGGTGTACTTGCCGCACATGGCGATCTTGACCTCGGTCTTGGGGTTCTCCACCTCGTAGACCAGCGTGTCCCAGCGCTTCAGGTCGGCGCTCTTGGTGTTGAGCTGCAGCTTGGTGCAGATCAGCTGGTCCAGCCCCTGCTCGTGCAGCACGCGCGGCACCTTGTAGATGGTGTTCACGTCCCACATCGAGATGACGCCGTACTCCGCGACGTTGGTGAACAGCGAGATCTTCTCGCGCTCGTCGTCGGGGATGCGGCGGTCGGCGCGGCACAGCAGCGCGTCGGGCTGAATGCCGATCTCGCGCAGCTTCTGCACCGTGTGCTGGGTGGGCTTGGTCTTGAGCTCACCGGCGGCGGCGATGAAGGGCACGTAGGTCAGGTGCACGAAGGCCGTGTTGGTCGGGCCGGCGCGCAGGCTCATCTGGCGCACGGCTTCCAGGAAGGGCAGGGACTCGATGTCGCCCACCGTGCCGCCGATCTCGACGATGGCCACGTCGACGCCTTCGGCGCCGCGCTTGATGTATTCCTGGATCTCGTTGGTGATGTGCGGAATCACCTGCACCGTCTTGCCGAGGTAGTCGCCGCGGCGTTCCTTCTCCAGCACGGACTTGTAGATCTGGCCGGTGGTGAAGTTGTTGGTGCGCTTCATCCGGGTCGTGATGAAGCGTTCGTAGTGGCCCAGGTCCAGGTCGGTTTCGGCGCCGTCGTCGGTGACGAAGACCTCACCGTGCTGGAACGGCGACATCGTGCCGGGGTCGACGTTGATGTACGGGTCCAGCTTGATCAGGGTGACTTTGAGGCCGCGCGATTCGAGGATGGCAGCCAGGGAGGCCGACGCGATGCCCTTGCCCAAGGAGGACACCACACCGCCGGTGACGAAGACGTATTTGGTCATGTCTTGCAGCACGCAGAACAGCATGCTGAGGTGGAAATTGCGATTGTACGAGACACCTCAGGACGGCTTCAGCAACTCCAGCACAAGGTCGGCCGTCTCGTCCGGTTTCTCGAATGGAAAGAGGTGCGAGCCCTCCATCCAGCGCCAGTTCTCACCGGCCAGCTTCATGGATGCCGCAGCACCCGCCTGGCGCAGTTCCGCCGAGCGCGTGCCGCCGACGAAAGCGACCGGGCATTGCGGCGGGCGCAGGCGCAGCAGCAGCGGCAGGTGGTGGGGCAGCGTGCGGTAGACATGCGCCTCGACCTCGCGGCGAAAGCGCAGCTGAACCTGGCCGCCGGCCTCCTCGAAGCCGGCGACGACATAGTCGGCCAGCACGCGCGGGTCCCAGCGGGAGAACAGCTTCTTGGCCGAGAAGTGCGCGTGCACGGCCTCGCGGCTGGGCCAGCTGTGACGGCGCTCGCGGGCGATCTTGGACGGGCCGTAGCGGTGGATCAGCCCCGTCGTCTTGGCCATCGCCACCGCGGCTGCCTTCATGCCGGCGACGACGGGCGAGTCCAGCATCACCAGCCGGCTCACCAGGTCCGGCCGGCGGCAGGTGGCCATCAGGCTCAGCATGCCGCCCAGCGAATGGCCGACCAGCGCGACGGGGCCGTCGGGCTTGACGTCATCCTCGATGAAGTGGATCAGCTGGTCGCGCAGGCGGCGCCAGTCGCCGGTGACCGGGAAGCGCGGGTCGTGGCCGAAGCGGTCCAGCGCCTCGACGCGCCAGCCGGCGGCGCGCCAGCGTTCGAAGAGGACGCGATAGCAGCCGGCGGGGTAGCTGTTGGCGTGGGAGAAAACGAGAGTGGGCGTTGTCGTCATGGCCTCGCAGTTTGCCTGCGCACGGTGCCGGGTTCGGCGCCGGTTCTGGCGTGGCGCTTCCAGGCGCCGCCGTCAATCGGACGGCAGTTGCAGTTGCAGCACGCGACGCTTGCCGGCGTGAATCTCGTCGAGGCTGCGCTTGAAGCTGGGAATGCTGCGGAACAGGTGGTCGAAGCTGCCATCCGCCAGGGCTGCCCGCAGGCCGCGCTCGATGCGGTCCGCCAGAGCCGGGTTGTCGCGGCTGGTGAAGAAGTAGAAGGGCACGCCGTAGTGCAGGAACAGGCTCTCCTCGATCGCCAGGCCGCTGTGCTGGCGCTGTTCGTACCAGGCCTCGTAGACGCCGCGCGGCATGTAGTCGAAGCGCTTGGCGGTCAGCATGGCGAACAGCTGTTCGTAGCCGATGGACATGACCACCGGCAGGCCATTGGCACGCAGCACGGCGGTCGATGGCCAGCCCGAGCCGGCACCGGCCGTGAAGCGGCCCAGGTCGGCCAGTGTGCGCACGGCGCGAAAGCGCGCCTGGTCGCCCTTGCGGATCAGGAAGACGCGGTAGTCGTTCAGCTCCCGCAGCAGCGAAAAGCGCACGGGCAGCAGCTCGGCCTCGCGCCTGGCGTCGCTGCCATCCCAGATCACGTTGATGGCGCCGTTGTTCTTCAGCTCGGCCAGCTGGCGCGCGCCGCTCATCGGCTCTTCGTAGGTCTGGATCTCGAAGGCCCCGTCGCTGGTGCGCGTCTTCTCCAGCGCCAGGCGCAGCAGCTGCGGGAAATAGCTCGCGTGCTCCTGCGAACTGGGCGACAGGCGCGGCACGGTGACGCGCAGCGGCTCCGCGGCCCGCGCCGAGGGTAAGGCCACGGTGGACAGCAAGGCCAATGCGGCGCGGCGCCGGGTCATGGCGTCAGCCGTTCGCCAGCCGCTTGAGTTGATACAGCGCTTCCAGCGCCTCACGCGGCGACAAGGCGTCCGGGTCGACCTTGGCCAGCGCCTGCAGCAGCTCGCTCGGCTCCGGCAGGGGCGGCGGCGCCGGCGGGGCGGCGAAGAGGTCGAACTGGTCGTCGGCCGCGTTCTGCCGCGCCTCCAGCGCTTCCAGCGTCGCGCGTGCCTGCCGCACGAGGCTGGCCGGCATGCCTGCCAGGCGCGCGACCTGCACGCCATAGCTGCGGCTGGCCGGGCCGGCCTGCAGCTCGTGCAGGAAGACGATGTCCTCGCCGCTCTCCACTGCCGACACGTGCCAGTTCTGCGCCAGCGGATGCTTGGCCGGGAACTCGGTCAGCTCGAAGTAGTGCGTGGCAAACAGCGTGAAGGCGCGCGTCTTGTCGTGCAGATGGCTGGCGATGGCCGAGGCCAGCGCCAGGCCGTCGAAGGTGGACGTGCCCCGCCCGATCTCGTCCATCAGCACCAGCGACTGGTCGGTCGCTGAGTGCAGGATGGCCGCGCCCTCGGTCATCTCGAGCATGAAGGTGGACTGCGCGTTGGCCAGGTCGTCGGCCGCGCCGATGCGGGTGTGGATGGCGTCCATCGGCCCAAGCCGGCAGCTCGTGGCGGGCACGTAGCTGCCGATGGCGGCCAGCAGCGCGATCAGCGCCACCTGGCGCATGAAGGTGCTCTTGCCGCCCATGTTCGGGCCGGTGATGACCAGCAGCCGGGTGCGCGCATCCAGCCTGCAGTCATTGGGCATGAACTCCGCGCCGCCCGTCTCATACAGGCGGGCCTGCACGACCGGGTGGCGGCCCGCCTCGATCTCCAGGCAGGGCTGGGACACGAACTCGGGGCGACACCAGTTCAGCGTGATGGCGCGTTCGGCGAGCGCGGCCAGCGCATCCAGGCCCGCAAGCGTGCGGCCCAGCGCGGTCAGCGGCTCCAGGCGGCTGATCAGCGCGTCGATGACCTGCTCGTACAGCAGCTTCTCGCGCGCCAGCGCCCGCTCGTTGGCGGACAGCGCCTTGTCCTCGAAGGCCTTCAGCTCCGGCGTGATGTAGCGCTCGGCGTTCTTCAGCGTCTGGCGGCGCTGGTAGTCCATCGGCACCTTGTCGACCTGGCCTTGCGTGACTTCGATGTAGAAGCCATGCACGCGGTTGAACTGCACGCGCAGGTTGGCGATGCCGGTGCGGGCGCGCTCGCGGGTTTCCAGGTCCAGCAGGAAGCCGTCGCAGTTCTGTTGAATGCCGCGCAACTCGTCCAGCTCGGCGTCGAATCCATCGGCGATGACGCCACCGTCGCGCGTCAGGATAGCCGGCTCCAGCGCGATGGCGCGCTCCAGCAGTTCGAGGATGTCGCCGGGCGGATTCATCGCCGCGTCGCGCAGGGCCGCAGGCGTGGCCGCACGCAGTTGCGGCAGCGCCTGCAGCGTCGCGCGGATGCCGGTCAGCTCGCGCGGCCGCACCTGGCGCAGCGCGATGCGGGCCGAGATGCGTTCCACGTCGCTGACCGACTTCAGCGCCTCCCGCAGCGGCTCGAAGCCTTCCGCGTGCAGCGCGGCAATCGCGTTGTGGCGCGAGACAGCTTCGGCGCGCTCGCGCTTGGGATGCAGCAGCCACTGGCGCAGCGTGCGGCTGCCCATGCCGCTCTTGCAGGTGTCCAGCAGCGAGAACAGGGTGGGGCTGGTTTCACCGCGCAGCGTCTGCACCAGCTCCAGGTTGCGCTGCGTGGCAGGCGGCAGGTCCAGCAGGTCGCTGGCGCGCTGCACGCGCAAGGACCGCACGTGGGCCAGCGCGCGGCCCTGCGTGTGCTCGGCGAATGCCAGCAGTGCGCTGCCGGCGGCGTGGGCCAGCGTCAGCTCGTGGGCGTTGAAGCCTTGCAGGCTGGCCACGGCCAACTGCTCGCACAGCTTGCGGTTGCCCAGGGCGCCGTCGAACTGCCAGCTCGGCCGGTTGGTGACCGGAAAACGCGCCTTCATGACGCCGGCTGGCTGCTGCTCGCGGTTGACCAGGATCTCCGCCGGCGACAGCCGCGCCAGCCAGGCCGGCAATTCCACGTCGCTGCATTCGGCCAGGCCGATCTCGCCTTGCGTCAGCGACAGCCACGCGAGGCCATGCCGGCGGCCGTGGCCGGACACGGCCAGCAGCACGGCGTCCTGCTTGTCGGCCAGCAGCTCGGTGTCGGTGATGGTGCCCGGTGTGACGACGCGCACCACCTTGCGCTCCACCGGCCCCTTGCTGGCGCCGACCTCGCCCACCTGCTCGGCAATCGCGACCGCCTCGCCCAGCTTGATGAGCTTGGCGAGATAACTCTCCAGCGCATGCACCGGCACGCCGGCCATGACGACGGGCTGGCCGGCGCTCTGGCCGCGCTGCGTCAGCGTGATGTCCAGCAGCGCATTGCACTTGCGCGCGTCGTCGTAGAAGACCTCGTAGAAGTCGCCCATCCGGTACAGCAGCAGCGTGTCCGGGAAGTCGGCTTTCAGGCCCAGGTACTGGGCCATCATGGGCGTGTGGGCGCTGAAGTCAGCGGGCTGGGTCATCGGCGTCGGGGCAAATAGCAAAGCCCCCCGGCGGAGGGCTTCAGAATGGGCGGCAGTTTACGCGGCGGCCGGTGCCGACCCAGGGAGACGCGGATGAACAAGGCTTTGCTGATCGGCCTCGCGCTGACGGCTTTCAATGGCGTGGCAGCCCATGCCGCCGAACCCTCGTTGTGCACGCGGCTGGCCGATGAGGCCAGGCGGGCGCCTGCCGCGACCTGGGCGGCGCCCGATCCGCTGGCGGCCTGGGTGAAGCCGGCAGGGGATGCGGCGCCGTCGCCCACCGTGACCGCGTTGGCAAACGACGCGCGCTGGCGCGACCTGCTCGCCGCGTCCGAAGCGCAGCCCATGGGCGTGCAACATCTGGACGGCGCGCCGGTCTACCTCGTCGAAGACTTCGCGGGTACGGCCCATTGCCAATCGCTGGTGCTGGTCGAGGCAACCCCTGGCAAGCCCGCGCGGCAGCTGAAGCCGCCGTTCGACCTGCAACGCATGGGCCTGTGCATGACCCAGTCGGCCCGCTTCGCCAAGGTGCTCGACCAGCCGGCCTTCATCGCGGGTGGCGCGCCGTCCATGGTCAGCCCGGACCTGAACTACCGCATTGCGGCCTGGACAGGGCAGGGCTGGGGGCGGGCTTGCAGCGTGAAGCTGCGGCGCAGCACGGCCATGACGCTGGCGCAGCGCTTCTGCGCGCCCGGGGACAAGGTCTGCGCCGCCGGCGAGCCACTGGCGGAAAGGCTCGCCCGGGCCTACGAGGCAGACCGCGCCGCCAAGACGCCACTCGACGACAAGGCCTTCACCGACGGCCGCGCACCCGACGCCGCCGTGGTGGCCGCGCTGAACCCGCCGCTGGCCACGCCGGGGGCGATTGGCGACATGAACCCGCCGTTCCCGCTGTTCGGTGCCGACGAAAAGCGGCTGGATCCGATGCTGACGGTCTTCTCCAACGGCGACCCGCGCCGCCTGCCGGTGTTCGTCGACGGCCGCTGGTGGCTGGCTGTCGTGGGCCGCGCGGGCGTGGGCTGGCGCGAGGGCGATGCCGTGCTGGTCGCGCTGTTCAAGCCGCCGGGTCGGCCGGGCGACGGCGTGGCGTCATACCAGTTCCGGCTGCAGCCCGCGGGGTTGCGGAGCGCTGTAGCGGCCGACGAACGGCGCTAGTCCGCCGGCACCCGCAGCGCCCGTTCGCGCTCCCTGGCGATGCGCACCGCGAAATCGGCCGCGCTGCCGCCGGTGGGCAGGTTGCTGACGTCCAGGATCCTGGCGCGGATCTCGGGTTGGCGCAGCGCCTCGTTGACGACGCTGTTGATCAGCCGCAGCCGCTCCTGCGGCACGCCGCGCGGTGCGAACAGGCCGAAGGTCGAGACGAGGTTGGCCTCCGGGAACCCCAGCTCCGCCAGCGTCGGCACGTCGGGCAGCACGGGCAGACGCACGGGTGAGCCGATGGCCAGCGCCTTGAGCTGGCCCTGGCGCACGAATTGCAGCTGCTGCGCGGCCACGTTGGACGACAGCAGTTCGAACTGCCCGCCCAGCGCGTCGGTCAACTGCTGGCCGCCGCCCTTGTAGGGGATGTGGATGATGTCCACACCCGCCCCGGCGCGGATCTGCGCCAGCACCACGTGCCCCACGGTCGCCCGGCCGGATGTGGCCCAGCGCAGCCGCCCCGGCGCGGCGCGCGCGGCCGCGAGCATGGCGGCGAAGTTCGCCGGCTTGAACGACGGATGGGCCAGCACCAGCACGGGCGTGTCCATCAGGCTGACCACCGGCACGACGTCGCGCAGCGGGAACTCGTTCACCCGGCCCGAAGGCGCCGAGGCCGACGCCGCCGGCGCGAAGACCAGCGGCGAGATCGCGCAATAGGCCAGCGTGTGGCCATCGGGCGCAGCGTGGGCGAGCGCCTCCAGCGCCAGCAGGCCGCCCGCGCCGGCGCGGTTCTCGACCAGGACGGGCACCTTCAGCCGCGCGCTGAGGAAGTGCCCGAGCACGCGCGCCATGTCGTCGCTGACGCCACCCGGCGGGTAGGCCACGATCAGGTGGATGGGCCGCGTGGGCCAGGGCTCGGGTTGCGAGAACGCCGCGCCGGAGACCGCGCCGAACGCCAGCAGCGTGCGTCTATGCATCTCGGTAGGTGCTGGCGATGCGGCGGGCCAGCGCCAGGAAGGTGGCCGTCGGGCCTTCCTGGTCATGGGTGCGGTAGGCCAGCGTCAGCGGTGCCTCCAGTGGCGCGTGCTTCTGCAGGGGCCGGAACACGATGGAGTGCGAATGCATGCCGCGCATGGAGGCGGGCACGACGGAGATGCCGGCGCCGGCCGCGACCAGGTTGAGGTTGGTCATCATGCGGTCGACCTCGATGAAGCTGCGCGGCTTGACGCCGTCGCGCTCGCACAGCGCCAGGAAGTTGGCGTACAGCCCCGGCGCGCCGGGGCGGCGCACGAGGATGAGGTCTTCGTCCTGCAGCTCGGCCAGCGGCACCGGCGTGGTCGCCGCGCGCGGCACGGCCGCCAGACGGTGGTCCAGCGGCAGGGCCAGCAGCGCGGGCTCGGTCAGCAGCGTCTCGAAGCTCAAGCCCTCGGGCTGCGCCACCGGCACGCGCAGGAAGCCGCAGTGCAGCTTGCCCTTGGCAATCGCCTCGATGAGGCCGGCGGCGTTGTCCTCGGTCATCGTCAGCGCGATGCCCGGCTGCTCGCTGCGGCAGGCACGCAGCACCGCCGGCGTGAAGGCATGTGCGGCGGCGCTGCTGGTGAAGCCGATGGTCAGCAGGCCGTACTGGCCGCCGGCCAGGCGCTCCATGCGATCGCGCATGTCGGTGAAGTCGCGCAGCAGCCGCCTGGACTCATCCAGGAACTGCCGGCCACCGTCGGTGAGGCTCACGCCCTTGGGATGGCGGTGCAGCAGCGCGAGGCCCAGCTCCTGCTCCAGCGCCTTGATCTGCTGGCTCAGCGGCGGCTGCTGCATGCCCAGCAGCGCCGCGGCGCGGGTCATGTGGCCGGTCTCGGCGACCGTCACGAAATAGCGCAGCTGCCGCAAGTCCATGGCTGTTTGTCTCCATATCTAAAACGTCTTGTGATCTGCCATCGAGTGTATTTGACGCTATGGAGTCCGGTCACTAAGGTCCGCCCCGGATTCACAGCCAAGCAGCACGAGCGGTGCTGGCGAGGCAACACAACAACGACGGAGACAAACGATGAAGACCAGAATTTCGAGGGTGACCTTCCTGGCGCTGGCCGCCGCCACGGCGGGTGTGCAGGCGCAGACCGGCAGCGTTCAGCTGTTCGGCCTGCTGGACGTGGGCGTGCAGATGCTGAAGTCCAGCGGCACGGACCGGCGCTTCCTGCTCAACAGCGACGGCAACACGTCCAGCCGTTTCGGCGTGCGCGGCACGGAGGACCTGGGTGGCGGGCTGAAGGCCGGCTTCTGGCTGGAGTCGGCCGTGGCCGTGGACGACGGCACCAGCGGCGCGACCAGCACCAACAACAAGGACTCGGTCAGCGGCGGCCTGACCTGGGGGCGGCGTGCGACGCTGCAGCTGGCCGGCCCCTGGGGGGAGCTGCGGCTGGGCCGCGACTACGTGCCGTCGTTCGGCAACCTGACAACGTCCATGCATCCCTTCGGCACCAATGGCGTCGGCAGCTCGGGCCTGATGTTCTATCCGGTGCCGGCCGGCGGCACGACGGCGCGCACCAATGTGCGGGCGTCCAACTCCGTCGGCTATTTCCTGCCCTCGGACCTTGGCGGCCTCTACGGTCACCTGATGCTGGCGCTGGGCGAGCAGGGCGATGGGCCGACGCACAAGGACGGTCAATTGCAGGGCATCCGCCTGGGCTGGCGCAACGAGGCCTTCAACGGCTCGGCGGCGATCTCGCGCACCCGCTACGCGACCGGCAACTACACACAGAGCAATGTCGGCGTGTCCTACCAGTGGGGCCCGGCGCGGCTGATGGGCCTGTGGGGGCAGAACAAGGTCGGCATCACGAAGACGGTGGCGCGCATGGTCGGCACGCAATGGCAGGTGGGGCCGCAGGGCGAGATCCGTTTCGCCTACACGCGGCTGAGCGCGACCAACGTGGCCAGCGACGCGACCCATATCGCGCTGGGCTATGTGCACGAGCTGTCCAAGCGCACGGCCCTCTACGGCAACGTGGCGCGCATCGACAACAAGCCTCCCGGCGTGCGCTTCAACGTGGGCCTGGCGCCCACGGTGCCGGGCGGCGACAGCGGCGGTGCTGAGCTCGGCATCCGCCACACTTTCTGACCAGGAACGGGCCGCACATGAGGATGACGATGATGAAACGGAGCGCTGCCTCGGTGGCGTTGTGGCTGGCCGGCCTGTCGGCCGCCAGTGCGAAGACGCCGGACGCAGCGACGTTCGACATGGCGGCCGAGGCCGCGCCGGCGCCGACCGCATGTCCGGCCGGCGTCGGCGAGGGCACGACCTGCCTGGCCGGGCGGGACAGCGCCGGCGCCTTCTACCTGATCGCCATGCCCAAGGCGTGGAACGGCGATCTCGTCGTTCATGCGCATGGCGGCCCCTTCCTGGGCGCACCGACGGCCAAGCGCGTGGCGGAGGACCTGGAGCGCTGGTCCGTCATGCCGCGGCTGGGCTATGCCTGGGCGGCGTCCAGCTACCGGCAGGGCGGCGTGGCCGTCACGGCCGCGGCGCAGGACAGCGAGCGGCTGCGCCGCCTGTTCATCGCCAAGGTGGCCCAGCCCCGGCATGTCTATCTGCACGGTCAGTCCTGGGGCGCGAGCGTGGCGGCCAAGGGCGCCGAGCTCTTTGCCGACGGCAAACCCTACGACGCGGTGCTGCTGACGGCCGGCGTGCTGGGCGGCGCCACGCGCAGCTACGACTTCCGGCTCGACCTGCGCGTCGTCTACCAGCACCTGTGCCACAACCATCCGCTGCCGGAGGAGCCGCAGTACCCGCTGAACATCGGCCTGCCGCTGGACGCGAAGCTGACGCAAGCCGAGCTGGCGCGGCGGGTGGACGACTGCCTGGGCCTGGACAAGCCGGCGGCGCAGCGCACGCCGGAGCAGGCGACCAGGGTCAAGACCATCGTCGACGTGATCCACATCCCGGAGCGCAGCATTGGCGCGCATCTGAACTGGGCCACCTGGCACTTCCAGGACATCGCCTTCAAGCGCACCGGCGGCGCCAGCCCCTTCGGCAACAACGGCGTCGCGTATGCGGGCTCGGCGGACGATGCGGCGCTGAATGCCGGCGTGGCGCGCTACACAGCCGATGCGAAGGCGGTGGCCACGCTGGCGGCCGATGCCGATCTGGGCGGCCGCATCCCGGTGCCCGTGCTGACGGTGCACGCCATCCACGACGGCACGGCCATGGTCGAGCTGCAGGACAGTTTTGGCCGCACGATGGCGGCCGCAGGCCGTGGTGAGGCACTGGTGCAGACCTACACCGGCGACCGCGACCACAGCTATCTCAGTGACCCGACCTATGCGGCGCTGATGGAGGCTTTGTCGGCGTGGGCGACCCAGGGCCGGAAGCCCACGCCGGAGGGCATTGCCGCCGGCTGCGAGCAGGCCAAAGCCACGTTGGGTTCGACCTGTCGCGTCGAGCCGACCTACCGTCCCAAACCGCTGGACACCCGCGTACCGACGCGTGGGAAGCCATAAACAAACAAGGCCCGCAACGCGGGCCTTGTTTCTTGCTCATGCCAGCCGGCATGCATGCCGGCTGTCTTTCGGCAGGCGTCGGACAGTCCGCAGGGGCTGTCCTCGGTCCCGCCTCAGTCTTCCGACTTGAACACCAGCTTGACTTCGTGCGTCTGAGCGGCGCCGGTGCCTTCGAACTTCCACTGGCTCAGCGCGTCGATGGCGGCGCGGTCGAACACGCGCTTGGGTTCGGCTTCGACGATGTCGACGCCCGAGACCTTGCCGTCACCGGCGATGGTCATCTTGGCGCGGACGCTGCCGGAGTTGATGTTCTTGCGGGCGGCTTCACCGGGGTACTCGGGGGCCACCTTCTTCAGCACCTTGGCGTCAGCATGAGCCAGGGTTGCAGCGGCGACGAGAGCGAGGGCGAGGGCGGAGCGAACGAACATCTGGATCTTTCCTTGGGCAGGTTGCGTGAAAGGGCTGCGGCATCGAGCCGCGTTGCTTCGCATTCTGGCCAGTCCATCCCCCACGGTTAAGGGGTTTGGCCGTGCACAAGTCACGCCTGCAGGGGCGGGTTCACCCGTGGGTGAAGACGTTGCCAACTCCTTCACGGCCAAAAGCGACGAAGCCCTCGCGAGGAGGGCTTCGTCGAACGCTGCGTTGTCGGGTCAGACCGGCGCTTCGTCGCCGTCGTTCTTCTTGATGCGCACGGCCGCGCGCTTCTTGGCCACGGGGGGCGGTGCGGCCTCTGCGGCGGCGGGCGCCGTCGCCGGTGCGCTGTCCTCTTCCTTGATCACCCGCGTGTAGGGCGCCAGGATCGTCACGAGCTGGCCGTAGATCTTGGGGTTGCCGGCGACCACTTCGCGCTGGTGCAGGAAGTCGCTCTCGCCGGTGAAGTTGCCGATCAGGCCACCCGCCTCGGTGATGATCAGCGAGCCGGCGGCGACGTCCCAGGGCTGCAGCCCGGTCTCGAAGAAGGCGTCGTAATGGCCGGCGGCGACGTAGCAGAGATCCAGCGCGGCGGCGCCCGGGCGGCGCAGGCCGGCGCAGACCTGCATGACGTCCTCGAACATCTTCACATAGCGCTTGAAGTTGTCGCCGCGGCGGAACGGGAAGCCGGTGCCGATCAGCGAGTCGCTCATGCGGGTGCGCTTGGACACGCGCAGGCGGCGGTCGTTCAGGAAGGCGCCGCGGCCCTTGGTGGCGTAGAAGAGGTCGTTGCGGGTCGGGTCGTAGACGACGGCCTGCTGCACGACGCCGCGGTGGGCCAGCGCGATGGACACGCAGTACACCGGCAGGCCGTGGATGAAGTTGGTGGTGCCGTCCAGCGGATCGATGATCCAGACGTACTCGGAATGCTTGGCGCCGTGAGTGCGGCCCGACTCTTCGGCAAGGATGCCGTGGTCCGGGTAGGCGCCCAGCAGCGTCTCGATGATCACCCCTTCTGCGGCGTGGTCGACCTCGGTGACGAAGTCGTTCGGGCTCTTGGTGTTGATGCGCAGAGCTTCGAGATCCAGCGAGGCGCGGTTGATGATGGCGCCAGCCGTACGCGCCGCCTTGATGGCGACATTGAGCATGGGATGGTGAGACGTTTGCAGCATGCGTGGCACTCGCTGAGAAGAAGGGGCTGACAGGAGGAAAGAGCGGCGGGACGGCTGAGGGCTGGCCCGGATAATCGCGCGATTCTAGCCGCAGCCCCAGTAGAAACCCGTGGAATCCACACGCTTCATCCTCATCAACACCAGCCATGCGGGCAACGTCGGCGCGACCGCGCGGGCGATGAAGGTGATGGGTTTCCGTGACTTGGTGCTGGTGGCGCCGCGCTTTGCCGACGTGTTGTGCCACGAGGAGGCCGTGGCCATGGCCAGTGGCGCGGCCGACATCCTGGCGCGGGCCCGCGTCGTCGCCACGCTGACCGAGGCGCTGGACGGCGTGGACTACGCCTGCGCGACCGCGATGACGCCGCGCGACTTCGGCCCGCCCACGCGCGAACCCCGCGCGCTGTTCGCCGAACTGGCCGCCCGCGAGGCCGCGCCGCGCCTGGCGCTGGTGTTCGGCTCCGAGCGCTACGGCATGAGCAACGAGGACGTCTACCGCTGCCACGCCGTGCTCAGCATCCCGACGCACCCGGACTATGGCTCGCTGAACCTGGCCCAGGCCGTGCAGCTGCTGGCCTACGACCTGCGCCAGGCCGTCGGCGGCTTCGGCGTGCAGGCGCGGACTGCTGACGCCGAACTGGCCGACGCGCGCGCGGTCCAGGGGCTGCTCGAGCACCTGCAGATGGCGCTGACCGACATCGGGTACCTCGACCCCGCCGCACCCAGGAAACTGATGCCGCGTCTGAACCAGTTGTTCAACCGCGCCGGGCTGACCAACGAGGAAGTCCACATCCTGCGCGGCATCGCGCGCCAGATCAGCAAGACCGCAGACCCAGCAGGCCCAAAGTAGGCCTCCTACACTGGCGCGCCTTCACCCCTGGTGTCCCCATGTTCCAGCGCCTGCGCGAAGACATCGCCCTGATCCTCGAGCGCGACCCGGCCGCCCGGTCGACGTGGGAGGTGCTGACCTGTTACCCGGGGCTGCACGCGCTGATGTTCCATCGCCGCGCGAACTGGTTGTGGCGCCATGGCTTCAAGTGGGCGGCCCGCTGGTTGTCGCACTGGAGCCGCTTCCTGACCGGCATCGAGATCCACCCGGGCGCCAAGATCGGTCGCAAGGTCTTCATCGACCACGGCATGGGCATCGTCATCGGCGAGATGGCCGAGATCGGCGAGGGCTGCACCATCTATCAAGGCGTGACCCTGGGCGGCACGTCGCTGGTCAAGGGCGCCAAGCGGCATCCGACGCTCGGCCCGGGCGTCATCGTCGGGGCCAACGCCAGCGTGCTGGGCGGCTTCACGGTCGGCGCCGGTGCGCGCATCGGTTCGGGTGCGGTCGTCACCAAGCCGGTGCCCGCGGGCGCGACCGCGGTCGGCAACCCCGCCCGCATCATCGAGGCCGCCAGCGAGCAGGCGCGCGAGGAAGCGGCGGCCAAGATGGGCTTCTCGGCCTACGGCGTGACGCAGGGCGACGACCCGGTCGCGATGGCCATGCGCGGGCTCATCGACAGCGCCTCGGGCCATGAGCACCAGATCGCGCTGCTGTGGAGTGCCGTGTGCAAGCTGTCGACCCAGGCTGGCCGGCCGGTGGGCGACTGCGTGCCGGACGATGCCCAGCGCGACGAGGCCTTTGATGCCGCGGAGATGAACCGGCTCGTGAAGTAGCCGGTGCGGCGGGGCCGCAGCGTAGAAATATGCCGTTCCGCGCCGCGGCGTCACGGCAAAACGGCGGCCGGCGTGGATGAGAATGCCGGGCTACGGGCCCTGGTGGCCCACTCCTCCCGACGGCCTGCTGTGCTCCTGCGCGAGTTCCGATTGCCGCTTTGCTATGCCTGGCGCCTGGCGCTGGGCCTGCTGCTGGCCGTGTGCTTCGGTGCCTCGCAGGCCGCGGCCGAGCCGCGCCAGCAACGCCTGGCCGACATCGCCTTCCAGCACATCGGCCAGGACCAGGGCCTGCCCAATGCGATCGCGACGGCCCTGGCCGAGGACGGCCAGGGCTTCCTGTGGATAGGCAGCCCCGGTGGCCTGTCGCGCTGGGACGGCTATCGCTTCCGCGTCTACCAGGCCGACCCGCAGCGCGATGGCGGGCTGCCCGACAACTACGTGCAGGCCTTGCACGGCGACGCGCGCGGCCGCTTGTGGGTGGGCACGACCTCGGCCGGCCTGCTGCGCCACGACCCGGCGACGGACCGCTTCATCCGCTACCCCGTGGGCGGCGAGACCGGCCTCAGCCATGTCAGCGTGCGCCAGGTGCGGGACGACGGCGACGGCGGCCTGTGGATCGTCACCGATGGTGGCCTGGACCGGCTCGACCCGGCCAGCGGCCGCATCGAGCATGCCAGCCGGGGCTGGGCCGCGGCCGCGGGCGCCCAGGTGCGTGTGCTGCTGCGCGACCGCCGCGGCGCGCTGTGGCTGGGCAGCGCGGCCGGCCTGTTCCGCCGCGAGCCCGGTGCGCAGACGCTGGAGTCTGTGCCGCTGCGCGCCGGTGCCACCGTGCAACCCGAGGTGCTCACGCAGGACAGCGCCGGGCGCATCTGGGTGGGCAGCCTGCAGCATGGCGTCTTCATGCTGGCCGACGACGGCCGCGCGGCGGCTGCGGCGGTGCGTGAGCGCGCGATGCCCGATGGCCTGGACCTGCTGAGGGACAGCCAGATCGCCGGCCTGACCGAGGTGCAGCCCGGCGAGATGTGGGTCGCGACGCTGAGCCAGGGCCTCGTCGCGCTGGATGTCGCCCAGGGCGACACGCGCCGCATCCGCCACGTGGCGGCCTGGCCCATGAGCCTGGCGGACAACGCGCTGCGCGCGCTGTACCGCGACCGGGCCGGCCTGGTCTGGGTTGCAACCAACCGCGGCCTGAGCCGCTACGACCCGCGCCAGACGGCCGTGCTGACCCGCTTCGGCGTGGTGCCCGACGGCGTGGATGCGATGGACGCCCGCATCGTCAGCACCGAGATCAGCTGGATACAGCCCATGCCCGAGGGCCGCATCTGGATGGGCACGCACAAGAACGGCATCGACATCGTCGACGCCAACGGCGCCCGCATCGCAGCGCTGCGGCCCGACGCCAACCGGCCCGACACGGCGCTGCCGGCGGACATCGTGCTGGCGATGGCGCCCGCGCCGGACGGCGGCCTTTTCATCGGCACCAAGCGCGGCCTGTACCGGGCAGACGCGGCCGGCCGGCGCGTCAGCCGCGTGCTGCTGAGCGGCCGGGACCCGGCGGCATCGGTCTGGGCCCTGCTGGCCGACGGCGATGATTTGTGGGTGGGTGGCCAGACGGATGGGCTGTGGCGGCTGGACCTGCGCAGCGGCCAGGCCGAGGCGGTCAAGCCGGCCGCGCCCGGCCTCAGCGACGAGCGCGTCACCGTGATGGCGCGCGACGCGCATCAGCGCGGCGTGCTGTGGGTCGGCACCCGCCATGGGTTGAACCGCGTCGACCTGGCCGGCCGCACCGTCACGCAATGGTTGCCGGGGCCGGTGCGGGCAGGGCACCTGGCGGCCGGGTTCATCACGGCACTGCTGACCGATGAAGCCGGCCGGCTCTGGGTCGGCAGCTATGGCGGCGGCATCGACGTGCTGCCGGCCCGGGGCCGTGGGGCGCCGCGGCGTGTGGGCACGCCCCAGGGCCTGCCCGACAGCACGGTCAACGCGCTGCTGCAGGACTTGCAGGGCCGCGTCTGGGCCAGCACCGACAACGGCCTGGCCCGCATCGACGCGCAGACGCTGCAGGTGCTGGCGTTGCGGCGCGCCGAGGGTGTCGTCTTCCCGACCTACTGGACCGGCTCGGCCGCCCGCACCGGCCGCGGCGAACTGCTGTTCGGCGGCGCCGGTGGCATGACGGTCGTGCAGCCGGAAAGGCTGCAGGTCTGGAGCTACCGGCCGGCGGTGCTCGTCACCGACGTGAAGCTGGGCGGGCAGCCGGTTCACGTCGGCGCCGACGGCCGGGCGCTGAGCGTGGCGCCGGACGCCAACAGCCTGAGCGTCGAGTTCTCGTCGACGGACTTCTCGGCGCCGGAGCGCAACCGCTATGCCTTCAAGCTGGACGGCTATGACGCCGACTGGGTGGCGACGGACGCGACGCGCCGGCTCGCGGGCTATGCCAACCTGCCGCCGGGCGACTACCGGCTGCGGCTGCGTGCGTCCAACCGCGACGGCCAATGGGGCGAGCGCGAGCTGGCCCTGCCCATCCGCGTGCTGCCGGCCTGGCACCAGACCTGGTGGTTCCGGGCCGTGGGGGTGCTGGCGCTGGGCCTGCTGATGCTGGCGGCCGTGCGCGTGCGCACGCGGCTGCTGCGCCACCGCCAGCGTGACCTGGAGCACAAGGTGCGCCAGCGCACGGCCGAGCTGGAGGCGCTGCACCGCACGCTGGAGGAGAAGTCCGCCCAGCTGCAGATGAGCAGCGTGACCGACCCGCTGACCGGTCTGCACAACCGCCGCTTCCTGTCCGACCACATCGAGCAGGACCTGGCCGCCAGCCTGCGCCGCGCCCAGGAGACGCTGGCCGCCGGTGGCCAGCCGCTGGACACGGACAACGTCTTCCTGCTGCTGGATGTCGACGCCTTCAAGCGCATCAACGACCGTTACGGCCATGCGTCGGGCGATGCGGTGCTGGTGCAGTTCGGCGCGCGGCTGCGCTCGGTGCTGCGCGAGTCCGACTACCTGGTGCGCTGGGGCGGCGAGGAGTTCCTGGCCGTCGCGCGCGACACGGACCGCGTGCGCGCCGCGGAGCTGGCCGAGCGCATGCGCGCTGTCATCGCCGACACGCCTTTCACGCTGGATGACGGCAGCGAGATGGCGGTCAGCTGCTCCATCGGCTTCGCCTGCGTGCCTTTCGAGCTGGAGCGGCTGCAGGGGAAGAGCTGGCAGCAGGTCGTCAACCTGGCCGACCTGGGCCTGTATGCCGCCAAGCGGTCCGGCCGGGATGCCTGGGTGGGGGTGCACACCGCCACGGGGCGCGGCGCCATTGGCCAGCGCGTCGTGGGGGGCTTTGGCCTGAGCAGCAACCGCAGCCTGGACGACGTCGCGGCCGCGATTGCCTCACCGGCAGAGCCCGGCGAGCTGGTGGACTAGGCGGCCGGCGGCCGCTGCGCGCTCTTGGGGCGGAAGGCCTTGCAGACCTCGTCGCGCGTTTCCAGGTAGGGCCCGCCGATCAGGTCGATGCAATAGGGCACGGCGGCAAAGATGCCGCTGGCCTTCTCGTGGCCGGCCAGCGTCTCGGCGATGGCCTTGGGCTGGCCCGGCAGGTTGATGATCAGCGCGCGGCCTCGGATGACGGCGACCTGGCGCGACAGGATGGCCGTCGGCACGAAGTGCAGCGAGATCTGGCGCATCTGCTCGCCGAAGCCCGGCATCACGCGGTCGGCCACGGCCAGCGTCGCCTCCGGCGTCACGTCGCGCGGCGCGGGGCCGGTGCCGCCGGTGGTCAGCACGAGGTCGCAGCGCTCGGCGTCGACCAGCTCGGTCAACGCGGCCGAGATGCCGGCCTGCTCGTCCGGGATCAGCCGCGGCACGAAGCTGATGGGGTTGTGCAGCGCGCCGGTCAGCCAGTCCTTCAGCGCCGGCAGCCCTTTGTCTTCGTAGACGCCGGTCGACGCGCGGTCGCTGATGGAGACGATGCCGATGCGAACCGCGTCACTCATCCGCCGCCACCTCGCTGGTCTTGATGAACTGGAACAGCTCGCGGAAGGCGCGGCCGCTGCGCTTCTCGGGCTCGTTGGCCGCGTCCTTGCGGGCCGCGCGCACGAGGTTGCGCAGCTGCTGGATGTCGACGTCGACATGCTCGTTCAGAAACTCCTGCAACGCGCCGTCGTCGGCCAGCAGGCGCTCGCGCCAGCGCTCCGACTGGTGCAACCGCAGGCTGTCCTGTGCATGGCCCAGCTTGAAGGCGGCCACGGCCTCGCGCACGGGCTCGGGGTCGATCTTGCGCATCAGCTTGCCGATGTACTGGATCTGCCGGCGCTTGCCCTCGAAGTTGGTGATCTTCTTGGCCGCCTTGAGCGCGTCGCTCAGGATTTCGGGCAGGGCCAACGGCTCCCAGCGCGACTCAGGGAGCTCGAGCAGGTCCTCGCCGAGCTTTTGCAGCGCGGTCATGTCGCGCTTGAGCTGGCTCTTGCTGGGGCGGTCGAAGTCGTCGTCGTCTTCGAATTCAGGGATGTCTTCTTGCATTGGGGGCCGTGTTCGGACGAGACCTGGGATTGTCGCCCACCTCGAATCCAGCACCCTCATGCCACAAGCTCTGCGCCTCCTGTTCGCTTGCGCCGTACTGGCCAGCACCGCCCACGCGGCCGCAGCGCCAGCCCAGCAGGTGCCGGATGGCCGCGCTTGCGCACAGCAACCCGGCGTCGCAGCGCGGCATTCGAGCAGGGCATGACACCCAGCGTGGTGTTCGAGGGCGAGACACAGGCTCAGCCGCTGAGCGCCCGCATGGCAGCGCAGCGCGTGCCGGGACTGTGGCGGTGATCCGCGCCGGCCAACTGCCGGTTCGCTGGTCAAGCCCGCCACGTTGCTCGCGGCGCCGCGTCTGGCGGCCGCCGGCCGGCTGGACCGGGACCGCGATGTCGACGGCTCGCTGCGCAGCGTGCAGCTGTCCGCGGGCAAGCAAAGTGCCGAGCATCCCGTGACGCTGCGGCCCACACGGCCGGCATCACGCCGGGCGGCTATCCCGGCTATGCGCAGCGCCGGTGGTGCCGTCACGCTGCAGCTCTATGGCCAACAGGGCGTGCGGGAGCCGGACGCCAGGCCATGAGCCCGTCCCGCCTTGAGGGTTGGCGCAGCGCGACCGGCGGCCATGATTTCTTGCGGCCTATGATTGCCGCCCACCCCGATTCAGTGCCTTTCATGTCCCAAGCCAAAGACGGTTTCGCCTACAGCCCCGAGCAGTTTCAGCAGTGGATCGCAGACGCCTTGGCCGAGGCGAAGAAACTCGGCGCGAGCGATGCCGGCGCCGAGGTGTCGGAGGGCTGCGGCCTGTCGGTGTCGGCGCGCCTGGGTCAGCTGGAGAACGTGGAGCGCAACCGCGACAAATCGCTGGGCATCTCCGTCTACCTGGGCCAGCGCCGCGGCAATGCCAGCACGTCGGACTTCTCGGCGCAGGCCATCCGCGACACCGTCCGCGCGGCGTACGACATCGCCCGCTTCACGGCCGAGGACGAGTTCGCCGGCCTGCCGGATGCCGATGACCTCGCGCTGGACGCGGCGCTGCGGCCCGAGCTGGATCTGTTCCACCCCTGGGCCATCGACGCGGCCGGAGCCGCCGAGATCGCGCTGCGCTGCGAGGCCGCGGCGCTGGGCGTGGACAAGCGCATCACCAACAGCGAGGGCGCAGCCGTGTCGGCCCAGCAGTCGCACTTCTGGATGGGCAACACGCGCGGCTTCCAAGGCGGCTACGCCAGCTCGCGGCATTCACTGTCCGTGGCACCCATCGCCGGGCGCGGTGCCGGCATGCAGCGCGACGCCTGGTACAGCTCCATGCGCGATGCGGCCGACCTGGCCTCGGCCGAGGCCGTGGGCCGCTATGCGTCGGAACGTGCGCTCTCCAGGCTGAAGGCGCGCAAGGTCGCGACGGCCGAGATCCCCGTGCTGTTCGAGAGCACAGTGGCTATCGGCCTGCTCGGAGCCCTGGTGCAGGCGACCAGCGGCGGCGCGCTGTACCGGCGCACCAGCTTCCTGCTCGACAGCCTGGGCCAGAGCGTCATGGCGCCGCACATCGACATCAGCGAGGACCCGCACGTGGCCAAGGGCAAGGGCAGCTCGCCGTTCGACGACGAGGGTGTCGTGACCCGCGCACGTTCGGTCGTCCAGGGCGGCGTGCTGCAGGGCTATTTCCTGTCCAGCTATTCGGCGCGCAAGCTGGGCATGAAGACGACCGGTCATGCCGGCGGCTCGCACAACCTGCGCATGACCAGCCGCGCCACCGCGCCCGGCGACGACCTGCCGACGATGATCCGTCGCCTGGGCCGCGGCCTGCTCGTCACGGAGCTGATGGGGCAGGGCGTGAACTACGTGACCGGCGACTACTCGCGCGGCGCCAGCGGCTACTGGGTCGAGAACGGCGAGATCGCCTACCCGGTCCACGAGGTGACCATCGCCGGCAACCTGAAGGACATGCTGCAGCACATTGTCGGCATCGGCGCCGACGAGTACACGATGGGCACCAAGACCGTCGGTTCGGTGCTGGTCACCGGCATGAAGCTGGCCGGCAATTGAAGCCCATCGCCCCGCCTGGCCTTGCTGCACGCAGGCTGGTCTGGTCGGTCCCCCGAGGGGACGGCGATGCTCGCGGCATCGAGCCGCGAGCACATCGCCCGGCGGGCCGGCTTGGGAGCGGCCCGTCGCTCGGCCCGATACGTTGGGCGCCGGGGTAAATCCGGGCCGCGACGCGCGATGCGGCGTTCCAGAATCGCCCCGTCTTTTCTCTTTGCAAACTGATAACAGGAGACATCCATGTCCATGGAACGCCGTTCCTTCGTGCGCCACGCCGGTATCGCCGGTGTGCTGGCTGCCGGCGCCGCGCCCGCCATCGTGCACGCCCAGGCGCAGGTGCGCTGGCGCCTCGCGTCGAGCTTCCCGAAATCGCTGGACACCATCTTCGGCGCCGCCGACGTGTTCGCGAAGAAGGTCTCGGAGATGACGGGCGGCAAGTTCCAGATCTCCGTGCATGCCGGCGGCGAGATCGTGCCGGCGCTGCAGGTGGTCGACGCGGTGCAGAACGCCACCGTCGAGATCGCGCACACGGCGCCCTACTACTTCTTCGGCAAGGATGAGACCTTTGCGCTCGGTTGCGCCATCCCGTTCGGCCTGAACAGCCGTCAGATGACGGCGTGGATGGTGGAAGGCAACGGCATGAAGCTGATGCGCGAGTTCTACCGCAACTACAACATCATCAATTTCCTCGGCGGCAACACCGGTGCGCAGATGGGCGGCTGGTATCGCAAGGAGATCAAGAGCATCGCCGACGTGAAGGGCTTGAAGATCCGCATCGGCGGCTTCGCCGGCCGCGTCATGGAGCGCCTGGGTGCCGTGCCGCAGCAGATCGCCGGTGGCGAGATCTACTCCGCGCTGGAGAAGGGCACCATCGACGCTGCCGAATGGGTCGGCCCCTATGATGACCAGAAGCTGGGCTTCAACAAGGTCGCGCCCAACTACTACTACCCCGGCTGGTGGGAGGGCGGCCCAGAGCTGGACTTCTTCATCAACACCAAGGCCTATGACGGCCTGTCGACCGAGTACAAGGCCGTCATCGAGGCCGCGTCCGCCATGGCCCACATCGACATGCAGGCCAAGTACGACGCCAAGAACCCGGCCGCGCTGAAGCAGCTGGTCGGCTCGGGTACCAAGCTGTTCCGCTTCCCCAAGGACGTGATGGACGCTGCTTTCAAGGAGTCCATGGCGATCTACGGCGAGCTGTCGGCCAAGAACCCGAACTGGAAGAAGGTCTACGAGGACTATGCCAACTTCCGTCGCGACCAGAACCTGTGGTTCCGCTTCGCCGAGGCGGGCTTCGACGACTTCATGCAGTCGCAGAAGCTCTGACCGGTTCGCCACTCAGGCAAACGAAAGCCCCGCGTCGCGGGGCTTTTTTCATGGGCGCTCGCAGCCGCTACTTCTTCGCCGCGTCCTCCAGTGCGCGGCGCACCGCGTCACCGTCGTCCAGGGGCGCGCTGGCGCTGGACGCCGGTGGCTCGGGGATGAACAGCTTGCTCGCATCGTCCGAGCTCATGTCGGCCGGCTTGTCGTGGCCGCCCATCTGCTGCAGCAGCTCCGACGCCTGGTTCATGTCGACCGCCTTCTCCTTGTCGAGGAAGACCGTCACCGTCTGCGGGAAGAAGATGACGATGGCCACCAGGATGAGCTGCATGAACACCCAGGGAATGGAGCCCATGTAGATGTCGCTGGACAGCACCTTCTTCGGGATGGAGCCGTTCTTGAACAGCGTGTCCGAGATGCCACGCAGATAGAACAGCGCGAAGCCGAACGGCGGGTGCATGAAGCTGGTCTGCATGTTCACGCACAGCATGACGCCGAACCAGACGAGGTCGATGCCCATCTTGTCGGCCACCGGCCCGAGCAGCGGCAGGATGATGAAGGCGATCTCGAAGAAGTCGAGGAAGAAGGCCAGGAAGAAGATGAACAGGTTGACGACGATCAGGAAGCCGATCTGGCCGCCCGGCAGGTCGCTGAGCATGTGCTCGATCCAGCGCCCGCCCTCGACACCCTGGAACACCAGCGAGAAGGTGCGCGAGCCGATCAGGATGAACACCACCATGGCCGTGATGCGCATGGTGCCCAGCATGGTGTCCTTGATCAGCGGCCAGCTCAGGCGCTTGTGCAGGCCGGCCAGGATGAAGGCACCCACCGCACCCATCGCGCCGGCTTCGGTCGGCGTGCAGATGGCCGTGTTGATGCCCGGCAGGCCGCCCATGGAGCCCAGCACGGCGAAGATCAGCACGGCCGAAGGGATGATGCCGCGCAGGCACTTCTTCCACAGCGCCCAGCCCTGCAGCGTGCGCGCCTCCTTGGGCACGCCCGGCACATGGTGCGGCTTCACGCGGCTCAGCACGAAGGTGTAGAGCGCGAAGATCAGCACCTGCAGGATGGAAGGACCCCAGGCGCCCTTGTACATGTCGCCCACCGAGCGGCCGAGCTGGTCCGCCAGCACGACCAGCACCAGCGACGGCGGCACCAACTGCGTGATCGTGCCCGACGCGGCCAGCACGCCGGTCGCGTAGCGCATGTTGTAGCCGTAGCGCATCATGACTGGCAGCGAGATCATGGCCATCGCGATGACCTGGCCCGCCACCGTGCCGGTGATGGCGCCGAGGATGAAGCCGACGATGATGACCGAGTAGCCCAGGCCGCCGCGCACGGGGCCGAACAGCTGGCCCATCGAATCGAGCATGTCCTCCGCGAGGCCGCATTTCTCCAGCAGCGAGCCCATCAGCGTGAAGAAGGGGATCGCCAGCAGCAGGTCGTTGGACAAGATGCCGAAGACGTTCTGCGGCAGCGCGCTCATGAACTCCGGCGGGAACCAGCCCTGGCTCACCGCGAAGAAGCCGCAAGCCAGGCCCAGCGCGGCCAGCGAGAACGCGACCGGGAAGCCGATCAGCATGACCAGGATCAGCCCCGCAAACATCAGCGGCGGGAAGCTCTCCATCGAGATCATTGCAGGGGCCTCTCGTAATGGATGTCCATGTCGAACTTGTGCGCGAGCCAGGCGACGCGCTTGATGATCTCGGCCACGCCCTGCAAGGCGACGAGCGCGAAGCCCAGCGGCAGCACCAGCACGGCCGGCCAGCGGATCAGGCCACCGGCATTGCTCGACACCTCACCGGAGGTCAGCAGCTTGAGCCAGTAGCCCGTGAAGCCGAGGCTGGCGACCGAATCAGTGGCCGTCATGCCCGTGCTGAGCTTGACGATGAACAGGCCCCATGACAGCCAGGCCATGTAGCAGATCACCGGCATCAGGAAGACGACGAGGCCGAACAGGTCGACATAGACCTTGCCATGCCCCGTGAGCCGGCTGTAGACCAGGTCCACGCGCACATGCTCGTTGAGGCGCAGCACTTGCGCGGCGCCCAGCATCACGCAGGTCGCGAACAGATACCACTGAATTTCCAGGAACGAGTTGGAGCTGTAGTCCAGCCCGTAGCGGACGACGGCGTTGGCGGCACTGATGAAGCAGGACAGCAGCACGGCCCAGGCGGCAAGCTTGCCGAAGCGGTCGTTGAGGCTGTCGATGCGCCGCGCCAGGGAGAGCAGGGCGTTCATGGGGCTGGGTGAGGAGAAAGCAAAGCGGCCGCCAATGTAGCGACCGCTTGAGGGGCGACGGCTTCTTTGAGCCGTCGTTCAGGGTAAGCCCCGACGGGGTTCAGCCGAGTTGCTGTGCCTGCAGGAAGAGGCGAGTCGAACGCGCGCCGGAGCGGCAGAAGACCAGCAGCGGGCGCGGCAGCTCTTCCAGCAGCCGGGCGAAGGCAGCGATCTCCTCCGGCGACTGGTAGCCACCCGCGACCGGCAGGTGGCGGTACGTCAGGCCAGCCGCCTTGGCGGCCGCTTCGATGGCGGCCGAGGTGGGCTGGTCCGGGCCATGCTCGAAATCGGGCCGGTTGTTGACGACGCTCTTGAAGCCCATCGCCGCGGCCTCGGCCATGGCTTCGGGGCTCAACTGCGGCGCGGCACAGATGTCGGGTGTCAGCGCTTGCAGGGGCAGGCTCATCGCGCGCTCCTCACTTGGCCAGCGCGGCCTTGACCGCGGCCGACACCGTGCTCATCTCGGCCGAGTTGCCGAGTGCGGCCTTGGCGGCGGCCATGACCTTGCCCATGTCGCCCGGGCCGCTAGCGCCCAGCTCGGTGACGATGGCGGCGACCTTCTCGGCCACGGCTTCGGCCGACAGCCGCTCGGGCAGGTAGACCTGGAGCACGGCCAGCTCGGCGGTCTCCTTGGCGACGAGGTCATCGCGGCCTGCGGCGGCGAACTGGCTGATCGAATCCTTGCGCTGCTTGATCAGCTTGTCGACGATGGCCACCAGCGCGATGTCGTCCACGACGACGCGCTCGTCCACTTCCTTCTGCTTGACGGCAGCCAGCAGGCCGCGGATGGTCAGCAGCCGGTCGGCTTCCTTGGCGCGCATGGCGGCCTTCATGTCTTCGGTGATGCGGTCTTTCAGGCTCATGGGGAGATCCAGTTCGAAAAGACAAAAACCCGCGACAGCGTCCTGTGGCGGGTCTTGGAGTCAACCGGAGCGGGTGAGGCTCCGGGTCGCGTCAGAGACGATCAGTACAGCTTCTTGGGCAGCTGCATGCTGCGCACACGCTTGTAGTGGCGCTTGACGGCCGCAGCCTTCTTGCGCTTGCGCTCGGCGGTGGGCTTCTCATAGAACTCGCGGGCGCGCAGGTCGGTCAGCAGGCCCAGCTTTTCGATGGTGCGCTTGAAGCGACGCAGTGCGACGTCGAACGGCTCGTTTTCCTTGACGCGGATGGTGGTCATTTATTTCCTTCGGATTGCGCTCGGTGTTCGCGGCTGGGATCAGCAGCAGGTTCCGGATTACTGCTTCTCTTCAGTCTTCTTCGAGAAGTGCAGCGAATCGACGCGCGGGTTTGCCAGCAAAGCCGAGGATTGTAGCCGGGAAATCAAGGACTTGCCAAGATTTGCTCAGGCAGGGGCTGAGGCGTCCGCCATGGCGTGCGCGCAGGCCGCCGCGCTGGCCCAGGCCCACTGGAAGTTGTAGCCACCCAGCCAGCCGGTCACGTCCACCACCTCGCCGATGAAATACAGGCCCGGCAGGCGTTTGCTCTCCAGCGTCTGTGAGCTCAATTCGCGGGTAGAGACGCCCCCGCGCATGACCTCGGCCTTGCGCCAGCCCTCGTCGCCGCTGGGCATCAGCTGCCAGTCATGCACGCTGCGGCCCAGGCGCTGCAGGTCGGCGTCGCGACATTCGGCCAGCGGCCGGCTGGCGTCCAGGCCCGCGCGCTCCAGCCACGCGGCGGCCAGGCGCTGGGGCAGGCGGGCGGCGAGCTCGTTGCCAAGCTGGCGACGCGACGCGCCCTTGGCCTCGACGAGTTCCTTGTCCAGCTGCAGCTCGGGCATCAGATTGATCTGCAAGGCCTGGTCGGCCGTGCGGTAGCTGGAGATCTGCAGGATGGCCGGGCCGCTCAGGCCGCGGTGCGTGAACAGCAGGTCCTCCAGGAAGCGGCCGCGCGCCTTGCCGCTGCCGCAGGACACCTCGACCGGCAGCGACAGCCCGGCCAGCGCCGCGAACGGCGCCCAGGTGTCGACGTCAAAGGTCAGGGGCACCAGCGCCGGCCGCGGCTCGACGATCGCGTGTTCGAAGCGCTTGGCCAGGCGCAGGCCCCAGTCGCTGGCGCCAATCTTCGGGATCGACAGCCCGCCGGTCGCGACGACCACGCGCGGGGTGCGCACCGGCCCCTGGCTGGTGTCCAGCTCAAAGCCGCCTTCAGCCACGCGACGCACGTCGGCCACCGTGCAGGGCTGCCAGCGCGTCACGCCACCTGCATCGCAGTCCTTGACCAGCATCTGGATGATCTGCTCGCTGGCGTCGTCGCAGAACAGCTGGCCCTTGTGCTTTTCGTGGAAGGCGATCCCGTGGCTCTGCACCAGCTTGATGAAGTCCTGCGGCGTGTAGCGCGCCAGCGCCGAGCGGCAGAAGGCTGGGTTGTCGGACAGGAAATTCGCCGGTCCCGCCTCGCGATTCGTGAAATTGCAACGCCCGCCGCCAGAGATACGGATTTTTTCAGCCAGGCGTGGCGCGTGGTCGATCAACAGCACTCGCAGCCCGCGTTGCCCCGCCAAGCCCGCGCAGAACAGCCCTGCCGCGCCTGCGCCCACCACCACCGCATCGAAAACCTGCATATGCCTCCACGCTGAACGGGGCGATTGTCGCGGGTGGCTCTGGCGAAACTCGCTACGATGCAGCCGTGGTAACTGAAGGGCCTTCTAGGGGGGAGGCCCGATTCGTGGGGTGGTACGGCCTTGCTGGGCGCGCCGAGGCCCCACTACAGTCCTTCGACCCCTGGTTGCGGCCGGGTTCTCCCCTGTGCCGCGCGACCCCATCAAAACGATTTCATGGACATGACTGCCGCCCAGACCGCGATGCAGCCGCAGCCCGGCAGCTTGGCCCAGTGGCTGAGCGCGCACGCCGAACTCGGCCACGAGGCGCTGGCGGGGCTGGTGTCGTTGATCGAGCCGCTGGGCAGCCAGGCGGCGATCAAGACGGTGGCCAACGGCCGCTACGTGTTTGCGAGCGTCGGGCTGGCGCAGCTGTTCGAACGCGAAGACGTCATCGGCCACACCGATGCCGAATTGCTCAAGGCCGATGAGACCACGGCGCTGCGCCGCGTCGAGCAGACCGTGATGGCCCAGCGCCACCCGGTCGTCAGCGAGCACAAGCTGGAGATCAACGGCCGCCGTCGCGAATTCAGCGTCACGCGCCTGGCGCTGGGCCAGGACTTCCTGCTGTCGGTCTGGCATGAGCGCACCGAGGAGCGCCATCGCGAGGCCCACCTGCAGCGCGCGCTGGCGCAGATCGAGCAGCAGCAGAGTTCCATCGAGCAGATCCGCCGCGAGCTGCAATTGGGCTCCGGCCGCGATGACGTCTCCGGCCTGTACATGCGGCCGCAGTTCGACGACCAGTTGCTGCGCGAGATCGACCTGTCCTCGCGCGAACACCGCGAGTTCGCGCTGGTCGTCATCGCGCTGGACGGATCGCCTTCCGTTGCCAGCCTGGGTGACGACGCCCAGCAGCGCCTGCTCGAAGGTATAGGTCGCATGCTGCGCGCCAACACGCGGGCGATGGACTCGGCCTGCCGCATCGGCGCGCAGCGCTTCGCGGTGCTGCTGTCGGGCGTGGGCCTGGCGACGGCGCATGCGCGCATGGAGCAGCTGCGCCGCCAGTGCGCGGCGCAGATCGTCGTGCTGAACGGGCAGGACCTGGGCCTGTCAATCTCCATGGGCGTGTCCAGCTTCCCGCACACGGCCTCGCGCCAGGACGAGTTGATGGCTGCGAGCGAGGCCGCCGTGCACGAGGCCCAGCGCCGTGGCGGCAACCAGGTCGTGCTGGCCTCCATCGCCTTCAGCTGAGCCCGGCGATCCCCTGCCAGAGCATGTAGGCGGCGAGCGCGAACAGCAGTGTCGCGAACGCCTTCTTCAGCTGGGCGACATCCATGGCATGCGCCGCGCGGGCGCCCAGCGGCGCCATCGTCACACTGGCCGCGGCGATCAGCGCCAGCGCCGGCAGGTAGAGGTAGCCGAACGAGCCGGGCAGCGCCGGCGCCATGCCCCAGCCGCCGATGACATAGCCCAGCGTGTTGGCGACTGCGATCGGAAAGCCCAGCGCCGCGCTGGTCGCCACGGCCAGATGCACGGGCACGTTGCACCAGACCATGAAGGGCACGCTGACGAAGCCGCCGCCCGCACCGACAAGGCCGGACAGCAGGCCGATGCCTGCCCCGGCGCCGAACTGACCGGCCGGGCCGGGCATCTGCCGGCTGGGCGCCGGGCGCCTATTGCGCAGCATCTGCCAGCCCGAGAAGCTGACGAAGGCCGCGAACACCAGCGCCAGCCACGCACCCTTGATCAGCGCGAACAGACCCGCGCCGGCCAGCAGGCCGCCGATCAGGATGCCTGGCGCCAGCCCCTTGACGAGGTCCCAGCGCACGGCGCCGCGCTTGTGGTGGGCGCGCACGCTGGACAGCGACGTGAACATGATGGTGGCCATCGAGGTGGCGATGGCCATCTTCACGGCAAGGCCAGGCTCGACGCCGCGCTGGCCCAGGATGAACGTCAGCAGCGGCACCATCAGCATGCCGCCGCCTATGCCCAGCAGCCCGGCGAGAAACCCGGCGGCAAGACCCAGCGCAAGCAGTTCCGCGATCAGCGTGGCCGTCATGCGGCGTGCAGCCGCTTCATCACGGCCCGCCACTCGGCGGGCGTGACCGGCGTGATCGACAGCCGGTTGCCTCGCTGCAGCGTCTGCATCTCCGCCAGCTCGGGGGCCTCGCGCATTTCCTTCAGGCTCAGCAAGCGCGTCGTTTCGCGCCAGCGCACGTCGACGTGAACCCAGCGCGGCGCCTCGGGCTTGGATTTGGGGTCGAAGTAGTGGCTTGCGGCGTCGAACTGCGTCGCGTCCGGATAGGCCGCGCTGCAGACCTCGGCCAGGCCCGCGATGCCGGGCTCCGGACAGGACGAGTGATAGAACAGTACACCGTCGCCGAGGCGCATTTCGTCGCGCATGAAGTTGCGCGCCTGGTAATTGCGCACGCCGGTCCAGGGCAGGGTGCCGGCACGTTCCAGGTCGAGGATGGAAGCCTCATCGGGCTCCGACTTCATCAGCCAGTAGTTCATGGGCTGATGCTAAGGGAGGGGAGGGTGTCCACCGCAATCCTGGGGGCCGAGATCCTGAACACCCAGGGGTAATCAGGTGGGCGAAGTCAGCCGGGCTTCGGGTTCATCTGACGCGAGACGATCACGCCCGCCCGGCATTTTCCAAGCCCTTGCTCATAGAGCATCGGATGAAGGAAATAAAGCCCCGGGGAAAGCGATGGACGGCGTGAATTCTAAGGCTCAGAGGAGCTGGCCATCGTGTCCGAGGGCTTCATCCAGGCGCTTGATGAGGGTATCGACCTCGGGTGACGAAACAGGCGTAGGAGCGGCCGGTTGCCGCGTCGCTTCGCGGGGCGCCTCGGCGAGCTGGTAGGCCAGGTTCAGCGCGGCCAGCACGGCGATGCGTTCCCGGGCCTTGACCTTGCCGGCGTCGCGGATGGCGCTCATCTCGCGATCCACCTGGGCCACGGCCGAGGTCAGCGCGGCCTCGCCGCCTTCCGGGCAGCCGAGCAGGTAGCTCTGGCCCATGATGATCACTTCCATCTGCTTCATGGCAGCTCTTCTTTCGGGGCTTCGACCGGCAGCCGCTCCAGCAGCGCGTCCACGCGGGCGCGTGCCGCGTTCAGGCGCGAGCGCAGGCTGTCGCGCTCCTGCGTGATGGCGGTGAGCTGCACCTGCAGCAGCAGGTTGGTGCGCAGGATTTCGTCGTGTCGCACGAGCAGGCGCTCAACGCGGTCAGTCAGGTCGGTGAGGCTGGCCATGGAGGGGCTTGTGATCAGGCGGGGGCCGATTTTAGGAGGCGTCCGGTATCGCACTCGGCGACGACGGCACAAACATTGCACAACGGCTTGCGCGCCTGGCAGACATAGCGGCCGTGCAGGATCAGCCAGTGGTGGGCATCGACGAGATAGGCCTCGGGCACGCGGTCCAGCAGGCCCAGCTCGACAGCCAGCGGCGTCTTGCCGGGCGCCAGGCCCGTGCGGTTGCCGACGCGGAAGATGTGCGTGTCGACGGCCATCGTCGGCTCGCCGAAGGCGACGTTCAGCACGACGTTGGCGGTTTTGCGGCCCACGCCGGGCAGGGCTTCCAGGTCGGCTCGCGAGCGTGGCACCTCGCCGCCGTGCAGATCGATGAGCATCCGGCAGGTCTGCAGCAGGTGCTTGGCCTTGCTGCGGTACAGGCCGATGGTCTTGATGTGCGACTCCAGGCCGTCCTGGCCTAGCGCGAGGATCTGCGCCGGCGTGTTGGCGATCGCGAACAGGCGCCGGGTGGCCTTGTTGACGCCCACGTCCGTGGCCTGGGCGGACAGCAGCACGGCCGTGAGCAGCTCGAAGACGCTGGCGAATTCCAGTTCGGTCTGGGGCGCCGGGTTGGCGGCCTTCAGGATGGCGAAGAAGCGTTCGACTTGGGCACCGTTCATGCCGTGATTGTCAGCCGCGTTTGGCGCGTGCCCGGGCGAGCGCGGCCTCGATGGCGGCGCGCTTGCGGTCAAGCTGGGCAGGGTCGGTGATGGCCGATGCGGCGGGCAGATCGGCCAGCTTGGCCTCGGCCTTGGCGGCCAGGCGAGCTTCGTTTTCCTCGGCCTCGCGGTGGCGGCGGAACTGGCGAAAGCCGTAGCGCTCGCGGGCTTCGTCGGCCTGCGGCTGGCTCCAGGCGGCCCAGCCGGTGGTCGTCGTGGCCTCGGGCATGGAGATGCAGTCGACCGGGCAGGCCGGCACGCACAGCTCGCAGCCGGTGCACTGCGCCGCGACGACGACGTGCATGGCCTTCGGCGCGCCGACGATGCAGTCCGCCGGGCAGGCCTTGATGCACAACGTGCAGCCTATGCACCAGGCCTCGTCGATGACGGCGACGCCGCGCGTGGCTTCAACGCCGTTGGCGGGGTTCAGGGGGTGGGCGGTGCGACCCGTGATCGCCGCCAGGCGTGCCACGCCCTCGGCGCCGCCGGGCGGGCACTGGTTGATGTCGGCCTCGCCCGCGGCGACGGCTTCAGCGTAGCGACGGCAGTCCGGGTAGCCGCAGCGGGTGCATTGGGTCTGCGGCAGTGCGGCGTCGATCAGCTCGGCAAGGCTCACGCTTTGCGCTTGCGGGCCGGCGACGATTTGGCGGTGGCTTTCGTCGCAGTGACCTTGGCCGTCTTCTTCAGCGGCGTGGCCTCGTACTTGGCGATGAAGTCGCACACCTGCGGGTAGACGTTGTCGCGCCAACGGCGGCCCGAGAAGATGCCGTAGTGGCCCGCGCCAATCGCGTCGTAGTGGAACTGATGCTGCTTGGGCACGCCGGAGCACAGCTCATGGGCAGCCTTGGTCTGGCCGGCGCCGGAGATGTCGTCCAGTTCACCCTCGACGGTCAGCAGCGCGGTCGTCGTGATGTCCTGCGGGCGCACCAACTGGCCGTCGACCTCCCAGGTGCCGTTGACCAGCGCGAAGTCCTGGAAGACGGTCTTGATGGTGTCCAGGTAGTACTCGGCCGGCATGTCCAGCACGGCGTTGTACTCGTCGTAGAAGCGGCGGTGCGCCTCGGCGCCTTCGTCGTCGCCGCGCACCAGGTCCAGGAAGTAGTCGTAGTGCGAGGACAGGTGGCGGTCCGGATTCATCGCGACGAAGCCGGTGTGCTGCAGGAAGCCGGGGTAGACCGCGCGGCCGGCGCCGGGGAAGTTGGTCGGCACGCGGTAGATGACGTTGGTCTCGAACCAGCTGTAGCTGCGGTTCATGGCCAGGTTGTTGACGGCGGTCGGGCTCTTGCGGGCGTCGATGGGGCCGCCCATCATGGTCATGCTGCGCGGCGTGGGCTCGCCGCGGCTGGCCATCAGCGAGATGGCGGCCAGCACCGGCACGGTGGGTTGGCAGACGGAGATCACGTGGCTGTCGGCGCCGCCCACGTGGCGGATGAACTCCTGCACGTAGGCGATGTAGTCGTCCAGGTGGAAAGGGCCCACGTCCAGCGGCACCATGCGCGCGTCCGTCCAATCGGTGATGTAGACCTTGTGGGTCTTCAGCAGTTGCTTGACCGTCTCGCGCAGCAGCGTGCTGTGGTGGCCGGACAGGGGCGCGACGACCAGGACCGTGGGCTGGTCCTTCATGCGGGACAGCACGGCCAGTTCGTCCGTGTAGCGCTTGAAGCGCAGCAGGCGGCAGAAGGGCTTCTCCAGCGCGACCAGCTCCTGCACGGCAACGTCGACGCCGTCGACCTCGACCGACTTGATCTCGAACTCGGGCTTCTCGTAGTCCTTGGCCAGGCGGTGCGCCAGGTCCAGGCCGGCCGACAGGCGCTGTGCCATCGGCGTGTGCGCAAACGGCGACAGCGGGTGGCTGTAGAGCTTGGCCGACGCGGCAGCAAACTCCGAGAAGGGGCTGAGCAGTGCGCGCTGGGTTTCGAAGAGCTGATACAGCATGGCAAAACCTTGAACTAGGGGCCGGGGAATGCGTGGATGGTGCCAGAAAACGCTTTCGCCCTTGTGCGCTGCAACATCAGGACGGCGGTCAAACCGCCAATCCTGCGCACTTCACTGGTGCGAAAAGGGGTTCAGCCCTGAATGACGGCGGCCATCGCAGCGGCCACCGTGGGCAGATTGCCCTCGTTCAGTGCGGCCACGCAGATGCGGCCCGAATCCACGCCGTAGACGCCGAACTCGCTGCGCAGGCGCTGCATCTGGGTGGCGTTCAGGCCCGAATAGCTGAACATGCCCAGCTGCTCGGTGACGAAGCCCAGGTCTTGCGTGACGCCAGCGGCCTTCAGCGCGGCCACGAGCGCCGAGCGCATGGCCTTGATGCGCACGCGCATGCCGGCCAGCTCTTCTTCCCACAGGCCGCGCAGCTTGTCGTCGGCCAGCACCTGGGCGACGACCTGGGCGCCGTGCGTCGGCGGGTTGGAGTAGTTGGTGCGGATCATGATCTTCAGCTGCGACAGCACGCGCACGGCCTCTTCGTCACTGGTGCAGACGACGCTGAGCGCGCCGACGCGCTCGCCGTACAGCGAGAAGCTCTTGGAGAAGCTGGTCGAAACGAAGAAGCCCACGCCGGCGGCCATGAACTGGCGCACCGCTTCGCCGTCTTCCTTCAGGCCGAAGCCGAAGCCCTGATAGGCCATGTCCAGGAAGGGCGTCAGGCCCTTTGCCTTGACGGTGGCGACCACCTGGGCCCACTGGGCGGCCGTGATGTCGTAGCCGGTCGGGTTGTGGCAGCAGGCGTGCAGCACGACGACCGTGCCGGCCGGCGCCGCGTTAAGCGCGGCCAGCATGCCGTCGAAGTTGATACCCTTGTTGGCGGCGTCGTAATAGGGGTAGGTCTCGACGGTGAAGCCGGCCTGCGTGAACAGCGCACGGTGGTTCTCCCAACTCGGGTCGGAGATCAGCACCTTGGAGCCGGGGTTGAGCTGCTTCAGGAAGTCGGCGCCGATCTTCAGCGCGCCCGTGCCGCCCAAAGCCTGCACGGTGGCGACGTTCTTCAGCTCGCTGCCGAAGACCAGCTTCTGCACGGCCTTGTCATAGGCGGCGATGCCGTCGATGGGCAGGTAGCCGCGCGGCTTGGGGGCGGCGGCCATGGCGGCCTCGGCTTCGCGCACGCATTTCAGCAGCGGCAGCTTGCCGGCCTCGTCGTAGTAGACGCCCACGCCGAGGTTGACCTTGCCCGGGCGGGTGTCGGCGTTGAACTGCTCGTTCAGGCCGAGGATGGGATCACGGGGGGCAAGGGCGACGTCGGCGAAGAGTGACATGGATGTTTCCTGAAGGGACGTTGGCAGGAGGGGGAGGGCGTTGGGGCGGGGCCTGCGCTACCCTGCCGGATTGCGCAGCGCAGCAATTTTGCCCTCTAACCCAGGGATTCCCCCATGCAAGAAGCCTTGAACGTCATGCCGGCCCCCGAGGGCGACACGGAGGAACGCAAGGGCGAGTTCGTCAGCTTCGAAGGCTCGCCGTTCCAGCTGTTCCAGCCTTTTCCTCCTGCGGGGGATCAGCCGGCGGCCATCAACCAGCTCGTCGAGGGCATCAACGACGGCCTCAGCTACCAGACGCTGCTGGGCGTGACCGGCTCCGGCAAGACCTTCACGATGGCCAACGTCATCGCCCGCCTGGGCCGCCCCGCTATCGTGTTCGCGCCCAACAAGACGCTGGCGGCGCAGCTGTACAGCGAGTTCCGGGATTTCTTTCCGAACAACGCGGTTGAGTATTTCGTCAGCTACTACGACTACTACCAGCCCGAGGCCTACGTGCCGCAGCGCGACCTGTTCATCGAGAAGGACAGCGCGATCAACGAGCACATCGAGCAACTGCGCCTGTCCTGCACCAAGAGCCTGCTTGAGCGACGCGACGTGGTCATCGTCGCGTCCGTGTCGGCCATCTACGGCATCGGCAACCCGAGCGACTACCACCAGATGGTGATGACGCTGCGCACGGGCGACAAGATGGGCCAGCGCGACGTCATCGCGCAGCTGATCCGCATGCAGTACACGCGCAACGAGATGGAGTTCGTGCGAGGCCACTTCCGCGTGCGCGGCGACACCATCGACGTGTTCCCGGCCGAACATTCCGAGCTGGCCATCCGCATCGAGTTGTTCGACGACGAGATCGAGGGCTTGTCGCTGTTCGACCCGCTCACCGGCCAGATCCGCCAGAAGATCCCGCGCTTCACGGTCTACCCCAGCAGCCATTACGTGACGCCGCGCGAGCGCGTGCTGGCCGCCACCGACGCCATCAAGGCGGAGTTGCGGGAGCGCGTCGACTTCTTCGTCAAGGAAGGCAAGCTCGTCGAGGCGCAGCGCGTCGAGCAGCGCACGCGCTTCGACCTGGAAATGTTGCAGGAGGTGGGCCACTGCAAGGGCATCGAGAACTACACGCGGCATCTGTCCGGCGCCGAGCCGGGCGACCCGCCACCCACGCTGGTGGACTATCTGCCCAAGGATGCCATCATGTTCCTGGACGAGAGCCACGTGCTGATTGGCCAGTTCGGCGGCATGTACAACGGCGACCGGGCACGCAAGACGACGCTGGTGGAGTACGGCTTTCGCCTGCCTTCCGCGCTGGACAACCGGCCGCTGAAGTTCGCCGAGTTCGAACGCAAGATGCGCCAGGCGGTGTTCGTGTCGGCCACGCCGGCTCAGTATGAGCAGGACAACGCCGGCCAGGTGGTCGAGCAGGTCGTGCGACCCACCGGTCTGGTCGATCCCACCGTCGAGGTGCGTCCGGCGACGCATCAGGTGGACGACGTGCTGCAGGAGATCCGCCTGCGCGTGGAGGTCAACGAGCGCGTGCTGATCACGACGCTGACCAAGCGCATGGCCGAGCAGCTGACCGACTACCTCAGCGACAACGGCGTCAAGGTGCGTTACCTGCACTCGGACGTGGACACGGTGGAGCGCGTCGAGATCCTGCGCGACCTGCGGCTGGGCGCCTTCGACGTGCTGGTGGGCATCAACCTGCTGCGTGAAGGTCTGGACATTCCCGAGGTGTCGCTGGTGGCCATCCTGGACGCCGACAAGGAAGGCTTCCTGCGCGCCGAGCGCAGCCTGATCCAGACGATCGGCCGCGCGGCGCGCAACCTGAACGGCAAGGCCATCCTGTACGGTGACCGCATCACCGAGTCGATGCGCAAGGCCATCGGCGAGACGGAGCGCCGCCGCGCCAAGCAGATCGCCTTCAACGAGGAAAACGGCATCACGCCGCGCAGCGTGCAAAAGCGCATCAAGGACCTCATCGACGGCGTGTACTCCGCCGAATCCGGCCGCGACGACGCCAAGCTGCTGGCGGCGGCCAAGATCGAGGACTTGTCCGAGAAGGATCTGGCCAAACGTATTGCCCAGCTGGAGAAGCAGATGCTGGAGCACGCGCGCAACCTGGAGTTCGAACAAGCCGCCCGCATTCGCGATCAGCTGGGCCAACTGCGCGAGCAGGCCTTCGGCGCGCGCGTGCACGACAACATCGTGCCCCTGGACAGCGCGCGAAAGGCCGACGCACCTCGCTGAGGCTGCTGCGGCGCAGCAAAGGCCCGCCATTTCCTAGGGCTACCCACCGGCCATGGGAAGTGGCCGAGTAGTCGAGTAAAATCATCGGAAATGATTCGCTCGGCTATTGTCCAGGCGTCCCGGGTTAACCCGAAATCATTTGTCCAGGACAAATCCTGGTCGTGCCATCTCGCAAAGGAGTTTTTATGCGTCTCACTACCAAAGGCCGGTTTGCAGTCACCGCGATGTTGGACTTGGCGCTGCGCGAGAATACGGGTCCCGTGGCCCTGGCAGCGATCAGCCAAAGGCAGCAGATTTCGCTGTCCTACCTGGAGCAGCTGTTCGGCAAGCTGCGCCGCCATGAGCTGGTGGAAAGCACCCGCGGCCCGGGCGGCGGTTACTCGCTGGGCCGCAAGGCCGAAGACATCACCGTCGCCGACATCATCGTCGCCGTGGACGAGGCGCTGGACGCCACCGGCTGCGGCGGCAAGGAAAACTGCATGGGTGAAGACAGCGGCCGCTGCATCACCCATGAACTCTGGACCAACCTGAACGCCAAGATGATCGAGTACCTCGACTCCGTGTCCCTGCGCAAGCTTGCCGATGAGCAACTGGCCAAGGGCTTCGAGGTCGAGGCTGCGCCGGTCAAGCGCGCCATCTCCTCGCAGCCGGTGCTCAAGCCCATCCGCGTGACGGCGCCGAACTCGGTCTTCGCGCTGGGCGGCGCGTTCAGCAAGTAAGAAAAACTCAAAAGAAGTCGTTCCATGGACATGACCCCGCACTTCCCCATCTACCTCGACTACGGCGCGACGACGCCGTGCGATCCCCGCGTGGTGGACGCGATGATTCCCTGGTTGCGCGAGCATTTTGGCAACCCGGCGTCGCGCAGCCACGCCTGGGGCTGGGAAGCGGAAGAAGCAGTCGAGAAGGCGCGCGTGCAGGTCGCCGAGCTGATCGGCGCCGACCCGCGCGAGATCGTCTGGACTTCGGGCGCCACCGAGTCCAACAACCTGGCGCTGAAGGGCGCCGCGCAGTTCTACAAGACGCGCGGCAAGCACCTGATCACCGTCAAGACCGAGCACAAGGCCGTGCTCGACACGATGCGCGAGCTGGAGCGCCAAGGCTTTGACGTGACCTACCTCGACGTGCTGGAAAACGGCCTCGTCGACCTGGAAGCCTTCAAGGGCGCACTGCGCCCGGACACCATCCTGGCGTCGGTCATGTACGTGAACAACGAGATCGGCGTCATCCAGGACGTCGTCGCTTTAGGCAACCTGTGCCGCGAGCGCGGCATCATCTTCCACGTCGACGCGGCCCAGGCCACCGGCAAGGTCGCCATCGACATGGCCAAGCTGCCCATTGACCTGATGAGCCTGGCCTCGCACAAGACCTACGGCCCCAAGGGCATCGGCGCGCTGTACGTGCGCCGCAAGCCGCGCGTGCGCCTGGAAGCGCAGATGCACGGTGGCGGCCACGAGCGCGGCATGCGCTCCGGCACGCTGCCGGTGCACCAGATCGTCGGCATGGGCGAAGCCTTCCGCATCGCCCGTGAGGAGATGGGCACGGAAAGCGAACGCATCCGCGCGCTGCACAACAAGCTGATCCAGGGCCTGTCGGGCATCGAGCAGACCTTCATCAACGGGGACCTGGAACAACGCGTCCCGCACAACTTGAACATCTCGTTCAACTACGTCGAGGGCGAGTCGCTGATCATGGGCGTCAAGGGCCTGGCGGTGTCGTCGGGCTCGGCCTGCACATCGGCGAGCTTGGAGCCCAGCTATGTGCTGCGCGCGCTGGGCCGCTCGGACGAACTGGCGCACTCATCCCTGCGCATGACCATCGGCCGTTTCACGACCGAAGAAGAAATCGACTACGCGATCAGCGTGCTGACCGACCGCGTGGCCAAGCTGCGCGAACTGTCCCCGCTTTGGGACATGTACAAAGACGGCATCGACATCTCGACCATCCAGTGGGCTGCCCACTGATCGTCGTCGACACAGGAGAACACCATGGCATACAGCGAAAAGGTCGTTGACCACTACGAGAACCCCCGCAACGTCGGCAAGTTCGACAACGGCGACGACGTCGGCACCGGCATGGTCGGTGCGCCCGCCTGCGGCGACGTGATGAAGCTGCAGATCAAGGTCAACCCGGCGACGGGTCTCATCGAGGACGCCAAGTTCAAGACCTACGGCTGCGGCTCGGCCATCGCCTCCAGCTCGCTCGTGACCGAGTGGGTCAAGGGCAAGAGTCTGGACGAGGCGTTGACGATCAAGAACACGCACATCGCCGAAGAACTGGCGCTGCCGCCGGTCAAGATCCACTGCTCCATCCTGGCCGAAGACGCCATCAAGGCCGCGGTGGACGACTACCGCGCCAAGCACGCGACCGTCGCCTAAATCCATGTCGGTCACCCTCACCGAAGCCGCCGCTCGCCACGTCAAGCGCTACATCGCCAAGCGCGGCAAGGGCGTGGGCGTTCGCCTGGGCGTGAAGACGACGGGCTGCTCGGGCCTGGCCTACAAGCTCGAATACGCCGACGACGTGGCGCCCGAAGACGTGATCTTCGAAGGCCATGAGGTCAAGATCCTCATCGACCCCAAGAGCTTGCCTTACCTTGACGGCACTGAGCTGGACTTCGTGCGCGAAGGCCTGAACGAAGGCTTCAAGTTCCGCAACCCGCGCGAGAAAGACAAGTGCGGCTGTGGCGAGTCCTTCCGTGTCTGAACCTCGCTGACTCCATGACAGGCGCGGTGTGAACCGCGCCTTTTGCTTTTTCCCCTCGCCATGCGCCTGACCGACAACGACTTCCAGCTCTTCGGCCTGCCTGAGACGCAGGCCCAGGTGCGCGCCGACATCGACGCGCGTTGGAAGGCGCTGCAGGCCGAGGTCCACCCCGACCGCTTCGCCGCCGAGGGCGCCGCCGCCCAGCGCGTGGCCATGCAATGGGCCATGCGCGTCAACGAGGCTCACCAGCGTTTGCGCGATCCGCTCAGGCGTGCCGCCTACCTGTGCGAACTGCGCGGCGCACCCGTGCAAGCCGAGAACAACACGCAAATGCCCGCGGCATTCCTGATGCAGCAGATGGCATGGCGCGAGGCGCTCGACGAGGCCGACGGCGAAGCCGCGCTGCAGTCTCTGGACGACGACGCGGCGCAAGCAGAATCCGCGGCGCTCGCCAATGTGCTGCGCCTGCTTGACGAGGTCGGCGATGCGCCGGCCGCCGCTTCCCAGGTCCGCGCGCTGATGTTCATCCAGCGCTTCCGTGCCGACATCGATCAGCGCCTCGCCGCGCTTGACGCTTAAAACATGGCCCTCCTGCAGATTTCCGAACCCGGCGCGTCGCCCGACCCGCATCAGCGCCGCATCGCCGTCGGCATCGACCTCGGTACGACGCACTCTCTGGTTGCCGCCGTCCGCCATGGCGTGGCCGAATGCCTGCCCGACGAGCAGGGCCGCGTGATCCTGCCGTCGGCCGTGCGCTACCTGCCAGAAGGCCGGCGCCAGATTGGCGCCGACGCGCTCGCCGCCCAGGCCGAAGACCCCGAGAACGCCATCGTCTCGGTCAAGCGCTTCATGGGCCGCGGCCTGGCCGATGTGGCCAACCGCGAGCACCTGCCCTACCGGTTCGAAGACCGCCCCGGCATGCTGGCCATCGCCACGCGCGACGGCGTCAAGAGCCCCGTCGAGGTGTCCGCCGAGATCCTGGCCACGCTGCGCTTCCGCGCCGAGGACAGCTTCGTCGACGACTTGTTCGGTGCCGTCATCACCGTGCCGGCCTATTTCGACGATGCCCAGCGCCAGGCCACCAAGGACGCTGCGGAACTCGCCGGCCTCAAGGTGCTGCGCCTCATCAATGAGCCCACGGCCGCCGCCATCGCCTACGGCCTGGACAACGCCAGCGAGGGGCTCTACGCCGTCTACGATCTCGGCGGCGGCACTTTCGACATCTCGTTGCTGCGCCTGACGCGTGGCGTCTTCGAGGTCGTCGCGACCGGCGGCGATGCAGCGCTGGGCGGCGACGACTTCGATCGCGTGCTGGCCGACTGGGCGCTGGCGGGCCGCGCTGTGGAATCGGCGCACGACAAGCGTGCCGTGCTCGTTGCCGCACGGGCGGCAAAGGAAGCGCTGTCCGATGCCGACTCGACCGAGCTGGTCGCCGCGCTGGACACCGGCGAGTTGCGCGTGACCGTCACGCGCGGGCAGTTCGAGCAACTGGCGCAACCGCTGATCGCCAAGACGCTGTCGTCCGTGAAGCGTGTGTTGCGCGACGCGAAGGTGAAGGCGGCCGACGTGGCCGGTACCGTGATGGTCGGCGGCTCCACGCGCATGCCCGTCGTGCGCCGTGCGGTCGGCGAGCTATTCGGTCGCGAGGTGCTGACCAACCTGAACCCTGACGAGGTCGTGGCGCTGGGCGCCGCCATCCAGGCCAACCAGCTCGCCGGCAATGCAGCGGATGGCGAAATCCTGCTGCTGGACGTGATCCCGCTGTCGCTGGGGTTGGAGACCATGGGTGGCCTGACCGAGCGCGTCATCGAGCGCAACTCGACCATCCCCGTCGCCAAGGCGCAGGACTTCACGACCTTCAAGGACGGCCAGACCGCGTTGGCCATCCACGTCGTGCAGGGCGAGCGCGAGCTGGTCAGCGAATGCCGCTCGCTGGCGCGCTTCGAGCTGCGCGGCATTCCGCCGATGGTCGCTGGCGCCGCGCGCATCCGCGTCAGCTTCCAGGTCGATGCCGACGGGCTGCTGAACGTGTCGGCCGAGGAGTTGACCTCGGGCGTGCAGGCGGCCATCACCGTCAAGCCCAGCTACGGCCTTGGTGATGATGAGATCGCCAACATGCTGAAGGACGGTTTCGCCAGCGCCGAGGGAGACATGGCCGCACGCAAGCTGCGCGAGGCCACGGTCGAGGCCGAGCGCATGGTCCTCGCGACGCGCAGCGCGCTGGCGGCCGACGGCGACCTGCTGCCTGCGGCCGAGCGCGACGCGCTGGAAGCGCGCGTCGTGGCATTGGCCACGATGGACGGTGATGCCGACGCCATCGACGCCGCCGTCAAGGCACTCGCCGAGGCGACCGAAGGCTTTGCTGCCGAGCGCATGAATCGCTCCATCGCCCGCGCGCTGACCGGCCGCAACGTCTCGGCCCTTTGAGAGAACAAAGACATGCCCGTCATCAAGATCCTCCCGCACGCCGAGTACTGTCCCGACGGCGCCAGCATCACCGCGACGCCCGGCACGTCGATCTGCGAAGCGCTGTTGGCCAACGACATCCACATCGAGCACGCCTGCGACCAGGTCTGCGCCTGCACGACCTGCCACGTCATCGTGCGCGAGGGCGGGCGTTCGCTGAGCGAGATGGAAGAGGACGAAGAGGACATGCTGGACCGCGCCTGGGGTCTGGAGCCCGACTCGCGCCTGTCCTGCCAGGCACTGCTGCGCCAGCAGGACGTGACGGTCGAGATTCCCAAGTACTCCATCAATCACGCCAAGGAAGGCAAGTGAGTTCGGTCCAGCGCATCCTGGGTTTCGAGTCGTCCTGCGACGAGACCGGGGTGGCGCTCGTCGAGGTGGACGGCGATGCGCCGCCGCGCCTGGTCGCGCAGGCGCTGCACAGCCAGATCAGCATGCACCAGGCCTACGGTGGCGTCGTGCCCGAATTGGCCTCGCGCGACCACGTGCGTCGTGTGCTGCCACTGACACGCGAAGTGTTGTCGCAGGCCGGGCTGGCGCTGCATGACATTGACCTGATCGCCTACACGCAGGGTCCCGGCCTCGCCGGCGCGCTGCTGGTGGGTGCAGGTGTGGCCGTGTCGCTGGCCGCGTCGCTCGACGTGCCGGCGCTGCCCATCCATCACCTTGAAGGGCACCTGCTGTCGCCCTTCCTGTCGGCCGACCCGCCGGAGTTCCCCTTCGTCGCGCTGCTGGTCAGCGGTGGCCACACGCAATTGATGCGGGTGGATGACGTGGGCAGCTACGAGATGCTGGGCGAGACCATTGACGACGCGGCCGGAGAGGCTTTCGACAAGAGCGCCAAGCTGCTGGGCCTGCCTTACCCAGGTGGCCCGCACCTGGCGCGCATGGCCGAGTTCGGCAATGCCGAGGCATTCACGCTGCCGCGCCCGCTGCTGCACAGCGGCAAGCCGGATTTCAGCTTTGCCGGCCTGAAGACGGCCGTGTTGACGCAGGTGAAGAAGATTGGCGACTCACCATGCGAGCAGACGAAGGCCGACCTCGCTGCGTCGACACAGGCGGCAATAGTCGATGTGCTTGTGAAGAAGTCGCTGCTGGCCCTGAAGGAAACGGGGCTGAAGCGCCTGGTTGTCGCCGGCGGCGTGGGCGCGAACGCCAGGTTGCGCGAGCAGCTGAACGCGGCCTGCGCCAAGCGGGGCGTGCGCGTGCACTACCCCGAACTGTCCTTGTGCACCGACAACGGCGCGATGATCGCGATGGCCGCCGCGCTGCGGGTGCAGCGCGGCATGGCCCAACCCAGGCAGGACGGCGGCTTTGAAGTCCGTCCGCGCTGGGAACTTGGCTCGGCTTAGTTGACCGTCAGCTGGCCGCCGTTCTCGGCGACGCGCTTGGCCAGGTTCAGCGTCAGCACGCCGTTCTCGAAGCGCGCTTCCGACTGGCTCTGGTCGATCTCCACCGGCAGCGAGAAGCTGCGGGCGTAACGCGCGGCGCGGCGCTCGCTGTACAGCAGGCGAGAGCCGTCGGTGGCGGCTTCGCTTTCCGGCGTCACGGTCTCGACATGCACGCGGCGGCCTTCGACGCGAACCTTGACGGCCTCCTTGGCCACGCCAGGCATGTCGACGGTGACGCGGTAGGCCTTGTCGTCTTCGGAGACGTCCAGCGCCGGGCTGCGGGCGGCGTTGCTGTCCGCGTCGAACTGGCGCAGGGCGCGGGCAACGTGGCGGGGGTGGGTCAGGTAGAACATGGTGAACTCCAGTGGTTGCGCTGCTGAACCAGTCGGGAGCAGCACCCGATGACCGAGAGATAGGGCGATGCTCAGCCGCTTCAAGGCCTGTTTTCGGCCGGGTGCGGAGATGTCACGCATTTGCAGGGCAGGGCGGTTTTTGCTCTTGAAACCGGCGCCGCCGGCAGCATGTCCGCGAGCTTGGCCTTGGGGGCTGTGCATACCCGCAGCGCTTTGGGCTAGAATCCGCAGGTTTTGCGCAAGCAGAACGAACGCTCGGCGCAAGCTGAGCGGCACCAGCACGGCTCGGGGTGGTTTCCCCCGTGTCCGCAAGTCAACCCCGGAAACCGTCTGCGGCAGCGCTCCAGTAGTGCGTCTCGCCCGGCCGGACTTCCGAAACCTTTTGGAAAACAAATGTCCATCGCCGAAAAGAAGGCCGAGATCGTCAAGGCCAACGCACGCAGCGCCAATGACACCGGCTCGCCGGAAGTCCAGGTCGCCCTGCTGACCGCCCGCATCAACGATCTGACCCCCCACTTCAAGACCCACGCCAAGGACCACCACGGCCGCCGCGGTCTGCTGAAGATGGTCAATTCGCGCAAGAGCCTGCTGGCCTACCTGAAGCGCACCGATTCCAGCCGCTACACCGCGCTGATCGCCAAGCTCGGCCTGCGCAAGTAGGCGCCTCGAATCCGCAAGGAGCCTGTCTGGTCCCTCAAGCCCAGTACAGGCTCTTTGTCTTTCTACCCAGGAACCAAGCTGACGTGGTGTCGGATGTGTCATTCCAAGGCGGCTTGCTGAGCCGCCCTGGAATGGCATCTGGACCAAACCCAGCCTCGTTCCCGGTTCTTCCGGGCGCTTTTCATCCACTGATCAGCGCCCACAACAACCAGGAGCAATGAGCATGTCCATGTTCAACAAGGTCACCAAGGCTTTCCAATGGGGTCGCCACAACGTCGTGCTGGAAACGGGTGAAGTCGCCCGCCAGTCCACTGGTGCCGTCCTCGTCAACATCGAAGGCACCGTCGTGCTGGCCACCGTGGTCGCCAAGACCGAAGCCAAGGCCGGCCAGGACTTCTTCCCGCTGACCGTCGACTACCTCGAGAAGACCTACGCCGCCGGCAAGATCCCCGGCAGCTTCTTCAAGCGTGAAGGTCGCCCGAGCGAGCACGAGACGCTGACCAGCCGCCTGATCGACCGCCCGATCCGCCCGCTGTTCCCGGAAGGCTTCTTCAATGAAGTCCAGGTCGTCATCCATGTGGTGAGCCTGAACCCCGAAGTGCAGGCCGACATCGCCGCCATGATCGGCACGTCCGCCGCGCTGGCCATCTCCGGCATCCCCTTCAATGGCCCCATCGGCGCCGCCCGCGTGGGCTACGTCAACGGCGAGTACCTGCTGAACCCCAGCAAGTCCGAGCTGGTCAACAGCCAGATGGACCTGGTCGTCGCCGGCACGCAAAGCGCCGTGCTGATGGTCGAGTCCGAGGCCTCCGGCCTGTCGGAAGAAGTCATGCTGGCCGCGGTCGTCTACGGCCACGAGCAAGGCAACGTCGCCATCGCCGCGATCAACGAGCTGGTGCGTGACGCCGGCAAGCCGGCCTGGAACTGGACCGCCCCGGCCAAGGACGAGGCCTTCATTGCCAAGGTCAACGCGCTGGCCGAAGGCCCGCTGCGCGAGGCCTACCAGATCCGCTCCAAGCAAGCCCGCACGCAAGCCTGCCGCAGCGTGACGTCCAACGTCTTCGCCGCGCTGAAGAGCGAAGGCGTCGAGTTCGACAAGGTTGAGGTCGAAGGCCTGCTGTTCGAGATCGAAGCCCGCATCGTGCGCAGCCAGATCCTGGCCGGCGAGCCGCGCATTGACGGCCGCGACACGCGCACCGTGCGCCCCATCGAAATCCGCAACGGCATCCTGCCGCGCACCCACGGCTCGGCGCTGTTCACACGCGGCGAGACGCAGGCCCTGGTCGTCGCGACGCTGGGCACGGACCGTGACGCGCAGCGCATCGACGCGCTGGACGGCGAGTTCGAAGACCGCTTCATGATGCACTACAACATGCCCCCCTTCGCCACCGGCGAGACGGGGCGTGTCGGTAGCCCCAAGCGCCGCGAAATCGGCCATGGCCGCCTGGCCAAGCGCGCGCTGATCGCCGCGCTGCCGAGCAAGGAAGACTTCCCCTACTCGCTGCGCGTCGTCTCCGAAATCACCGAGTCCAACGGCTCGTCGTCGATGGCTTCGGTCTGCGGCGGCTGCCTGGCGCTGATGGACGCCGGCGTGCCGATGAAGGCCCACGTGGCCGGCATCGCCATGGGCCTGATCAAGGACGCCAACCGCTTCGCCGTGCTGACCGACATCCTGGGTGACGAAGATCATCTGGGCGACATGGACTTCAAGGTGGCCGGCACGACGACCGGCATCACCGCCCTGCAGATGGACATCAAGATCCAGGGCATCACCAAGGAAATCATGCAGGTCGCGCTGGCGCAAGCCAAGGAAGCCCGCCTGCACATCCTGGGCAAGATGACCGAAGCCATGGGCAGCGCCAACACCGAGGTGTCGCAGTTCGCACCGCGCCTGTACACGATGAAGATCAACCCGGAGAAGATCCGTGACGTCATCGGCAAGGGCGGATCCACGATCCGCGCGCTGACCGAAGAGACCGGCACGACCATCGACATCGGCGAAGACGGCACCATCACCATCGCCTCGACGGACGCCGACAAGGCCGAGCTGGCCAAGAAGCGCATCCAGGAAATCACGGCCGAAGTCGAAGTCGGCAAGGTCTACGAAGGCCCGATCACCAAGATCCTGGACTTCGGGGCCCTCGTGAACCTGCTGCCCGGCAAGGACGGCCTGCTGCACATCAGCCAGATCGCCCACCAGCGCGTCGAGAAGGTGACCGACTTCCTGAGCGAAGGCCAGATCGTCAAGGTCAAGGTGCTGGAGACGGACGAAAAGGGCCGCATCAAGCTGTCGATGAAGGCGCTGATCGATCGCGAACAGCAGCCGGCACCGGCACCTGTCGCTGCACCGACGGCCGCGCCCGACGCGCCGGCCGAGTAAGGCCAGGCGAAGCCGCGATGAAGGCGATTGCGATCACTCGCCCCGGCGGGCCCGAGGTGCTGGAGCTGGTCACGCGACCGGATCCGGTCGCCGGGCCCGGCCAGTGCGTGATTCGCGTCGCCGCATCCGGCATCAACCGGCCGGACGTGCTGCAGCGCAAGGGCGCCTACCCGCCGCCACCTGGGGCCAGCGATCTGCCTGGCCTCGAAGTGGCTGGCGAGATCGTCTCGGGCGATGCGGCGGCGCTGCTTGAGGCCGGCTTTGCGGTCGGCGACAAGGTCTGCGCGCTGGTCAACGGTGGCGGTTACGCCGAGCTGTGCACGGCCCCGGTGGGCCAATGCCTGCCGGTGCCTGCGGGCTGGTCGATGGCGCAAGCGGCGACGCTGCCCGAGACCTGCTTCACCGTCTGGGCCAATGTGTTCGACCGCGCGGGCCTGCAGTCGGGCGAAAGCCTGCTGATCCATGGCGGCAGCAGCGGCATTGGCGTGACGGCCATCCAGATCGCCAAGGCGCTCGGCGCCCGCGTGCTGGTGACGGTGGGCAGCGCCGACAAGGCCGAGGCCTGCAAGACGCTGGGTGCAGACATTGCGATCAACTACCGCGAACAGGATTTCGTCGTCGAAGCCAAGGCCGCCACCGGTGGCCGCGGTGTCGACGTGATCCTGGACATGGTGGCCGGTGACTACATCGGCCGCGGCGTGCAAGCGCTGGCCGAGGATGGTCGGCTGGCGCTGATCGCGGTGCAGGGCGGGGTGAAGTCGGAGATCGATGCCGGCCTCGTGCTGCGCAAGCGCCTGACGATCACCGGTTCGACGCTGCGCCCGCGCTCGGCGGCCTTCAAGGCCGGCCTGGCGCGTTCGCTGCGCGACAAGGTCTGGCCGCTGATCGAGGCCGGCCGCATCAAGCCGGTCATTGACCGCGAGTTGCCCGCCGCTCAAGCGGCCGAGGCGCACGCGCGTATGGAATCCAACCAGCACATCGGCAAGATCGTGCTGACCTGGTGATGGAGCTGAGATGAGAAGAAAACTCGTCGTGGGCAACTGGAAGATGCACGGCAGCCGCGCTGCCAATGCGCAGTTGCTCGCTGGCCTGAAAGAAGCCGGACCCTGGAACGCCGACGTCGCCGTCTGCGTGCCTTCGCTGTACATCGCCGAGACGGCGCTCGCGCTGACCGGCACGGCCATCGCCTACGGCGCGCAGGACTGCTCCGCGCACGAGCAGGGTGCCTTTACCGGCGAGGTGTCGAGCGCGATGCTGGCCGATGTCGGCTGCCGCTACGCCATCGTCGGCCACTCGGAGCGCCGCGCCTATCACGCAGAGAGCGACCAGCTCGTTGCCGACAAGGCCAAGGCGGCGCTGGCCCACGGCGTGACGCCCATCGTCTGCGTCGGCGAAACCCGCGCCGAGCGCGAGGCCGGCCAGACCGAAGCCGTCGTCAAGCGCCAGCTCGCCGCCGTCATCCACACGTTGGGTCACTGCTGCGGCGAGATGGTCGTGGCCTACGAGCCCGTTTGGGCCATCGGCACCGGCTTGACCGCCTCGCCGGCGGAGGCGCAGGCCGTGCACGCCGTGCTGCGTGCGCAGCTGCATGCCGCGACGGACCGCTCCGGCGTCATGCGCATCCTCTACGGCGGCAGCGTCAAGGCCGACAACGCGGCCGAGCTGTTTGCTCAGCCGGACATCGACGGCGGCCTGATCGGTGGCGCGTCGTTGAAGGTGGCGGATTTCGCCACCATCTGCCTGGCCGCGGCCCACTGAGTTTTTCCGGCGCCCGCCATGTGAGGCCGGGCGTCATCAAGTTTTGATGGAGTGTTTGGAATGCAGTTCTTTGCGAATCTGGTGTTGATCGTCCAATTGCTGTCGGCACTGGCGATCATCGGTCTCGTGCTCGTGCAGCACGGCAAGGGTGCCGACATGGGCGCATCCTTCGGCAGCGGTGCGTCGGGCAGCCTGTTCGGCGCCACCGGCAGCGCCAACTTCCTGTCGCGCACGACGGCGTTTGCCGCCACCCTGTTCTTCGGCTGCACGCTGGGCCTGGCCTTCCTGTCCAATGGCCGCCCCACCGCCTCGGGCGCCGACAGCGTGCTGGACCGCGCGCCGGTCGTCGCGCCGGCTCCAGCCGCATCGGGTGCCGCCGCCATTCCTGGCGCCAGCGTTGCACCCACGGCTCCGGCGTCTGTTGCGGCCTCCGCCGCGGCGAACTGAAGCCCGAGTAAAACCCTCGCTTCCTCACCGGAGGCCTGTCTTTTCCGGTATAGAATGCGAGGCTGTCTGGCGGGCAAACCCTCACTAGCTGCCAGGCATATTTGAATACCTGCCGTCGTGGTGAAATTGGTAGACACGCTATCTTGAGGGGGTAGTGGCGAAAGCTGTGCGAGTTCGAGTCTCGCCGACGGCACCAGAACATCGGCTAGGATTCCCGTTGGTCCTGATGCGGGAATCAGCAGCCAGAGCGGCCTGTCGCCAAGGTCGCCCAGCCTGAAGCTGGGTCGATGGAGGCAAGGTTCAAGGCGGGCGCGATCCGCGAGCGACATCAATCGATTCGCTGGTGGCGCGCCTGTTTGCTTTTGTGGTCGGCTTGTCCAGCGGTCACGTTTGACGAAGTCTTAGCCGGCCCGGGAATGCCACGATGAATCTCGATCAATATCTGCCCGTCATCCTCTTCATCTTGGTCGGCGCAGTAGTCGGGATTGCACCTCAGGTGCTCGGCGCGCTGCTCGGCCCCAATCGGCCCGACGCGGCCAAGAACTCCCCCTACGAATGCGGCTTTGAGGCCTTTGAAGACGCGCGCATGAAATTCGATGTGCGCTACTACCTCGTCGCGATTCTGTTCATTCTTTTCGACCTGGAAATTGCCTTCCTGTTTCCCTGGGCCGTGGCGCTCAAGGAAATCGGTGCGACGGGCTTCTGGGCCATGATGATCTTCCTCGGCATTCTGGTCGTCGGCTTCGCCTACGAATGGAAAAAAGGCGCCCTGGATTGGGAATGAACGCCAAGCCAAACACGCTGGGAATTCGATATGGGTATTGAAGGCGTCCTGAAAGAGGGCTTTGTCACCACATCGGTCGACAAGCTCATCAACTGGTCCAAGACCGGCTCGCTGTGGCCGATGACGTTCGGCCTGGCCTGTTGCGCCGTCGAGATGATGCATGCGGGTGCCGCGCGCTACGACATCGACCGCTTCGGCATGCTGTTCCGCCCGAGCCCGCGCCAGTCGGATCTGATGATCGTGGCCGGCACGCTGTGCAACAAGATGGCACCGGCGCTGCGCAAGGTCTACGACCAGATGGCCGAACCGCGCTGGGTGCTGTCCATGGGCTCCTGCGCCAACGGTGGCGGTTACTACCACTACAGCTATTCTGTCGTGCGCGGCTGCGACCGCATCGTGCCGGTGGACGTCTACGTGCCCGGCTGCCCGCCGACGGCCGAGGCGCTGCTCTACGGCATCCTGCAACTGCAGGCCAAGATCCGCCGCGAAAACACCATTGCCCGCTGAGCGTCAAGGTATGAGCCTGAATCTCGAAACCCTGGCCCAGCAGATTGGCGCCATCTTCGGCGAGCGCGTCGTCTCGCTTCAGTCCGCCCTGGGCGAACTGACGCTGACCGTGCGCGCGGCCGACTACCTCGGCGTGGCGACGACGCTGCGCGACCACCCCGAGCTCAAGCTTGAGCAGTTGATCGACCTGTGCGGCGTTGACTACAGCGACTTCGGCAACGGCGGCTACGAAGGCCAGCGCTACGCCATCGTCAGCCACCTGCTGTCGGTCAGCAAGAACTGGCGCCTGCGCCTGAAGGTGTTCGCCACCGACGACGACTTCCCCGCCGTGGCTTCGGTCACCGGCGTGTGGAGCTCGGCCAACTGGTTCGAGCGCGAAGCTTTTGACATGTACGGCGTCATCTTCGACGGCCACGATGACCTGCGCCGCATCCTGACGGACTACGGCTTCATCGGCCACCCGATGCGCAAGGACTTCCCGGTGTCGGGCCATGTCGAGATGCGCTACGACGCCGAACAGAAACGCGTCATCTATCAGCCGGTCAGCATCGAGCCGCGCGAGATCACGCCGCGAATCATTCGCGAAGACAAGTACGGCGGGCTCTGAACACCATGGCCGAAATCAAGAACTACACCCTCAACTTCGGTCCGCAACACCCGGCCGCCCACGGCGTGCTGCGCCTGGTGCTGGAACTGGACGGCGAAGTCATCCAGCGCGCCGACCCGCACATCGGCCTGCTGCACCGCGCGACCGAGAAGCTGGCCGAGAGCAAGACCTACATCCAGTCGCTGCCCTACATGGACCGCCTCGACTACGTGTCGATGATGGCCAACGAGCATGCCTACTGCCTGGCCATCGAGAAGATGCTGGGCATCGAGGTGCCGATCCGCGCGCAGTACATCCGCGTGATGTTTGCCGAAATCACTCGACTGCTGAACCACCTGCTCTGGCTGGGCTGTCACGGCCTGGACTGCGGTGCGATGAACATCCTCATCTACTGCTTCCGCGAGCGTGAGGACTTGTTCGACCTGTATGAAGCCGTTTCGGGCGCGCGCATGCACGCGGCCTACTTCCGTCCGGGCGGCGTCTACCGCGACCTGCCGGACGTGATGCCGCAGTACAAGGTCAGCAAGATCCGCAATGCCAAGGCGATCGCCCAGTTGAACGAGAACCGCCAGGGTTCGATGCTGGACTTCATCGACGACTTCTGCGCGCGCTTCCCGAAGAACGTCGACGACTACGAAACGCTGCTGACCGACAACCGCATCTGGAAACAGCGCACGGTCGGCATCGGCGTGGTGTCGCCCGAGCGGGCGTTGAACCTCGGCTTCACCGGCGCCATGCTGCGCGGCTCGGGCATCGCCTGGGACCTGCGCAAGACACAGCCCTATGACGTGTACGACAAGATGGATTTCGACATCCCGGTCGGCACCAATGGCGACACCTACGACCGCTACGTCGTGCGCGTGGAAGAGATGCGCCAGTCCAACCGCATCATCCAGCAGTGTTCGGCCTGGCTGCGTGCCAACCCCGGCCCGGTCATCACCGACAACCACAAGGTGGCGCCGCCTTCGCGCGTGGACATGAAGTCCAACATGGAAGAGCTGATCCACCACTTCAAGCTCTTCACCGAAGGCTTCCACGTGCCCGAGGGCGAGGCCTATGCGGCCGTTGAACACCCCAAGGGCGAGTTCGGCATCTACATGGTCAGCGATGGCGCCAACAAGCCGTATCGCCTGAAGATCCGCGCGCCGGGCTTTGCCCACCTGGCCGCGCTGGACGAGATGGGTCGCGGCCACATGATCGCGGACGCCGTCGCCATCATCGGCACCATGGACATCGTGTTCGGCGAGATTGATCGATGAGCTACCAACTCTCAGACGCCACCCGTGCGCGCTTCGACCGCGAGGTTGCCAAGTACCCCTACGAGCTGCGCCAGTCTGCCGTCATGGCCTGCCTGGCCATCGTGCAGCAGGAAGAAGGCTTTGTGCCTCGCGCTGCCGAGGATGCGATCGCCGCTCATCTCGGCATGGCGCCCATCGCCGTGTACGAGGTGACGACGTTCTACAACATGTTCAACCAGCGCCCGGTCGGCAAGTTCAAGCTGGGCGTCTGCGCGAACCTGCCTTGCCAGTTGCGTGACGGTCAGAACGCACTGGACCATCTGTGCAGCAAGCTCGGTATCGAGCAGGGCGGCACAACGGCCGACGGCCTGTTCACCGTGCAGAAGACCGAGTGCCTGGGCGCCTGCGCCGACTCGCCGGTGATGCTGGTCAACGACCGTCAGATGTGCAGCTTCATGACGAACGACCGCCTCGACGAGCTGGTCGACGTGCTGCGCGCTGAAGCCGCGAAGGCCTGAGGAAGACGATGCTGGACCTCACCAAATTCCAAAGCACCGGCGCCGAGACCTGCTTCCACGGCCGTCACATCGTGCCGCAGATCTACGCGGACCTGGACGGCAAGAACTGGTCGATCAAGGACTATGAAGCGCGTGGTGGCTATGCGGCGCTGAAGAAGATCCTTGCTGCTGACGGCGGCGAAGGCATGACCGCTGACCAGGTCATCGCCGAAGTGAAGACCTCGGCGCTGCGCGGTCGCGGCGGCGCGGGCTTCCCGACCGGCCTGAAGTGGAGCTTCATGCCCCGCCAGTTCCCGGGCCAGAAGTACCTCGTCTGCAACTCGGACGAAGGCGAGCCGGGCACCTGCAAGGACCGCGACCTGCTGATGTTCAACCCGCATCAGGTCATCGAGGGCATGGCCATCGCCGCCTACGCGATGGGCATCACGGTCGGCTACAACTACATCCACGGCGAGATCTTCGAGGTCTACGAGCGCTTCGAGGCGGCCCTGGAAGAAGCCCGTGCCGCCGGCTATCTCGGCGACAAGATCATGGGCTCGGGCTTCAGCTTCCAACTGCACGGCCACCATGGCTTCGGCGCCTACATCTGCGGCGAGGAAACCGCGCTGCTGGAATCGTTGGAAGGCAAGAAGGGCCAGCCGCGCTTCAAGCCGCCGTTCCCGGCCAGCTTTGGCCTGTACGGCAAGCCCACGACGATCAACAACACCGAGACCTTCGCGGCGGTGCCCTGGATCATCCGCAACGGCGGCCAGGCCTACCTCGAGATCGGCAAGCCCAACAACGGCGGCACCAAGCTGTTCTCGGTGTCTGGCGACGTGGAGCGCCCGGGCAACTACGAGATCCCGCTGGGCACGCCGTTCAGCAAGCTGCTGGAACTGGCCGGTGGTGTCCGCAAGGGTCGCACGCTGAAGGCCGTCATCCCCGGCGGCTCGTCCGCCCCGGTGCTGCCTGGCGAAGTGATGATGCAGTGCACGATGGACTATGACTCCATCGCCAAGGCCGGCTCCATGCTGGGCTCGGGCGCCGTCATCGTCATGGACGACACGCGCTGCGCGGTGCAGAGCCTGCTGCGCCTGTCCTACTTCTACGCCCACGAGTCCTGCGGCCAGTGCACGCCTTGCCGCGAAGGCACGGGCTGGATGCACCGGGTGCTGGAACGCATCTATCACGGCGAGGGCAGGGCAGAGGACATCGACCTGCTGAACTCGGTGGCCGACAACATCCAGGGCCGCACGATCTGCGCGCTGGGCGACGCGGCCGCGATGCCCGTGCGCGCCATGATCAAGCACTTCAAGCACGAGTTCGTGCACCTGATTGAACACAAGAAGCCCCTGGTGGCTCCGACCTGAGCGCCTAGAGAAACACCACCATGGTTGAAATCGAACTCGACGGTCAGAAGGTCTCGGTCCAGGAAGGCAGCATGGTCATGCATGCCGCCGAGAAGGCCGGCACCTACATCCCGCACTTCTGCTATCACAAGAAGCTGAGCATCGCGGCCAACTGCCGCATGTGCCTGGTGGACGTGGAGAAGGCGCCCAAGCCCATGCCCGCCTGCGCGACGCCGGTCACGCAAGGCATGATCGTCCGCACCAAGAGCGACAAGGCGCTCAAGGCCCAGCAGGGTGTCATGGAATTCCTGCTGATCAACCACCCGCTGGATTGCCCCATCTGCGACCAGGGTGGCGAGTGCCAGCTGCAGGACCTGGCTGTCGGCTACGGCGCGGGCAAGAGCCGCTACTCCGAGGAGAAGCGCGTCGTCTTCCACAAGAACGTCGGCCCGCTGATCTCGATGGAGGAGATGAGCCGCTGCATCCATTGCACCCGCTGCGTGCGCTTCGGCCAGGAGATCGCCGGCCAGATGGAACTGGGCATGGCTCACCGCGGCGAGCACAGCGAGATCCAGACCTTCGTCGGCCGCACGGTGGACTCCGAGCTGTCGGGCAACATGATCGATATCTGCCCGGTCGGTGCGTTGACCAGCAAGCCCTTCCGCTACAGCGCCCGCACCTGGGAGCTGTCGCGCCGCAAGAGCGTCAGCCCGCACGACTCGACCGGTGCCAACCTGGTCGTCCAGGTCAAGAACCATCAAGTGCTGCGCGTCGTTCCGCTGGAGAACGAAGACGTCAACGAATGCTGGATCGCCGACCGCGACCGCTTCAGCTACGAAGCGCTGAACAGCGACGCCCGCCTGACCGCGCCCATGATCAAGCAGGGCGGCGCGTGGAAGCAGGTCGACTGGACGACGGCGCTGGAGTACGTCGCCAATGGCCTGAAGTCCATCAAGGCTGACCACGGCGCGGCTGCCATCGGCGCACTGGGCTCGGCCCACAGCACGGTGGAAGAACTGCATCTGCTCGCACAGGTCGTGCGCGGCCTGGGCAGCGACAACATCGATCACCGCCTGCGCCACAGCGACTTCGGCAATGCCGCGTCGGCAGGCCAGGCGCGCTGGCTGGGCACGAGCATCGCCAGCCTGTCCGAACTGGACCGTGCGCTGGTCGTCGGCTCCAACCTGCGCAAGGACCACCCGCTGTTCGCCGCCCGCCTGCGCCACGCTGCGCGCCGTGGTGCTGCCGTCCATCGCGTCGGCGTGAACAACGATGACTGGCTGCTGCCGCTCGCCGCGTCGCATTCCGTGGCGCCTTCGGGCTGGGTGCAAGCCCTGGCCGACGTGGCCGCCGCCATTGGCGCCGGCGCACCGCTCGCTGGCAACGCCACCGACGAGGCCAAGGCCATTGCCGTCAGCCTGACGTCGGGTCAACGCAAGGCCATCCTGCTGGGCAACGCTGCCGCCGAACATCCGCAAGCCACGAGCCTGCTGGCACTGGCGCAGTGGATTGGCGCGCAGACTGGCGCGAGCGTCGGCTACCTGACGGCAGCCGCGAACACGGTCGGCGCACAGCTCGTCAAGGCACAACCGCAGATCGACGGTCTGAACGCCGCGCAGATGTTGACCGGCACGCCGCTGAAGGCCGCGCTGCTGCTGAACACCGACCCGGTGCTGGACTCGGCCAATGCCGCGGCTGCTGCCAAGTCGCTGGACGCCGCCGAGATGGTCGTCGTGCTGAGCCCGTTCAAGAGCGGCCTTGAGTACGCCGACGTGCTGCTGCCGATTGCCCCGTTCACCGAGACCTCCGGCAGCTTCGTCAACGCCGAAGGGCGCCTGCAGAGCTTCGTGGGTGTCGTGCGCCCACTGGCCGAGACGCGTCCGGCCTGGAAGGTGCTGCGCGTGCTCGGCAACCTGCTGGGCCTGCCGGGCTTCGACCAGGACAGCTCCGAGCAGGTGCGTGAGCAGGCGCTGGGGGGCGACATCACCGCCCGCCTGAGCAACGCGACGGTCGCCACGCCGACGGCCGCGGCACGAGGCGAGGGCGTCGAGCGCTTCGCCAACCTGCCGATCTATGCAACCGATGCGCTGGTGCGCAACTCCACGTCGCTGCAGCTCACCGCCGACGGCCGCGAAGCCGCCACGGTCGGTCTGCCCACGGCGCTGTGGCAACAGCTGGGTCTGCAAGACGGCGACCAGGTGCGCGTCGTGCAGGACGGTGGCGCCGCCCAGCTGCCTGCCCGGCTCGAAACCGGTCTGCCCGACGGCGTGGCCCGCGTGCCCGCCGGCCTCGCACAAACCGCCGCGCTGGGTGCTGCCTTCGGCACGCTCAACATCAGCAAGGTCTGAGGGAGCTGACAAGAATGATCGACTCTCTCTACCAAAACGGCGCTGCCCTGCTGGGGGGCTTGTGGCCCCTGGTCTGGAGCCTGCTGAAGATCGTCGCGGTCATCCTGCCGCTGCTGGGCTGCGTGGCCTACCTGACGCTGTGGGAGCGCAAGGCCATCGGCTGGTCGCAGATCCGCCCGGGTCCGAACCGCGTGGGTCCCTACGGTCTGCTGACGCCCATCGCCGACGCGGTCAAGCTGATCTTCAAGGAGATCATCAAGCCGGCCGCCGCCAGCAAGGGCCTGTTCTTCCTCGGCCCGGTCATGACCATCATGCCGGCGCTGGCCGCCTGGGCCGTCGTGCCCTTCGGCCCGGATGCCGCCGTGGCCAACGTCAACGCCGGCCTGTTGTTCCTGATGGCGATCACGTCGCTCGAGGTCTACGGCGTCATCATCGCCGGCTGGGCGTCCAACTCGAAGTACGCCTTCCTCGGCGCGCTGCGCGCCTCGGCGCAGATGGTCTCCTACGAGATCTCGATGGGCTTCGCGCTGGTCGTCGTGCTGATGGTGACCGGCAGCCTGAACATGACGGAAGTCGTGCAGGTGCAGGAGCGCGGCTGGTTCGCGTCGCATGGCGTGCCGCTGCTGTCATGGAACTGGCTGCCGCTGTTCCCGATCTTCATCGTCTACTTCATCTCGGGCCTGGCCGAGACCAACCGCCACCCGTTCGACGTCGTCGAAGGCGAATCGGAAATCGTCGCCGGTCACATGATCGAGTACTCGGGCATGTCGTTCGCGATGTTCTTCCTGGCCGAGTACGCCAACATGATCCTGGTGTCGGCGCTGGCCGTCGTCATGTTCCTGGGTGGCTGGAGCGCACCGATCTCCTGGAGCCTGTTCGGCATGGACACGCCGGGCTTCATCCAGCACACGATGGCGTTCTGGAACTGGGCCTGGCTGTTCGGCAAGACCTTCTTCGTCGTCACGATGTTCCTGTGGGTGCGTGCCACGTTCCCGCGCTTCCGCTACGACCAGATCATGCGTCTGGGCTGGAAGATCTTCATTCCCATCACGCTGATCTGGCTGGTCGTTGTCGGTGCCTGGATGCAGACGCCGTTCAACATCTGGAAGTGAGGCGGCGCCCATGACTGCAATCACGAATTTCGCGAAGACCTTCTTCCTCTGGGAACTGCTTAAGGGGATGAAGCTCACCGGCAGGCACTTCCTGTCGCGCAACATCACCGTCCAGTTCCCCGAGGAGAAGACGCCGCTGTCGCCGCGCTTCCGGGGCCTGCATGCGCTGCGCCGTTACGAGAACGGTGAAGAGCGCTGCATCGCCTGCAAGCTCTGCGAGGCCGTCTGCCCCGCGATGGCCATCACCATCGAAAGCGATGTGCGTGCCGACGGCAGCCGCCGCACGACGCGCTACGACATCGACCTCACCAAGTGCATCTTCTGCGGCTTCTGCGAGGAGAGCTGCCCGGTGGACTCCATCGTCGAGACGAGCATCTTCGAATACCACGGCGAGAAGCGCGGCGACCTGTACTTCACCAAGGACATGCTGCTGGCGGTCGGTGACAAGTACGAGGCCGAAATCGCAGCCCAAAAGGAGGCCGACGCCAAGTACCGCTGATTGCTGTGGCGCCGCGAGGCGCCCGGCGGTCCAGCTCAGCTGGCCTGGATACCCATGGACATCACGACCATCCTTTTCTACGTCTTCTCCGGCATCCTGCTGGTGAGTTCGTTCCGCGTCATCACGGCGCGCAGCACCGTGCATGCCGCGCTGTTCTTGATCCTGTCGTTCTTCACGGCGTCCTGCATCTGGATGCTGCTGAAGGCCGAGTTCCTGGCGATCGCGCTGGTGCTCGTCTACATCGGCGCCGTCATGGTGCTGTTCCTGTTCGTCGTCATGATGCTGGACCTGAACACGGACAGCATGCGTGAGGGCTTCTGGAAGAACCTGCCCGTCGCCGCCGTCATCGGCGCGCTGATCGCCTTCGAGATGGGCATCGTGCTGATGGGCGGCTTCCAGCTGGCCGACGCGCCGGTGGCCACCGCCGAGCAGGTGAGGATGGGCAACACCAAGTTGCTGGGCATCGAGATCTACACCAGCTACCTGTACCCGTTGCAGATCGCGGCCGTGCTGCTGCTGGTCGCCATCGTCGCGGCCATCGCGCTGACGCTGCGCCGCCGCAAGGACTCGCGCGCCATGAACCCGTCCGAGCAGGTCAAGGTCACCAAGGCCCAGCGCCTGAAGATCGTCAAGATGGCGCCCACCGTCGCCACGCCGCCGGCTCCCCCTGCCGCACCCACCGAAGGAGGCCAGGCATGACCGGCTTTGCTGGACTGAGCGGCCTGAGTGGCTTGACCCTGGGCCACTTCCTGACGCTGGGCGCGATGCTGTTCGCGCTGTCGGTGATCGGCATCTTCCTGAACCGCAAGAACCTGATCGTGCTGCTGATGGCCATCGAACTGATGCTGCTGGCGGTCAACCTGAACTTCGTCGCCTTCTCGCACTACCTGGGCGACATGGGCGGCCAGGTCTTCGTGTTCTTCATCCTGACCGTCGCGGCGGCCGAGTCGGCCATCGGCCTGGCCATCCTGGTCGTGCTGTTCCGCAACCGAGCCAGCATCAACGTCGAGGAACTCGACGCCCTCAAGGGCTGAGGACACAACAAGATGTCTGCACAACTCTCCCAGAACCTGCTGTTGACGGTGCCGCTGGCACCGCTCGCGGGCGCCATCGTCGCCGGCTTCTTCGGCAAGACGGTGGGCCGCCGCGGCTCGCACATCGTCACCATCCTCGGCGTGCTGATCGCCTTCATCCTGTCGGCCCAGACGCTGTACAGCGTGGCTGTCGATGGCGCGCGCTTCAACGCCACCATCTACGAGTGGATGACGCTCGGCCCCTTGAAGATGGAGGTCGGCTTCCTCATCGACGGCCTGACGGCGATGATGATGGTGGTCGTGACCTTCGTGTCGCTGATGGTGCACATCTACACCATCGGCTACATGGAAGAGGACGACGGCTACCAGCGCTTCTTCTCGTACATCTCGCTGTTCACGTTCAGCATGCTGATGCTGGTCATGAGCAACAACATGCTGCAGCTGTTCTTCGGCTGGGAAGCGGTGGGCCTGGTGTCCTACCTGCTGATCGGCTTCTGGTACAAAAAGCCGACGGCCATCTTCGCCAACATGAAGGCCTTCCTGGTCAACCGTGTCGGTGACTTCGGCTTCATCCTGGGCATCGGCCTGCTGGTGGCCTTCGGTGGTTCGCTGAACTACGCGGAGATCTTCGCGAAGTCCGAAATCCTGTCGCAGATGGTCTTCCCGGGCACCGACTGGGCCATGCTGACGGTCGCCTGCATCTGCCTGTTCATCGGCGCGATGGGCAAGTCGGCGCAATTCCCGCTGCACGTCTGGCTGCCGGACTCGATGGAAGGCCCGACGCCCATCTCCGCGCTGATCCACGCGGCGACGATGGTGACGGCCGGCATCTTCATGGTGGCGCGCATGTCGCCGCTGTTCGAGTTGAGCGACACGGCGCTGAACTTCGTCATGATCATCGGCGCGATCACGGCGCTGTTCATGGGGTTCCTCGGCATCATCCAGAACGACATCAAGCGCGTCGTCGCGTACTCCACGCTGTCGCAGCTCGGCTACATGACCGTGGCGCTGGGTGCCTCGGCCTACTCGGTCGCCGTGTTCCACCTGATGACGCATGCCTTCTTCAAGGCGCTGCTGTTCCTCGGCGCGGGTTCCGTCATCATCGGCATGCACCACGACCAGGACATCCGCAACATGGGCGGCCTGCGCAAGTACATGCCCATCACGTGGATCACGTCGCTGCTGGGTTCGCTGGCGCTGATCGGCACGCCGCTGTTCTCGGGTTTCTATTCCAAGGACTCGATCATCGAGGCCGTGCACGCCAGCCATCTGCCGGCTGCGCACTTCGCCTACTTCGCCGTCATCGCCGGCGTATTCGTGACGGCTTTCTATTCGTTCCGGATGTACTTCCTGGTCTTCCACGGCAAGGAGAACTTCCACCACAAGCCCTTCCCGGGCGAACACGACCATCACGACGACGACCATGGCCACGATGCGCATGCGCACACGCCGCACGAGTCGCCGGCCGTTGTCTGGGTGCCGCTGGTGCTGCTGGCCATTCCGTCGGTCGTCATCGGCTTCCTGACGATCCAGCCGATGCTGTTCGGCGACTTCTTCAAGGACGCGATCCTCGTCAACCTGCACGCCCACCCGGCGATGGAAGAGCTGAAGGAAGAGTTCCACGGTGCTGCTGCCATGGCGCTGCACGGCCTGACCACGCTGCCGTTCTGGCTGGCGCTGGGCGGTGTCGTCACGGCCTATGTGTTCTACATGGTCGCCCCCAGCATCCCGGCGACGCTGGCCCGCGTGCTGCGCCCGCTGATCATCGTGCTTGAGAACAAGTACTTCATGGACTGGTTCAACGAGAACGTGCTGGCCCGCCTGGCGCGTGCCCTCGGTACCGGCCTGTGGAAGGGCGGCGACGGTGCGCTGATCGACGGTCTCATCATCAACGGCTCGGCCCGCACGGTGGGCGGCATCGCCGGCCTGGTGCGTCGCCTGCAGAGCGGCTATCTGTACTGGTACGCCCTCGTCATGATCCTTGGCGTCATGGGACTGATGACCTGGCAGCTGTGGCCCTATATCAAGCCCCAGTTCACGGCCCTGTTCGGGTTCTGAGCGACGAGGCGGAGAACAAGAATGTTGCTGAGTCTTGCGATTTTTCTGCCCATCGTCTGCGGCGCCTTGCTGCTGGCGATCGGGCGTGATGACCAGAAGCACGCCGTGCGCTGGTTGGCGCTGGTGGCGGCCGTGGCGAGCTTTCTCGTCACCGTCCCGCTGGTTACCGGTTTCGATACGACGACGGCTGCGATGCAGTTCGTCGAGAACCAGCCCTGGATCGACCGCTTCAACATCCGCTACCACCTGGGCGTGGATGGCATCTCGATGTGGTTCGTGCCGCTGACGGCGTTCATCACGGTCATCGTCGTCATCTCGGCCTGGGAGGTCATCGAGACGCGCGTCAACCAGTACATGGGCGCGTTCCTGATCCTGTCGGGCCTGATGGTGGGCGTGTTCTCGGCGCTGGACGGCATGCTGTTCTACGTGTTCTTCGAGGCCACGCTGATCCCGATGTACATCATCATCGGCGTCTGGGGCGGCCCGAACCGCGTCTACGCAGCCTTCAAGTTCTTCCTGTACACGCTGGCCGGCTCGCTGCTCATGCTGATCGCGCTGCTGTACCTGTACTACCAGTCGGCCGGCAGCTTCGACATCCAGACCTGGCACAAGCTGCCGCTGACGGGCTCGGCGCAGACCTATCTGTTCTTCGCCTTCCTGGCCGCGTTCTCGGTGAAGGTGCCGATGTGGCCGGTGCACACGTGGCTGCCCGACGCCCACGTCGAGGCGCCGACCGGCGGCTCCGTCGTGCTGGCGGCCATCATGCTGAAGCTGGGCTGCTACGGCTTCCTGCGTTTCTCGCTGCCGATCGCCCCGGACGCCGCGCGTGAATGGGCCTGGCTCATCATCGCGATGTCGCTGATCGCCGTCGTCTACATCGGCCTGGTTGCGCTGGTGCAGAAGGACATGAAGAAGCTGGTGGCCTACTCGTCCATCGCGCACATGGGCTTCGTGACGCTGGGCTTCTTCGTCTTCAATGAGCTGGGCGTGTCCGGCGGCCTCGTGCAGATGATCTCGCACGGCTTCGTGTCGGGCGCGATGTTCCTGTGCATCGGCGTGCTCTACGACCGTGTGCATTCGCGTGAGATCGCGTCCTACGGCGGCGTGGTCAACACCATGCCCACGTTCGCCGCCTTTGCCGTGTTCTTCGGCATGGCCAACTGCGGCCTGCCTGCCACGGCCGGCTTCGTCGGCGAGTGGATGGTCATCCTCGGCACCGTGGGCGCCAATTTCTGGCTGGGCGCCATCGCCGCCACGGCGCTGGTCTTCGGCGCCGCGTACACGCTGTGGATGATCAAGCGCGTCTATTTCGGCGACATCGCCAACGATGACGTGCGCGCGCTGACGGACATCAACACCCGCGAGTTCGTCATGCTCGGCCTGCTGGCCGTCGCGACGCTCTACATGGGCGTCTATCCCAAGCCCTTCACGGACGTGATGCACAACTCGGTCACCGAGCTGCTCAAGCACGTCGCGCTCAGCAAGATCCCGGCCTGAGTTCCGAGCTAAAGGCAAGAACAATGAACGACATGAACTGGCTCGCGATCTATCCCGAGATCCTGCTGCTGGCCATGGGCTGCGTCGTGGCCCTGGTGGACCTGTGGGTCACCGACGAGCAGCGCCGCCCCACCTACTGGCTGACCCAGCTGACGCTGGTCCTCGTGGGCGCCATGCACTTCAGCTACTTCGACGCCGGCCTGACCGTCTACGCGATGCAAGGCATGGTCGTCGCCGATCCGATGGGCCATCTGCTGGCCGGCTTTGCCTGCATCGCAACGCTGATCACGCTGGTCTATGCACGCCCCTATGCCGGCGTGCGCGAGATGCTGAAGGGCGAGCTCTTCATCCTCAGCCTGTTCTCGCTGCTGGGCATCAATGTGATGCTGTCGGCGAACAACTTCCTGGTCGTCTACCTCGGCCTGGAGCTGATGAGCCTGTCGCTGTACGCACTTGTGGCCCTGCGCCGCGATAACGCCGTCGCGACCGAGGCGGCGATGAAGTACTTCGTGCTCGGCGCGCTGGCCAGCGGCTTCCTGCTGTACGGCCTGTCGATGATGTACGGTGCCACGGGTTCGCTGACCATTCCCGAGGTCTTCGACGTCATCTCCAAGGGCGCGCCCAACCGCGCCGTGCTGGTCTTCGGCGTCGTCTTCGTCGTTGCCGGCCTGGCCTTCAAGCTGGGTGCCGCACCCTTCCACATGTGGGTGCCGGACGTCTACCAGGGTGCCCCGACGGCGGTCACGCTGCTGATCGGCGCGGCGCCCAAGCTGGCCGCGTTCGCGATCACCGTGCGCCTGCTGGTCGAAGGCATGATCGGCCTGGCGGTGGACTGGCAGCAGATGCTGGTCGTGCTGTCCGTGCTGTCGCTGCTGGTGGGCAACCTGGCGGCCATCGCGCAGACCAACCTGAAGCGCATGCTGGCCTACTCGACCATCGCGCAGATGGGCTTCATGCTGCTGGGCATGGCATCGGGCGTAGTCAACAACAACACGCTGTCGGCCGCCAACGCCTACAGCTCGGCCATGTTCTACGCCGTCGCCTACGTGCTGACGACGCTGGGCACGTTCGGCATGATCATCCTGCTGTCGCGCCAGGGCCATGAGGCCGAAGAGATCAAGGACCTGGCCGGCCTGGCCAAGCGCAGCCCCTGGTTCGCGCTGGTCATGACGCTGTTCATGTTCTCGCTGGCCGGCGTGCCGCCCACCGTGGGCTTCTACGCCAAGCTGGCCGTGCTGCAGGCGCTGGTGTCCACGCACGTGCCGTTCTACCTGGGCCTGGCGGTGTTCGCCGTCGTCGTGTCCCTGGTCGGCGCGTTCTACTACCTGCGCGTCGTCAAGGTCATGTTCTTCGACGAGCCGACCGACACGGCCCCCATCGGCGCGCCCGGCGACGTGCGCTTCGTCATGTCGCTGAACGGCGCGGCGGTGCTGGTCTTCGGCCTGCTGCCCGGCGGCCTGATGGCGCTGTGCGCCCAGGCCATCGTGAAGGCGCTCGCGACCTGATGGATCGCGGCTGATGGACCAGTCCGCCGCTGTCTGGCTGGTCCTCGCCGCGGCCGTCGTCGCGGCCAACCTGCCTTACTTCAACGAGCGCCTGCTGCTGGTCGGCCCGCGTCCGCCGCTCAAGTCGGCGTGGTGGCGGCTGCTGGAGCTGGCGCTGATGGCCGCGCTGACCTTCGCGCTCGGCACCGCGCTTGAAAGCCGCATCGGCCAGCGCCACGAGCAGGGCTGGGAGTTCTACGCCGCGGCCGCCTGCCTCTTCATCACGCTGGGCTTCCCCGGCTTCGTCTGGAGATACCTGCGCCGTGGCCGAGGTTGACGAACATCTCGTCGAGCGCCTGCTCGACAGCCAACAGGTCTACCAAGGCCATTTTCTCGACGTGCGTCGCGACCGCGTGGGCCTGCCGGACGGCAGCACCGCGCACCGCGAATACATCCGCCATCCCGGTGCCGTCATGGTCGTGCCCTTGCTGGACGACGGCAGGCTCGTCATGGAGCGCCAGTACCGCTACCCGATGGCGCGCGTGATGCTGGAGTTCCCGGCCGGCAAGCTCGACGCCGGCGAGGACCCGCGCGTCTGCGGCCAGCGCGAGTTGCTGGAGGAGACCGGCTACAGCGCCGCCGAGTGGGCCTATGCCGGCGTGCTGCACAACGCCATCGCCTACTCCGACGAAGGCATCCACATCTACTTCGCGCGCGGCCTCACGCGCGGCGAGCAGAAGCTGGACGACGGCGAGTTCCTCGAGCTGGTCACGCACACCGCCGCCGAGCTGGACACGCTCGCCGCCCGCGGTGAACTGACCGATGCCAAGACGCTGATCGGCCTGCTGTGGCTGCAACGCTGGCAGCAGGGCGGCTGGCCGCTGGACTGGCAGCCCGCCTGAGACCTGTTGGAGCCTGTGCGCACCCCCGCGCGCTGGTGAAAAGACCCGTGCATGACCTCTGGCGAAGTATTGCCAGACCGTTAAGCTCAGCCGTTTGTAAGACGCTCGAACTTTGTCCTCTGAAGAAGGCTTTTCCATGACGCGTGCAACGCCGATCCTGACCGCCCTGACGCTGGCACTGACCCTGGCCCTGACCTTGACCGCCTGCGGCAAGGGTGGCAAGCCCGACGAGGCCAAGGCCGCTGCGGCCAAGCCGGTGGCGCCGCTGCTGCTGGCGCCCGAGGATCTGCGCCAGGTGGGTCAAAGCGGCCTGATCGGTGCACCCGTCATCAACGGCGCCATCCAGCCGGCCCGACGCGCCGACCTGCGCGCCGAAGTGGCGGCCGTGGTGCTGCAGGTGGCCAAGGACAACGGCGAGCGCGTGCGCGCGGGTGATCTCATCATCCGCCTGGACCCGACCTCCATCCGCGACGGCCTGACGTCCGCCGACGAGGCGTTGCGCGCCGCGCAGCAGAGTTTCGAGCAGACCGAGCGCGTGCTGGTCCGCCAGCGCACGTTGAACCAGCAGGGCATGATTTCCATGCAAGGCCTGGAAGACGCCGAGGTGCGCCGCAACGCCGCCCAGAGCGAGCTGGCCGCCGCCAAGGCGCGTGCCGTCACGGCACGCCAGCAGGTCTCGCGCACGGAAGTCCGCGCACCGTTCGACGGCGTCGTCAGCGAGCGCAAGATCTCCGTCGGCGACACAGTGCAGATCGGCCGCGAGCTGATCAAGGTCATCGACCCGGCTTCGATGCGCTTTGAAGGCCAGGTTTCCGCCGACCGCCTGGGCGAGCTCAAGCTCGGCCAGCCGGTGGCCTTTCGCATCAACGGCTTCGGCGACGCCGAGTTCCGCGGCAAGCTTGCCCGCATCGACGCGGCCGCCAACGCGACGACCCGCCAGGTCGAGCTGATCGCCGAGTTCAACGACCGCGCCAAGGCGCCGCAGGTGGCCGGCCTGTACGCCGAAGGCCGTGTCGAGAGCGCCGATCGCCGTGCGCTGGTGCTGGCCGAAGGCTCGGTGCAGCGTCAAGGTGACACTGCCTTCGTCTGGAAGGTCGCCGGCAACCAGCTGAAGAAGGTCGGCGTGACGCTGGGCGAGCGTGACGACCGTCGCGGTGAAGTCGTCATCGCCTCGGGCCTGGCCCTGGGTGACGAGGTGCTTCGCGCACCTTCCAGCACCCTCGTCGACGGCGCGCCGGTCCAGCGCGTCGCCGCCGGTGCGGGCGCCGCGTCGGCCATCCCGCCGACCACGACGGCCAGCAAGTAACCGCAAGGGGTCTTCATGTTCCTCTCCAACTTCAGCATCAACAGGCCCGTCGCGACCGTCGTCATGGTCATCGGGCTGATGCTGGTGGGCCTGCTGGCGCTGTCCAAGCTCAAGGTCAACCAGTTCCCCGAGGTCGAGCCACCGGTGCTCGTCATCAACATCCCCTATCCGGGCGCGTCGCCGGAGACGGTGGAGCGCGAGGTGGTCAACCGCATCGAGAAGGCGTTGCAGAGCATCTCCGGCGTGGACCGCTCCAACTCCACGTCGCGCGAAGGCAGCGCCACCATCGTGCTGGTGTTCGACTTCTCGAAGAACATGATCGAGGCCGCCGACGAGGTGCGCAACGCGATTGCATCGGTGCGCTACAAGCTGCCGACCGAGATCCGCGAGCCCATCATCACGCGGGCAGACCCTGGCGCCCAGCCCATCCTGCAGCTGTCGCTGTCCAGCACGACGCTGACGCATGCGCAGCTCAGCCGCCTGGCCGAGGACAAGCTGGCCGAGCGCTTCCGCGGTATCACGGGCGTGTCCACGGTGGGGGTCAACGGCGCGCTCAAGCGCGAGCTGTCCATCCTGCTGCGCGCCGAGAAGCTGCGCGAGTTCGGCGTCTCCGTCACCGAGGTGCTGAGCGCCGTGCGCCTGCAGAACACGACGGCGCCGGTCGGCAAGGTGCGTGGCGCGCTGGAAGACCAGAGCATCCGCCTGCTGGGCCGCCTGGAGTCGCCGGCCGAGTTCGAGCAGATGATCATCAAGCGAAGCGCCGGCACCGTCGTGCGCCTGGGCCAGGTCGCCGAGGTGCAGGACGGCTTTGCCGAGATGACCGGCTACTCGCTGCGCAACGGCCGGCCCAACGTCGGCATCTCCATCACGCGCTCGCGTGACGCGTCGACCGTCAGCGTTGCCAATGACTCCCGCAAGCTGCTCAAGGAGATCGAGAAGGAGCTGCCCAAGGGCACGACGCTCGAGATCACGCAGGACGGCGGCAAGGACGCCGAGAACAGCCTGCACAACGTGACCGACGCGCTGGTGTTTGGCGCGGCGCTGACCATTTTCGTGGTCTACGCCTTCCTGAACAGCTGGCGCTCGACGCTGATCACCGCGCTGTCGCTGCCCACCTCCGTGCTGGCCGCCTTCATCGCCGTCTGGCTGATGGGCTTCTCGCTGAACTTCATGAGCCTGCTGGGCCTGTCGCTGGCCATCGGCGTGCTGATCGACGACGCCATCGTCGTGCGAGAGAACATCGTGCGCCACATGGAGCGCGGCAGCGACCGCGTGACCGCGGCGCGCGAGGGCACGGCCGAGATCGGCCTGGCCGTCGCCGCGACGACCTTCGCCATCGTGGCCGTGTTCGTGCCGGTGGCCTTCATGGGCAACGGCCCGGGCCAGTGGTTCAAGCCGTTCGCACTGACCGTGGTCGCGTCCGTCATCGTGTCGCTGCTGATCAGCTTCACGCTGGACCCGATGCTGTCGGCCTTCTGGGGCGACCCCCCGGGCTACCACCATGCCGAGAAGAAGGGCTTCAGCAAGGTCTTGAAGGGCTTCAACGAATGGTTCGACGGCGTCGCCAACAACTACGGCCACGTCATCGCCTGGGCGCTGCACCACCGCCGCTGGATGGCTGCATTTGCGGTGGCCAGCTTCGTCGGCGCCATCGCGCTGCAGGCCACAGTCGGCGGCTCCAGCTTCCTGCCGCAGGCCGACGCCGGCTTCCTGGCCGTCGAGGTGCGCAGCCCCGCGTCCAGCAGCCTGGACTATTCCAAGCTCAAGCTCGACGCCGCCGCGGCCCTGGCCGCGACCATGCCAGAGACCAAGGCGACGACCTCCTATCCCAACGCCGCCGGCGGCCGCATCTATGTCGACATCGGCAAGAGCACCGAGCGCCAGCGCTCCGCGGCCGACGTCGCCAAGGACTTGCGCGAAAAGGTCGCCCGCCTGGTCGGCGCCGAGTACGTCGTGCTGGACGACCTGAACAACGGCGCGCAAAAGCCCGTGCAGATCCGCTTCTTCGGCACCGACACGCGCAAGCTGCAGCAGATCACGCAGGACTTCCAGAAGACCATGGCTGGCATCAAGGGTGCCGTCGACATCGGCTACTCCGAGCAGGACCCGCAGAACGAGCTGCAGATCGAGCTGGACCGCAGCCTGGCCAACCAGATGGGCATCTCGGTCAACGATGCGGCTCAGGCGCTGCGCGTGGCCTTCGCCGGTGTGGAGGCCGGCGACTGGGTCGACCCGACCGGCGAGACGCGTGACGTGTCCATCCGCCTGCACCCGGCCGACCGCGTCGACGCAGCCAACATCGAGCGCCTGCCCATCGCCGTGACCGGCACCAACCGCATGGTGCCGCTGGACCAGATCGCCACCGTGACCATGGGCAAGGGCCCGGGCCAGATCCAGCACGGCGACGGCAAGCGCACCATCACGGTCAGCGCCAATGCGCAGGGCCGCTCGTCGGGCGAGATCACGGCCGAGGCCAAGAAGCTGGCCGAGAAGATCGACTTCCCGCCCGGTTTCGGCATCGAGCTGGCCGGCGCCGCGCGTGACCAGCAGGTCGTCTTCACGGCCATGATCACGGCGCTGCTGTCCGGCATCGCGCTGATGTACTTCGTGCTGGTCATCCAGTTCAACAGCTTCACGGCGCCGCTGGGTGTCATGCTGTCGCTGCCGCTCTCGCTGATCGGTGTCGTGCTGGCGCTGATCCTGACCCGCGGCACGCTGAACCTGATGAGCCTCATCGGCGTCATCATGTTGATGGGCCTCGTGGCCAAGAACGCCATCCTGCTGCTGGACGCGACGCGCCAGGAGGAGGCGGCCGGCGTGGACCGTGAGGAGGCGCTGATGCACGCGGGCCGCAAGCGCTTCCGGCCCATCCTGATGACGACGCTGGCGCTGATCGCCGGCATGATGCCGGTGGCCATCGGCGTGGGCGAGGGCGGCGAGTTCTACCGCCCGATGGCCGTGGCCATCATCGGCGGCACGATCACGTCGACCTTCCTGACGCTGCTGATCGTGCCGACCTTCTACGACAGCATCGAGATCGCCCGTGACCACGCGCTGGCCAAGTTCCACCGGCGTGCGCCGCGGTTCACGATGGTGGGCGCGTTCGTGCTGACGCTGATCGAAGCCGTGCTGGCCCTGGTGATGGTGCGCTTCGTGTTCCGCCTGATCGTGAAGCTGGGCCGGTTTGCCACCGGCCGCCGCGTCACGGTGACACCAGCCGCCCAGGGTTGAGTAGGTCAAGCGGGTCCAGCGCCCGCTTGATCGCCCGCATCAGTGCGAGGGCCGTCGGGTCCTTGCGCTCGGCCAGCTCGTCACGCTTGAGCCGGCCGATGCCGTGCTCGGCCGAGATCGAGCCGCCGCGCTGCTGCACCGCGTCGTAGACCAGCGCGTTGATCGCCGGCTCGTGCGCGGCCAGGAACTCGGCCGGCGCGACCTGGGCCGGTGCCTGCACGTTGTAGTGCAGGTTGCCGTCACCCAGATGGCCGAAGTCGATGACCTCGATGCCGGGCAGATAGGCCGCCAGCGCCGCGTCCATCTCGGCGACGAAGCCGGGAATGGCGGATACCGGCAGCGAGATGTCGTGCTTGATGTTCAGCCCCGCCTGGGCCTGGGCCAGCGGGATGGATTCGCGCAGATGCCAGAACGCCTTGGCCTGCTGGATGTTCTGCGCGATGGCCGCGTCCTGCACGCTGCCGCGCTCGACGCCAGCCTCCAGCAGGCCTTCGAACACCGCGCGCGCATGCTCGGCGCTCTCGGCGTCGGACAGCTCCAGCAGCACGGTCCATTCGGCGCCCTGCAGCGGCTGCGCCAGTTGCGGCAGCTCGCGCGCGACCAGCGCCAGCGAGGCCCGGTTCATGACCTCGAAACCGGTCAGCGCATCGCCCGCCCGTTCTCGCGCCAGGCTCAGCAGCGCCACCGCATCTTCCAGCGTGCTGCATGCGGCCAGCGCGGTCAGCCGGTCCTTGGGGCTCGGGTACAGCTTCATCGTTGCGGCGGTGATGATGCCCAGCGTGCCCTCGCTGCCAATGAACAGGTCGCGCAGGTCGTAGCCGGTGTTGTCCTTGCGCAGGCCCGACAGGCCCTGCCAGATGTCGCCGGTCGCCGTGACGACCTCCAGCCCCAGGCACAGCTCGCGCGCATTGCCATAACGAAGCACCTGCGTGCCGCCGGCGTTGGTCGCCAGGTTGCCTCCCAGCGTGCACGAGCCCTCGGCCGCCAAGCTGAGCGGGAAGAGCAGGCCGGCGCCGGCAGCCGCGGCCTGCACATCGGCCAGCACGCAGCCGGCCTCGGCGGTCAGGCTGGCATTGGCAACGTCGATGGCACGGACGCGCTTCATGCGCGACAGGCTCAGCACCAGTTGGCCGCCGCTGTCGTCGGGCGTGGAGCCGCCCACCAGGCCCGTGTTGCCGCCTTGCGGCACGACCGGCACGCGGTGCGCGTGGCACAGCCGCATCACCCCGGCCACCTCGGCGGTCGATGCCGGTCGCGCGACGGCCAGCGCCTTGCCGGCGTAGCGCTTGCGCCAGTCGTTCTCGTAGGCTGACAGGTCGCCGCCGACCAGCAGCCCAGCCTCGCCGAGCTGCTCTTTCAACGCGGCGAGAAGGTCTTTCATGCCAGTTTCGCGGCCTTCAGCCGCTGACGGATCTGGGCCGTGCAGGCCACGAAGATGACCACGCCCAGCACCACTTCGGCCAGCGCCAGCCACTGGCCGCGCCCCGCCTCGCTGGTGGAGCGCACCAGACCTTCCAGCACGTACAGCCAGATGGCCAGCGCCAGCCAGCGGTAGGTGTACATGCGGTAGCGCCACAGGCCGAGTGGTGCAGCCAGCAGCGGCAGCGCCTTCACGGCCAGCGTGCCGCGGCCGGTCGGGGCCAGCCACAGCTCCCAGGCCAGGCACAGCAGGATCAACGCCACGGTGGCACCCAGTGCGACGTTGCGCGACAGGCGCTCGACGGCCGTGGGTTCGGTTCTTTGAGGGAGCGTTTCGAGAGCAGGGGACATAGCTGCGGCATCATAGAAGCCATGTCCCTTGCACCCGTTCCGCCGACGCCGCCCGACAACCCCGACGCGCCACTCGCCCGCAACCCCATCGCCTTCGTCAGCGACGTCATCACCGAGCTGCTGGCCTGGCCCTGGCTGCAGACGCTGCACACCTTCCGCCAGCGTTTTCGCGAGGAGAAGCTGGGTCTGACGGCCGGCAGCCTGACGTTCACGACGCTGATCTCGCTGGTGCCGCTGCTGACCGTCATGCTGGCGCTGTTCACGGCCTTCCCGATGTTCTCCAACTTCCAGTCGGCGCTGGAGCAGTACTTCCTGAAGAGCCTGATCCCGCCCAACATCGCCAAGCCGGTGTTGGGCGCGCTGACGCAGTTCGCGGCCAAGGCCAACAAGCTGGGTGCAGTGGGCCTGGTGGTGCTGGGCGTCACGGCGCTGGCGCTGATGCTGACCATCGACCGCACGCTGAACGCCATCTGGCGCGTAAAGCGCCCGCGGCCCATGGCCCAGCGCGTGCTCGTCTACTGGGCCGCGCTGACGCTGGGCCCGCTGCTGCTGGGCGGCAGCCTGACGCTGACCAGCTATGCGATCAGCGTCGGCCAGGGCTTGTTCACGAAGATGCCCGGCAACCTGGCCGCGCTGCTGGGCGGCGTCGACATCGTGCTGCTGGGCCTGGCGATGGCGGGGCTGTTCCATTACGTGCCCAACACCCATGTGCGCTGGCGCCACGCGCTGATCGGCGGCGTCTTCGTGTCGGTCGGCTTCGCGCTCGCCAAGTCGCTGCTGGCCTGGTACGTGAAGCAGGTGCCGACCTATTCGACGCTGTACGGCGCCTTCGCCACCGTGCCCATCTTCCTGGTCTGGATCTACCTCGGCTGGGTCATCGTGCTGCTGGGCGCCATCCTGGCGGCCAACACGCCCAGCCTCACGGGCCGGCTGCACCTGCGCCCCGATGTGCCGGGCCAGCCGATGGGCGTGGCGCTGGAGGTGCTGCGCGAGCTGTGGCGCGTGCGTGAGGCCGGCCAGCAAGGCTTGTCGCATCTGGGGCTGGCCAGCGCCTTGCGCGTCGACCCGCTGCAGTTGAGCCCTGTGCTCGACAAGCTGCTGGCCATGGACTGGATAGGCCGGCTGGAAGAGGAGGGCGCCCAGCGCCTGGTGCTGCTGTGCGCGCCCGAGCGCACGCTGGCCGCGCCGTTGCTGGCCGCCTTCCTGGCGCAACGTGAAGGGCTGCTTGGCAACCTTTGGGTGCAGGGGCAGTGGACCCAGCTGCCGCTGGATCGCCTCTTGCTCACTGAGGCTGGAAACCCCCGCCCTTGATGATGCGGGCCCAGGCCGCCGAATAGGCCCGCTCTCGGGCGCCCAACTGGGCCGCGCTCATCATGCCGACCGACAGGCCCAACTCCGTCAGCCGGGCCTTCACGCCGGGCTGTGCGATGACGCCGGCCAGCGCGTTCGAGAAGCGCTCCAGCACCGAGGGTGACGTGCCCGCCGGCGCGAAGACGCCGTAGTAGGGCAGGTCCTCGAAGCCCGTGATGCCCAGCTCGGCAAAGGTCGGCACGTCCGGCAGCACGCCCTGGCGCTGCTGGCCCATGACGGCCACGATGCGCAGCTTCTTCTGCTGGTGGTTGACGATCAGGTCGGGCACCGAACCCACGCCGGCGCTGATCTGGTTGCCCAGCATGTCGGCAATCATCGGCGCGCTGCCGCGGTAGGGCACGCTCAGCAGGTTCAGGCCGTTCTTCTCGCCCAGCAGCTTGACGAGGAATTCGGGCACGGAGGCCGGCGCCGGCACGCCCACGCTGCCCTGGCCGCCTTGCTTCTTCACCCAGGCGACGTACTCCGGCAGGCTGGCGGCCGGCGTGCCGCCCGACAAGGCCAGCGCGTTCGCGAAGGTCGCGAAGCCCGCCACCGGCACGAAGTCCTTGGCCGGGTCGAAGCCCGGGTTCTTCAGCACCAGCGGCAGGATGGAGATGGTGTGGTCGTGGCTGACGAAGAAGGTGGTGCCATCCGGTGCCGCGGCCTTCAGCGCCTGCGCGGCAATCTGGCCACCGGCACCGGGCTTGTTGTCGACCAGCACCGTCGTGCCCAGCGACGCCTGCAAGGCCTCGGCCAGCAGCCGCGCGATCGCGTCGGTGCCACCGCCGGCAGGGAAGCCGACGAGCAGGCGGATGGGCTTGTCCTGGGCTTGGGCAGCAAAGGGCAGGGCGGCCAGCGCGGCCAGGGCGGAACGGCGGTGGATCATCGGCGGGCTCCTTGTTGGACCCGCGCAAGTCTACGGGTGCAGGACCACCAGCAGCGCCGTCGCGGCGGACTTGCCGACGTTGCGTATCGCGTGCGGCCCGTCCACCGCATAACGCGCCGTCTCGCCGGCCTTGAGCTTGCTCGTCACGCCCTGGGCGCTGACTTCCAGGCTGCCGGTCAGCACGCTCAGGTGCTCGCGCGAGCCGGGCTCGTGCGCCTGGCTGTCCAGCACGCCGCCCGGCTGCACGCTCAGCTCGTACCACTCGAACTGACCCGCCAGCTCGATGGGGCCCAGGATGCGCAGCTTGCACAACCCGTCGGGGCTGGTCAGCCCCGGCGTCGCATGGGCCGCCACCGTTTCAATGGCCGGCGTGGCGGCGCGCTCACCACCCAGCAGCTCGCCCATGTCCACGCCCAGCGCGTTGGCCAGCCGCCAGACCACGGCCACCGTGGGATTGGCCTGGTTGCGCTCGATCTGCGACAACATGGACTTGCTGACCCCGGCCCGCTTGGAGAGATCATCCAGCGACAGGCCACGGCTGCTGCGCAGTGCCTGCAAGGCGGCGCCGACGCGCGGTGGTTCCATGTCTGTCGTGGGCTTGTTCATGTTGACGGCGATAGACGTTTTTCGGATACTGCACGAAAGTTCGATATATCGAACAAGTTCGATTTACAGGATTGTGCATCAGGAGCACGTTCATGACCCAGGCTTTCTATTCCCATCTGCAGACCGAGCTGGACGGCATCCGCGCCGCCGGCCTGTTCAAGGCCGAGCGCATCATCACGACGCCACAGGGCGCAGTCGTCAAGACGGCAGACGGCCGTGAGGTCATCAACCTGTGCGCCAACAACTACCTCGGGCTGTCGTCGCACCCGCAGGTGATCGAAGCCGCGCACGAGGCGCTGCGCACGCACGGCTTCGGCCTGTCGTCGGTGCGCTTCATCTGCGGCACGCAGGACCTGCACAAGGAACTGGAAGCCCGCATCGCCCGCTTCGTCGGCTGTGAGGACGCCATCCTCTACGCCGCAGCGTTCGACGCCAACGGCGGCCTGTTCGAGCCGCTGCTGGGCGAGCAGGACGCCATCATCAGCGACGCGCTGAACCACGCGTCCATCATCGACGGCATCCGCCTGTGCAAGGCGCAGCGCTGGCGTTACGAGCACAACGACCTGGCCGACCTGGAGCGCTGCCTGCAGGAAGCCAAGGAGAAGGGCGCGCGCTTCAAGCTGGTCTTCACCGACGGCGTGTTCTCCATGGACGGCACCATCGCCCAGCTCGACAAGATCCGTGAGCTGTGCGACCGCTACGACGCGCTGCTGGGCATCGATGAATGCCATGCCAGCGGCTTCATGGGCAAGACCGGCCGCGGCACCGCCGAGCACCGTGGCGTGTTCGGCAAGATCGACATCATCACCGGCACCTTCGGCAAGGCGCTGGGTGGCGCGTCGGGCGGCTTCACGGCCGCGCGCAAGGAGGTCGTCGAGCTGCTGCGCCAGCGCTCACGGCCCTACCTGTTCAGCAACACGCTGGCGCCCAGCATCGCCGGCGCCTCGCTGGCCGTGCTGGACCTGCTGGAAGGCTCGACGGCCCTGCGCGACAAGCTCGAAGCCAACACCGCCTGGTTCCGCGAAGCCATCCAGGCCGCCGGCTTCGAGATCAAGCCCGGCACCCACCCCATCGTGCCCATCATGGTCTACGACGCGGTGAAGGCGCAGGAGCTGTCCAAGCGCATCCTGGAGCTGGGACTCTATGCCGTGGGCTTCTTCTTCCCCGTCGTGCCCAAGGGCCAGGCGCGCATCCGCGTGCAGATCTCGGCGGTGCACGAGCGTGAGCATCTTGAAAAGGCCGTTGCCGCGTTCACGCAGGCAGGCCGCGAGCTGGGTCTCGTCAAATGACCAGCAGCCCGCGCATCCTCATCATCGGCGCCAATGGCCAGATCGGCACCGAGCTGGCCACCGAGCTGGCCAGGCTGCACGGCGAAGAAGCCGTCATCACCAGCGACCTGAGCCCGCAGGGCCGCGTGCGCACGCTGCAGCACGAGGCGCTGGACGTGACGGACGCCAGCGCGCTGGCCACCGTCGTCAAGCGCCACCACGTCACGCAGATCTACCATCTCGCGGCGGCGCTGTCGGCCAACGGCGAGAAGCACCCGATGTGGGCCTGGGACCTGAACATGAAGGGCCTGCTCAACGTGCTGGAGCTGGCGCGCCACGAGAAGCTGGACAAGGTCTTCTGGCCCAGTTCCATCGCCGCCTTCGGCCCCAACACGCCGGCCGTGGACACGCCGCAGACGACCGTGATGGACCCGACCACCGTCTACGGCATCTCCAAGCTGGCGGGCGAGCGCTGGTGCGACTGGTACCACGCCAAGCATGGCGTGGACGTGCGCAGCCTGCGCTACCCGGGCCTCATCAGCTGGAAGACGCCGCCCGGCGGTGGCACGACGGACTACGCCGTCGAGATCTTTCACTCGGCGTTGAAGGAAGGCCGCTACACCTGCTTCCTGGAGGCGGGTCAGGCGCTGCCGATGATGTACATGCCCGACGCGCTGCGCGCCACCATCGAGCTGATGAACGCGCCGGCCGAGAAGATCAAGCAGCGCGGCAGCTACAACCTGGCCGGCGTCAGCTTCACGCCCGAAGGCATTGCCGCCAGCATCCGCCGCCGCCTGCCGCAGTTCACGATGGACTGCGTGCCCGATTTCCGCCAGGCCATCGCCGCCAGCTGGCCGCAGCGCATCGACGACAGCGCCGCTCAGGCCGACTGGGGCTGGCAGCTGCAGTACGACCTGGACGCGATGGTCGATGACATGCTGACTGAGCTGACACGCGAATTGAAAGTTGGCTGACAGCGGGCAGCCTGCCCCGGCTGCTAGGCTGGGGTAATGAAAGCCGCGTTCATCACCACCCTGGCTCTGGCCTGTGCTTCAACGGCCCGGGCCCAGGCGCCGGAGGTCGAAAGCCCGTCGGCCCGCTATCTGCTGGGCGTTGCGGTGGTGACGTCGCCGGAATACGACGGCGCCAGCCGGCGCGAGACCAAGCTCAAGCCGCTGTGGGCCTTCAAGCTTGGCCGGGTGCGCATCAGCACCTCGGGTTCCGGCAGCCTGCTGGGTTTCGGCCGCGAGGAGTCGGCCGGCGGCGCCAGCACGCAGTTCATCGACACCGACAAGCTGCGCGTGGGCGTGTCGCTGCGTGTGGACAGCGGCCGCAGCAGCGGCGATGCCAGCACCACCCAGGGCCTGCCCGATGTCCGGCGCACGCTGCGGGCGCGCTTCTACACGAACTACAGCCTCACCAAGGACTTGAACGTCGGCGTGACGTTGTCGCAGGACCTGCTCGGCCGGCACGGCGGCATGACGCTGGGCACCGACCTGGGCTGGCGCTTCTACCGCAGCGAGACGCTGGAATGGACCAGCGGCATCGGCATCTCGGCCGGCAGTGCGCAGAACCTGCGCAGCTACTTCGGCGTGCCCGAATCGGCCGTCGCGGCCAGCGGCAAGCCGGCCTATGACCCGGGCTCTGGCCTGCGTGACCTGCACCTGGGCGTTGGTTTCATCCGCCCGATCAACAAGCATTGGCTGGTGTATGGCAATGCCGGTGCCAGCCGTCTGCTGGGCCCGGTGGCCGACAGCCCGCTGGTCGAGAAGCGCACCGGCACGTCCGCCGGCATCGGCCTGGCCTGGCGCAACTAGAGCTTGATCCGCCCGCGCCAGATGTCGGCGTACATGACCCAGTCGCCGATGAAGCTGTAGAGCGGGTACTTGAAGGTCGCCGGCCGGTTCTTCTCGAAGAAGAAGTGCCCGACCCACGCAAAGCCATAGCCGCACAGCAGGCCGTACAGCAGCCACACCAGGGCGCCCGTGCGCAACAGCTGCCACAGGCAGACCAGCACCAGCGTCGAGCCGACGAAGTGCAGGCGCCGGCAGACGATGTTGCTGTGCTCGCTGAGATAGAAGGGGTAGAAATCGGCGAAGCGGGTGAAGCGTTCGGTGCTCATGTCGCCCATTCAAGCGCGGCGGGGCGGTTCCCGGCAAGCGGGCTTGCCCTCGCAATAATCCGCCGATGAGCCCAGCCGCTGCGCCCGCCACCGACTTCGAGGTCGTCATCCTGGGTGCCGGCATGTCCGGCCTGTGCATGGCCATCCAGCTTCAGCGCGCCGGCATCACGGACTTCGTCATCGTCGAGAAGTCCGCCGGCATCGGCGGCACCTGGTGGGACAACCGCTACCCCGGCGCACAGGTCGACGTGCCGGCGCCAGCGTACAGCTTCAGCTTCGCGCCCAACCCGCACTGGACGCATCGCTTTGCCGATGCGCCCGAGATCCAGCACTACCAGCAGCGCCTGGCCGAGTCGCAGGGCCTGACACCGCATCTGCGCCTGGGCCTCGCCATCACCGAGGCCCGTTTCGACGCCGAGGCCGGCCGCTGGCGGCTGCGGCTGGACAGCGGTGAGCGCTTCAGCGCGCGCTTCTTCGTCTGCAGCACCGGCGCGCTCAGCGTCGGCCGCTGGCCCGACATCCCCGGCCTGGCCGACTTCCAGGGCCCGCTGCTGCACAGCGCCCGCTGGCCGGCCGACGCCGACCTGGCGGGGCAGCGCGTGGGCGTCATAGGCACGGGCTCGACGGCCGCGCAACTGGTGCCGGCACTGGCGCCCGTGGTCGGCAGGCTGACGGTGTTCCAGCGCACGGCCAACTGGATACTGCCGCGCGCGGACCGGCGCTATGGCCGGCTGGACAGATGGCTGAGCCGCGTGCCGGGCTATGCGCCGCTGGCCCGGCGCTTCTGGGTGCAGGTCATGGAATGGGGCCGGCGTGGCTTCGACGAGGGCACGCTGGCGCGTCGCCTGCTGATCGCCGCCGCCAACGCCCACCGTCGCCGGCTCGTGCGCGACCCGCAATTGCGCGAGCGGCTGGCGCCCAGCTATCCGTTGGGCTGCAAGCGCATCATCTATTCCAACGACTACTACGCGGCGCTGGCCCGGCCGCAGTCCGAGCTGGTGACGGCCGGCATCACCCGCATCACCGCGCGCGGCGTGCTGACCGAGGACGGCCGCGAGCATGCGCTGGACACGCTGGTCTGCGCGACCGGCTACGACACGCTGCATCCGCTGTCCGGCATCCGCATCGAGGGCCTGGGCGGCCGACTGCTGTCCGAGGCCTGGCGGGACGGTGCCAACGCCTACCTGGGCATCACGGTGGCAGGCTTTCCCAACCTGTTCCTGATGCTGGGACCGAACACGGCCACCGGCCACACGTCGACGCTGCTCTACATCGAACCCCAGGTCGAGCACGCCATTGCCTGCATGCAGCGCGTACGCCGCGAGGGGCGCCGCTGGCTGGCCGTGCGCGCCGACGTGGCCACCGCGCATGACGCCGCGCAGCAGCAGCGGCTGGCGACGTCGGTGTGGAGCCAGTGCCGCTCCTGGTACCGCGCCGAGAACGGGCGCATCGTCGCGATCTGGCCCGGCTTCACGGCCGAGTACGTCAAGGCCGTGCGCCGGCCCGACGACACGGCCTACGAACTGGGTTGAAGCGCCTGGCGCAGCGCCGCGAGCATCGCGTCCGGCGCCTCGGCCATGATCTCGTGGCCCGCCTGCAGTCGGTGCACGCGCGGCTTCAGCCAGGCCTCCAGCAGCGTGGTCTGCTTGGGCGACGTCATCTGATCCATCGCGCCGAGGATGAGCGTGACCGGGCAGTGCACACGTGCCGCGGCGGCCTCGGCGTTGGCGTAGGCATCGCACAGCTTGAAGTCGTGCTCGAACAGGTTCAGCGCGGGCTGCTGCGCCTGGATGCGCCGCTTCAGCGCTGTCGAGCCGCCCCGCAGCCAGGCGCCGGGGCCGGGGTAGCTGGGCTTGGCGCTGGCGAGCGAATGCGAGAAGGCCGTGACCATGTCGATGGCCTGGTCGGGGCGCTCGCGGGCGGTCGTCAGCAGCGCGTCCGACACCTTCATGGGATAGGCCGTGCCGACCATGACGAGGGCGTCGGCACGCGCGGCGGCCTCCAGCGCGGTCAGCGAGCCCATGCTGTGGCCGACCAGTGTGGCCCTGTCCACGCCGGCCGCGTCCAGCAACCGGTGCAGCCATTGCCCGAGGGCCTCGATGCTGGCCAGCGGCGCGCCGACGCTGCGGCCGTGGCCGGGCAGGTCCACGGCCAGCACGCCGTGGCCGTGGTGGGCGCACCAGCGCGCGAGCAGCGTCCAGACGCTGTGGTCGTTCAGCGCGCCGTGGATGAAGACGACGCAGGGCAGGGCAGGGTCGAACGCCTTGCCCCCCGTATAGGCGTAAGCCTCTTGGCCATCAACGACGAGCTTCATGCCTTGCCCGCCATCTTCAAGGCCCGCTTGAGGTCGTCCATCAGGTCCGCCGGGTCTTCCAGGCCGATGGACAGGCGGATGGTGCCGGGGCCGATGCCGGCATTGCGCAGTGCAGTATCGTCCATGCGGAAGTGCGTCGTGCTGGCCGGGTGGATGACCAGCGACTTGGCATCGCCCACATTGGCCAGGTGCGAGAACAGCTTCAGCGCCTCGATGAAGGCGCGGCCCTGCTCGCGGCTGCCCTTGAGGTCGAACGAGAACACGGCGCCGGCGCCGCGCGGCAGCAACCGCTGGGCGAGTGCGTGGTCGGGGTGCGAGGCCAAGCCGGGGTAGCCGACCTTGTCGACAAGCGGCTGCGCGGCCAGGAACTCGGCCACGGCTTGCGCATTGGCGACGTGCCGCGCCATGCGCAGCGGCAGCGTCTCCAACCCCTGCAGCATCAGCCAGGCCGTGTGCGGGCTCATGCAGGCGCCGAAGTCGCGCAGGCCCTCGCGGCGGGCGCGCAGCAGTAAGGCACCGACGGTGCTCTCCTCACTGAACACCATGCCATGGAAGCCTTCGTAGGGCTCGCACAAGGTCGCAAAGCGGCCGCTGCTCGCGTGCGCCGCATCCCAGTCAAACGAGCCCGCGTCCACCAGCACGCCGCCGACGACGGTGCCGTGGCCGCACAGGAACTTGGTGGCCGAGTGGTAGACCAGGTCAGCGCCCAGCTCGGCCGGGCGCTGAAGATAAGGCGTCGTGAAAGTCGCGTCCACCAGCAGTGGCAGGCCCGCCTCGTGGGCGATGGCCGAGACGGCCGGAATGTCCAACACGTCCAGGCCCGGGTTGCCCAGCGACTCGCCGAACAGCAACCGCGTCTCCGGCCGGATGGCGGCGCGCCAAGCGTCCAGATCGCGCGGGTTCACGAAGGTCGTGTCGATTCCGAAACGACGCAGCGTGTAGTGCAACAGGTTGTGGCTGCCGCCATACAACGCCGTGCTGGCCACGACGTGGCCGCCGGCGCCCATCAACGTGCAGATGGCCAGGTGCAGCGCGGCCTGGCCGCTGGCGGTGGCGATCGCGCCGACGCCGCCGTCCAACGCCGCCATGCGCTCCTCGAAGACGGCCGTGGTCGGGTTGGACAGGCGGCTGTAGACGTGGCCGGAGCGCTCCATGTTGAACAGCGAGGCCGCGTGCTCGCTGCTTTCGAAGACGAAGGAGGTGCTCAGGTGCAGCGGCGTAGCCCGCGCGCCGGTGCCCGGGTCGGGCGCCGCGCCGGCATGCAAAGCAAGAGTGTCGAAGCCCGGCATGGTGTTTTCTATGGGGTGGTTGCGCGGGCATTGTGTGCTATGTTGACCGGGCGTTTTCCCATGGAGGCCCCTATGAAAGTCGTCGATATCCTGCGTGTCAAAGGTGGCACCTTGTTCACCGTCACGCCCGACGAGCCGCTGAAGAATTCGCTCGAGGTGATGGCCGAACGTGATATCGGTTCGCTGGTGGTGATGGAGCACGGCGACCTGGTCGGCATGCTGACCTTCCGCGAGGTCATCCAGGCCGTTGTGAAGAACAGTGGCGCGGTGGGCACGACCATCGTGCGCACGGTGATGGACGACGCGCCGCTGACCTGCACGCCCGAGACCGAGATCGACGAGGTGCGCCGCATGATGCTGGGCCGCCACGCGCGCTACATGCCGGTCATGAACGGCAAGACGCTGATGGGCGTGATCTCGCTGTACGACGTGGCCAAGGCCGTGGTGGACAGCCAGGACTTCGAGAACCGCATGCTGAAGGCCTACATCCGCGACTGGCCGGTGGAAGAGAACGCGACGGAACCCGAGTCCAAGCTGTGAGTCCGGTCCGAGGACAGCGCCTGCGCGCTGCCGGACGCCGGCCGAACGACATCCGGCCTGCAAGCCGGATGGCATGACGGCCCGGTTCGCATCCTGACAAGGCGGCCTTGCGGGGCCGCTTTTGCTTTGGCGGGCCACCTAGAATTTGCCCATATGTCAGGCAGCACCTTCGGCGAACTCTTTCGCGTCACCAACTTCGGCGAAAGCCACGGGCCGGCCATCGGCTGCGTCATCGACGGCTGCCCTCCAGGCATGCCTTTGAGCGAGGCCGACATCCAGCCCGAACTGGATCGGCGCCGCCCCGGCACCAGCCGCCACGTCACGCAGCGCAACGAGCCCGATGCGGTCGAGATCCTGTCGGGCGTCTACGAAGGTGTCACGACCGGCACGCCCATCTGCCTGCTGATCAAGAACACCGACCAGCGCAGCAAGGACTACGGCAACATCCTCGACACCTTCCGCCCCGGCCATGCCGACTACACCTACTGGCGCAAGTACGGTGTGCGCGACCCGCGCGGCGGTGGCCGCGCCTCAGCGCGGCTGACAGCGCCCATGGTGGGCGCCGGCGCCGTGGCGCGCAAATGGCTGCGCGAGGCCTATGGCACCGAGTTCCGCGGCTGCATGACGCAACTGGGCGGCATGGAGATCCCGTTCGAAGGCTGGCAGCACGTGGGCCAGAACCCGTTCTTCGCCGCCAACGCCAGCAAGATCGCCGAACTCGAGGCCTACATGGACGACTTGCGCAAGGCCGGCGATTCCGTCGGCGCGCGCATCCGCGTCGAGGCCACCGGCGTGCCGGTCGGCCTGGGCGAACCGCTGTTCGACAAGTTGGACGCCGACATCGCCTACGCGCTGATGGGCATCAACGCCGTCAAGGGCGTGGAGATCGGCGCCGGCTTCGGCGTCGTGGCGCAGCGCGGCACCGAGCATGGCGACGAGCTGAGCCGCGACGGCTTCGCCAGCAACAACTCGGGCGGCATGCTGGGCGGCATCTCCACCGGCCAGGACATCGTCGCCAGCATCGCGATCAAGCCCACCAGCTCCATCCGCAGCCCCAAGCCCAGCATCGACCGCGCGGGCAACCCGACGACCGTGGAAACCTTCGGGCGCCACGACCCCTGCGTGGGCATACGCGCCACACCCATCGCCGAAGCGATGCTGGCCCTGGTCTTGATGGACCATGCCCTTCGTCATAGGGCGCAGTGCGGCGACGTGAAGCTGCCGATCGACCCCATTCCGGCATCTCGTCCCGCCTGAGGCGCAGCCTGTCCGCCCCGGCGCCGGCCTGATCGCGGGCCGGTGCAGCTCAGCCCCCGCAAACCGCGTTTCGTCACAACCCCGCTGCGCCTGGGCGCCTCTGTTTCTAGACTGCAAAGGTCTGTATCAGAGAGCTTTTGGGGGAGTCATGCGCAAGTCCTTGAAGTTGGGTGCCATCGCGGCGGTCGTGCTGCTCATCGGCGGAGCCGGCGTGGCAGTCATGGCGAGCAAGGGCGATGGCCCGAAGAAGCCGGGTGACGAGAAGGCCAAGACGGCCCTCGAGTTCGTCGCCAGCGAGGTCGTCAAGCCGGTCGTCACCGCGATGCCGGCGCAAATCGAATTCAGCGGCCCGCTCGTGGCACCGGGCACGGCCATGGTGCGCGCCAAGTCCAACGGCACGCTGCTGAACCTCGCCGTCGGCGAAGGCAGCCGCGTGAAGGCCGGCCAGGCGCTGGGCCAGGTGGACCTGGAAGAGTTGCGGTATCGCATCGCCGAGCGCGGCGCGAGCGTGGAGGCCATGCGCGCCCAGATGGAGCAGGCCGAGCGTAGTTACAAGGCCAACGAAGGCTTGGCGGCGAAGAATTTCATCGCCCAGACGGCGCTGGACAACTCGCGCGCGGCTTACGAATCGGCCCGCGCCAACTGGAACGCCGCCAAGGCCCAGCTGGACACCAGCCAGGTGACGATGCGCCAGGCCGCCCTGGTGGCGCCCATCAACGGCGTCGTCTCCAAGCGCCACGTGGTCCCCGGCGAGAAGGTGGCCGCCGAGCAGCAGATCCTGACCATCGTCGACCTGTCCAAGCTGGAGCTGGCCGGCCTGGTCGGCACCCATGAGGTCAGCCGCCTGAAGCCGGGCATGACGGTGCAGGTCAAGGTCGAAGGCGTGGACGAGCCCGTCGAGGCCAAGATCGACCGCATCGCCCCCAGCGCCGAGCCGGGCACGCGCTCCATCGGCGTGACGCTGGTGCTGAGCAACCCCAAGGAGCTGTACCGCGCCGGCCAGTACGCCGTCGCCAAGGTCGTGCTGCAGGACGACACGCAGCGCCTGACGGTGCCCATCGCCGCCATCACGCGCAACTCGGGCCAGGAGCAGGTCTGGATGATCGAGAACGGCGCGCTGGTGCGCCGCATCGTGACGACCGGTCGCAGCGACGCCCGCGAAGGTCGCGTCGAGGTGCTGAACGGCCTCAAACCCGAGGCCCAGGTGCTGGCCGCCCGCTTCGACAACCTGCGCGAAGGTGACAAGGCGAGCATCGTGGTCGCCAAGGCCAAGGTGGCCAGTTCGGCGGCGTCTGCTGCCGTTCAACAGTGAGGGCCGCGTCATGTGGATGACCCGCGTTTCCATCCAGAACCCGGTCTTCGCGACCATGGTGATGGTGGCCCTGTGCGTGCTGGGCCTGTTTTCCTATTCCAAGTTGGGCGTCGAGCAGATGCCCGACATCTCGCTGCCCGGTGCCTGGATCGACATCCGCTACCCCGGCGCCTCGCCCGAGGCCGTCGAGCGTGAAGTGGCCAAGCCGCTGGAAGAGGCGCTGAACACGATTGCCGGCGTGGACCGCATCCAGTCGCGCAGCTTTGAAGGCCGCGTGCAGGCCAGCGTCGAGTTCAGCCTGAACACCGACATGAGCCGCGCGATGCAGGACTTGCGCGACCGCGTGGCCGCCGCGCAGGCCGCCTTCCCCAAGGACGTGAAGCCGCCCACCGTGTCGCGCTTCCAGGCCGACAACGCCCAGCCCGTGGTCGTGATGGCACTGCTGTCGCCCACGCGCGGATCGCGCGAGCTGTCGATGATGGCCGACCTGATCGTCTCCAAGCGCCTGGGTCGCGTGGAGGGCGTGGCCAAGGTGGACGTGGGCGGCATGACCACCCGCGAGGTGCGCATCGACCTGGACCCGATGCGGCTGCGCGCCTATGGCGTGACGCCGGCCGAGATCGCCAAGGCGCTGGGTGATGCCAACTCCGACCAGCCGGTGGGCCTGCTGTCCGATTCGACGGCCGACGCCATCCTGCGCGTCGAAGGCCGCGTGAAGGACCCCAAGGCCTTCGGCAACATGGTCGTCGCGCGCCGCGGCAACCTGGCGCTGACGCTGAATGACCTGGGCACGCTGGTGGAACGTGAGCGCGAGCGCGACAGCATCGCCCGCATCAACGGCCAGCCGGCCGTCAGCTTCAACATCTTCAAGCAGCAGGACGCCAACATCGTCCAGACCGGCGAGGCCGTCAAGGAGGCGATGGAAGAGCTGCGCAAGGTGCTGCCCAAGGACGTCGAGCTGCGCCTGATCTACGCCAACAGCGACTTCGTCAAGGGCTCGCTCACGGGCCTGAAGCACACACTGATCGAAGGCGCGCTGCTGACGGTGGCCATCGTCTTCCTGTTCCTGCACAGCTGGCGCTCGACCATCATCACGGGCCTGACGCTGCCCATCGCCGTCATCTCCAGCTTCATCGCCGTGCACGCCTTCGGCTTCACGCTGAACTTCATGACGATGATGGCCTTGAGCCTGTGCATCGGCCTGCTGATCGACGACGCCATCGTCGTGCGCGAGAACATCGTGCGCCACGTCGGCATGGGCAAGGACCACCACACGGCGGCCGCCGACGGCACCAACGAGATCGGCCTGGCGGTCATGGCGACCACCTTCGCCATCTGCGCGGTGTTCGTGCCGGTCGCCTTCATGGGCGGCATCATCGGCAAGTTCTTCTACCCGTTCGGCATCACGGTGGCCGTGGCGGTGATGGTCAGCCTGTTCGTCAGCTTCACGCTCGACCCCATGCTGTCCTCGGTCTGGCATGACCCACCGAACGCGCGCATCAAGCACTGGCCCGTCATCGGCCACGCCATCCGCGCGACGGACTGGGGCATGGACCGCCTGCACGACGGCTATGAACGCCTCATCAAGTGGGCCTTCTCGGGCCGCCGCTACCGCGTCTTCGTGCCGCCCATCCCCGCCTACGGCCACCCGTTCAGCGCCGACGGCAAGCGCGACAAGGCCGCCAAGCGCGTGCTGCGTTTCGCGACACTGACGCCGCGTGGGCTGGTCATGTGGGGCGCCGTCGCCAGCTTCGTCATCGCGCTGATGCTGGCACCGCTGGTGGGCAGCGAGTTCGTGCCGCAGACCGACAACGGCTTCACGCAGGTCAACCTGCGCATGCCCGTGGCCAGCAGCGTCGAGCGCGGCAGCGCCAAGGTCGCGCAGATCGAGGAGATCCTGAAGGGCTATCCCGAGATCAAGACCGTGTCGACCGTGGTCGGCAGCACGGGCGAAGGCTTGTCCACCGGCCGCAACCAGGCGGCACTGAACATCTCGCTGACCGACCGCAGCGAACGCAAGCGCTCGCAGAAGGAAGTCGAGGACGCCATCCGCGAGGACATCGCCAAGATCCCCGGCATCGAGGTCAGCGTGGGCTTCGACCGCCCGATCTGGATCACCATCCTGGGCAGCGACCCCGAGGTGCTGACGCAGACCGCCAAGGACTTGGTCGAGAAGATCAAGAAGATCCCCGGTGCGGTCGATGTGGACACCACCGTCAAGCCCGGCCTGCCGGCCTTCGCCGTGCGCCTGAAGGATTCGGCCATCCGCGAGCTGGGCCTGACCGCGCCGCAGATCGCCTCCAGCTTGCGCGCCTACGTCAACGGCGAGGTCGCGACCTACTGGACGACGCCGGACGGCAACCAGGTCGAGGTGCTGCTTCGCCTGCCGCGCGAACAGCGCGAGCGCATCGAGCAGATGGCCAAGCTGCCGGTCGCCTTCTCCAAGGACGGCGCGCCCATCACGCTGGATCAGGTCGCCACCATCGAGCCGGTGTTCAACCCCGAGGTCATCCGCCGCGAGAACCTGCAGCGCCGCGAAGCCGTGTTCGCCGGTGTGCAAGGCCGCCCGGGCGGCGACGTCAACGCCGATGTGCAGAAGCTCATCAAGTCCACGCAGCTGCCGCCGGGCGTCAGCTTCAAGGTCGACGGCGCCGGCAAGCAGCAGGCCGAGGCCTTCAACGGCCTGCTGGCGGCCATGGGCCTGGCGGTGATCTTCATCTACATCGTGCTGGCCAGCCAGTTCGGCAGCTTCCTGCAGCCCATCGCCATCATGGCCTCGCTGCCGCTGGCCCTGATCGGCGTGATGCTGGCGCTGCTGCTGTGGCGCTCGACGTTGAACGTGTTCTCGATGATCGGCCTGGTCATGCTGATGGGCCTCGTGACGAAGAACGCGATCCTGCTCGTGGACTTCGCCAACCACGCCCGCAAGGCCGGGGCGACGGTGGCTGACGCGCTGCTGCAGGCCGGCCTGATCCGCATGCGCCCCATCATCATGACGACGGCGGCCATGGTCTTCGGCATGCTGCCCATGGCCATCGCGCTGAACGACGGCGGCGAAATCCAGGCGCCCATGGGCCGGGCCATCATCGGCGGTGTCATCACGTCGACGCTGCTGACGCTGGTCGTCGTGCCGGTGCTCTACAGCTATCTGGCGCGCGACAAGAAGAAGGTCAAGAAGGCGGCAGAGCAGGGCGGTGGCGCACTGCCGCAGCACGGCATGCCCGGCGTGATGCCGGCCGACAAGGAATAGAACGATCACCTCGAGCGCTTTGGCGCAGGGCCAGCGGCTTCGGCTGCTGGCCCTTTTTCTTTGGGTTGTGGCGCACGGACGCAATCCCATGAGGCGCGCAAGCTGACGCGATGGCACTCGCTATCCTCCCGGCATCACCGGTCAACCTGACACCCTGGAGAACCGACATGAGAAAACTGACGACCGCCCTGGCTGCATCCCTGACGCTGAGCCTCACCGGCTGCGGCTACAACACCTTCCAGACGACCGACGAGCACGTCAAGGCGAGCTGGTCCGAGGTCATCAACCAGTACCAGCGGCGCGCGGACCTGGTGCCCAACCTGGTCGCCACCGTCAAGGCCGAAGCCAAGTTCGAGCAGGACACGCTGACCCAGGTGATCAATGCGCGCTCCAAGGCCACGGCCATCCAGGCCACGCCCGAGCTGGTCAACGACCCGGCGGCGTTCCAGAAGTTCCAGGCCGCCCAGGGCGAGCTGACCGGGGCGCTGTCGCGGCTGATGGTGGTCACGGAGAACTACCCCACGCTGCGCGCCAACCAGGGCTTCCGCGACCTGTCCGCGCAGCTGGAGGGCACCGAGAACCGCATCACCGTCGCGCGCAACCGCTACATCAAGTCCGTGCAGGACTACAACGTGACGGTGCGCTCCTTCCCGTCCAACCTGACGGCCATGGTGATGGGCTACAAGGAAAAGGCCAACTTCAGCGTCGAGAACGAGAAGGAGATCTCCAAGGCGCCCAGCGTGAGTTTCGACACCGCACCGGCCAAGCCGGCGGCGCCGGCCTCCGAGGCTGTGAAATGACCCCAGCCCTGGCCTGGGGCCGCGCCGCCCGGGCGCTGCTGCTGGCGTGCGCGTTCGGCGGGTCGCTGTTCGCCGCGGCCCAGGTGCCCGTGCCGGCGCTGCAGGCCCATGTCACCGACTTGACCGCCACGTTGACCGCCGAGCAGAAGGCCTCGCTGGAGCAGACACTGACGGCCTTCGAGGCCAGGAAAGGGAGCCAGCTGGCCGTGCTGATGGTGCCGTCGACGGCGCCGGAGGCCATCGAGCAGTACGCCATCCGCGTGGCCGAGAAATGGAAGCTGGGGCGCAAGCGCGTCGATGACGGGGCCATCCTGGTCGTCGCCAAGGACGACCGCGCCGTGCGCATCGAGGTGGGCTATGGCCTGGAAGGCGCGCTGACCGACCTGGCCAGCAAGCGCATCATCAGCGAGACCATCTTGCCGCGCTTCAAGGCCCAGGATTTCTATGGCGGCATCAGTGCGGGGCTCGCGCAGATGGCGGGCGTCGTCGATGGCGAGCCCTTGCCCGAGCCCAGCAACGCGCCTGCCCGCGGCAGCGGTGGCGGCAGCGGATTCCAGGACTACCTGCCCGTGCTCTTCATCGTGGCGCTTGCCGTGGGCGGTGTGCTCCGGGCCGTGTTGGGCAAGCTGGTGGGCTCGGTGGTGACCGGCGGCGTCGTCGGCGTCATCGCCTGGTTCGTCGTCGGCGCGGTGACCGTGGCCGTTGGCGCGGGCGTGGTCGCGTTGTTCGTCACCTTGCTCGGCGCCGGCATGACCGGCCGTGGCATGGGCGGCATGGGCGGCTACTACGGTGGCGGCGGCCGGGGTGGTGGTGGTGGCGGCGGGGGTTTCAGCGGCGGTGGCGGCGGCTTCGGCGGCGGCGGCGCGTCGGGGAGGTGGTGAGCATGGGCATCCAACGCATCCTCAAGCACCTGCTGACGACGGACGGCGAGGTCGCGTGGGCCTTCCCCGCCGGCGCCTTGAACGCGATCGAGGCCGCGATCAAGGCCAGCGAGGCCCAGCACGCCGGCGAGATCCGGTTTGTCGTCGAGGCGGCGCTGGACGGCGCCCCGCTGTTCAAGGGGCAGTCACCGCAGGACCGGGCCATCGAGGTGTTTGCCCAGACGCGGGTCTGGGACACCGAGCACAACAACGGCTTGCTGATCTACCTGCTGCTCGCCGACCACGCCGTGGAGATCGTGGCGGACCGCGGCATCCATGCCGAGGTCGGCGCCGACGCCTGGCGCGAGGTCTGCCAGCGCATGGAGACGGCGTTCAGGCAGTCCCACTACGAGGCCGGCGTCATTGCCGGCGTGCAGGCGGTGACGCAGCACCTGGCGCGGCACTTCCCGGCGGCTGCAGGTGCGAACGAACTGCCGGACCGGCCGTTGCTGCTCTGACGGCGAGGCGCCGCTCAGCCCGTCGGCTGCTGTGTGCAGACCTCGCGCACGCAGCCGCGCAGCCAGCGGTGCGCCGCGTCACCGTCCATGCGCGGGTGCCAGAGCAGTGACACGGCGAAAGGCGCCAGCGTGAGTGGCAGCGCAAAGCTGTGCAGGCCCTCGCGCAGGTTGCCGGTGTGGCGCTCCGGCAAGGTGGCAATCAGGTCCGAGCCGCGCGCCAGCGCCAGCGCCTGGGAGAAGCCCCCCACCGTCACGACGATGTCGCGCGCCAAGCCCAGCGCGGCCAGGGCCTCGTCGACCGGCCCGCTCACCGGCCCGCGGCGTGACACCGCCACGTGGCGAGCGGCGGCATAGCGCGCGGCGCTGACCTCGCCCTGGCTCAACGCATGGCCTGCGCGCACGACGCCGATGAAGCGGTCGCGGAACAGCGCCTGCGTGCGCAGCTCCGGGCCGCTGTCCGCGCCGACGATGCCGGTCTCCAGGTCGACGCTGCCGTCGCGCAGCGGCGTGCTGTCCTTGTCGGGCTTGGGCACGAAGCGCAGGCGCACGCCGGGGGCTTCAGACACGACCCTGGCGAGCAGCGCGGCGCCGAAGTTCTCGACAAAGCCCTCGCGCGTGCGCAGCGTGAACTCCCGCGCCAGCCGGTCCAGCTGCAATGCCGCGGCGGGCCTCAAAGCGGCCTGGGCTTGCTGCAGCAGCGGCCCGATGTGCTCGCGCAGTTCCTGTGCCCTTGGCGACGCCACCAGGCCGCGCCCCGCGCGCACCAGCAGCGGGTCGCCCGTGGCGTCGCGCAAGCGGGCCAGGGACCGGCTCATCGCCGACGGGCTCAGCCGCAGCCGCCGCGCAGCGCCGGCGACGCTGCCCTCGGCCAGCAGGGCGTCCAGCGTCAGCAGCAGGTTGAGGTCAGGGTCTGACATGGCGTCGCGTGCATGAATGAAGTGCAAATGATGCGCCTTCCGCCATGCCTGACCCATGCCTAAGGTAGAGGCATGACCACCACCCTTGCCTCATCTGCCGCCGTGCCCCCTGCCAGCGTGCTCGCCAGCCTCGCGCTCGCGACCCTGCTGCCATCCCTGGCCATCAGCAGCGCCAACGTCGCATTGCCAACGCTGGCCGCCGCGTTTGGCGCCGGCGTCGCCCAGGCGCAATGGGTGGTGCTGGCCTATCTGCTCACGACCACGTCCCTCATCGTCGGCGCCGGCCGGCTGGGCGACTTGATCGGCAAACGCCGCCTGCTGCTGGCCGGCATCGCGCTGTTCACGGCCGCGGCGGCGCTCGGCTCGCTGGCGCCGACGCTGCCGCTGCTGATCGCCGCTCGCGCGCTGCAGGGCGTGGGGGCGGCCGCCATGATGGCCTTGACGATGGCCCTGGTGGGCACGGCCTTGCCCAAGGCGCGCAGCGGCCGCGCGATGGGCCTGCTGGGCACGATGTCGGCCGTCGGCACGGCGCTGGGGCCGTCGCTGGGCGGCGTGCTGATCGGCGCCCTGGGCTGGCGGGCCGTCTTTGCCGTCAACGTGCCGCTGGGCCTGCTGGCCCTCGCGCTGGCCTGGCGTGGCCTGCCTGCGGACCGGGGGCAGGGCGGCGCGGCAGGGTTGGACTGGCCCGGCACGTCGTGGCTGGCGCTGACGCTGGCCGCCTATGCGCTCGCGATGACGCAGCATCCGGGCCTGCTCGCCGTGGCTGCAGTCGGCCTGCTGCTCTTTCTGCGCACCGAGGCGCGCGCCAAGTCGCCCCTAGTGCGGCTGGACCGCCTGCGCGACCCCGCGTTGAGCACCAGCCTGGCGATGAACGCCATCGTCTCGGCCGTCATGATGGCCACGCTGGTCGTCGGCCCCTTCCACCTCAGCGGCGCGCTGGCCCTGGGCGCGGCCACGGTGGGCGCGTTGATGTCCATCGGCCCCATCGTGTCGGCCTTCAGCGGCGTGCCGGCCGGCCGCCTCGCGGACCGCTTCGGCACGCGGCGCATGACGCAGCTGGGCCTGGCCGCCATGGCGCTGGGCTGCGGTCTGATCGCGCTGCTGCCCGCGTCGCTGGGCGCCATCGCCTACGTCGGCCCGCTCGTCATCGTCACGCCAGGCTATGCACTCTTCCAGGCCGCCAACAACACGGCCGTCATGGCCGACGCGGCGGCCGGGCAGCGCGGCGTCATCAGCGGCTTGCTGACGCTGTCACGCAACCTGGGCCTCATCACCGGTGCCTCGGCCATGGCCGCCGTCTTCGCCGTGGGCGGCCTGGACCTGAGCTTCGCCATCGCGACAGGCTTGCTTGCCGTGGCGCTCGTGCTTGCCAAGCGCCTGCGTTGACCCGCACAATCGCGCCCGCTCCGGGGTGCTCGGGTTTGGCTGATGCCAGACCCAGAGGCTGAGATGGTCATGAGACCAAACCCGTGAACTTGAACCGGCTAGTACCGGCGTAAGGAGAGCGCATGCCTCGCGGCGTGCGGGCGATGCCACCCCGAGGTGGCGGGCCCTCGCACACCCACAGGCGGCCCCCCGGAGCACACCTTCAGCTGCTCCAGGAGACCGCGGTGAACGCCCCCGAAAAACACATCTCGCTCGATGAGCGCCTGTCGCTGACGCGCGAACCCTTTCCCGCGTCGACCAAGGCCTACGTCACCGGCAGCCGGCCCGACCTGCGCGTGCCCATGCGCGAGATCGCGCTGACCAACGGCGAGACCGTCGTCGTGCACGACACCTCCGGCCCTTACACCGACCCCAACGCGCAGATCGACGTGCGCCGCGGCCTGCCACCCATCCGTTCGAGCTGGGTCTCGGACCGCGCGGACATCGAGGTCTACACGGGCCGCACGCGCGTCGCACTGGACGACGGTGGCAAGGAGGACAACGAACGCATCGCGCAGCTGCGCGCCGAGGCCGCCGCCCTGCAGCGCCCGCCACGCCGCGCCCAGGCCGGTGCCAACGTCAGCCAGCTGCACTACGCCCGCCGCGGCATCGTCACGCCGGAGATGGAGTTCGTCGCGTTGCGTGAGAACGGCCGGCGTGAGTGGATGCGCGAGTACCTGTCCGACGCCGAGCGTGAGCAGCGCCTGCGCGGCGACTCGCTGGGCGCGGCCATTCCCGACATCATCACGCCCGAGTTCGTGCGCCGGGAAGTCGCCCGTGGCCGCGCCGTCATCCCGGCCAACATCAATCACACGGAGCTGGAGCCGACCATCATCGGCCGCAACTTCCTGGTCAAGGTCAACGCCAACATCGGCAACTCGGCCGTCACGTCCAGCATCGAGGAAGAGGTCGAGAAGCTGGTCTGGTCCATCCGCTGGGGCGCGGACACGGTGATGGACCTTTCCACCGGCCGCAACATCCACACGACGCGTGACTGGATCGTGCGCAACTCGCCCGTGCCCATCGGCACCGTGCCCATCTACCAGGCGCTGGAGAAGGTGGGCGGCGTGGCCGAGGACCTGAGCTGGGCCATCTTCCGCGACACGCTGATCGAGCAGGCCGAGCAGGGCATCGACTACTTCACCATCCACGCCGGCCTGCGCCTGCCGTTCATCCACCTGACGACCAAGCGCCGCACGGGCATCGTGTCGCGCGGCGGCTCCATCCTGGCCAAGTGGTGCATCACGCATCACCGCGAGAACTTCCTGTACACGCACTTCGAAGAGATCTGCGAAATCATGAAGGCCTACGACGTGACCTTCTCGCTGGGCGACGGCCTGCGCCCCGGCAGCGGCGCCGACGCCAACGACGAGGCCCAGTTCGCCGAGCTGAAGACGCTGGGCGAGCTGACGAAGATCGCGTGGAAGCATGACGTGCAGACCATGATCGAAGGCCCCGGCCATGTGCCCATGCACCTGATCCAGGCCAACATGACGGAGCAGCTGAAGCACTGCGACGAGGCGCCGTTCTACACGCTGGGCCCGCTGACCATCGACATCGCGCCGGGCTACGACCACATCGCCTCGGCAATAGGCGCGGCCATGATCGGCTGGATGGGTACGGCCATGCTCTGCTACGTGACGCCCAAGGAACACCTGGGCCTCCCGGACCGCGACGACGTGAAGCAGGGGCTGATCGCCTACAAGATCGCCGCCCACGCGGCCGACATCGCCAAGGGCCACCCCGGCGCCCGCGCGCGCGACGACGCGATGAGCAAGGCGCGATTCGAGTTCCGCTGGCACGACCAGTTCGCACTCGGCCTGGACCCGGACACGGCGCGCGACTATCACGACGAGACGCTGCCCAAGGACTCGTCCAAGGAGGCGCATTTCTGCTCCATGTGCGGGCCGAAGTTCTGCTCGATGAAGATCACGCAGGATGTGCGCGAGTACGCGGCGGCCAAGGGGCTGGAAGCGTCGGACGTCGTGGCCGACGGCATGGCGCAGAAGTCCGCCGAGTTCCGTGCCCACGGCGGCGAGCTCTACATCCCGATCGCCAAAGCCTGATGGCCACCATCGCCATCGCAGGCGCCGGCGTCATGGGCCGGCTGCTGGCCTGGCACTTGGCGCGGGCGGGGCATCGCGTGCAGGTTGTCGACCCAGCCGCGGGACCGGAACAGGCCGGCGCAGCGGCCTTCACGGCCGCCGGCATGCTCAGCCCGCTGGCCGAACAGGAACACGCCGAACCCGAGATCACCACGCTGGGCTGGCGGTCGCTGACGCTGTGGCCGGCGATTGCCGAGGCGCTGGGGCAGCCCGAGCTGGTGAAAACGGAAGGCAGCGTGTTGCTGGCCCATGGCGGCGACATGGGATGCGCTCAGCGTGTGCTCTCCCGGCTGGACCACCCCGAGCCGCTGAACCGCGCCGCACTGCAGATGCTGGAGCCGGCGCTCTCCCCCGACCTCAAGGCCTGGTGGCTGCCCGGCGAAGGCCAGCTGTTGCCACGCGAGTTGCTGCTGGCACTGGCCGACCAGGCGCGCGGCGTCGACTGGCTTTGGTCCCGTCATGCCATCGCCGTTCAGCCCCACCGGCTCGAACTGGACGACGGCCGCCGCCTGGATGCCGACCTCGTCATCGACACCCGCGGCCTCGGTGCCAAACCCGACCTGCCAACCCTGCGCGGCGTGCGTGGCGAGATCCTGTGGCTGCACGCGCCCGGCATCGTGCTGAACCGCCCGGTGCGGCTGCTGCACCCGCGCCACCGCGTCTACCTGGTGCCACGACCGGGCGACGTCATCGTCGTCGGCGCGTCGGAGATCGAGAGTGAAGACCGCTCGCCGGTCAGCCTGCGCAGCGCCGTCGAGCTGATGGCCGCCGCCCATAGCGTGCTGCCGGCGCTGGCGGAGGCCCGCATCGTCCACATGGACACCAACCTGCGCCCGGCCTTGCCCGACCACTGCCCGCGCATTGACCACCAGCCCGGGCTGCTGCGCATCAACGGCCTGTTCCGCCACGGCTGGCTGCTGGCGCCGGCGCTGGCCGAGAAAGCCCTTCACCACCATGCCTGAGTTCACCCTCAACCGCGAACCCCAGCCCTGGCGCGAGGGCTTGAGCCTTGCCGCGCTGCTGGCCGAACAGGGCCGAGCGCCCGACGCCGTCGCCACGGCCCTCAACGGCGCCTTCGTGCCGCGCGCGCGGCGCGACACCACGCTGATCCAGCCCGGCGACGAGCTGACCCTGATCCAACCCATCACAGGCGGATGACATGACCTGGACCCTCTACGGCCGCGTGCTGACCAGCCGCTTCCTGCTCGGCACGGCCGGCTACCCTTCGCCCGAAGTGCTGCGCCGCGCGGTGCTCGCCAGCGGCGCGCAGGTGCTGACCGTGGGCCTCAAGCGCACGCTGGCCGCGGCCGGCGACAACGGCTTTGTCGCCGCCATCCGCGAGACTTTGCGTGAGACCGGCGGGCAGTTGCTGCCCAACACGGCCGGCTGCCGCACCGCGCAAGAGGCTGTCACGCTGGCGCACATGGCGCGCGAGCTGTACGGCACGGCCTGGATCAAGCTGGAAGTGATCGGCGACGAGTACACGCTGCAGCCTGACCCCTGGGAGCTGGTCGGCGCCGCCGCGCAACTGGTGAAGGACGGCTTCGACGTCTTCCCCTACTGCACCGACGACCTCGTCACCTGCCGCCGCCTGCTCGACGCGGGCTGCGAGGTGCTGATGCCCTGGGGCGCGCCCATCGGCTCGGGCCAGGGGCTGCTGAACCCGTTTGCGCTGCGCACGCTGCGCGAGCGCCTGCCCGGCGTGCCGCTGATCGTCGACGCCGGCATCGGTGCACCGTCGCATGCGGCCCAGGCGATGGAGCTGGGGCTGGACGGCGTGCTGCTGAACTCGGCGGTCGCGCAGGCCGGCGACCCCATCCGCATGGCGGAGGCCTTCGGCCAGGCCATCGCGGCCGGGCGGCTGGGCTTCGAGGCCGGCGTGATGGCCAGGCAGGACATGGCCGTGGCGAGCACACCGGTGGGCGGCCGGCCCTTCCTGATCTCATGAAGAAGCCCGTCATCTGGAGCATTGCCGGGCTGGACAGTGGCGGTGGCGCGGGCTTGTCCGCCGACCACCGTGCGGCCGAGGCGATGGGTGTGCACCTGTGCCCAGTCGCCGCTGCGCTGACGGCGCAGAACAGCGTGGCTGTCGAGGCCGTCTTTCCCGTGTCGGCCGAGCGTTTGGAGGCCCAGCTGGCCGCGCTGGGGAACGATCTGCCGCCCGTGGCGATCAAGACCGGCCTGCTGGGAGGCGTCGAGCAACTGCGCGTCGTCACGCGCTGGGTCGACCGGCTGCGCGAGCGCGGACCGCTGGCGCTGGTGGTGGACCCCGTGCTGCGCGCGTCGACCGGTGCGAGTTTGGCGAGCGACGACCTGCTGCGCGCCTACCGCGAGGAGCTGCTGCCGCGCGCCACCGTCGTCACGCCCAACCGGCGCGAAGCCGCGCGGCTGGTGGGCGAGGGCGATGCGCCGGAACAGGCCCTCGCGCTGCTGGCCTTGGGTGTTGGCAGTGCCTGCATCTCCGGCGGCGACGAAGCCGGCCCACTCGCGTCGGACTGGCTCGCGAGCCCGCAAGCCCACGGCTGGCTGGCCCTGCCGCGCCGCGACGCGCGCAACAACCACGGCACCGGCTGCTGCTTCGCGACGGGCCTGGCTGCCGCGCTGGCCCGCGGCTTTGCCGCGGCAGACGCGGCGTTGCTCGCCAAGATGCTGACCACTTCGGGGCTTCGCGCCGACGACCCGCCGGGGGCGGGCGCCGGCCCGGTGCGGCCGTCGCCAGGCTTCATCACCGACCCCAGCCTGCTGCCCGCGCTGTTCGAGGAGATGCCCACCGTTTGGCCCGCGCACCGCGACGGCCCGCCCGCCGTCGAAGGCGTCTATGGCATCACGGACAGCGGCAGCCACGCGGCACAGCTCTTCGATGCCGGCCTGCGCACCGTGCAGCTGCGTCTCAAGCGAGCGGAGGGCGAAAGCGCCTGGCCCGACCGCCTGCGCGCCGAGGTCGAGGCCGCCCGCCGCCCGGGCACGACGTTGATCGTCAACGACCACTGGCGCGAAGCGCTGGCGATGGGCGTGGACTTCATCCACCTCGGCCAGGAAGACCTGCTCGCGCTCACCGACGATGACCGCCGCGGCCTCGCCACCGCACGCGCGAACGGCCTGCGCCTGGGCCTCAGCTCGCACAGCCTGTGGGAGCTGGCCCGCTGCGTGGCCTGGCGGCCCGACTACATCGCCTGCGGCCCCGTCTGGCCCACGCTGACCAAGGCCATGCCGTGGCGGCCGCAAGGCCTGGACAACCTGGCCTGGTGGGCGGCGATGTCACCAGCCCCGGTCGTCGGCATTGGCGGCGTGCTCGCGCCGGAGCAGTTGATCCAGATCGCCACCTGCGGCGCCAGCGCCGGCTGCGTGGTGCGAGGGCTGAAGCAACGGCCCATGCATGAATGGCTGGACGCCTGGCACAGCGGCGCGGCGATGCCGCTGCTGGTGGAGGCCGGTTGGCCGCACCCCAGCCTGGACTGATCCGGCTCAGTCGTCGCTCAAGGCCTGGTAGACCAGCAACGACGCGTGCGCATCGTTGGCGGCGTACTGCAGCTGCTGCGGCGTCAGGGTCTTGTTGGCCCAGTTGGACGTGGTCGCCTTCCGGGACTTGCTGAAGCGCCGGCCCAGCACGATGGCGACGGCGGCTTTCACGCCCACCTCGTCCTTGTAGCCTAACCGCTTCACCAGGTACCCCAGGTCGATGGACTGGCCCAGCCGCAGGCCCAGCTTGCGCTGGATCTGCGGCCGGTCCGAGGTCAGACCGAAGCCCACCTTGACGACATCGTCCGACTCGATCATGGCTTGCAGAAAATCCGCCACGCCGGGTGTCGCCGTCTGCACGATGAAGGCATCGGTCAGCGTGGCGAACTGGATGACCTCGGGGCCGGTCTGCGGCATGCCGGCCACGAAGACCGGCCTGCTCTCGGTGTCGAAGCCCACATGCCCGGCCTGCCGGAGCGCCTGCTCGGCGATTTCGAGTTGCGCGGGGGTCTTCAGCAGATGGATGCGGCTGGCCGGCAGCGCCTCATAGGCTGGCATCGCCGCGATCTGCTCGGCAGTGGGGCGTTGAAGCAATGGGGATCTGCGCACGGTGGGCAGTATCTGCCTTGGGGCCAGCACCCTGAGCGCGCCGCCCGGCAATGAATCACGGCGCCAGCAACCGCTCGCAGCGCTGGCGCAGATCCTCGGCCAGCCGGCGCAGCGCCGGCGTCAGCCGGTGGCGGCCCACGGCCATCCAGTGCAGCGGCGCCGGCTCGCCCAGCCAGCCTGGCAGCAGGGCCACGAGCCGCCCGGCGGCGAGGTCGGTGGCGACATCCAAGCTGCTCTTGTAGGCGATGCCCAGCCCGGCCACCGCCCATTCGCGCACCAGGCCGCCGTCGTCGGCGATGCGGCGGCCGCCCACTTCGACAGCCTGGGCCTCGCCCTGAGGCGATGTGAAGCGCCAGCGGCCATGCGGGCTGTCGCCCTGCACCCAGCGCAGGCAGTCGTGCGCGCTCAGCTCCGTCGGCGTCTGCGGCGTGCCGCGGCGCGCGACATAAGCCGGGCTGGCGCACAGCACGCGGCGGTTGCCCGGTGCCAGCGGCAGCGCGACGAGACTGGAATCAGGCGGCTCGCCGTAGCGCACCGCGTAGTCCACCGGGTCTTGCACGAGGTCGGTCAGCCGGTCGCTGATGCGCAGCTCCAGCTGCACACCGGGGCTGGCCTCGGCGGCGGCGAAGTCCTCGATCCAGCGCCAGAGGTGCTGGCGGCCGATGTCGCTGGGCAGGCTGACGCGCAGCCGGCCGTTCAGCGGCCGCGCCTCGCCTGCCGCATCGCGCAGCGCGGCCTGGCCGTCCTCCCACGCCGCCAGCATCTGCCGGGCATGGGGCAGCCATTGCTCACCGGCCTCGGTCAGGCGCAGCCGGCGCGTGGAGCGCTCGAACAGGCGCACGCCCAGCTCGCGCTCCAGCCGCGCGATGCTGGCGCTGGCCTGCACGGGGCCCAGGTCCAGGCGGCGGGCGGCGGCCGAGAAGCTGCCGGCCTCGGCGGCCGCGACAAAGAGCTGCAAGGGGGAAAGTCGGTCCATCTTCATGTTTGTGATGAAACTGATTCGCCAATCCTAGGCTTTCTGAATGGAATGCGCGGCGCCACCATGACGGCCATCGTTGATCTGCTCCTGAAAGGACACGCCCCATGAAAGCGGTTGGCTACCTCCAGTCCCTGCCCATCACCCACCCCGAGGCCCTCGTCGACCTGACGCTGCCCGCACCCCAGCCCGGCCCGCGCGACCTGCTGGTGCGCGTGGCCGCCGTGTCGGTGAACCCGGTCGACACCAAGGTGCGCAAGAACCGCGCGCCCCAGCCCGGCCAGCCGGAGGTGCTGGGCTGGGACGCCGTCGGCACGGTGGAAGCGCTGGGCGAGGCCGTCGAAGGCTTTGCCGTTGGCGACCGCGTCTACTACGCCGGGGCCATCAACCGCCCGGGCTCGAATGCCGAGCTGCAGGTCGTCGACCACCGCATCGCTGCGCGCGCGCCGCGAAGCCTGTCGGACGCCGATGCCGCCGCGTTGCCGCTGACGGCCATCACGGCGTGGGAGCTGCTGTTCGACCGCCTGGGCGTGGCCGAGGGCGGCGGCGCGGGCCAGAGCCTGCTGGTCATCGGCGCGGCCGGCGGCGTGGGCTCCATCCTTGTGCAGCTGGCCCGCCAGCTGACCCAGCTGCGCGTCATCGCCACGGCCAGCCGGCCCGAGACGCAGGCCTGGGCGCGCGAGCTGGGCGCCCATGTCGTCGTCGACCACGGCCAGCCCCTGCGGCCCCAGCTGGTTGCCGCCGGCGTGGCCGAGGTCGAACTGATTGCCAGCCTGACGCACACCGAGCAGCACTGGGACGCCATCATCGACGCCGCGGCGCCGCAAGGCCGCGTGGGCCTCATCGACGACCTCGGCGGTCCCATCGACGTGATGACGCTCAAGCGCAAGGCGCTGTCCCTGCACTGGGAAATGATGTTCACGCGGCCCATGTTCGGCACGGCCGACATCGCCCAGCAGGGCCGGCTGCTGGCGCGCGTGGCGGCGCTGGTGGACGAAGGCCGGCTGCGCAGCACGGTCAGCGAGCAGCTCAGCCCCATCAACGCGGCCAACCTGCGCCGCGCGCACGAGCTGGTGGAGTCGGGGCGCATGCGCGGCAAGCTGGTGCTCAGCGGGTTCTGAGCCGGCTTGGCGCCGGGCCGGCAACCGCGCTGGCGACGCGCGCCTGGCCGGTCACGGCGGGCGACGCGCCGACGCCTGACGGCCATGCAGCGTGGGCTCACGGCATTGAGGCGGTCGGCAATGCTCAGTGGCACAGGCGTCGGACAAGGGTGCCCGCTGGGGGGCGCTTGTCCGACGCCGGGCCCGCCTGGGCGGGCCTAGGCTTGCGGCATGGCTTTTGACGTCAGCCGCCAATGAGCATCCGGCCACCCTACCGCGTTGGCACGGCCGGCTGGGCCATCGCCTCGAACAATGCCGCGGGCCTGCCGGCGGCAGGCTCTCAGCTGGAGCGTTATGCCGCCGCGCTGAATTGCGCGGAGATCAACTCGTCCTTCTACCGCAGCCACCGGCCGCAGACCTACGAGAAATGGGCGGCCAGCACGCCGCCCGGGTTTCGCTTCGCGGTCAAGCTGCCCAAGCAGATCTCCCACATCGCCCGGCTCGAGGGCGCAGAAGAACTGCTGGCCGGCTTCATTGGCGAGGCGGGCGGGCTGGGCCGCAAGTGGGCGGTCATGCTGGTGCAGCTGCCGCCATCGCTGCAGTTCGATGTCCTGTTGGCCGGGCGCTTCTTCGCGCAGGTGCATGCCCGCTTCCGCGGTGCCGTGGTTTGCGAGCCGCGCCATGCGAGCTGGTTCACGCCCGAGGCCGACCGGCTGATGCGAGCGGCCTGTGTCGCCCGGGCAGCCGTCGATCCCGCCAAATGGCCGGGCGCTGACGAGCCCGGTGGCGACAAGCGGCGCGTGCGCTATTTCCGCTGGCATGGCTCGCCGCGCATGTACTGGTCGCCCTATGACGAGGACTGGCTGGCGACCCAGGCCGGGCGGCTGAAGGCAGGCCCCAGGCAGCCGGCATGCTGGTGCGTGTTCGACAACACCGCGTCCGGCGCTGCACTGCAGAACGCACGTCAGCTGCGCGCGCTGCTTTGACTCACCACTTGCAGCCCTTGCCGCGTGCCGCATCGATGGCCAGCGGCACGGCGGCCAGGATGCCGGCGTTGCTGTAGGCCTTGCGGCAGTCCTTGTTGGTGGCGTCCTCGATGGACTGCTCCAGCTTGGACTTGCGCTCGGGCGGCGGCGGCAGCAGCTCGACCAGGCCCGGCCCGCGCCTGGCGGCCATGTCACCGCGTGGCAGCGACAGGTTCAGCGGCGAACGCGGCGCGCTGGCCGCGGCGGTGGGCGGCGAGGGCAGGTTGGGGCCCAGGCGGGGGCCGGCGTCCGGCGAGCCGGCGGAGGCCTTCGGCGCGGCAAAGGCTTCGGCGGCCGGGTCGCCGCGTGCCGGGCCGGCCGGTGCGGCCGTTGCGGCCGTTGCGGCCACTTGGCCGGGCAAGGCGTTGGACAGATCGGGCAGCGCGTTGGCGGCCGTCGCCGCCGGCGCCGGGCGGGTGCCGCTGGCGGCCTGCATGGGCGTGACCGCGGCTGCGG